>CANQVD010000035.1 GCA_947627215.1 uncultured Eisenbergiella sp.
CATTTCGTCCCGGTAGTCCGCATAGATTTCCATACGGAACAGGCCGTCGGGCTGCTTTGCGTACCGATATTGGTCGTTCAGAAAGGCGGCGACAGCGGTTTTCATGTCCGTACTCATGGATTGTCCTCCTGTGTAAGCGGATGGAAGGTCACGGTACAGATACGGGCGAACTCAAAGGCGATGGCCTCAACCGTCCAGCCGTCCGCGAGATCGGAGTGCGCGGCGATGTCCTCCGCGATGGCGATGATGTCGCCGGTGGCCAGGTGCGGCATGTGTTCAGCCATGTCCAGAAGCAAATGTCCGTACTCGTCGTTATCGCCCCGCGTATACCAGTCCTGTCGGATGCACAGCGCCCGCAGTTCGGAAGCACCCAGGCGGCGGATTTCTTTGTATGAATTCATAATGCAGCTTCCTCTTACCATGTATCCCTGCCGGGCACGAAAACTATTTCTGCGTTGACGGGTACATCCGGTTCCCCATCGAAATCGTTCCGGTACTTGGTACAGATGCGCGGTACACGGTCGGCGCAGGGTTCGGTATCAACGTAGAGCCTGCCGCCGCTGCCTCTGTACACGGGGCGGGACCAGCTGTCGCGTCCCAGCAGTGTGAGTGTCAGTTTCATGCGGTTATCACCTCCCGGTCATGTGTGCAGGCCATAATACGCCTTATCCATGTCCTCCTGGTTGTGGAAAATCAGCCCTCCGCACAGCCCGGGGCGTCCGTTCCGGTACTCCCGGAAAAAGAAGGAATAGGGCGTGAAATCGTTGTAGAGACGGATTTCCTCTGCATCGGGCCAGTTAAAGTTCCTGTCCAGCGCCTTGCCCAACTTATGCCGGATTCGCCGGCTGCCGACAGCGGCTTTCAGGTTTTGCCTGTTACCGGCAAAGACAAGCCGCGGACGGCCCTTTCCCGTATCCAGCGACAGGCCGCGGAATGTCCGGGAACCGTCCGGCTGGCGGCAGTTTTGGAGAAATCCCTCAAACTCGGACCAGCGCAGCGTAACGGTCTGCTCCGTGCCCTCCATGCGGTCCAGGCCATGTCTGGCCAGCCAGGTGAACAGGAACACGATGCGGTCGCGGGCCTGATCCAGCCTGAGCGTCACAAAGGAATGGATGTCCGAACTGATGGCCCGGCCGTCCCGCCGGAGCCGGTCGAACTCGTCGTACCCGATATAGAAACGGTGGGGGGATTTCATGCGGGCGCTGACCGTGCGGATACCGACGGCATTCTCGCCGGCCTCAGCGCACAGCATGATCCGATTTGTCATAACTTCGTCCTCCTTTTGGTTTTTGGGCGCAAAAAAAGCGGGAAGTTTTGCCTCCCCGCCATTTTGCTTCTGTTATCAGATATCAGAACGGCAGATCGCCGTATTCCTCGCTGCCTACGGCCGCTGCGCCGGGCTGCCGCCCTTCCTGGCCCTGCGGCCTGCTGTCGCCGAAGTTGACACTGTTGGCAAGGATCTCAGCGGTGCGGCGTTTGTTGCCGTCCCGGTCTGTCCAGTCGCGGATCTGGAGCCGTCCGTCCACGACCGCCATGCGGCCTTTGGTAAAATATTTGCTGACAAATTCCGCTGTGTTGCGCCATGCGACGATGTTCACGAAGTCCGTGATTTTTTCCCCGCCGGTCCTGTAATCGCGGTCACAGGCAACGGAGAAGCTGCAGACGGGCAGGCCGGACGGGGAGAGGCGAAGTTCGGGGTCGCGGGTCAGGCGGCCCATCAGGGTGATGTGGTTTAACATGTTCATTTCCTCCATTTTCTTTTTTTGGCAGACGGCAGAACAGGGTGTCCGTCTGTTATGCGCTGACTGGTTCCAGGTTCCTGTAAGTGTCGTCCTGGACGTCCATGATGATACGGGCGCCGGTCTTAAAGCCGTCGATATAGTATGTTTCCGCCGTGAGGGCAATAAGTTCTGTCTGCGCGTCCGTAAATTGTTTCAGAAGCGGCAGAAGCTCGGGCGGGAGTTTCTGCTCCAGTGAATCCCCGGTCTTGGCCAGTTCCTCCGTAATGCGGGCAAACTCAGAGCCCCTGACCATCTTTCGGCTCTCCGGGTACAGGTTTCCGTGAAAAAAATCGCTGAGAATGCTGTTTATCTCGTATCCCTCCTTGCTTTTCTGTGCGGTATTTCTTCTAACGCAAAGAACGGCCGCTTTTGTGCGACCGTCCGTTTTTCGGGTTGCCTTTTGTGATTCAGAGCCACGTAAGCAGCCCATGAATCCGGGATTTCCTTCAGACCGTTTTCTTTTTGCGGCCGCGCCTTTTTCCCTTATCGGCGTTAGATTGGTCCTGTAAACAGATTTCGCTCCCATAGTCCTTTGCATTGACTATGAGAGCGAATACGTTGCGGTGTACCGATATGTTGATTTTTGAAATGGTGTTCGTATACTCCGGGCTGAGTATAAGCTCAGTGCAGCCACAATGAGGACACTTTAAGATAGGATTTTCCTCGCTGTATTCTAATGGTGCCTTACATCTCTTACATATTAAGGTAGACGATTCCATATTTTGTACCTCTCAAAAAGCGGTCAGACGCATAATCAGAGATTTAGTACCTCTTTTTTCTTTGCCTCAAATTCATCCTTCGTTAATATTCCTGCATCAAATGCTTCTTTTAATTTTTTCACAATGTCTATCTGCTGCTCAACCGTTCTCTCCTTTACCCCTGCAGTAGGAGTTAGATTTCGCATGAAATCTATTCCGAAAATCATTCCTCCCATATCTCCCAGCCCCTTGTCCTGGATTCCCTGCGCAATTTTCTGTTGTGCATAAATATCGGATGCCTTTTGAGAAATATCGTTAAAAGCGCCCATCTCCATCTTTTTTGAGGCGTACATTTGAACCAGGGATTTCGATTCATCTGACAATTCAATATTTTCGATAGATGCCTTTACAAGTTCAAATCCAAAACGTTTTCTCCACGTCCCAACATTGTCTGTATCTTTCTCCATAGAAGATGTAAATTCATTTTCCATCGAAATCAACTGAGATACCCGACACTTCCCTGACATAGATGTCAATGCCACTGAAAAAGACTGAAGAAATTCAGAGACTATCTGCTCTTTGGCTTGCGGCTCATCAAAGGAATATCGGGTCCTTTTCGCTGGCACATAATTTCTGATAAAAACCTCTGGATCTGCAACTCTCACAGAAAATGATCCGTATGCACATATTTCAAGATCAACGCCATACGCAGGATCATGAAAAATTTGAGGGCTCCTCGTTCCAAATTTGATCCCCCTAATTTCACGTAAATTTACAAATGCGATCTCTTTATTATTAGGAGTGATTCCTCCAAATCCAATTCGTTTGATTATCTGTCCAGCGACAGAATGAATTAAGCCACCTCCATTGAATATGCTTTTGTCACCTTCTTGATATTCATATCCACCTGGAAGTAAAATAATATTTTCAATAGCGGATTGATCAAAAATGAACGCGGCTGTATTTTCTGGAACATAAATTTTGGACCCGTTAGAAATAATGCCTTCTGATCCCGGATCATTAACTCCCCTTCCCATATTTTTAGTTTTCAAAATGCCCGGGACAACAACCGTATGCTCGTCAAAATAACCTGCAGTTATGATTTCTTTCCATTGATCGGCAAAAGTGCTGATAGTCGCATCTCTTAAAGCTTTTGTAATAATCATGATATCTCCCTCAATGTATATCTGCTTCAGTACCTAAATTATCCAAAGCATATTCAATACACAAAGAAATAATTTCATTGCGGTTTCTCCCCGTATGCTCGGCCAGATTATCTATTTCTTTAATCATATCTGCCGGAAGCCGCGCAGATACTACAGAAGTATCTCCTTTATATTTTTTTTGTGTAATAATAAGTTTTCCAGACACTTTTGCACCTCTTCAAAAAAAGTTTTGTAAAATTATATTACATTTGTATACGAATGTCAACATAATATTACAGATATTTCGGGATTAGTTCATGCACAGGATACCGCTGCTTTGTTATTCCTGGCTTCCGTAACAGCCAGTTGTTCGCTTAGAAGTACGCGCCCGAGCTCTCCTTTGCCCCGAAGAACATCACATCATAAATCGGCAGATATGTGATCTTCCCGTTTGTCATGATCTCGCGCGTATTGGACAGGACAAAGGCTTTTTTGACATGATAACCGTCATTCTTTACGAAGGTATTCAGCGCGCTGTGCACGGTATAGTCCTTGCCGGATTTCACTTCGATGGGGACTGCGGAAAGGCTGTCATAATCATCGATCAGGTAATCGACCTCGCCCCTGCTGCGGTTATCGTAATAATAGAGGGGAAAACCGTGTGCGATCAGTTCGCTGGCGACTGCGCTTTCGTATACAGAGCCCAGGTTAATGCTCCTCTCATCGTCCAGGATCGCCCGAATATTGCTTCCGTACAGGATGGACGTGAGAATGCCCACGTCGTTCAGGTACAGCTTCAAAAGGTTCTTGCCGGAGGATTCGAGCAGCGGGAACGTTGGCGCGGAGATGGCCTGCACGTTCAATGCAATGCCCGCGCTGATCAGATACTCAAACTCATCTTCATAATTGGCAAAAGTACTGCCCTTTTTGCCCTCGATCCGCTGTGCGACCACGCGCTTTTTTTTGTTTTCCAGATTGGACGGGATCTGATCATAGATCCGGCGGATCTTCAGCCTGTGCTCCGCATCATACTTTGAAGCATCCGCCGCATAGTAGTCGTGAATCTCCTGCTGGATCCCGCGTACAGGCTGGATATTTTTTGTTTCCAGGTACGCATTGACCGCCGCCGGAAGTCCACCGACCAAAAGATAGCGCCGGAAGAGATCCATCATCTTTCCGTGCATCGCCACGTCCAGCGATTCCCGCGCCTCAAACTTCTTTCTCAGGACATCGACGGCGAACTCGTTCATGCCGTTGGCGTATAGAAATTCTTCAAAGTCCAGGGGAAACATACGGACCCTGCGGATACTGCCCATCGGGATGGAAGTTGTCTCTGAAAGCGTCACGCCGAGCAGGGAGCCGCTGGCAATATAGGTAAAACGGTTTTCATCACGAAGGAATTTCAGCATCGTAAGAAGCTGGGGATAGGCCTGAATCTCATCCAGAAAGATCAGGGTGTCCTCCGCACTGCCCATCTTATTGCCTTCGATCATGCTGACGCGGAGATAAAAGTCCTCCACCGTTGTGGTATTTGCGAACAGCTTGCTGCCGATGGAATCCTCCAGCATATTGATCTCGATGAAATTGGGGAACAGCTTCTTCCCGACATGCCGGATGATATACGTTTTTCCGACCTGACGTGCGCCGTCGATCAGCAAAATGCGTTCTGAGCCGGAACGCAAATGTCGCTCGATCAGCTTTTCAATTTTTCTTTTCAGCATGCAAAATCACCCCGCAAAACTTTTCAATCATATTTTACTCATTTTTATACAACTTTTCAATATAATAAGTGCATTAAAAAACTGATTTTTCAAAAAAGGCCGAATATCTCCCTGTAACGCGCTGTCCACTTCTGAAACGCAAATGCATTCGTCTGGTGTGCGCGTCCGCCGCCAGCTCCTTTGCCATCTGATAGCCGCCCATGTCGATTGCCAGAAGGCCGCCGAACATCGCCGGGTCCACGCCAACCAGACGGTAAAGGAGAATCATCACTCCCTCCCTGTCAGATGCCATATCCCTTTCGCATCGTATCCTCGATCTCCTCCACTGTCCGCGGCGTGATAACGGAAAGGTTTTCACATCCGTTTTCCGTCACCAGACAGTTATCCTCCAGGCGGAAGCCGATCCCCCATGCCTCGTGATAAATACCGATATCCACGCAGAACACCATCCCGGGCGCAATGACCTCCGGCGTTTCCACCACGTCATGCACGTCATACCCCACATGATGGGCGCCGCCGTGCCACATATAGGTCCCGATCTCCTTCGGATCCTTCAGAACGCCGGCCTCCTGCAGCATGAGCGCATTGTAGCGCCGGGCCTCCCGGTCCACCTCCGCCATGGGCATGCCGGGTCTGATTACGCTGAACATATGGTTCGACGTGTGCAGCGCACATTCATACAGAAGCCGCTGCCTTTCGCTGAATCTTCCGTTGCAGGGCCAGCCCCTGGACACATCGTTCATTAGATTATCGTGCCAGGCCCCCACATCGTTGAGGATCATATCCCCGTCCTGCGCCTGTCCCCTGTAGGAATAGTAATGGATACAAAAATTGTTTTTCCCTGCGGAGATGATGGAAGGGAAAGCCGGACCCTGGGGACCGTACTGCCCCAGCGTATAATCGAAGACCGCCTTATACTGGTACTCATACATACCCGGACGGGAAGCCTTCATCATGGCGACGATGCCTTCCCGGGTGATCTTTTCCGCCTCCTTCATCGCCGCGATCTCGCAGGGCTGCTTGATGGTACGCAGCCGACGGATCAACAGATTGGCGTTCTCGATCCGCAGAAACGGATAATCGCCCGCCGCCCTTTTCAAAAACAGATGGGCCGGGCGGTCCCTGTCCTCCGGGCTCGCCCGATACAGGTCGAGATACAGGTTTTCATAATTTCCCGAAACTGCCAGGCGATGAAATTCCGATGAAAAATCCGCCGAGAATCCGACTTCGCTGACCCCGGATATTTCTGCGGCCTCCTCCGGCCTGATGCGCGCTCCCGTCCAGCGCTCCTTCATGGGATCAGGCGGCAGGATGTACACTTTTTCAGACACCTTTTCCCCCTCTTCCTTCCGGGCGACCAGGACAAGTTCTTTTCCGTCCAGACCTGTCAGATAAAGGAAATCCCGATCCGTATAAAACGGATATGCCTCGTCGTTTGTCTTACAGACCTCCGTTCCGGAAAACAGCACCAGAAGGGAATGCTCTTTCATCTGTCGGTACATCCGCTCTCTGTTTCCCTGATGAAACTCCTTTTTCATTTTTTATGCCTAACCTCTCTTTCCCTTTCAGGAAAACGCCGCTCCTGTCATTGCCTTTGCACGAACATGAGTCCGCCATTTCCGGCGGAAATCCTGATATTGACAGACATAAAAGGGAACGGGCCGGAATTCGCTTCTGGGGATTGATTCCGACCCGTTTATCTCAATAGTTCCGGCTCTGGCCTACGCCTCAGCCGCATTTCCGTTGATATAATTCACCAGCCCTCCGGCGGCGATGATCTTCTGCATGAAGGGCGGGAACGCCTGTCCCTTGAACTGAGTGCCCTTCGTCTTATTCGTGATGATCCCGCTGTCGAAGTCCACCTCCACCTCGTCGCCCGCTTCGATCCCTTTGGACGCCTCCGGGCATTCGATGATGGGCAGGCCGATGTTGATGGCATTGCGGTAAAAGATCCGGGCGAAGGTCTCGGCGATGACGCAGCTCACACCGGCGGCCTTGATGGCGATGGGCGCGTGCTCTCTGGAGGAGCCGCAGCCGAAATTCTTATCCGCCACGATGATGTCCCCGGGCTGCACTTTGCGGATGAACTCTTTGTCGATATCCTCCATGCAGTGCGCGGCCAGCTCCGCGGGATCGGAGGAATTGAGATAACGCGCGGGGATGATGACATCCGTATCCACGTTGTCCCCATAACGAAATACTGTTCCTGTCGCTTTCTTCATGATATCCTCTCCTTCCGGATCCGTTATGCGATCTGCTCCGGACCGGCGATCCTGCCGGCCACGGCGCTGGCGGCGGCCACGGCCGGGCTCGCCAGATAGATTTCCGACTTCACATGTCCCATGCGGCCCACGAAATTGCGGTTCGTGGTGGACACGCAGCGCTCTCCCTCGGCCAGAACGCCCATATATCCGCCCAGGCAGGGACCGCAGGTGGGCGTGCTCACGATGGCGCCCGCTTCGATGAAGGTCTTCAGCAGTCCCTCTTCCATGGCCTGCAGATAGATCTTCTGGGTGGCGGGGATCACGATGCAGCGGATCCCGGGAGCCACATGGCGCCCTTTCAGGATCTGCGCGGCCACGCGCATGTCCTCCAGACGACCGTTGGTGCAGGAGCCGATGACTACCTGATCGATGGCGATCTCCTCCGTGATCTCATCGATGGTCCTGGTATTTTCCGGAAGATGCGGAAAAGCGACGGTGGGCCGAAGCGCGCCCAGATCGATGGTATATTCCGCATCGTACACGGCGTCCTCATCCGCCTCATATACGGTATAGGGCCTTGCGGCATGCTCCGCCAGATAGGCCTTCGTCAACTCGTCCACCGGGAAGATCCCGTTCTTGCCGCCCGCCTCGATGGCCATGTTGGCGATGGTGAAGCGGTCGTCCATGCTCAGGTTCGCCACGCCCTCGCCGGTGAACTCCATGGACTTGTACAGAGCGCCGTCCACGCCGATCATGCCGATGATGTGCAGGATCACGTCCTTGCCGCTGACCCATGCGGAGGGCTTCCCGATCAGATGGAAGCGGATCGCGGACGGGACCTTGAACCAGGCCTTGCCGGTCGCCATGCCCGCGGCCATGTCCGTGCTGCCCACGCCCGTGGAAAACGCGCCCAGGGCGCCGTAGGTACAGGTATGGGAATCCGCGCCGATCACCACGTCTCCCGCCACGGTCAGTCCCTTTTCCGGCAGAAGCGCGTGCTCGATGCCCATCTCTCCCACTTCAAAATAATTGGTGATCTCATTGCGCCGCGCGAATTCCCGCACGCATTTGCAGTGCTCGGCGGACTTGATATCCTTATTCGGCACAAAATGATCCGGCACAAGGGCGATCCTGTCCTTATCAAAAACGCCGTCCACCTTCATCTTTTCCATTTCCTTGATGGCAACCGGGCTGGTGATATCGTTGCCCAGCACCAGATCCAGACGCGCCTCGATCAGTTGCCCCGCCTCCACGTAAGGGAGTCCGGCGTGCGCGGCCAGAATTTTCTGTGTCATCGTCATTCCCATGCCTGTCAGCTCCTTTCTCTTCATCGGCTTTCCTGCCTTTCAGTGTACCATACGCCTCAGGAAACACAAAATATTTATCTTTCATGTTTACTATAAATTCCGGTTATAGTATAATGAAAAACACCAAATTTCAGTTATGATATTTTTTATAAAAAGAGATCCGTTCGGGCAGGCCAGGAGGATACAATGGAACAGAATTTCAATCTCTATCACATCTTCTATACGGTGGCCAAATGTAAGAACATCTCCGGCGCGGCCAGAGAGCTCTACATCAGCCAGCCGGCCATCAGCAAGGCCATCTCACGGCTGGAGGCCGGGCTGAACACCACGCTTTTCCTGCGCTCCTCCCGGGGCGTGAAACTGACGGAGGCCGGAGAGATCCTGTACCGCCAGGTGGAAAGCGCCTTTCTGTCCATCTCGCAGGGGGAGGAACAACTGGCCCGCATCCAGAAGCTTGGCATCGGACACCTCACCATCGGCGCATCCACCACGCTGTGCAAATATGTGCTGCTTCCCCTGCTGCGCTCCTTCCTGCACGAAAATCCCCACATTCAGGTCTCCATCGCCTGTCAGTCCACCTATGAGACCATGGACGCGCTGGAAAAAGGAGCCATCGACATCGGTCTCATCGGCGCCTCTGACAATATGGAACGCCTCACCTTTCTGCCCGCCATGGAGATCCAGGATATTTTCGTGACCACCAGGACGTATCTGGACAACCTGAGGGAACGCATCCAGCAGGACGGTCCGCTGTCCTCCCGGACGGTGCTGGCACAGTCCACGCTCATGCTTCTGAACAAGGAGAACATCACACGGCAGTACGTGGACCGCTATCTCTCTCAGGAGAATCTGACCGCTTCCCGGATGATCGAGGTCACCTCGCTGGATTTGCTCATCGAATTCGCGAAAACGGATCTGGGCATCGCCTGCGTTATCAAAAACTTCGTGCGGGAGGAACTGGCGGACGGCCGTCTGATCCAACTGAAAATGCCGGTATCCATCCCTAAGCGCCAGGTCGGCTTCGCCTGGCTCAGTTCTGCTCCGCTTCCGCCGTCTGCCCGGAAGTTTCTGGATTTTGTGGAAACCGGGGAAGTATGAGGATCATGAGAATCCCGGCCAGGCACATGAAAATGGAGATGAACTGGGACGTGGACAGCGCGCCCACGCTGCCGCGGATCAGATCGCCGCGGAAGAATTCCATCACGAACCTGCCCACGCTGTAAAACAGCAGATAAAAGCCCGCCAGTTGTCCGTCGCGTTTCAGCCTTCGCGACAGCGCCATCAGAATGCCGAAATGCAGGAGGTTCAGCAGGCTGGAAAGGATCTGGGTCGGAAAGAGCGGGATATTGTTGGGCGCATAGGCGGATTCGCGGAAAATGATACGGAAAAAACTGTCCTCACTCACTTCCATCCCGTAACAGCAGCCGGCCAGCAGACAGCCGATCCGGCCGATCCCCTGCGCCAGCGCCAGCGCCGGCACGACCAGATCGAAGATCTTCAGAAAGACGAGATGATTCCTCCGGCAGCCGATCCAGGCTCCCAGGATGCCGCCCAGGATGCTGCCGTACACCACAAAGCCGTCCTTCAGACAGTCCAGAATCAGGGTCGGATCCGCGATCAGCGCGGGAAGCCGCGTGAGCAGATACAGCGCCTTCGCACCCAAAAGGCCCCCGCATACGGCCCAGATCGCCATATTGAAAATCGCGTCTTCCTCCATCCCACGCTTCTTCGCCCGGTATTCCACCATGAAATAGGCGGTCAGAATCCCGATCGCCATCATCAGGCCGTACCCGTGCACCGTAAACGGCCCGATGGAAAACAAATCATTCTTCATCCGTCTTTCTCCCTTTTCTTCCGATATAAAGAAAATGCTGACTCATGCCCAGAAGCTTTCTGTCTCCGGAAAGCCGCCAGGCCAGATCCAGCCATTTGTCCCGCGTCTCCTGATCCAGCTCATGCAGTTGTCTCTCTTTGCCGCAGAGGATGTTCTCCACGCCCGCAAAGGCCAGCCCCGTCAGGTCTTCCCCCGCCATCAGCCCTCTGGCCTCCTCCTCCGCGCAGAAATAGGCCGTCGTGAAACCCGCCATCTCGTCGTTCGCGCCGTCTTCCAGATACCGCAGCAGTCTATCCGCGCTCCCGAAATCCGCCAGGCTTTCCGCGGCGGCCAGAACGGGCGCATAGCCGGAAATAAACGCGGCGAAGAGCACGCCGCCGGGCTTTAACATCTGCACCGCCTCCCGCAGCGCCTGTCTGCGGTCCTCCTCCCGGCTCAAATGATAGAGCGGGCCCATCAGCAGCACCGCGTCGAACTGCTCCTTTTTGTACAGATATTCGTGCAGCCAGAGGGCGTTCCCGTGAATACAACTGTCCAGATGAACCCCGGCCTCCTGCGCCTTGTCGATGGCCTGCCGGATATTCCTGCCGGACAGGTCCAGAAGCGTCACCTCATGCCCCTGTCCCGCCAGATAGATGGAATACCTGCCGGGGCCGCCGCCCACGTCCAGCACTTTTTTGTGTCCGCCGATATACTGATCCATATACCGCTTCGTCACCTCGAACTCCGGAAGATGCCAGGCCAGCCGCTCCCATTCCTCATATTCCTCATCATAAAACCGTTCTATTTCGTTCTGCATTTTTTCCTCCATGCTATACAGATATTCCGATACCGTTCCCTCCGTTCTGTGACCGCCGACAATAAAAAAGGCCGTCCGGGCTTTCTGTTCCGGTACGGTCCCTGGAAAATCACACTCTGTCAGGAATGGCTCATCCGATGCGCACGAAACAGAAAAGACCCTGTATCCGCATCCGCCCCGCTCCGGGTTCAGATACAAATACCGCGTCCGGTTTTCATCATCGGCATCGGCATCAGCATGGGATTTGTCATTCTCTGGCGCATCGCCTTTTCCTTCCTTTGGAATCTGTCGCAGATTCCCGATATGGGCTCATTCTAACACCTTTTCTTCCGTTTCGCAAGCACTTTCTGTGAAAACCTCCCCGCCCGCTTTAGATGAATTTTAGAGGCCCGCGCGCTACACTGGATCAACAGGATACGCAGGAGGAATACAAAAGAGATGGGCAGAGAAAGCAGAACACCGATCCGCACACACAGGAAAACCAGAACGGGGGCCCGGCTCCTTTCGCTCCTCCTGGCCGCCGCGCTGCTCCTCATTTCCATACAGTTCCACCGGATCAACGCGCAGCTTGAGGCCCTGCGGGTCCGGCTCAGGCAAATCGAACGGATGACCGATACGGAAACGGAGACAGCACCCCCGCCGGATACATCGGCCCAAACGGATTATATCGACACGCTGCCGGTACTGGACGTGGGAAAACCGGCAGAGCGCACCGATGCCGAGGTCCTGGAGCAGTTAAACCGGCTGGGCAAGGAGAATCCCGTCATCGCCGAAATCGCGGCCTCCGGCGGCGACTATCCCATGGCGCTCCTGTCCGCCCTCGCCAACAATCCCGAAATGGCCGACTTCGCGGCCGGCTATCCCGCAGCGGACGCAAATGCGGCATACGGCGCCGGGAACGTCCTCCAGGGCGGACCGTCCGAACAGCGCGCAGGGAAAAGCGGGCTGTCCGGAAGCGTTCTGACGGAAACCGAGCGTTCCAGCCAATGCCCGCTGTTTCTGCAGTGGGATCCCCGATGGGGCTATCATTCCTACGGCTCCAAAAGCTGTGTGGCCCTGTCCGGCTGCGGACCCACCTGCCTCTCCATGGTGCTGTTTTCCCTGACCCGGAACGAAACGCTGACGCCGGACAAAATCGCCGATTACAGCATGGAAAACGGTTATTATGTGGCCTCCACCGGAACCGCCTGGGCGCTCATGGAGGATCTGCCGGAAGAATACGGCATCCGGACCAGCACGCCTGCCATGTCTGAGGCGGCCATGAAGGCTCTGCTGGATGGCGGCGCACTGATCATCTGCGCCATGTCCCGGGGCGATTTCACCCTGTCGGGCCATTTCATCGTGATCCACGGATACGACCGGGAAGGATTTCTGGTGAACGATCCCAACTGCCTGTCCCGAAGCCGCCGGCACTGGACCTTTTCACAGCTCAAGCCCCAGACAAAAGGAATCTGGGCCTATACCAAAGCACAGGCCCAGACTGATTCCTATAGGATCTATGACGCCGGATGACCTCACGGCTTCTGCACGATGTTCACCAGCCTGCCGGGCACGTAGATCTCCTTCACCACCGTTCCGGTCAGCTTATCCGCCACCGCTTCCTTTGCGGCGGCGATCGCCTCTTCCCTGGCCGCATCCGCCGGGATCCGAATGGCGGCGCGCACCTTTCCGTTCACCTGCACCGCGATCTCGATGACGGCCTCCACAGTCTTTTCCTCTTCCCACTTCGGCCATTCCGTCTGATACAGGCGGCCTTCATAGCCCATGCTCTCCCAGAGCTCCTCCGTGATATGGGGCGCCACAGGATTCAGCAGGATCAGGAGGGTTTTAAACTCGTCCCGGGTCACCTTTCCGGCCCTGTAGAACTCATTGATCAGCGCCATCATGGCCGCGATGCCCGTGTTGTACTTCAGGCTCTCGTAGTCGTTGGAGACCTTCTTGATGGTCTGATGCAGCTTCGTCTCCAGCGCTTTGGAATACCCGCTCTCCTCCGTCACCAGATCCGCCAGTTTCCAGACCCGCTCCAGGAACCGGCGGCAGCCCCGCACGCCCTCCTGGCTCCAGGCGGCGCTCAGATCGAAGGCGCCGATGAACATCTCATAGGTCCGCAGCGTGTCCGCGCCGAATTCGTTTACGATATCGTCCGGATTGACCACATTGCCCCTGGATTTGCTCATCTTCTCGCCGTTCTCCCCCAGGATCATGCCGTGGGAGGTGCGCTTTTTGTAAGGCTCCGGGCAGTTGACGATGCCCTGGTCATAGAGGAACCTGTGCCAGAACCGGGAATAGAGCAGATGCAGGGTGGTATGCTCCATGCCGCCGTTGTACCAGTCCACCGGGAGCCAGTATTCCATGGCCTCCCTGCTGGCCAGCTCCTTATCGTTGTTCGGATCGATATAGCGGATGAAATACCAGGAGGAACCGGCCCACTGGGGCATGGTATCCGTCTCCCGCTCCGCCTTTCCGCCGCAGCAGGGGCAGGTGGTCTCCACCCATTCCCGCATGGCCGCCAGCGGGGATTCCCCGGTGTCCGTGGGCATATAGCTTTCCACCTCCGGAAGCTCCAGCGGCAGCTCCTCCTCCGGGATCGGCACATAGCCGCATTTCTCACATTTCACAATCGGGATCGGCTCGCCCCAGTAGCGCTGTCTGGAGAACACCCAGTCCCGAAGCTTATAATTGGTCTTGGGCGTACCGATGCCCTCTTTTTCCAGATATTCGGTGATGGCCTTTTTGGCCTCCTCCACCTCCATGCCCGTGATGAAGCCGGAATTGACCAGACGGCCCGTCGCCACGTCCGTGAAGGCCGCCTCGTTCACATCCACCGGCCCTTTGGAGCTTTCCACCACCTGAATGATGGGCATATGGAACTTCTTCGCGAACTCCCAGTCCCTTTCGTCATGCGCCGGAACCGCCATGATGGCCCCCGTGCCGTAGCTCATAAGCACATAGTCGGAGACCCAGATGGGAATCTCCACACCGTTGACCGGATTGACGGCGGTCAGTCCGTCGATCATGACGCCGGTCTTTTCCTTCGCCAGCTCGGAGCGCTCGAAATCGGACTTCTTCGCGGCCTGCTCCTGATAGGCACGGATTTCGTCCAGGTTCCGGATCTGCCCGGCAAATTTCTCAATATAAGGGTGTTCCGGGGAGATGACCATATAGGTGACGCCGAAGAGCGTGTCCGGCCGGGTGGTATAAATGCGCAGCTTTTCTTCTTTATCCTTGATGGGGAAATCCACCTCCGCGCCGTGGGAGCGGCCGATCCAGTTCTTCTGGGACACCTTGACCCGCTCGATATAATCCACCGTGTCCAGACCGTCGATGAGCTTGTCGGCGTACTCCGTGATCTTCAGCATCCACTGGCTCTTCACCCGGCGCACCACCTCCGCGCCGCAGCGCTCGCAGTGGCCGTTGATCACTTCCTCGTTGGCCAGTCCCACCTTGCAGGAGGTGCACCAGTTGATGGGCATTTCGGCCTTGTAGGCCAGTCCGGCCTTGAAAAGCTTCAGGAAGATCCACTGGGTCCAGTGATAATAATTCGGGTCCGTGGTGTTGATCTCCCGGTCCCAGTCGAAGGAATAGCCCAGCGCCTGGAGCTGGCCCTTGAAGCGCTTCACGTTGTTCTTCGTCACAATCCTGGGATGGATGTGGTTCTTGATGGCGTAGTTCTCCGTAGGCAGGCCGAAGGCATCCCAGCCCATGGGATAGAGCACGTTATAGCCCTCCATCCGGCGCTTGCGCGCCACGATGTCCAGCGCCGTATAGGGACGCGGATGGCCCACATGAAGTCCCTGTCCCGACGGATAGGGAAACTCCACCAGCGCGTAATATTTGGGTCTGGTGAAATCCTGCGGCGCGGCGAAGGCCTTTTCGTCCTCCCAGATCTTCTGCCACTTCTTTTCGATTTCTTTGGGGTTGTAAACTCTCTCCATTTTCCCTCCATACAAAAGGCCCTTTCTCTCCGTATTATAGAGACGAAAGGGCCATAAGATTTCGCGGTACCACTCTATTTCACAGCAGAGCCCGTCCGCGGGCGCTCCTGTACACTCAAACGCCTGTAACGGGGCATCCGTCCTTCCCTACTCGCACGGCTTTGGGGAAGAAAGCTCCGAGGCCAGTTCAAAGCATTCTGCCTGCCGCCTCGCACCCGCCGGCGGCTCTCTGGAAGGCCCTCCTGCTCCTACTATTCCTCATCCTCGCTGTTTTCATACTCTGTCAGGCGCTTGCCGCCTGAAATATGTACTTATTTTATGCTCCCGCAGCGTATTTGTCAACCGCTTTTTGCCGCACGGACGGCGATTCAGCCGCCCAGCTTCTGCAGAAGCTCCTCCATATCGATGGGCTTGGGAAGAAAATCGTCCATACTGCTGTCAAAGGCCTTTTCCCGATCCTGCGCTGTACAGTTGGCGCTGCAGGCGATGATGCGCACCGTCCCCGCATCCGTGCGATTCGCCGCGCGCACCGCGCGGGCCGCTTCGAAGCCGTCCATCTCCGGCATCAGCAGATCCATGAGAATGACGCCGTAGGTCCCTTCCGCCGACGCGAGGAACAGCTCAACAGCCCTGGCGCCGTTCACCGCCAGATCAGCCTCATAACCATTCTCCCGCAGCAGCTCCAGCATGATTTCAGCATTCAGTTCGTTGTCCTCCGCGAGAAGCACCTTCGGTTTTCTCTCCGGTTCAAAGGATAGACTGCCCGCTCCGGCATCATCCGACGCTGCGACCCTGGCATCAAAGGAGAACGTAAATACGCTTCCCTCGTCCGGCGCACTGGTAAAACGAAGCTCCCCGCCCATCAGCTTCACCAGACGGTGACAGATGGGCAGACCCAGACCGATCCCCTGATCTCCTTTGGAAACGGAATCCCGCTCCTGCGCGAAAGCATCGAAGATATTCTTCTGGAACGCCCGGCTCATCCCTTTTCCGTTATCCGCCACCTCCATGACCGTGCGCACTTTCCCGTCAGGGATGTCCTCCTGGCGCACCGTGACGGCGACACGGCCGCCCTCCCGGGTGAATTTACGCGCGTTGTCCAGCAGATTCAGAAGCACCTGCTGGATCCGGACACTGTCGCCGATGACCACCGGATGGATAAGCGCATCCTCCAGCCGGAAATCCAGCTTCTTATCCTCCATTCCCTTTCGAACGATGGCCTCCACCGTGGAGATCAGGATCTCCAGATCCACCGGCTTCTGTTCTATCCTCACATCCTGCTTCTGGATCATGGACATCTCCAGGATATCGCTCACCAGAGAAAGCAGATATTTGGCGGTCAGCGTCGATTGATTCAGATAACGCTCCATCTGCTTCCTGTCATCCATCCGGAAGGACATCAGATAATTCAGCCCGATAAGGCCGTTGAGCGGCGTCCGGAGCTCATGGCTCATGGTGGACAAAAACCGGCTCTGTGCCTTCGCATCCGCCCTGGCCTGCGCGGACTGAAGCCGCTGCCGGGTCAGAAGCGCCGCCAGCAAAAGGATCAGCATCCCGGAGGCGCCCAGCGCTGCCAGCGCATACCGGTAACGGTACAGGAAATCACCGACGGTAAAGGAATACCGGTTCTCCATGATGGCCTGGATCGTGAAGCTGTCCACCTCGTCCTCCTCCAGCATGGCGATGGATTTATTCAGAATTGAGATCAGCGTGTACCCTTCTTCTCCCACCGGGTCCCCGTTTTCGTCAAAGGCGACCACAGCGGAAAAGCAGAGCTGATCGTCCAGCCCCAGCACAGGGATCACCTTCAGATTCTCATAGGCCGGCTTATAGAGCCAGTATTCCGCCACATACTGATTCAGGATCATCAGAACGGCGTCCCCACGGTTGACGGCGGAAAAGCAGTCGTCGATGGTTTCGTAATCCTGAATCGTATATTGAGGAAAGGTTTCGTGCAGTACCTTCCGGATCGTCTGGGAACCGCTGGAAATCGCCACCGTCTTCCCGGCATCGAAGGAAAAACTGTCTTCGGCCCTCGCCACGATCACCTTCCTGCTGGACAGATAGGGTTCACTGATCAGAATTCCGTTGGCGGATACGTTTTCCTGATTGTATTCCACGCTGGTGACCAGATCCAGCCCCTGCTCCATGAGATAGGAATAGGTCACAGAACCGCCCGGAAGCGGAACATATTCAAAGGAAAGCCCGCTGATCTCTTCGATCCTGTCAAAAATGGAGCGGGAGATCCCGGCCAGCCCGCCGTTTTCCCCCCGAAAGGAAACCGGAATGCGGTCCTGTACATAGCCGACCCGCAGGACGGGGGCGTTTTCTATATATTCCTGTTCTTCCTCCGTGAACGCCGGCCCGGCCTGTGCGTGTGCCGTCGTTCCCACAGACAGCCCCAGCGCGGCGAAAAGAAAAACAGCGATAACCTTCCATTGTAAAATACGGCGCAGCATATCCTTCACCCCGTTTTTCCGAACTCTTCCGGAACGCGATCTTCAAAAATACTTCTCTATTATAGCGCCGTTTCCATGCATTTCTCAACAGAAACCGAAAAAATTTTAAAACCTCTCAGCAGGGACAGACGCACACCGGCATTCCGGTGCGCACCTCCGCGATCCGGCGCAGGGCGCCGGTTTCGCCGTCCCGGCCCAGGATCGCCAGACTGTCCGAATCCTGATTCGCCGCAAGCACATACCTCCCGCCCTCATCGATGCAGAAGTGACGGGGCGTGCGGCCGCCGCAGGAATAATGCCCGGCGGGCGTCAGCGTGCCGTCCTCTTCGGACACGGCAAAAACCGCCAGGCTGTCATGCCCCCGGTTGGACGCATACAGGTACCGTCCGTCCGGAGAAAGATGCAGGTCCGCCGCCATATTCTTCCCCGCGAAATCCTCCGGCAGAGTGGAAATCTCCTGTCGGAGAAGCAGACGGCCGGATACGGCTTCATATCCAAAGACCAGCACCGCAGATCCCATCTCTCCGGTCACATAGAGGACATTCCGGTCTCTCCCGAACGCCGCGTGGCGCGGTCCGACCCCGGCCCTCACCGCCGTTTCGCCGAGAATACGGAGTCCGTTCGCATCGGCCCGGTAAGCAAACAGCCGGTCCAGCCCGAGGTCCATGGCAAGAAAGATGCCCTTCCCGAGCCAGATACAGGAATGGGCATGCGGTCCCTCCTGACGGGCAGGGTCGGCGCCGTGCCCGTGATGCTGCACAAAGCCGGCCTCCCGCAGAGAACCGTCTCCCTGAACGGCATACAGGCAAAGGCTGCCGCCGCCGTAATTGGACACCGCGGCCCAGCAGCCGTCCGGGCTGAGGGCGATATGACAGGGGTCCTCCCCGCGGGTGGGAAGGACCTGCCGCAGATTCAGACGTTCCTTTTTTTCGTCCCATTCCAGGACGCTGACGCTCCCCTGGCCCTTGCCGCCGTATTCTTTCAACTCATTCACACAGTAAACATACCGGTCGCCGGACCGCGTTACCCAGGAAGGATTGGGAACCTGTGCCAGCGCGCGCAGGGAAAGCGGCTGTCCCGTTTCCGCATCCAGCTCCAGCAGGGAAATACCCGCTCCCGTCCCGTGTACGGTTTCTCCGGTTCCAAAAAGAAGCGTTTCCGTATAGCTTCCGATCAGATAACGTTTAACCTGCCGCATTGTGCGCTCCTTTCCCTGTATTGCGCTCTCCCCTTGTGCCGCATCGTCTCATTCCTTTTCGACTGCCCGGACCGGGTTCACATCATAGCCCTGCTCATAGGTCAGCGTCACGCGGTCTCCTTCTTTCAGCCGCAGCACGCCATAGAGCGATGTATCGCTCAGATCCGCGTCAAACACCGCGTCCTCTCCCTCCAGACAGATGAAATAATGGGTATACCCGTCCAGCACCACCGGCGCGATCACCTCTGCCACGCCCGTGATCTCCTTCTGCTCCGCCGCCTCCTGGCTCACGATGCCGTTGGTGGACAGAAGCGCATTGTAATTTTTCTCACATTCCGCCACGGTATCGCCGATGGCCACCCACTGATATTTCTGGATGTTGATCATGGCGTACTTTTTCACCAGCCCGGCGCCGTCCTTCAGGGCGACGAAGTAGGTGGGCTCTCCGGCGATGTTCAGAAGCAGCGGGAAGGTGGACCGATAGCCCAGATTCTGCACCTGCCCCTCTGCGGAGGACATGGCGGAGGTCTCGGTGGCGCCCTCGATCTTGTAATAGCGCGCTTCCATGGTGCGCTGGTTCATCAGCACGAAGCCCACGTTGGACTGATCCCCGTTGACGGAGGTCAGGCCCGTATACACCCACACGTCGTCGTCCAGCGCGATATAGTTATAGCCGGTGGTGGTGGTCAGGCAGTCCCGCTGTCCCAGAATGCTGTTGAAAAAGCCGTGCACCAGCACCCCGTGATAGTCATAGAGCTGCATCAGAAGCTCCGCGGAATACACCTTGTCGATCCACTGGGGCACGTCCTCCACCGCGTAGTCGATGCACTCGCCCGTGACGGCGTTGCAGAGCACCACGCGTCCCACGGTCTGTCCGCCGAAAAGGCCGATGTTGAATTTTTTCACCGGGCAGACCCAATAGGGCGTGCCCTCCTCGTCGATCTCGAAGAACAACTGATCGTCAAAAATATAGGTGGGATAATGGAACCGCAGATGCCGGTACAGATACCGGTTGAAATACTCCGATTTGGAATATTTGATCCCCTGATCCAGCATCACGATCTCCGTATCCTGCGTCGCCATATCGATCCGCACATAGGCGGGAATGCCGTTTTTCCGATTGGTCAGCCACTTGATGGCACTGGCATATTCCAGCGGCGTCACCCGCACCGGCTTGTTCTGATAGTTGAGCTGGGTATAGTCATCCGACACCTCGAACTGAGACACCATATCCACCAGGCTTCCCATCTTCCGGTCCCCCAGCAGGGCCGCCGAATCCTTGTCCAGCAGCGGGATCGTGCTGTAATCCACCTCCCGGATGTCCTGCGTGAAATTGCGCTCCTCCACCGCCAGAAGCTGCTGATACCGCGCCGCGTTGATGACGGGTGAGGATAAAAACGAGCCGATCAGGAAAACCGCCAGGATCAGAAGAAACAGGAGCACGAACCCCTTCAGCGGCTTCCATTCCTTCCAGCTCAGCACCGCCTGAGCGCCGTACAGCTTGTATTCCTTCCGGGCCCTGCGCACCGCGTACAGCGCGCCCGCGAAGGCCACCAGCGCCAGGATGAAAAACCAGAAGCCGCTGGCGTGGATATTGATGGCCGGCAGCGCGATATAATAGTAGACGAACACCGCCAGCAGGGCCAGAACGGCCATCAGCAGATACAGCAACACCTTTTTCCCCTTTTTCATATCCGATCTCCCTTCCGCAGCCGTCCGCGCATCCGCTCACAGGAACGGCTTTCCACTGAATGAAAGAAAAGCTTTCCGTAAAAACAGGACGCCCTTTTCCATGGCGTCCTGTCTGCACTGACGCGGGAGACGTCCCGCAAAGCACGACATCTCCGCGTTATTTCCGAATACCGCCCGGCAGTCAAAAATGTTCCGCTTAACGGATATTCCGCAATTTTTGTTATTCGTCGCCGCCCTCCGCGACACTGGCCGCTCTGGCCGCGATCTCCTTCTCCTGCACATCGGAAGGTGCCTGCTCATAGCGTGCGAAGCTGTATTCATACACGCCGCGCCCGCCGGTCATAGAACGCAGATCGGTGCAGTAGCCGTAAAGCATGGCGGTGGGCACATCCGCTTCGATGATCTGCTTGCCGCCGGCCACAGGAGTCATCCCCAGCACTCTGCCGCGGCGCTTGTTCAGATCACCCATGACGTCGCCCGTATAGGAATCCGGCACCGTCACCTTCAGGGAGGAGATGGGCTCCAGAAGCACCGGGCTGGCATCCATGAAGCCCTTCTTGAAGGCCTGGGAAGCCGCCAGCTTGAATGCCATTTCGGAGGAATCCACCGGATGATAGGAGCCGTCGTAGAGGACCGCCTTCACGCCCACCACCGGATAGGCCGCCATCGGACCCTTCTGCACGGATTCCATGATGCCCTTTTCCACAGCGGGGAAGTAGTTCTTGGGTACCGCGCCGCCGACGACCTCCTGCTCGAACACGTAGGACTGCTGTACGTCGCCGGAGGGCTCGAAGCGCATCTTCACGTGGCCGTACTGGCCATGCCCGCCGGACTGCTTCTTATACTTATATTCCACGTCGGATTTCTTCCGGATGGTCTCCCGGTAAGCTACCTTGGGAACATCCAGCTCGATCTTCACTTTATATTCGTTCTCCAGACGGCTGGCAACGACATCCAGATGCTGGTCGCCCATGCCGTAGAGCAGCGTCTGCCGGTTCTCGGCGTCATTGACCACCATCAGCGTCTTGTCCTCGTCCGTGATCTTCTGCAGGGACTGGGAGATCTTGTCGATATCGGCCTTGTTGACGGCCTTGTAGCGTTTGGCCGTGTACGGCTTGGAGAACTCGGTGCGCGCAAAGGTCAGCGGAACCGCCTTGGTGGAAAGGGTGTCGCCCGTGGTGGCGGAGGACTTGGCCAGAGCGCCCAGATCGCCGGCATGCAGCTCGCTGACTTCTACGGGCTTATTGCCGCAGAGCACATAGAGCTTGCCGATCTTGGCCTCGATGTCCTTATCCCGGTTGTACATCAGATCGTCGGTCTTGAGCACGCCGGAGCAGACCTTGATCAGCGAATATTTGCCGATGAAGGGATCCACCATCGTCTTGAACACATACGCGGATTTCGCCTTGGAAAAATCGTAGTCCGCATGGAAGATCTCGTTGGTCTTGGCATTGATGCCGGCGCACTCTCTGTCCTCGGGGCTGGGGATATATTTCACGATATCGTCCAGCAGCGTATAGACGCCCTGACAGAGCAGATTGGAACCCATGGATACGGGAACGATGGAGCCGTCGATGACGTTGGTGCGAAGCGCCGCACGGATCTCCGCCTCGGAGAACGTATCGCCGCCGAAATACCGCTCCATGAACTCCTCGCTGGTCTCGGCCACCGCCTCCAGCAGGATATCCCGGTATGTCTCCAGGTTGGCCTGGCAGTAATCGGGAACCGGACAGTCCACCACTTCCTTGCCCTTCCAGCGGTGCCCGGTCTCGGAAACCACGTTCACATAGCCCACAAAGCGCTCGTTCTCCCGAATAGGCAGGTTGAAGGGCGCGATCTTCTTGCCGTACTTCGCCTCCAGATCCTCCACGATCTGACGGTAGGATACGTTGTCGATATCCATGCCGGTCACAAAAATGAAACGGGGGAGATGATACTTTTCACACAGCTCCCAGGCCTTCTCCGTCCCCACCTCAATGCCGGACTTGCCGTTGATCACGATGACCGCCGCGCCGGCGACACTCACCGCCTCCTCCACCTCGCCGACGAAATCAAAGTATCCGGGCGTATCCAGCACATTGATCTTCACGCCGTTCCACTCGATGGGAATGACGGACGTGCTGATGGAGATCTGCCTCTTCTGTTCTTCCTTGCCGAAGTCGCTTATGGTATTGCCATCGGGCACCTTCCCCATTCTGGACGTGATGCCGGCCAAATATGCCATCGCTTCCGCCAGGCTGGTCTTGCCGGAACCGCCATGGCCCAGCAGAACCACATTGCGGATCTTGTCAGTCGTGTAAATATTCATGTTCATTCCTCCGTATGATGCAGATTCTGGGTATTCTGTCAGAGATTTCAATCCATATAGATCCAGGCAAAATAACCCCATGGGGATATTTTACTAAACTTTTCAGGGATTGGCAAGCCGTTTCAGCAAATTAAACAGATTTTTCTGCTGTTGATTTCCCGGTTCGGCCATGTTAATATAGAAAAGGCAAAATTTGACCGTTCCATGCGTCAGAAATGAGGAAATGCACATGCTCACCTGCGGTTTTATCGGTTTCGGGCTCATCGGCGGCTCCATCGCCAGGGCCCTGAAACAGAACAAAGCGGATATCCGTATTCTCGCCTGCGATCCCAGCCCGGAGACCAGACGCCTCTGCACGGAGCAGGGAATCGCCGATGCGGCCTATGAAGCGCCCTGCAGCGCTTTTGGGGACTGTGACTTCATCTTTCTGTGCGCGCCCGTCTCCCATAATGAAGAAAATCTGCAGCGCGTTCTCCCTTTCTTAAAGGAAGGAGCCGTTCTGACGGACGTGGGCAGCGTCAAGACGCCCATCAACGACTGTGTCCGCCGCCTGGGCCTGACGGACCGCTTCATCGGCGGGCACCCCATGGCGGGCAGCGAACGCGTGGGCTATGCCAGTTCCAAGGCTTCCCTTCTGGAAAACGCCTATTACATCATGACGCCCGCTCCCGATGTTCCGCAGGAGGCCGTGACGCGGTTCACCAAACTGGTCCGCTCCACCGGCGCGATCCCGCTGCTGATCGGCAGCGAAAAGCACGACTATGTCACCGCCGCCGTCAGCCATCTGCCCCATATCATCGCTGCCTCTCTGGTTAATCTGGTAAAGGAGCACGACGAGGACGGCGTGATGAAGGCCATCGCCGCCGGAGGCTTCAAGGATATCACCCGGATCGCCTCCTCCTCCCCCGTCATGTGGCAGCAGATCTGTTTGACCAATACGGTCAATATCTCCGGACTGCTCTCGGACTATATCGGCGCGCTGGAGAAGATCAGACGGGAGCTGGACGCGAAAAGCGCGGAGGAGCTCTATGACTTTTTCGATACCGCCCGGCTCTACCGGGATTCCTTCATCGACGCCAACAGCGGCCCCATCAAGAAGGCCTATACCATCCGCGTGGTGATCCCGGACGAAGCGGGTTCGCTGGCGGAGGTCGCCACGCTGCTGGCCGCCAACGGCATCAGCATCAAGAACATCGGCATCTCCCACAACCGGGAAGCGGAGGAAGGCGTGCTGATCATTGAATTCTATGACGAAAATGCCATCGAACGGGCCGTGAAGCTGCTGACCCGCCGGAACTTCGAGATCGCCGGACGCTGAGATGACAGATAAAAAGCTGCCTTCGGGCGGGGTTTTCTTTCCCGTCTGAGGGCAGCTTTCTTTCCTTCCGTATGATGATCTCTGATCGCGGTCGGCCGCATCGGCCGCACCGGCATCATCCGCACCGGTTCCGGCGCTATTTCAGATTTCGACCAGCGCCTTCGCCAGCGCCTCGATCTGTTCCCGGCTCTGTTCGTTCAGCGCCGACTGGACGGTCACCATGGGCTCCGCAAAGGTGATGTCCTTCGCATTGGCGAACATGGATTTCATGACCCGGTTGGCCGCGGGCGCCCAGGAGCCGTTCTCCATCAGCGCGACGGTCCGGTTCTGGTAGCCCCGCTCCGTCAGATGCTCGATGAAGGTCCTCATGAACGGGAAAATATCCGTATTATAGGTGGTGGTGGCCAGCACCAGCCGGTCATACCGGAACGCGTCCTCCACCGCCTCCGGCATATCGCAGCGGGCCAGGTCATTGCAGACCACCTTGGGCGCGCCCGCCTCCTTCAGCTTTTCGCACAGAAGCTCCACCGCTTCCTTCGTGTGCCCGTAGACGGAGGTATAGCAGACACAGACCCCCTTTTCCTCCGGGCGGTAGGAAGACCAGGTATCGTACAGATCCAGATAATAGCCCAGGTTCTCCGTCAGCACGGGCCCGTGCAGCGGGCAGATCACCGAGATATCCAGCCCGGCCGCCTTCTTCAGCACGTTCTGCACCTGCATCCCGTATTTGCCCACGATGCCGAAATAATATCTTCTGGCCTCACAGGCCCAGCCTTCCGCATCCTCCACGTCCAGCGCCCCGAATTTGCCGAAGCCGTCGGCGGAAAACAGCACCTTCTCCGAGGCTTCATAGACCATCATGACCTCCGGCCAGTGTACCATGGGCGCGAAAACGAACTGCAGCGTATGAACGCCCAGCTCCAACTGATCCCCATCTTTTACCATCCGCTTCTTCCCGACAGAAAGCGCAGGGAAAAACCGCCCGATCATCATGAAGATCATGGCGTTGCCCACCACCGTCACGCCGGGATATTTCTGCAGAAAGGCCTCAATCGACGCGGAATGGTCCGGCTCCATGTGCTGCACCACCAGATAATCCGGCTGGCGGCCGTCAAGCGCCTCCGCGACCTTTTCCAGCCACTCCTGCGTTTTCCGGGCATCTACGGTGTTCATCACCGCCACGGCCTCATCCAGGATCACATAGGAATTGTAGGCCATCCCGTTGGGGACCTCATACTGGCCCTCAAACAGGTCGATGCCGTGATCGTTTACGCCCGCATAAAGAATGCTGTCCGTTACATACTGCATGCTCAAAATCTCCTTTATAAAAATATGGTTTTTCTTTCCTGCAGCCTATTATACTCTGTCCCGTCGGAATCGGCAAGACGGGAATGCGGTTTCCGAACAGATCCCAGGCAGGAATTTTAAATTCTGCGATTTTTTCCAATTTCCTGTTGACATCTCCAAACATATTGAATATAATTTCATTTGAACAGTTATTCAAATATTAAAAGGAGGACAGGAACGTGAAAGACACGGAAAAGCTTTCCCCGGACGCCGGATCGAATCCGATCGCCGCGGCCGCTTCCGGCAGCATCGAGCAGGTGCGGGATGCGCTGCCGGATGACGAAATTCTCTACGACCTCGCCGAGCTGTTCAAGGTTTTCGGCGACACCACCCGCGTCAAAATCCTGTACACGCTGTTTGAAAGCGAGCTCTGCGTCAACGATATCGCCCAGTGCCTGAACATGACGCCTTCCGCCGTGAGCCACCAGCTCCGCATCCTGAAAACGAGCAAGCTGGCCAAGTTTCGCCGGGAAGGGAAAACGGTCTACTACTCGCTGGACGACGACCATGTGCGCAGCATCATCGCCCTGGGGCTGGAGCACATCGCGGAGTGATACACACCGGAACGGATGCCGGCAGACTGCACACCGGGACGGATGCCGGCAGCACAGGGCTGCGCAGCGCCGACCGCGATGAACGCGGACGGTAAAACGCATCCCGCAAACATCATTTCAGAAAAGGAGAACAAAACCATGCAGAAAAAATTCAAGGTCGAAGTGGACTGCGCCAACTGCGCGGCGAAAATGGAGGATGCGGCAGCAAAGGTGGACGGTGTGAACAGCGTCACCATCAGCTTCATGACACAGAAAATGGTGCTGGACGCGCCGGACGACCGGTATGATTCCGTCCTGAAGAACGTCGTCAAGACCTGCAAAAAAGTGGATTCCGATTTCGAGATCCAGATGTAAGACACTGGAAAGGCAAAGTCATGAGCAAGAAACAGAAAAAAGTCCTGATCCGGATCCTGCTGGCGGCCGCGCTGACGCTGCTCATCGCGCTCTCCCCCGTTTCCGGTCTGCCGTTGTTTTTCCTTTATCTGATCCCTTACCTGATCATCGGCTATGACGTGCTGCGCAAGGCGGCGCTGGGCGTCGTGCACGGCGAGGTGTTCGATGAAAACTTTCTGATGGCCGTCGCCACGGTGGGCGCCATGGCCCTGGGGCTGTTCGGCGACAACAGCTATGCCGAGGCCGTGGAGGTCATGCTTCTCTACCAGGTCGGCGAGCTGTTCCAGAGCTATGCGGTGGGAAAAAGCCGCCGCAATATCACCTCCCTGATGGATATCCGCCCCGACTATGCCAACCTCGAGCGGGACGGGCAGCTGGAGCGCGTGGACCCGGATGAAGTGCAGACAGGCGATATCATCGTCGTCAGGCCCGGCGAACGGATCCCTCTGGACGGCGTGATCCTGGAAGGGAGCTCCACGCTGAACACCAGCGCCCTCACAGGGGAGAGCCTGCCCCGCGAGGCGGCCTGCGGCGACAGCGTGATCAACGGCTGCGTCAATATGTCCGGCCTTCTGAAGATCCGCGTGACGCGGCCCTACGGGGAATCCACGGTGGCGAAGATCCTGGATCTGGTGGAAAATTCCAGTCTGAAAAAGGCGAAGGCGGAGAATTTCATCACGAAATTCGCCCGTTACTATACGCCCGCCGTCTGCATCGGCGCGGCGGTGCTGGCTGTCCTGCCGCCCCTGATCGCGGGCGGATGGATGGAATGGATCGGGCGCGCGCTGACCTTCCTGGTCATCAGCTGTCCCTGTGCGCTGGTCATCAGCATCCCGCTCTCCTTCTTCTCCGGCATCGGCGGCGCCAGCCGCGCCGGTATCCTGGTGAAGGGCGGCAACTATCTGGAGGCGCTGGCCGATACCCGCACCATTGTCTTCGACAAGACCGGGACGCTGACCAAAGGCGTATTTGAGGTCGCCGAGCTCTCTCCCGCCGAAGGTGCCGACCGGGAGACGCTGCTCGAGACAGCGGCCCTGACCGAAAGCTATTCCAGCCATCCCATCAGCAAAAGCCTGCGGGAAGCGCTGGGACGGGAGACCGATCCGAATCGCGTGACGGACGTAGAGGAGATCGCGGGAGGCGGCGTGACGGCCAGAGTGGACGGTCACGAAACCGCGGCCGGCAACGGACGCCTGATGGAGCGCCTTGGCATTTCCTATCTTCCCTGCGAACGGCCGGGCACGGTGGTCTATGTGGCAAAGGACGGGCACTATCTCGGCTCCATCCTGATCAGCGACCAGCCCAAGCCCTCCGCAGCAGCCGCCATCCGCGGCCTGCAGGCCCAGAACGTGCGGACCGTGATGCTCACCGGGGACTCCGGCAGGGTCGCCCAGGCTGTGGCGAAGGAGCTCGGCATCGACGAGTTTCACAGTGATCTGCTCCCCGGCGACAAGGTACAGAAGGTGGAAGCGCTGCTGGCGCAGAAGCCTGCCCGCTCCACGCTGGCCTTCGTGGGCGACGGCATCAATGACGCCCCCGTGCTCTCCCGTGCCGACATCGGCATCGCCATGGGCGCCCTGGGAAGCGACGCGGCCATCGAAGCGGCGGATATCGTGCTGATGGACGACGATCCCCAGAAGATCTCCCTGGCCATGCGCATCTCCCGCAAGTGCCTGCGCATCGTCAGGCAGAACATCGTCTTCGCCCTGGGCGTCAAGGCGGCATGTCTGATCCTGGGCGCGCTCGGCATCACGGGCATGCAGGCCGCGATTTTCGCGGACGTGGGCGTGATGGTGCTGGCGGTCCTCAACGCCATGCGGGCGCTGAAGGTCTCATAAAGCCGCATATGACCCGCGTCAAAGAGGCCGCACCGCATGGCGCCGCTTTCCGTCACCCTGACACCCGCAGTGACCGTGATGCGCATTCGTTTAGAACAGAAAGGCGAAATGAACCTATGTCCCGAGAAATGAGGAGAAACAGACAGGCCATGAAGACGGAGGAGATCCGCCGGATACTCGAGGAGGGGACCTCCGGCGTCCTGGCTCTGTCCGGCGACGGCGGTTATCCGTACGCGGTTCCTTTAAGCTATGTCTGTGACGGCTCCAGACTGTTTTTCCACGGAGCCAGGAGCGGCCATAAGATCGACGCCATCCGCCGGTGCGAAAAAGCCTCCTTCTGCGTCGTCGCCGCAGACGATGTCGTGCCGGAAGCATACACGACGCGTTACAAAAGCGTAATCGTCTTCGGACGGATCCGCATTCTGGAAGACGAAGCGCAGATCCGGGAGGCCATCAACAAGCTCGCCCTGAAATACTATCCCGCGGGCAGTCCCGCACACCGATCAGAGATGATCCGCAGGGAATGGGCGTCTCTGTGCATGATGGAAATGACCGTCGAGCATATGACCGGAAAACAGGCCAAAGAATTGATCCGACCTGCCGAAAGCATTTAAATTGCTTCCGGCAGTTTGGCAGGCATCATTTTCACCGCTTCTCTCATCCGCCCTGCGATTCGCTAACTATCAGCCATTCTGCAGATGTTACGCTGCAAATCTCATGTTAGGATTGACATGCTTCGGCAAAAAAACTAATATAAAATAAGAATTACGATCGAAGGGCGGAATCGGCGATGAACGAACAGATATTTATCAGCTACAGCAGTCTGGACATGAACTGGGCATTGACCGTAAAAAGAATGCTGGAAGGAAAAGGATATTCCTGCTGGATGGCCAACAGCGGAGGGATCAACCCCGGCGAAAATTATGCGAAGGAAATCGCGGAGGCGCTGGATGCCTGTCCCGTTTTCCTGCTCATTCTGTCCCCGAATGCAGAAAAATCTCCCTGGGTTCCCAAGGAGCTCAATACTGCCATCTCCGCCCGCAAGCATGTCATTCCATTCCAGATCATTCCTTCTGTCCCGGTTCCGTTCGCTTTTCAACTGGAAAACATTCAGATCCTGACGCTGGATAAAATGCACAAAAAAGACTCCCTGGAAGCTCTCGCAAATGCTGTGGCGCTGGCCCTGAGCAGGGAGCTTTCTTCGATCGAGCCGTCAGTCCCGTCTCCTGCTCATACCGGCGGCTCGCGCGGTCCGCCGACGGCGGTTCTGCTGGCCCTGATCGTCATGCTGATCGTTCTGTGCGGAATCGCCATTTCTCTCCTGCGAAAAAGAACGGAGCCTTCTCCACAGACAACTATGGAAAATACAGAAAATCTTGTGACCTCTAATGCCGCAGATACAGAAGGAAATACGGCGGCGGATTCAACAGAAGATTCTGCGACAAGGGCGGAAGAAAATCCTGCTGCAGAGACGAAAAAAACGTCTGCCGCAGACGCTGAAGATAACTCAGCAGCGGATTCCGGTATGCAGGAAACGCCGCCGGATCTGTCCCTGTATGATCACGTCTTCCTCCATTCTCAACACATCATGGAGGGAAACAATGCGGAGATATTGGACGAATACACGAATTCCATCGGAGAAGTCTGCGAAGATGTGACGAAGATCGGCACTTTCAATCTTGAATCCTATGCCAGCTATTACCTGGGCGGAAAATACGACTATTTTACCGCCACCATAAGCTGCCCGGACGATGTAGGTTCCGGGTACAGTTATGATTTCCTGATCTGGCTGGACGGCGATCAGGAGACACCGGTCTATCAGCTCAGCATGGGACGTTCTACCGGCCCAACTTCTGTTTCCATCGATCTCTCCGGACACGAATCCATCACCTTTTTTGCGGAAAAGGTTTCTCTCGCCGTTTCCGGCGCCCTGATCTCTGACGGACTCCTTTATTACTCGCAGGATGCTGCAAACGAAACCGCCTCCGATGCTTCTGCCGGATCTTCTGTTTCCGATATCCCCGATGGGGAAACGGAAACGCTTTTCTCTCAACACATCATGGAAGGAAGCAATGCGGAGGCATTGGACGAATACACGAACTCCATCGGAGAAATCCGCGAAGATGTGACGAAGATCGGCACTTTCAATCTGGAATCCTATGCCAGCTATTACCTGGGCGGAAAATACGATTATTTTACCGCCACCATAAGCTGCCCGGATGATGTGGGCTCCGGATACACCTATGATTTTATGATCTGGCTGGACGGCGATCAGGAGACACCGGTCTATCAGCTCAGCATGGGACGTTCTACCGGCCCAACTTCTGTTTCCATCGATCTCTCCGGACACGAATCCATCACCTTTTTTGCGGAAAAGGTTTCTCTCGCCGTTTCCGGCGCCCTGATCTCTGACGGACTCCTTTATTACTCGCAGGATGCTGCAAACGAAACCGCCTCCGATGCTTCTGCCGGATCTTCTGTTTCCGATATTCCTGACGGGGAAACGGAAACGCTTTTCTCTCAGCACATCATGGAAGGAAGCAATGCGGAGGCATTGGACGAATACACGAATTCCATCGGAGAAGTCCGCGAAGATGTGACGAAGATCGGCACTTTCAATCTTGAATCCTATGCCAGCTATTACCTGGGCGGAAAATACGACTATTTTACCGCCACCATAAGCTGCCCGGATGATGTGGGCTCCGGATACACCTATGATTTCCTGATCTGGCTGGACGGCGATCAGGAGGAACCGGTCTATCAGCTCAGCATGGGACGTTCTACCAGCCCAACTCCTGTTTCCATCGATCTCTCCGGACACGAATCCATCACCTTTTTTGCGGAAAAGGTTCCTCTCGCCGTTTCCGGCGCCCTGATCTCTGACGGACTCCTTTACCTGAGCCAACCGTGACGGGAACCATTCGGAAAAGGGCGAATCACAGGCAGTCCCCGTTACGGCAGTATGTCCGCCGCCTCATACAGCTTCGGAAAAATATCCTTTTTCACGATATAAGCATCGGCCGGGTCATCCTTCCGGCACACCAGCCAGTCTCCCTCCAGCCCCAGCATATAGTTTTCCCGGTCCCAGCGGGTGAACAGCTTCGTGCGGTGCGTCAGTTGCTTCGCGAGCACCGCGGAGGTATCCCTGGAATGACAGGCGCGGACATACGGCACCAGCGACCTGCGCTCTCCCGTGACCACATCGCAGACGGTAGGCGCATATTCGCCCTCAAAATGCCAGGGCTCTTCTGCTTTCTCATATCCCTTTTCAAAGGCCTCCGCTTTGCTGGGATAAACCTCATTTTCCACGCCGATCATCAGATACAGGTTTTCCTTTGAGGTCACCTGAAATTCCCCTTCCAGCATGCGGACGAGGATTTCCGTCCCCGGCTCAAAAACCTCTCCGATGGGCACATATCCGATCAGAACGCTCTTTTTCCGATACGGCCCGGCTCCTGAAAAGTCCGGCGCGCAGACCTCCGTGTCCAAAATCTCCACATTCCGGCAATAGGCCTCCATCCGGCCGTACAGGATTTCCTGCACCACGCTCTCCGGCCTTCCGTAGTGATGCCGCGCCTCCTCCTGCAGACCTCCCGCACTCAGCGTACCGCCCGCCTTTCTGGCATGACCGCCGCCGTTTCCCAGCCCCCGATACAGAAAGGCAGCCAGCTCGTCCGCCCGAATCTCCCTGACACAACTGCGAATGGAAAGCTTGGCCTTTCCCCCGTCCTGCATACAGAAGGCGACGCAGAAATCGACCGTATCCACCTCCACCAGCATATCGCTGATAACGCCCAGGATGTTGGGATCGCAGGGCTCTGCCTTCACAATGGCAAAACGGTTCTTTTCGCTGTAATTGTAACCGCAGTCCATCAGTGCCCGGCCCGCGATCCGCAGCTCCTCCAGGGACAGATTCGCATTCTGGAAGCGGAAAATGCAGCTTTTGTCGATCTTCAGACTGTCCCGCATGTCCTTGTCCATGGGATGAAAGATCTCCTGGAGCCTTCCGGTATCGGTATACAGCCCGTAATACAGCGCCGTGGCGAGCTCCCGGTTTTCATTCACCGCGTATCCCGCATCCAGCAACATTTTCCAGACAATGGTGGAACAGGAACCGTAATTGCTGTGGATCTCCTTAAGCGGGGGAAGGGTTGACGGATCCGCCACCTGATGATGGTCAATCACCGCCACGGTCTTTCCGGAAAGCCGGCTCACATTCCCCTGCCCGTACTGACAGTCCACCGTGATCAAAAGCGCCGCCGTTTCCTTCTCCGGAACATGCTGAATGGGAATGGAAAAGGACTGCACAAGAAGCAGCAGGTTGCTCTTATGGATCTGCTGTTTCCCGGAATAGACGAGGCGCACGGCCTTCCCCTTCTCTTTCAGATATGTGTAGACGCCGAAGCCGCTGGCGATAGCGTCCGCGTCCGGATTGTCATGGCACTGTATCATAATATCGTCATACGCCAACAGTTCTTCGAGATTCATGCTGCTTCCTTTCTGCCGCAAAGGGTCCAAAACAGAGCTTCCAACCGGTTCCAGGCGCAAAAGCGCGCTGCTTACTGGCTTTATGATATCACATCCGCGCAGCGGTTTCCACAAAAAAAACACGTCCTCCCGCCGCAGACAAAAACAGGCACAACACCGTGTCATGCCTGTTTCTGCACCCTCATTTTCTATTTTCATTGGAGATCAAACCGCATGTGAGCTCCCGCGCCGACCGGACGCCCCGCCGTGCATCCGCGGCCTTCCCGGCAGCGCAGGCAGCTTTTTTCAGGAAATCGACTGTACTTCATATCCCAGCGCCTCGATGGTCTCCCGCAGCGTTTCGTCCGATATCGGGACGCTGTAAGAGATCCGGGCCGTTTTTTTCCGCAGGTTCACTCGGCATACCGCGCCGTCCAGCCGGTTGACCGCGTGCTCCACGCGGTTCCTGCAGTTTTCGCAGTGCATGCCCTCGATCCGGACCGTTTTCTCGCCGATCCTGGGCGCATTCAGCTTTTTCTTTTCCCTGACGGTTCCGGCCCCGCCGCAGCAGCCGCCCTCTCCCCGGAAATGCTTCCGGGAGGCGGACACCGCATAGATGGCTATGACGACCAGGACCGCAAGGATGATCACGTTCGCCATCGCATTTTCCCTCAGTGACAGTGTCCGCCGCAGTGGCTGCAGTCGCCGCCGCACTGCAGGGATTTCCCGTTCTTTTTATCCCGGATCATGCCCCGGATGACGAGGCCCACCGCGGCCGCCAGAACTGCGAGTACCAGGATGGTTCCCATATGAACACCTCCGATTTCTTTTTCTTCAGGTCCTTATCCCCGGGCCCTTATCTGGCGCTGGCCAGCTTCTTCAGATCCACCCGCAGCTCGCCGCTTTCTTTATAGGGCCGGAACAGCAGATAGCCGAAGCCGATCACACACAGGAAAGCCGCCACCGTTCCGATCCCGAAGCCGCCGCCCGTCACCAGGCTGCCGATCTGATAAATGCACAGGGACACCACATAGGCCAGGCCGCACTGATAACCGATGGCGAACCAGAACCATTTGATATTGTTCATTTCCCGCTTGATGGCGCCCATGGCCGCGAAGCAGGGAGCGCACAGCAGGTTGAAGACCAGGAAGGAATAGGCCGCGATTGCCGTCATGCTGCCGGCCAGCTCGCCCCAGATCTCCGCACCGTCCTCTGCCACCTCCGCGAAACCGAAGAGGATGCCGAAGGTGCCGACCACGTTCTCCTTGGCGATCAGGCCGGTAACGGCCGCCACCGCCATTTTCCAGTCGCCCCAGCCCAGAGGCGCGAAGAGAGGCGCGATGATGCCGCCGATGGCCGCCAGGATGCTGCTGTCCAGCTGCTCCGCCTCCAGCATGCCGAAATGTCCGTCCGCCCAGCCGAAGCCCTGCAGGAACCAGAGCACGATGGTGGACAGCAGGATGATGGTGCCCGCCTTCTTGATGAAGGACCAGCCTCTCTCCCACATGCTGCGCAGCACATTGCCCACGGTAGGCATATGGTAGGCGGGAAGCTCCATGACGAAGGGCGCGGGTTCCCCGGCGAACATCTTCGTCTTTTTCAGAATGATGCCGGAACAGATGATGGCCGCAATGCCCACGAAATAGGCGCTGGGGGCCACCCAGGCCGCGCCGCCGAACAGCGCGCCCGCGATCAGGGCGATGATGGGCAGCTTGGCGCCGCAGGGGATGAACGTCGTGGTCATGATGGTCATCTTGCGGTCCCTGTCATTCTCGATGGTGCGGGATGCCATGACGCCGGGCACGCCGCAGCCGGTCCCGATCAGCATCGGGATGAAGGATTTGCCGGAAAGCCCGAACTTCCGGAAGATCCGGTCCATGATAAACGCCACGCGGGCCATATAGCCGCAGGCCTCCAGAAAAGCCAGGAAGAGGAACAGCACCAGCATCTGCGGCACGAAGCCCAGCACCGCGCCCACACCGGCCACGATGCCGTCCAGGATCAGGCTCTGCAGAACGTCCGCGCAGCCGATGGCCGTCAGCAGCCGCTCCACCAGCACCGGAATGCCGGGGATCTCCAGCCCGAACAGGCTCCAGCCGTCGCCGAACACGCCGTCATTGGCCCAGTCCGTCGCCCAGGTACCCACCGTGGTGACGGACACATAATAGACCAGGAACATGACCGCAGCGAAAATGGGCAGCGCCAGGAACCGGTTGGTGACCACCTGATCGATCCGGTCGGACACGGTCATCTCCTTCTTCCCGCTCTTAGTATAACACTCTTTGATGATGGAGGAAATATAAACATAGCGTTCATTTGTGATAATGCTCTCCGTATCGTCATCGAACTGCGCCTCCAGCTCTTTGATCAGTTCGGATACGTCCGGAGCGTTCTTCATCTGCGCCGCGATCTTGTCGTCCTTTTCCAGAAGCTTGATGGCAAAAAAACGCTTCTGCTCCTCCGGCACATCCGTCAGCAGATCCGCCGCCCTGCCGATGACATCCTCCACCTTCGGTGCGAAATGATGGACCGGCACGGCGGCCGCCTTTTTCTGTGCCAGCTCCACCGCCTTCTGTGCGGCCTTCTGGATCCCGGTGCCCTTCAGCGCGGAGATCTCCACCACGTCGCAGCCCAGCTTCTGGCTCAGCTTATCGGTATAGATCCTGTCGCCGGACTTCTGCACCACGTCGATCATGTTGACCGCCATGACCACCGGGATGCCCAGCTCCATGATCTGCGTGGACAGATACAGGTTCCTTTCGATATTGGTGCCGTCCACGATGTTGATGATCGCATCGGGACGCTCCGTGATGAGATAATTTCTCGCCACCACTTCCTCCAGGGTGTACGGGGACAGGGAATAAATGCCGGGCAGGTCCATGATGCTCACGTCCTTATAGCCCTTCAGCTTCCCTTCCTTCTTTTCCACCGTCACGCCCGGCCAGTTGCCGACGAACTGGTTGGACCCGGTCAGCGCATTGAATAACGTTGTTTTTCCGCAGTTGGGGTTGCCCGCCAACGCAATTTTGATCGCCATTTTCAGACTCCTTTTCCTGTTGATTTTTTCGCAGGAAGGCCTGCAGCCGTATCGCATGTCTGACTTTTATTCGTTTCGGCTGTCTATTATTAGGCATTCCTAACTTGTGGGCAAAAAAAATTTACTCCACCTCGATCATTTCCGCATCCGCTTTCCGGATCGAAAGCTCATAGCCCCTGACGGTCACCTCCACCGGATCGCCCAGCGGCGCAACCTTGCGGACAAAGACCGAGATGCCCTTTGTGATGCCCATATCCATGATCCGGCGCTTCACGGGGCCGTCTCCGGACAGCTTCTTCACCTGAACGGTCTGACCGCAGGCGACATCCTTCAATGTTTTCATCGCTTTTTCCTTTCTCCATTATAGTATATGCAAAGACCGGCCCATCAGGGCGCAGATCTTTCATATGCGGGATCGTGCCGAATCCGCCGCGGCGCTTCAGACCAGGATCCGGTTCGCCATATCCTTCCCGATGGCGACTCTGGAATCCTTGACATTGACGATGAGATTGCCGCCCACTTCGGACACCACCGTCACCGTACCGCCCGTCACGAATCCGAGATTCTCCAGAAACTTCCTGACCTCTTCCCTGCCGCCGATCCGCTTGATCACGCTCGGCTGTCCTTCCTTCACCATGGATAACGGCATCTGCTTCTCCTCCTTTACGTAGTCTCATATATCTTGAGTATCATTCTTCTACTAATGGTTAGTATACGCTTACCAAAATTAGATGTCAACAACAAAAGTGCACAAAAATACGCCGCACACAGGCGCTGTGGACGGCAGGCTGACAAAAACGCGCGGAATGCGGGCCGCGCCATTTCCCTTTCGGGCACGTCCCGCATTCTCCCGGATGTCCCTCTATCGCTATTTTATCTGATTGGATCGATATATTCTCCTCCCCTGTTCACCGCAAAAGCCAGGTTCGCTCCGGTCGCCATTCCCGTTTTCCCAACGGCCGCGATCTGATCTCCCTTCGATACCGCTTCGCCCTCCGACACGTACGCTTCCTTCAAATGTCCGTATTTCACACAGATACCGTCTTCCACGGCAAGGACAACATAAAACCCGTCCGCCTTATCAAACCCCGTTTCCGTGACGGTCCCGTCGGATACCGCGAATACCGGGTCTCCTTCCTTTCCCGCAAAACTGACATGATCGGAAAAGGTTCCGTTGGCCTGCTCTCCGAAGTGCCCGGATACGGATAGGGCGGACAGCGGAGACGCCCAGTCCTCAAAGATCAGACCGCCGGTTTCATAGGACGGCTCCTGCGTCTCAGCTCCTTCCGTCTCTGCTTTGATCAGGACGGGATCCGGTGACGCCCCGCCGCCTGTCTCGAAGTCAAATGTGCACATCCAATCCTGCCCGAAGGCGAAGCCGTTATTGGTCAGGACAAAATAATACCAGTCCCCGTCCCTGATGCTTTCCTTCATGCGCTCCACATCGTAACCGTCCGACAGATCGACCTTCACGACGCCCGTACCGCCCGGCGCGATTGTCCCGGCCTCCACGCGGATCCGCCCGGGATCCCCTTCCACGGGCTGTCCCGTCGACCACTGCATCACCCTGATCTCATCCTGCAGCTTCAGCTCGTGCGCCGAGAGATTCGTGACGTATATCTCATACCTTCCGCCGCCCTGATATGCGGACCGCAGCGAAAGCTCGTCGCCGTTCAGACTGTTAAACTTATCATAGGCAAAGGCGGACAGCGCAAAGAAGCACAGAACGCCCGCGGCGGTCAGCAGACTTTTTTTCAGATATCCCCCGTCATGCCAGGTCGTTTTTCCCATTTGCACCCCCGTCCGGTCCCGGATCATGGATTTTATGCTGCGCAGATTCTCTCTTCGGAATTTTCTCATCGTTATGCCTCCTCCATCTTCTTTTTCAGCTTCGCCTTCGCATGATAGATCCTGTTCTCCACCTGTTTCGGCTTAAGTCCCATCGCCGCCGCGATCTCCCGGTTTTTCTGTTCGTAGAAAAACCGTCGGATCAGGATCTCCCGTTCCTCGCCGTCCAATTCGTCCAGACAGGCCCGGAGCTTTTCCGCCCGTCCGTCTTCCGCCGCGCCGAAATCCCCAAAAGACAGCTCCTTCACCGGAATGTCCTCCGTCGGGATCTCTCTTTCCCGCATCAGCCTTCGGAACCTGTCCAGCGCGCGGCTCCTTGCGACCATGACGAGCCAGGAAGAGAGCTTTCCGCGGTCCGGATCGTATTTCTCCGGATGCTGCCAGAGATAGATGAAGACGTCCGCCACGCACTCCTCCACCTCGCAGGCCGACGACGCGTTGACCAGGATGCAGGAAGCCGTTTTCCAAAGCAGCCGCGCATACCTGTCAACCGCCGTTTCAAATGCCTTTTCATTTCCCTTTGCGATCTCAGAGATCATTTTTCTGTCGTCCAATGCGGCGTCCTCCGAATTCATGCAGAATGCGTTCACAGGCGTTTCCCTATGCAAAGATCCTATCGACCGGTCATATATAGTACGCATCCGAAAAAGAAAACACTTAAAAAAACAGAGCGCATGAGAAAACTCCCATGCGCTCCGATCCCTGCTGTCCTCAGATCCGGTAAACCCGCACGCCGTGGGCGGGCACCGATGCCGTCACGTTTCCGTTTCTGCTCCGCTCCGTCTTTTTCTCCCAGAGCTCCAGAAGCTCCACATCCTGCGGCTGACCGCCATGCGCCTGCATGCCGGCCGCGGCGCTCGCCGGGGCGTTCTCACATGCCGACCGGCCCTCCGCCGCTGCGCCCTTCGACGGCATGCCGCAAGGCGTCAGCCTGTCCAGCGGCACCGATATGACGCGCTCCTCATCGCTCAGATTGAACAGCGCCACACATACCTCCCCCGTGCGGACGTCCTCATTTTTCCAGACGGCCTCCGCATCCGTGCGGCGGATCTGCACGCCGCGCCGTCCCTCGTCCTGCATGGCCAGAATATCCGGATCGGTGAGCAGCGAAAGCGTCCAGTCGTCCAGCTTCGTCAGCTCCGCCCCGATCATCAGCGGCGACCGGAACATGCACCACAGCGTCATCATGGTTTTCTGCTCTTCCTTCGTGAACAGGACATCCCGTTCCTGCCCGAAGCCCTTTCCCAACCTGCCCAACGGCAGCATATCGCAGTCCGGATAACAGCCCTTCCTGACGTGATCCTGCCAGAGCTCGCAGCGGTAAAACATGGTCTTCAGCGGTTCCCACTGATCCCAGAAATCATCGGTGATCCGCCACATATTGGCATATTCGCAGTATTCCCAGGCCCGGTCGATGTGCGCGGGACCGGGCGAAAGGCTCAGCACGATGGAACGGCCGCATTTTTCAATGGCCCGGTGGATCATTCTGGTCTCCTCCCAGCCGGAAAAGGAGTCGTTCGGATAGAGCCAACTGTGGCAGATGTCGTCGCACTTGACGAAATCCACGCCCCACTGCGCGTACATGGAAAACAGGGAATCATAGTAAGCCTGCCCCTCCGGTGTGGACCTGACCCCGTACATGTCCGGATTCCAGGGACAGATGGAGTACGGATCCGCCGCCTCGTCCGCGGTGAATGCCGTCCCCAGGATCGGGCAGTGATCCTGCGCCGCCTTCCGGGGAATGCCGCGCATGATATGAATGCCGAATTTCAGCCCCAGACCGTGCACATATTCCGCCAGCGGCCCGAAGCCCTTCCCGCCTGCGGACGACGGGAAACGGCTCACGGCCGGCTGCAGCCGTCCGTATGCGTCCATTTCCATCACGTCAAAGGGAATATACTGGTGCTGCGCCCGTTTGGTACCGGCATTCGGCGCGTACCACTGGATGTCCACCACCACATACTCCCAGCCGTATTTCTTCAGATGCGCCGCCAAGTAATCTGCATTGGCCTTCACCTGCGCCTCCGTCACCGTCGTATCATAATAATCGTAGCTGTTCCACCCCATAGGCGGCCTGTTCAAGAAACTGTTTTTATCCATTGCCTTTTCCTTTCCGTATGACCGCAGACGGGTCGTTTTTCGGAGATTTCTCCCCATATTATAGTTGAAACCGGCATCAGAATGCAATATAGTAAATACAGAATATGCAAATAAATTCGCAGAAAGAGGAAAACGCCGATATCCGGCATCCGAAATACATACCCCAAAAGCGCGCGTCCCGTGCTTTCTGCAGTCAAAAAGTCTGCAAATAAAAAGTCAAGCAGAAATTTGTGAATTTTGAAAATTTTACACAGGTTGAATGAAAAGCACAA
>CANQVD010000036.1 GCA_947627215.1 uncultured Eisenbergiella sp.
TGGGCTGGCGGTCTCCTGCTCAGGCACTGAAGGATTACAGGGCGGGACAGTGTAACACATGATTGACAAACCTACAGGAATTCGATCTGCAGCCTCTGCAGCCTGTTCTGTGTCTCATTGCAAACAACCCGTCAGTAATAACACCATTCTGCAGTCCAGGCAAAACTGAAATAACTGTGAATGCAGAACGGGACGCCACTGCCTGTTCTCCACTGTCCTTTTTAAAGATTCTTTAAAAAGAAATCAAAGCCCTTATCTCCATCAGAAACTCTATGGTCATTTTCCCCGATATGAAAGGCCAGAAGTCCATCTGCCCCGGCCGCATGATAAAAAGGTTTTAAACGGTCAAACTCCGCCTGCGACTGATTTATGGGAAAAAACTCGTCATTGATACCGTTTTCAATAAAAAGCGCACGGGGGGCAATCAGCGCAGCAACCTCGGCATCAAAAAATGTATTCGCCGAGTCCTGCCAAAGCCAGTCAGGCTTACAGCCGGCCGCCGCTGTGTCTGAACAAAAGCGATTGCAGAAAAAGCAGGATGCGAACGTTGTCCTTATTCTGGGCTCCGCAGCGGAGATGTAAAGCGCATAAAAGGCTCCGTAGGAAAGCCCCATTATGCCGATATGATCCGGATTTATCGGTTCACAGGCTACCAGATAATCGATGGCTCTGCAGACACTGAAAATCTCCAAAGCCGCAATACTGCTCCCCAGCGCTTTCAGTCTGGCGTCCAGAAATTGCCGCGTCCCCGGTTCCATACCGTCACACTTCCACAGGAGAAACTGAGGCATATAAACGGTACATCCCCGTTCCAAAAAGCGTCCCGCCATATTGCAGTATTGCTCACATTTATAATCGCCGTGGGCGATCAAATCCTCAACACAATATCCCCCGCCCGGATTCACAATGACCAACGATTTCTTTTCGTCCCGTTCCTGCGGTTCAAAAAGAAGTCCCGGGAACCATAAATCGGGCAGTGTTTCAAGACACAGGCGATATATTTTCAAAGCACCGGTATTTTCCACCAATCGTTTACGAAAACTGGGAAAACTGTGGACAGCATGATCCAGGGGCCACCCCAGCATGGCAAGATACTTCGCACGATAACTTTCGCGGTTCATGCTCAGATTCTCAGGTGAAAGAAACAAATCCCGGATATGCTTGGCTTCTTCACTTTTCCGGCAAATAAGGCTGACAATGCCATTATAATACGTCCGTCTTTCCTCTGCTCCATCCGCATTGCTGAGGCTGATTTTGCTGTAGGGAATCATAAGTCACCATCTCCTTTTCTTTTTCATTGGTTTCTTTTTCGTTCAATGACGTCTATTGATGATACTATAAATAAATGCTATAATAACTTCAGATTAAATCAGCATATCCGGGAGGAAACCAATGGCAACCATAAAAGATGTGGCAAAAAAAGCGGGAGTCTCCATTGCCACCGTTTCCTATTATATTAACCATAAACCCGTTTCAGAGGAAAAATCCGTCCGGATTGCGGCTGCTATTCGGGACCTGAATTACGTTATCCAGAGCCCGGGGAGGGATCTTCGCACCCGAAAAAATCGTATGATTGGAATCGTCTTTCCGAACATTTCCGATCCCTATTATGAAAAAATTATTCAGAGCATAAAGGTTTATCTGGCACAGCACAACCGGCTGTTCAGTTTGATTTTCTCCGATAACGATCCTGATTATGAAACCCAAATCCTACAGGATTTCATCGGGCGCAAATATGCCGGTATTCTTCTGTACTCCTGCCAGCCGGATCACCCGCAGGTCTTTTCCATGCTTCAACACAGCGGAATCCCTTTTGTTCTGATCGACCGAAAACCGGAGGGCTCTCATTATAACTATGTCAGTTGTGATAATTATTCGCTCTTTCATGAACTGACAATTACCAGCCTCCGTAGAATACATGTGGATCCGATATTGATCTGCGGCCCCACCAGCTATTCTGAAAACCAGGCTGCCTGTGAAGGATTTACGGATGCTTCCGGTTCCGTAAAACATACCGAACCGCGTATCATTGTCGCCGACGCGCAAAGTCGGGAAGAAGGTTTTCGCATCGGTATGGAGCTCTGCCATATCCAACAGCCTCCATATATCCTGTTCAGTACTTCCTTTCTCCTGGCGGAGGGCCTTCTTTACGCCATGCGTCTCAACCATATAAATCTTGACAAAGATCTTTTTCTCACTACAGCGGGCGACTGCGAAGATGATGTTTTCTACAACGATCCTCTGATTCACAAAACTTCTCGCCCTACCTTCCGCATCGGTGAAACTGCCGCACGTATTCTGCTGGAAAACATCCAGTCGTCACAGGATTTTGTTCCCAAGAGTCTCACCATTCTGGGGAAAACCGACTCATGCAATATTACGGAAAGCTCTTTTCAGCCAGTCCCCGTCCTGCCATCCTGCATACAACTTCACATGCTGGCGGAAGAAGGATATGACTTACGGACGCTGACCGCTGACTTCTACGCCAGAGAACATATTACCGTCAAAATCACCTGTGTTCCACCAGAACAACTCTATCAGGCCATCGACAGCGAACTGGCGCACAAGAGTGCTTCCTTTGATATTCTCTCCTTCGATATGCCCTATATCGCGGACTTCGCCAAACGAGAATATCTGTTGCCTCTGGATTCTTTGGGCAACTCTTTTCATATCGCCGGCGAAAAATACGTGCCCGGCACTCTGGATCCTTCATGCCGTTATGGGGGCCATTATTATGCGCTGCCTCATATGTCAAGCACACAGCTTTTATTTTACCGCAAGGATTTCTTTGCAGATGAAAGCGCGCGCCATCATTTTGAAAAACAATACCAGGTTCCCCTCACAATACCGGTCAACTGGCAACAATACAATCGGATATCTTCTTTTTTCACGCGTGCTTTCAATCCTCATTCTCCGTCCTCCTACGGAAACGCTACAGATTTTTACTATTCCTCGTTGTCCGTATGCGCCTTCTGGAACCGGCTCTTCGCCAGTCCCAATCATCCGGTCCATCCGGTCACCAGGCAGTTGGAACTGACTTCTCCTACCGCTGTAAAATCTCTTCGAATCCTTTTGGACAGCATTCGCTCTGCTTTTCCGGATATTCATCTCCATCCCATGGATTGCATCCGCAAGCTGATCGACGGAGAAGTATGTATGGTCATTACCTTTTTTAACCATGCCAGAGAAATACGGCATCCTTCTTTGTTCGGTAAAATCGGCTGCGCCCATATCCCCGGCGGGGCCCCGGTTCTGGGCGGCTGGGTCCACGGGATCAATCGCTACTCCCGGCATCCGGAAGAAGCACTGCGCTATATTCAATGGGCGTCATCCGATCATCTCGCTGTCCCGCAGGCCATTTTAAGCGGCCAATCCCCACATTTAAATGCGTATCATGACTACAATCTGCTTTCCCAATATCCCTGGCTTTCTGTAGCGCTGCAAGCCTATAATCTTGCAAAAACCAGGCAGTTCGTCATAAATTCCCACGGCAGAAATATTTCCGCCAGAAATGTAGAATATAATCTTGCCAGTGAAATCACCCGTCTGGCAGACAAAACAGTTGCCGGTCACATCCCTGATGATACGGAAATTCTTCAGGCGCTGACACGTATAAAAAACGGACTGTCTGTTCCCACCTTCAGCATGTGATGATCCCGTCCGCTTTAATAATAGCGCTGAAATAATTGCGTAGGTGTCATATCCAGTTTATCCTTGAAAATTCGAAACAATTGCCTTTCTGAACGGTATCCCACCTGTGAAGCAATTTCACTTACTGTAAATTTCCGTTCATCCAGCAAAAGCTCCACCGATTTCTGGAGACGCAGCGTACAGATATAATCAAGATAGGTTATTCCGAGGCCCTTCTTGAACAAATTGCATATAGAATTCTCACTCATTCTGCTATATTCCGAAAGCAGTGCCAGAGAGATTTCATGTGTATAATTACATTTTACATACCGTATCAATTTTCTCAGAGGATCTGAGAAATCATCCCTGTTCAGCACGCTGAAAACCTCTTCATATTCATTTAGGAATCGATTGATTTTCGTCTTTTTTTTTGGTTTCAATGCCAAACGTCTGATATTCTCCTCCAGGGCCAGCCATGCGGAAGACGGTGATTTTATCAGATAATCCATAACCTGGCATTTCAGGGCACGATAAACACATTCAAAACTTTCCGAAGCAGTCAGAATAATAAAGTTTTCACATAGATTCTTTTTCTTCGCGTTGGCAATCAGAGCAAAGCCATCCATAGATAACAGGCGTATCTCTGTAATCAGGAGATCCGGCACAAAATATTCCATCACCTCCATAGCTTCCTCTGCCGAATACACGCCTACTAACTGAGTCGGTATATCTTTCATTCCCCGAATCCGACCCAGATTATCCCGAACAAACTCTTTTTCGGTATCCACCATCAGAATGTTCATAACAGGCTCCCCCGATTTCATATGTTTGTTTTTATTATAAAAATCGTATTTTTACCTGTCAATGAATTATTATCTAAACGTTTAGATATTGGCTATATTGACAATATTATTATTTTTTCTTTCAGTATATTCAGATTATTTATCGCCTTTTCGCAAAAAACGGCCGTCGATTTAGAAAAATCGACGGCATCCCGTTTTTCTCATTCGAATCGGTCTACACTATAGCTGTGTCCCTTTTCCGCTTGAAAAATAATACATTCTCCATTTGAATTATCCATTCTCACAGACACCTTTTGTCCCGATTCCAGGTCTGTCACTTCCACATTTTCTCCTTTCCAGGGATTCATCAGAAAACAGGGAATGGATCTGGCTGCCCTGACCGCGACGGCCTTCACACCGGTTTTATCTCTTGCCGCACTGACTGCGAACCCTCCCCTCGCCAAGAAATCATGAAATGCCACGCAGGTCCAGTCCGGCACTGCCGGAAACAGATGAATCCTGCCGCTGCGACTGTTCATCAGCCGCTCCGGGGCCTCCGTCAGCTCCCTTGCGAGCATCTCATAATTTTCAATCCTGACAGCTCCTTTTCCATATGAGCGCGGTATTTCATCTTTGGACGCCCCTGTGAGTACATAAGGTTCCCAGTTTCGCGCAGATCCCAGCGCGTCACCTGTCCGGGTCATCATATCCTTAATCTCCTGCGCGCTGTCCAGATTGTACTCATCCGCCAGATTCACCGGATAATAACCTGTAAACATAAAATGATCCCCTCTGGTGAATCTCGGAAATGCCATTTCGTTGCCGCCGATCACAGTCCCGGAACCAACTCTGAAAGTAGGATACGGAGCCAGGTGAGAAGCCACTTCCAGCCAGCCTGCGGCCTTTTCTGCATCCACTCCCAGAAGCTTTGCCGCTTCCGCCGCTGTCTTCAGCGTCCATTTAAACATGGCAAGCGCCCCTGTAGTATTTCTCGTATATTTCAGCTTATAAGATATTCCATAGCTCTCCGTTTCTACCACTGGTTCCAGATTAAACTGTTTTCCATCCCATCCCCGTCTGGCAAATGCCTCATAAAAGATAGCCAGATCACGAAGCAGAGGATATACCGTTTTCCGCAGACAGTCCTCATCTCCGGTATAATCCCAGAAATTCCAAACAACCTTCATGATCTGCGCCGGCACTTCCATAGTAAAATCCAGACAATTATTCTCCATATACCAGGGGCTTTGATATGCAGCGGGCAAATAGCCGTGAGCTGCGCACATGCCGGGAAGGCCAAATTTCAGTCGTGCCTTCTCCCTGAGAGTATCATGCCATAAAGTCAGCAGCTTCGGCCATTGTCGCTTCGGCTCATACCGATTGCGCATGAAATAAGTCCCCTCTGTAAAAAGTTCATTATAGCAGGGAAGAGAGTGCCAGGATTGCGTATCTACGTCGTAGCAGGCATAACTGGCGCTGCCCTCATATTTCCCGGGATCCGGATCACAATAACCCATATGTCCGCTTGTCCAGCTCTGATAATCCTCCCCCAAAAAAATCTCCTGTCCCTCTCTTCTCTCCCCTTCTGTTTGTCCCAATAATATCCGTCCCGCTTCACGCTTTTCGTACAGCGCATTATACCATCCTTCGTTTTCCGCTGTCAGACCTTCAAAGCCCTCCTGCTCAGCCTCCAACAGCATTTTTTTTGCTCTTTCTTTATAATCGGACGTCTCATTGACCGTCACGATGGCTGTATAGATTCTGACTTTTCCGTTTTCCCCGCCGGAGATCTTCGCCTCCGCCGCAACTCCCGGCGCTCCCGCTACATAAGAATAGTTCTGCGCCATCATCTCAAACATTTCCGGATGAGTCGTTGTCCGAATACCCGGAATCTTTAATACCCCCTGACCATCCCGAGGAATATACGGTGCCGAGCCCAGATTGGTGGCCATATCATAGCATACCGGCCTCTCGCATTCTCCTGAAACCAAACTCATCATGACATAGCGAAAGCCCCGCGGGAATGTCGGTTCTGCCGGGAACACCTGCTCTACCCAAAAAAATCTTCCTTCTGCGCCGCATACAGGCGGCTCAAAATGCCCGTTGATCTCCTTATCCGCCTCAAAATCATAATATTCCACCGGTTCATTCCCATCTGCCGGAGTATATACCACGAATTTCTTATAACTGCCATCCTCGTTCTCATAGCGGCGATGTCCCTGGTCCAGACCTCTGTACAACCGAAAAGCCAGTTCTCCCTTCAGGTTTTTCCTGTCAATCTCCATGGCCGTGATATTCTTCTCCATGCACATCAGATAACGGACATCCAGCTTCTGTCCTTCTTGCTCCAGACTGACACTGACCATTCCATTTTTCATATGCTGTACTGCTTCCGGCTGTTCTGCTCCTTTCATGCTGGGAGCACGCAAAATCATCTGTCCAACCGGTTTCTGACACGGGAAAGGATATACCTCCGACCAGAGCGCATGGTTATATCTCCCTCCTCTTTTATCTAACGCGGCAAACGGCGGACGGGTCATTCCGGCCAGCGGCATATCATCCAATTCCTTATTTTTATCGGAATAGGCTCCCTCTATGAGATCTTGCATTGTAAAATGATCTTTGTCCACATAACGTCTGTCGATCACATCGGTCTTCAGTAAGCTCAGCGTCAGATTTTCCCCGCCTCCCCAAAGTGCCGCTTTCGTGGTTCGGGATGTAAGACGCGGATACTCACCCATAATAGAGCCGCCCATACCGCCCGGATGTTCCTTGCAGATCTTTCTCACAAATACCGCATCCTTTGCCAACGTTTTCAGAGACGGCGCTTCCTTGAACATATTCTCCAGAATTTGATTTGATTTCATCCGAATTCTCCTGTTATCCACAGCTTATGGATTCGCAAAACATTCTTTTATCACTTCCTCATCCCCATAACCAAAAGGGCATGCATTGCTTCTTTGATTTCCGCTATAGTAACTGCGCCATAAAATCGCTCTGTTGTCTTTCGTCAGTTCATACCGCAGAAATTCATCCTTTTTAACCGCTTCCAGCCAGTTCACATTGGGATTATCCCAGATAAAAGGAATTTCCTCAGTCAGGCAGCGTCTGGACGGCATCTGCACCCATCCCTCCGGATACCGATCTCTGACCCATCTCCACAAATACTTTAAGAACTGATGCCTGTACTCATCACTCTGCAGACTGAACCAGGTAATTTCATCATATCCCCAGGCGTAATGGCTGTAATGATCCGCCACTCCGCGGAACCCGCTGCGTCCAAAATTATCCAGCTCCACAATAAAAGGCATACTTTCCGCAGTCCAGCCAGAGGGTGATTTCCCGCCTTTGCTTCTGCCGAAAATGCTGTCATAATACCCCTCTTCCACCACGCATTCCATGGGGCGATCCAGGATCTCCTTCAGGCGGATAGGCCATGCATTGTAATCAAAAAGCATCTCCCCATCAACCTCAATACCATGGGTATGAGCATCACAGAGTACATAATGCCGTCTGGCATATTTTGCCGCGAAATCCCGAATCATCTTCAGCGTCCGCTTCCAATAATAAAAGCCTTCATCCGCTCCGCCAATCAAATGCACCTGGCCGAAATGGATTCCCTCATAACCGGCCCGTATATAGGCACATGCCCTGTAATAAATCCACATGCGGCTCTCCATCTGCGTAATATCCTGTACGGAACAGTCTTTTCCCCAGTGATTTACATATTTTCCCTGCGGATTCAACATTTTTTCATAGGAAAAGCACCTCTTTTCTATCGGCTCGCCAAACGCCTCAAATACCCATGGCGGAATCGGAACGGTATCAATAAATGACTTTTTAATACACTCAAAAACGCAGGCTTGTAAAACAAAATCCGGGTCTATTTCATGCGCGCGCAGGGCTCTCTTTTCCGCCACCTTAAAATGTTCCTCTTCATTTGTCTCACTCCAGGCAAACGCCGCGCGTCCGATCAGCTTCGCTCCTTCATTTTTCAGCATTCTCAGATCATCTTCAAATGTTGCACTGGAAGAAAAGCAATCCTGTCCAAGCCCAGTATGGGTCACCGCATGGGACAGATAGTGATTCAATACTTCTCTGGAAACAAATCCGTCAAAATAATAATCCATTTTCCCTTATCCCCTTTTTTTATCTCCTTAAAAGACGTGCCCAATGCGGGCACGTCTTTTCATCTTTACTGATACATGGGCATCAATTCCGCCACCCGTTGTGTCACATAGGCTTCCACATCAGCCAAACCGCTCTTTTCCGCATTCGTAATAAGTTCATCGTATAAAGCTGCGGCTTCTTCCTGAGAGGAAGCCTGAATAATTCTCTGCTCATAAGGCATTATAAGTTCTGTGACCTTATCCTCCGCTATTTTCTCGTCTGTCTCACCGATGGGTCTTGCTGCCTCGATCCAGGGAAGATTTTCATAGCGTTTCCGAATTTCCGGATAGGCATCCTTATACCAGTCTTCCTCCATCTGCGCCACACGTCCATCTGCTTCAATGATTGTGGAACCACCCAGATAAAACCAGGTATTGTAATCCTTGACATTGGTATCCGCCTTCACGCTGGCCATCCATTCATCAGAATACACCGGGAAACCTTTGTCATCAAAAGTAAAATCTATTCCTTCTCTTCCCATCTGACTCAACTGCTGCATCTCTGGTGTGAACATCTTCTGCACGAATTTGATGGCAGCCTCCGGATCTTTACAGTTCTTACTGATAAAAACGCCGGACCATCCCAGTGAACTCTGTCCATAATAAGCTGTGTCGAAGGGTTTCATCTCCCATCGCACATAGGAGGGATCAATAGCTGCAAGCTCTGCATTCGTCCCTGTGATACCGTTCTGCGTACAGCCGCAGCTAAAGAAATAACCGTCTGCGTTGAAGCCCTGACTGGCATCGGAGAAAAACTGATCATCCGGACTGATATAACCGCTGGCATAGCATTTATTCAGCCAAAGCAGAACCTCCTTATATCGCTCATCCCTGATGTAACATTGATACGAACCATCCTCCTGCTCGATATAACGCAGTGCACCTACTCCTACTAAATCCTTAAACACCTCCGTATTCCAATTCTGGCCTAACAACTGGAGCGGGACCATGTCGGGATGCTTTTCCTTTACCTGTCCCATTACTGCATACAGATCATCCAGACTGTTCATAGGTGGACATCCGATCTCTTCATAAATATCTCTGCGATAAGATAATGATCCTACCATTGGCACACTGTTGCTGTTTTCCCAATCACTGGTATCCGCAAACATATTCAATACCGTATAGGCCTTACCATCCTGGGAATAACCACGCGCGATTCCGAGCTGCTTTGCCGGTATCTCCCAGTCTACATTATATTCGCTGAGCAGATCCTCATAAGAATAACATATGTTTGGATTAGACAATGTATCCAGAAGTCTCTGCGTATACACCAGGTCCGGCAATTCACCGGAGCTGATCATCGTGCCCAACTGATTCGTATCTACCGCCACGGTCACATCCAGCGTAATTCCTGTTCTTTTGGTAATCTCATCCGGGATCGCACCGGTAAAACTGTCAACGGGGTACCAGGTGTGATCAATAAAGATACTCAACGTCTTTACTTCGCCGGAATCTGCTTCGTCTCCACCTGTTTCTCCGGACTTCTGTTCTGTCTTCTGCGCTTCCTCTGATGCGCTGCCGTTCTGACCCCCGGCCGAAGAGGTTTCGGCTCTCGTCCCATTGCCGCACGCGCTCAAAACCCCCGCAAGCAGTCCTGTAACCAACAGGATTGCCAGCCAACGTTTCCGCTTTTCACTGCTTTTCGTCTTCATCCTATACTCCTTTCCCTTTTCAAAATATGGATTGTGACGACGGGCCCTGCCCTGACGGATTTACCCTTTTACTGCGCCAATCGTGATCCCGCTGACAATATATCTCTGAAAGAAAGGATATATCAGCAGAATCGGTCCTACCGCTACGATCATCGCTGCCAACTGAACAGACATCGTAGTCACGGTAGAAGACGCTGCAGATGCGGCATAAGCGTCCATACTCTGATTTGCCAGACTCGCCTTATTGATAATGGCCATCAACAGATAGCCCATCGTCCTTAGATTTTTGTTCTGCGTAAAGAATGCGCAGTCATACCAACTGTTCCACTGCCCAACTGCCGTAAAAATAGCGATAGTAGCCAGCATTGGCTTGGAAATCGGCAAAATGATTTTGGCAAAGATCGTCAGTTCTGCCGCACCGTCCAGCCTTGCCGATTCTCCCAGTTCAGGCGGTATACCCTGAAATGAACTGATCGCTACCATGCAATAAAAAATATTGAGCATGCTTGGAATAACATAGACCAGAAAATTATTTATCAGATGCAGTGTACGCAACACCATAAAATACGGAATAATTCCTCCGGAAAAATACATGGCAATGATCATCACAGACATATATACCTTGCGTCCCACAAGATTCACAAAAGACAGACCATAGGCCACCGTCGTTGTAAACAACACGATCAGAGTTGTACCCAAAACCGTTCTAAAAAAAGTAATCAAAAGGGCCTTCGCCCAGGCAGGATCATCTATCAGATTTTTAAAATTATCCAAAGTGAATTTTCTTGGCCAGAAATATATACCTCCTGTTCTCGCATCAGTTCCCTCATTAAACGCAAGGATGATGGACAGCCAGAACGGATAAAGGCAAATTGCAAAAATGATCGCGGCCAACAAATATACCGCTGTATCAATGATCCAGTCCTCCCGGCTTCTTTTTCTTCGCCTCCCTGTTGCTAAATAATTTGCCATATTGATTCCACCCTTTCTTTTGATCCTTGCGGACTTCCTCTAAAAAAGACTGTCCCCGCTCACTTTTTTTGAGAAAAAATTACTCGTAAATACCAATACCACTGAAATAATGGACTGGCAGAGCCCAATAGCCGCCGCATAAGCGTAGCGTCCTTTTGAAAGACCGATTTTCATGACATATGTCTGAATGATTTCCGATACCTCGCTGTTGCCGCCATTACCAAGCAGCCATGCCTGATCAAAATTGGATCCGCCCAAACCTCCTCCCAGCAAGTTCCCCAGAGAAAGGATCAGTACCACTGTAATTGTGCTTTTAATCCCTGGCAGGGTAATATGCCAGATCCGCTTCAGCCTGCTGCAGCCATCCATCTCCGCCGCCTCATACAGATTGGGATCAATGCCGGCTATCGCAGAAAGAAAAAGAATTGCCCACCATCCCATATCCTTCCAGCATGCAGTAAATATGGCAATCGGCAGAAAGTATTGTTTCCCTGTCATAAAAGCGATCGGCTGCTCAATGGACCCTATGCTGATCAGCATATTATTCACAATTCCATTGGACTTCAAAAATAACTGGCAGAACCCCGCAACGATGACCCACGATATAAAATAAGGCAGATAACTGACCGTCTGAACGATCCTCTTCACAAGACGTGAGCGGATCTCATTGATGATCAGTGCCAAAAGGATAGGAAGCGGTAAGGTAAACACCATTTTAGACAGGCTCAGCACCAGCGTGTTGCGAATCAAACTGAAAAAATTATAGTCATTCACAAATTCCCGAAAATACTTTAATCCTACCCATTCGCTGGTAAACAATCCTTTGACCCCGTCCGCTATGCTGTAATTCTCAAAAGCCATTATGATACCAAACATGGGAACGAAATTAAAGACAAAAAGAAACAACAATCCCGCCCAGACAAATGTCTGTATTTGTTTCTGCTTCCCTATTCGTTTCCAGACTGATTTTTTCCTTTCATCCACCGCCATCAGCCTCTCCCTTCTTTCACAGCTCCCGCCGGCTCTTTCATACGATTTCGGTTCCACATTATTTATAATCATAGCAAAGCGCATTTTATGTGTAAACTGTCATAAATTATGTTTTCCGTCATATATCACTTATGCATTTTTTCATATTATTCATACCCAATTCCGCTTTCACACTTTCTCCGTGCATCATTTTGACTTTAGTATGTCACTTTCAGCGTTTTGATCTCAAACGGCCGGAACGAGAGCGAAATGGTCCTACTGCTTCCCAGACTGTTTTCAATTTCTTCCAGCATATTCGTCTCCTCAATCTCTCTTACCGTTAGCTCTGGGAACGTCAGTTTCGCTGCAGTATAAGTACCTTCCGCCTCGTATAGACGTATTACAAAACAATTCCCGGCATCCTCCGCAGGCTTTATTGTCTCCGCAATCACATTGGGCGCATCTATGAAAAGCAGACTCGACATCTGCATACGTCCCCGCACGATGAGCGGTTTTTCATTAAGCTGATACGCAGGACGTATAACATTTTCCGCATCCATGCTTCCCATATGTGGCAGAAGCGCATAAGTACAGAAATGAATTCCCTTGTCACCCCTGTAGTCCGGTCTGTTTCCTCCCTTATGCAAAGACAGATGCAGATTTCCACCCTGCAGGCTGATTCCATATTTACAGTCATTCAGCATCGCAATTCCATAACGGGTCTCAGAAAGATCCGTATATTTATGATTGGATACCTCAAACTTCGCCTTTTCAACAGAGGTATTGCGATTTACGGGCCTGCGGATATATCCGAACTGAATTTCCTGATTTGCATAATCCGCATGGATCGATGTATCAAACGCCGCTTTCAGGAAACGATGCTCCTCCTGCCAGTCCATTCTTGTCTCAAACACGATCTCCGGACTTTTCGCATAAAAAACCATATCCTGCATCAGTACGGATTTCGGCGTCAACCGATATATACTCCGAATCCGATACTCTACAACTCCTTCCGACACCACCTGACGAGAAAGCAATTCTGCCGTGTCCGCATATCTGCATTCACTGTCTGCATCCACATCCCAATTATCGTACGCCAGCGAAACCTCCTCCGCCATCAGGAAGGTATTCAGGGCATATCCCTCTCCCCGGATCTGACGTCCGTTTCTTTTATCCATCAAAGCTTCCAGATATCCTTTTTTATCAAATACTGCCAGATAAAACGGAGTTTCCAGCGTATTCCCTTCCACTCGAAACGCCGATTTTCCATCTCCGGCCCCGGCTGTCTTTCGGAAAGTCAGGCTCCCGAATGCTGGTATTTTTACATCCGCCACCGCGAGTAGCTGAACGCCCTGCATATCCTTGATCACCTGCTGCTCATATGCCCCTTCTACAAAGGTTCCGTCAAAGGGCAAATAAATCACGCCTGTTCTCTCAAAGGACAAACTGTTTACCGCTGTGATGCTGTCCGTGTCCCCATCAGAAAGAGCCGTCATAATATTCTCTGTCCTTCTTTGCGCTGCGGCAATGATACCGGATACATCTCTCAACGCGTCATCATGCGCTTCCGGAATACAGGTCCCCGGCAAAATATCATGGAACTGATTGACCAGCAGCAATTCAGTCAGCGGCTCGATTCCGGATGCATCCGCAGGCCGTCCGCACGTCACGGCCTGCCGTACAGTCATGTACTCCAGATCCCGCAGCGCAATTTCCGCTTTTCGGTTATTCCTTTTGATTTCATGCTGGTTGGTCAGCGTCCCCCGGTGCAGTTCCAGATACAATTCTCCTGTATAAGTAGAAGGGCGATATAATCGTTTTTCCAGCTCTTTCATAAATCGGCTCACCGTGGTGTGTGAAGTTCTGGGCAAACCGTTTATATCTTTGACACGATTTGCAATTTCCACCATTCCCAGTTCCGGTCCGCCTCCGCCGTCACCGAACCCATAAGAGATCAACCGCATATCGGCGGTAACTTTCTCCTTAAGTCCGAACCGGTCTCCCCTGCTGGAACGGGAAATCGTGGCAGGATCCGGCCATGCATGGCTGATATTGAAATGCACCAATACCCGAGATCCGTCTATGCCTTTCCAGTAAAAGGTATCGTATGGGAACTCATTGGTATCATTCCAGCTTATCTTGGTGGTCAAAAAGTACCGTATCCCACACCCCCGCATAATCTGAGGCAGCGCGGCTGAATAACCAAATGTATCCGGCAGCCAGAATGTATCAGAAACGTAATCGAAATATTTTTTCGTGAAACGCTGCCCTTTTACAAACTGACGAATCATATATTCTCCTGAAGGGATATTGCAGTCACACTCGATCCAAACGCCTCCGTTCGGCTCATAACGTCCCTGTGCCACACGTTTTCTGATCTCCTCAAATAACTCCGGATACTGTTTTCTGACAGTCTCGCTGTGATAAGCTGAACTTTGCATAAACGTATATTCCGGATACTGATCCATGAGATTTATCTGATTGGCATAAGTTCTGGCGCACTTTTTCTCCGTTTCCCTTCTGGTCCAAAGCCAGGCCGTGTCCATATGGGAATGACCGATCAGTCCCACATAAGGTGCCGAGTTCCCGTTGGGTTCCGACAGAAACTCCCTTAGAAGCACATCCGCACGCCGTATGCTTTCCATAAAGACTTCCGGTTCCACGTGCTCGAAATCATAATAAATGAAAGAATGAATCTCCAACAAAGTCCGCACTGCTTCCGCCCGCCGGAACGGCTCCAATCCTTCCACACTCTGTCTTCCATACAACCCCGACCCTTCCGGAGCCGCCATTTGATTCACAATCTTCAGATCAAAATAGAACGCTGCCAGTTCTTCCCGTTTCAGGCAGATATCCACACCGTCATAAACGATCTTAAAATCCTGACGCTCACCTTTTTCAAACGGAGCGGTACCAATCACATAACGGCCGGAATAATATTCCAACGCTATATCAATCTGTTCTCCCCCTGCTACATTCTTTCGCAGCAGATCACAATAATGGCTTCCCGCAAATTTGGACGCGAAATTCCCGTAAGGTACCCCGTTTACCCAGAGCATTCCCTCGTACCCCTGTATTCTCGGCCATATGAACAGACTGTTCCCCGCCAGTTTGTCCGGCACCTGATATTTGCCCCGAAACCAAGCGTAAATTCCTTCTCCCTGATAAACAGTTCCCTTTCTGCAAACTGAAAAGCAATCTTCCTCCGGTATACTGTACTGATCCGCAGCAGTCTGGAACCCTTTCATTTCCACCTCGTCCACTTTCTCAAATAAATGAGGTTCGATCATTCTTTCAAGGCGTTTCAATTTTTCCAATGTCTGTTCCGTCTGTTTTTGCGTATACATGATAATCCTCCTTTTCCTCAGCCTCCACTCAGGCAGGGCCATTATTATAACATGCTGTTTTCTAGATGTATATAAGACTTTTCCCGCTTTTGGGTTATGTGTCGGTGATATGAATTTTTGACAATTGTAAATCCGAACTATCACTCCTATGATAAAATCACAACAGCATGAGGAGTCTGATTATGTATAAAACTCAAAAGGCCTGCTTTTCCGAATCCAGCACGATAAACACAACGAATTATTATTGTATTCTTTTTGAAGGATTATTCAACACGCTTGGCACGGATATTCTTGGAATGACCACCATCGTTCCGCTTTTTCTTGCGGAGCTCGGCGCAAGCCTGACATTGATCGGGTCTCTTTCCAGTGTACAAAGCATCCTGCAGGCAATTACCCCCTTGCTGACAGGCGGTTTTATTGCCGCTGCATCCAACAAACGGTCCATGTCTCTGCTTTTAAACGGAATTTCCCGCAGTTCCATTCTGTTGGTCCCGCTGTTCCTTCTGCTGCACTTTCCGAATTCCCTGATCATAAAAGTTTTTTTTCTTATCATAATGATGTATTCCTGTCTGCAATCCATGAGCGGCATCATCTGGAATCATCTGTTGGGGGATTGCGTCAGCGGCCAAATGCGCGGCCGTCTGGTAGGAACTCTTTTTTCCGTATCTGGCTTTATCACCTTTCTCTCAAGCAATCTGGTTAAAATTGTGCGGGATAACCCTGCCATGGACTACCGGACAAAATATGCCATCATTTTCCTGCTGGCGGGCGCTCTTCTCAGCATTTCTGTGCTGTGTTTTATCCCGCTCAGGGAGCCCGGTCATCTGTCCAGTTCCAAAGAATCCAGAAATGTCACAGCATATCTCAAAGAACTGCTGCACAGCTTTCGAAACCGAAGCTTCAACTGGCTTTTGCTGACAAACTGTCTTTCTTATTCCTCTGTCATGATCAACGGCTTTATTTACCTATACGCACAGACCTTTCTACGCTTGCCTTCTTCGCAAATATCCACTCTTCTGGTCATTCAGACTTTGGGAATCATCGCAGGCGGATTCTCCACCGGACATATTTCGTCCCGATTTGGAAGCAAGCGGATGCTGATCTTCGCTGAATCTTTGGGACTGTGTGTACCCATCTGCAGCCTGATTGCAGCACATTCCGCCTTTCCCTTTTTTTTGATATGCGTAGCCGTATTTTTTGTCGGTTTTTCCAAAAGCGGCTATATGGGTTACCAGACACATCTTTTGGAAATCGTACCGCCTGATAAGAAGGTATATCACATTGTATGTAAAAGCATTGCCCTGCTGCCTTTTTCTCTGGTCAGCACCCTGATAGGGCATATCCTGCAGCAAATCGCTGATAAGGGCGCATCTGCTGCATGGCCTGTTTATACCGTCCAGGTGTTTATCATTGTCCTGACAATCATTTCCGCTTCCCGGTTGAAGCTGATCATTTATTACCAAAATCGTACACGGGAAAATATCTGATTTCTGAAACTTCAGCCCAGAATATTTTCAACTTATATATCAGGAGGATACCTATGAAATCAACCAGACTTCTCATCCACGCGGAACGGGCAAAAGCTCTCGTTTCTCAAATGACATTGGCGGAAAAATGTACGCAAATGAAATATGACGCACCGGCTATTCCACGCTTAAACGTACCGGAATATAACTGGTGGAATGAAGCCCTGCACGGCGTGGCCCGTTCGGGTGCGGCAACCGTTTTCCCGCAGGCCATCGGTATGGCGGCGAGCTTTGACACGGATCTTATGCACAAAGTGGCGGCAGCTATTTCCGATGAAATGCGGGCCAAATACAACGAATACCGCAAATTTGGCGGAACACAGATTTATCAGGGCCTGACCGCCTGGTCCCCTAATATCAACATCTTCCGCGACCCCCGCTGGGGTCGGGGACACGAAACATACGGAGAAGATCCTTACCTGACAGGAACCATGGGTACCGCTTTTATTACAGGCATGCAGGGCGATGATCCCTGCTATCACAAAACGGATGCCACCTTAAAACACTATGCAGTTCACAGCGGCCCGGAGGACCTCCGTCACAGTTTTGACGCCAAAACCAACGACACTGATCTATATGAAACTTATCTGTGGGCTTTTCGCTACTGTATTGACCACGCTCATCCCGCCGCAGTTATGGGAGCATACAACCGAATCAACGGCGAGCCTTCCTGCGCAAGCCCCCGCTTCCTGCAAGAAATTTTATATCAGGAATTTCAGTTTAGGGGCTATGTTCTGTCGGACTGCGGCGCCATCTGCGACATCAACCGCTCCCACCATGTGACAGCAAACGAAGCGGAAAGCGCTGCTCTAGCGGTCAACAACGGCTGTATCCTAAATTGCGGAGATGCTTATAAATGGCTGATGACATCTGTCGCGGCCGGCCTGATTTCCGAAAAAACCATCACCGCTGCCGTAGAGAAACTTTTTGAGACCCGATTCCGGCTTGGCATGTTTGATGAAGACTGTCCTTATAATTCCATTTCCGATGATATCGTAGAATGTGATGCGCATCTGAAACTAAGCCGAAAAATGGCTCAGGAAAGCATTGTCCTTCTGAAAAATGATGGTATTCTGCCGCTTCGGTTAGATCTGAATCTAGCCGTAATCGGTCCCAATGCTGATGATCTCTCTGTGCTGCTCGGCAATTACAATGGCACACCCACAAGACATACTACCATCCTGCAGGGTATCCTGAAGGCAGCAAAAGGAAAAGTCCGCTACTCCATAGGCTGCGACATACGCAATGCCCATCCGGGCCGTTGGGATGAACACCCTCTGCGGGAGGCTATCATCGCCGCCAGGAAAAGTGATGTCATTCTTTTATGCATGGGACTGAATCCGCACCTGGAAGGAGAACAGGCAGACGAATTCAACGGCGCATTAAGCGGTGACAAATCCACTCTGGATCTGCCGGTCTCACAGTCTGCACTGATCAACGAAATCCTGCAGGTTGGAAAACCGACCATATTTCTTAATATCAGTGGAAGTTGTATCAATTTAAGCCTCGCTGACCGGGAATGTAATGCCGTATTGCAGGTCTTCTATCCCGGCGCAGAAGGCGGGGATGCGGTAGCAGACATTCTGTTCGGCAAAGTATCCCCCAGCGGTAGATTGCCTGTCACTTTTTACAGATCCGATGACGATTTGCCAGATTTTACAGATTATTCCATGCAAAACCGCACCTATAAATATTTCCGGGGCACTCCTCTCTACTCTTTTGCACATGGGTTGTCCTATACATCATTTTCTTATGAGGATCTTCATTTTGACGGACAAAGCATAACAGGGATTTTAAGGAATACCGGTTCCATGAACGGCAGCCATGTGATTCCTGTCTTTCTGCAGGACCCTGAGGATAATACGGTCAACTGCCGTCTGGCAGGCTATACACGCCTGGAAATACACGCGGGAGATGCAGTCCGCTTTCGCGTTCCGCTGTCTCCGGAAATCGTCAGCCGGTTCAGCGCGCCACAGCGTCTGACAGCATTAATCGGCGGTTTGAACGGTATTTCCGTCGCTTTGTGCAGATAGTTGCTTTTTACTGTTTTGATCACGAAATGTTATGAAGAATAAAAGGAGAGATTTATGAGAACAAGAACTTGGACCATGGAATATGATACCCCTGCGGATGTGTGGGAGGAGGCCCTCCCTCTTGGCAATGGCCGTCTGGGAGCCATGGTATACGGACACACCGCCATAGAACGTATCCAACTCAACGAGGACAGTCTCTGGTATGGAGAATTTGTAAATCGAAACAATCCGACCGTCAAGGAAATTCTCCCCCGAATTCAGGAAAAGATACTCTCCGGGCAAATGCAAGAGGCCGAAGATCTGATTGCTCAATATATGGTTGGAGCACCAAATACCATGCGGCACTACGAGCCCCTGGGTGAACTGGATATCGCCCTGAACCAGCACACTCCATTTATACAGGGATGGATTCCAAACAGTGAGGACTCTGCAGATTATCATTCCTGCCTGGATTTGATGACAGGTGTCTACACCCTGACCCACAGACAGAACGGCATCCATTACACCCGTCAGATGTTCATCAGTCATCCCGCACAGGTTCTGTGCATCCGCATCATGGCCGACAAACCAGGCACTCTGAACGCAGATATTCAAATGGATCGGTGTCAAATCTTCGATGAGAAAATACCAGATCATCGCAGACCTGGCAAATTTCAGAGAGGCGGCGGCTGGGCTGGCATGCTGCTAGACGAAAATCATGCCGTTGATGACCATACCCTGCTGATCAAAGGACATGCCTCCACTTTGGAATTTGCCTCTGCCGCCCGGGTTGTTTCAGACGGAAAAATGCTTAATCCCTATAGTCAGCTTTTGGTCCGAAACGCTACTCAGGTCTGTATTTATCTGGCTGGTGCCACCTCAAACAGGGAAAAGGCACCTGACAAAGCTGTTATCGACCTGGTGGAAAAATCTCAAAGAATCGGATTTGATGCTCTGCTGCAGGAGCATACGGAAGATTTTTCTTCTCAGATGCGGCGCTGCAGACTGGACTTGGGCGACGCGCCGAGCCTCCCTCTTGACAAAAGACTCCGAGCCTATACGGAAGGAATCCCGGATCCCGACCTCAGCGCCCTTTACTTTACCTTTGGCAGATATCTTCTGCTTTCCGGCGGACGGGAGGGTTCCGCAGCCATGAATCTGCAAGGGATCTGGAATCAGATGTTCGTTCCTGCCTGGGACAGCAAATATACCATCAATATCAACACAGAAATGAACTACTGGCCTGCCGAAGTGACCAACCTATCCGCATTGCACGAATCCCTGTTTGATCTGATCGCCCATATGGCGGAACACGGAAGAGAAACAGCCTCCGTCATGTATGGCTGCAGGGGAGCCGTATGTCACCATAATACAGATTATTACGGCGACTGTGCCCCTCAGGACTGTTACATGGCTTCTACTGCCTGGACGATGGGCGGAGCGTGGATGTGCCTGCATTTATGGGAACATTACCGATTCACGTGCGATACCGCCTTTCTGAAAAAATGGTATCCCGTCATGCGGGAATTCGCTTTGTTCTTTCTTGATTTCCTGATAGAAGATCACGGCGAACTGGTCACCTGCCCTTCCCTGTCCCCCGAAAACCGCTATCTCTGCCCGGACGGATTTGATACTCCCATCTGTGCCGGTCCTGCCATGGATAATCAGATCCTGCGGGCGCTGTTTTCTGCCTGTATTGAAAGCGCAGACATTTTGAACCTTGACGATCCTCTATACATGGAATTTAAAAAAGCCTCGCAGAAGTTACCTCAAAATCGGATCGGCTCCAAGGGGCAAATTCTGGAATGGAGAACTGAGGTGCCGGAGCTGACTCCTGGAATGGGACATATTTCTCATTTGTGGGGTGCTTATCCCGGAGATGAAATCAATTGGAAGGATACCCCAGACCTCTGGAATGCCGTAGGAGTATCCCTGCGTCTGCGGACAGACCATGGTGCCGGAAGAGGCGGCTGGCCGTTGGCCTGGTTCATCTGTCAGCAGGCCCGTCTGCAAAACGGTGAAATGACAGGCAGGAACGTCCATCAGATGCTTGCCCACTCCACCTCCCGCAATTTCTTCAATTCTGGAAAACCCTTTCAGATTGACGGCAATATGGGGACCGTTGCCGGAATGGCAGAAGCGCTTTTACAAAGTCACACCGGCATTCTTCAGTTGCTGCCTGCTCTGCCTCCGGAATGGAAGAAAAACGGCTGTGTAAACGGTCTGTGTGCCCGGGGCGGCTACACTGTAAACATAGAATGGAAGGACGGAAGTCTGACCGGAGCAGATTTGACTGCTTCCCGAGACGCGGTGGTAGAAATCGCGGGTGCGCCTATGGCAGTAACCGAAAACGGAAGAGCCATTTCCGTATCCATCACCCGCTACGGTTTCTCCTTCCCCGTTCAAAAAGATTATTATTATCACATGGTACCGGTCACTGTCAGATAACATCATAAAGCGATGATTTTTCTCTGTATATCTCTGCAGAAGAAATCTGATCGCATAGGATTGCAGCCGCATCCAGTTCTCCCGCCCTGCCGCATAGACCACTGCTGTGATCCCCATGCCTAGGATTTGCGTTTGCCCCTTTTTGCCTGCCGCCTGCACCCCCAGCCCGAAGCTTTTATTCCTCCCGTGCCCGTTTCCCTTTTTTTGCCGCGATGGCCTCGATATCTTTCCGCTTCTCCTCCTCGCTCAGCTCCGCGAAGGGGATCAGGCAGTTGTGCAGACGTCTGCTTTTGTCCGTCTCCGGCGCGTATTTCCAGTTGTTCAGGTAATGGTACCGGCACCACCGGATATGCTCCAGCTCCGCCAGTTTTTCCTCCGACATGCCTTCCGCTATCAGCCGGTCCGTCACATACATATAATCCGCTGAGCTGACGTTGGAGCCGCGCGTAAACCCGTTCAGTTCCTCCCAGGGCATACCGCCGTACCGGTTCACGTAATCCTCATGCTGCCTGCGGGCCGCCTCCATGGATCTCTGGTTCAGGATCATATCCGCGGACGCCATCTCCTGCGCCATGCCGAAACAGATCACCCGTTCCTTCCCGAACAGGTCGGAGACGATATCCCCATTAGGAGCATAGACATACACCGGGTGCCGCAGCGGCGCGGCAGCCAGCAGCCTGCTCAGCGTGCGGATATTCTCTTCGGCTCCCTCTTCCTCGCAAAGGATGATCCTGTCATATTCCGCCATTGTCCCATATTCCAAAATCCCGCCGTCATGAAACACGAGCTCGTCCGGCCCCATCCTGTCCAGCTCCGTATGCTCTCCCCTGAATCCGCTGCCGTCTCCGAAGATGTGATATTCCATATGCTGAGCCGGATCGATCAGGTTGACCTGCAGCCCGTAGAGCAGCAGATTGCTCCCGATATCTCCGAACCCGATGATCGCGATCCTTTCATCGCTTTTCACCGGGTGCTCCCTCCAGTACTGGCGCGCGCAGTTCTCCGCAATGCTGAACACCGTGACCCGCGGGTTCCCGATGCTCAGCCCGGAGACGCCGTTGAGCATGATGTATACCTCCGCACCCTTCATCCTGGCGTAGTGCGCATGGAAAAAGGCGAGGTTTTTCTCATCCTCCGAAAACATCAGCAGGTACCTGGACGCACCGCCGATGAACTTATCCGCGCCGCGGATGCGCTGCCGCGCAGACAGGCTCCCATACAGATAGCCGGCGTATTCGGAATCCCCGTATACTGCCGTGGAATCCGCCGTGCAGAGCTTCAGCCGGTTGATGACATCCGCCGTACGGTTGAACACCTCGACCAGAATGCGCAGCATGGCAGCCAGCGCCAGGTATCTGGCGATCTGCAGCAGCCAGCCGATCTCCACCCCGCTCGCCGTAGATCCTGAATAAAGCTTCAGCGAATCATAAATGGCATCCAGCAGGGGATATCTGCGGTCCGCCTGTTCCAGATAGACCGGATAATAGCAGTATATTCCCAGGAAGAACGGCGCGATCATGTAGAAAACTCTTATAAATCCGCCGAACTTCTTCAAAAGCTTTTTCATGTCATTCCTTCCGCTCTTTCGCCGCTTCCTCGGCTTTCAGGGCCTCCAGTCCCCGGATGATCAGATCCCGGACCATGGTATTCCGGGTGTCCTTATAGTAAAGCCTCTGCTTTAACTGGTCCATTTCCCTTTCCATTTCCGGTGTGATGGAAATGGTGAACCGTTTTAAATTCGTAGCCATTTTTGTGTCTCCTTTCCTCATCTTGGTGGTTCACTGAATCAATACAAATTATAGTAATTCACTGGTTCACTGTCAAGAAATTTTTTTACAGTCTGCGGACAGCCCGCCCGCATCCGGCTCTCTTTACGCTCTCTCGCTCTGCCCCGGGATGTTCCTGTTCGGCGACAGCTTTTTCTGCATACGGACGCAGCGAAACGTTTCTCCGTCAATGTACGGTTCGCCGGACTCCCTGTAGCCCAATCGCCTGTAGAAGTCCACCTTGTTATCACGGCTGTCGAGAACGGTTTTTTCAAAGCCCAGCTCCGCCGCCCACTTCTCACATTCCGCCACCACGGCCGATCCGATCCCCTGATGCCGGTACTCCGGCAAAACAACGATCCTTCCGATCATCATGCCTTCCTGCCCCAGCTCATACATTCTCGCCGTGGCGACCGGGAAGTCCGAATCCAACGCGACAATGTACTTTGTCTGCGGCGTATCGTGCCCGTCGAACTCCTGCCGGAGCGTGATGTGGTGCTTTTTCGCCATGGCCTGTATCCGTACATAATAGGCCCCGGCCTGCTGCCAGGTCTCGGTCGCTCTGATAATCTGTATCGTATCAATCATTGGCGTTTCTCCTTTTTCAGTCTCTGGGAAAGCAGAAATCCCCAATTTTGTTCCTCAGCGCCGTTTTTCGCGCTGCTCTGCCAAACACAAGGGCCGGGAACCCGTATAAATACCGGATCCCGGCCCCGAAAATCCGCGTTCTGAGCTCTGCTGTCCCAGGGGAACGCCGCCCGGCCGCTTACTCCAGACAGTCTCTGATCTTCCCGATCATCTCCGCATACTCCGCTTCGCTCAGATACTTCTGCTCCGGATTCATCGCGAACACGCCGCCCCACTCGAACCCGTCCCGATACTTGGGCACCAGATGGACGTGCAGATGGCAGCCCGTGTCCCCGTATGCGCCGTAATTGACCTTATCCGGCGAAAAAGCCCTGTGGATCGCCTTCGCCGCCCGGTTCACATCCGCGAAAAAACGGTTTCTCTCGTCATCGGAAATATCCACGATCTCGCTGACATGATCCCGATACGCCACAATACACCTTCCCGGATGGCTCTGCTCCTTAAACAGAATCAACTGACTCACATCCAGATCACAGATTTTGATTCCGAACTTGTCCAGCAGTTCTCCGCCCTGACAGTATCCGCACTGATTGTCCTTCACAACGAAATACCTCCTTCGCCTGATCGAATTTGTTAATTACAGTATGCGCCCCGGCGCGCGTCCTGTCAAATGGCTTTTGCGCGCGGCGCCGGCACCGGCTTTCCGTCGGATACGCAAAAAGTCTCCACCACCGCCGTCACCACATCCCGCTCCACGGTGGCAAAGCCCCTGCCGTTTTGGCCCGCAAACACGGCTTTTCCCGACAAAAACGCACGGATTTCCCCCACATCCAGGGAAAACAGCGCTTTTGTATGTCCCTTCCGGATCCCGTAACTGCCGCCGCCCTTTCCCTTCCTGCCGTCGTGGACCGTCAGGCGGACGGAATCGCAGGAAACGGGCGAAAGCGCGCCCTTCGGCGTAACGATCTGCAATCTGAGTCCATCCATGAAAAGCCTCCTCTCTCCGTCTCCTGCGCGCCGGCGCCGCGGTCCTGTTTCCGGTTCCGCCGCGCCGCAGGCCTGCGGCAAAATCTTTTCCCCATCCCTCATTTCGCCCTGGCGTATACATCATCGATGTCGCCGCACATGAGGAAGCAGGATTCCGGAATATCGTCACAGTTCCCGTTCAGGATTTCCTCCGCGCCGGAAATGGTCTTTTCCAGCGGCACATAGACGCCCCTGGAGCCGGTGAAGCTTTCCGCCACGTGAAAGGGCTGGCTTAAAAACCGCTGCATCCTTCTGGCGCGTTTGACCGTGACCTTATCCTCGTCCGAAAGCTCCTCCATGCCCAGGATCGCGATGATATCCTGAAGCTCGTTGTACTTCTGCAGAATGCGCTGAACCTCCTTGGCCGCACGGTAATGCCGCTCTCCCACCGCGTCCTGGGTCAGCATGCGGGAGGTGGATTCCAGCGGATCCACCGCCGGATAAATGCCCAGCTCCACGATTTTCCGGGAAAGCACCGTGGTGGCGTCCAGATGGGAAAAGGTGGTTGCCGGCGCCGGATCGGTCAGGTCGTCAGCGGGCACATAGACCGCCTGCACCGAAGTGATGGAGCCGTTGCCGGTGGAAACGATGCGCTCCTGCAGCTTCCCCATCTCGCTGGCCAGGGTGGGCTGATACCCTACGGCCGAGGGCATTCTGCCCAGCAGCGCGGAAACCTCTGAGCCGGCCTGGGAAAAACGGAAAATATTGTCGATGAATAAAAGCGCGTCCTTCCGGGAATTTTCCCGGAAATATTCCGCCATGGTGAGGCCCACCAGCGGCACCCTCAGACGGGCTCCCGCCGTCTCGTTCATCTGTCCGAACACCAGGGCGGTCTTATCCAGCACGCCCGACTGCATCATCTCGTTATACAGATCGTTGCCTTCCCTGGAACGCTCGCCCACGCCCGCGAACACCGAATAGCCGTCATGCTCAAAGGCAATGTTGCGGATCAGCTCCATGATCAGCACCGTCTTCCCGACGCCCGCTCCTCCGAACAGGCCGATCTTTCCGCCCTTGACGTATGGGGTCATCAGATCGATGACCTTGATTCCCGTCTCCATGATCTCATCCGCGGCCACGATATCGGAAAACCGCGGCGCCGGATGATGGATGGGCCATTTTTCCTTCGACCGGATCGGTTCCTTTTTATCGATGGGCTCTCCGATCACGTTCACCATGCGTCCCAGGGTCTCTTCGCCCACGCCCACCATGATGGGGGCGCCGGTATCCACCGCCGTCAGCCCTCTGGACATGCCGTCGGTGGGATGCATGGAAATGCACCGCACCACGCCGTTTCCCAGATGCTGGGAAACCTCCAGGACGAACTTCTCTCCGTTATGCTCTATGGTGACCGCATGAAACAGGTCGGGCAGCTCGCCGGGATCGAACAGAATGTCCACGACCGGTCCCGTGATCCGCTGCACCATACCCACAGAATTTTTCGCCATGTTTTCCTCCATTAGTCCCGTCGGCCATCAGTCCCGTCGGGCCATGCGGCCCGCCGTTTTTCCGCCCCGCCGCTCATGCCTGTCCCTGCTGGGACGCCTCGCCGGCGGACGTCTCGATCACGTCCGCCGTAACCGCGCTCTGCCGCTTCCGGTTGATCTCCCCTTCCAGCCGCTCGCAGAACTCCGTGGCGGCATCATAGGCCGACCGCATCGTCATCAGCGTAGCGGCCTGGGCGCCCAGCGCCGCCTCCAGCACCAGCTCATAAAACATCGCCCCGAACACCATGTCCGCCGTTTCCCCGATCATCGCCCGCCGGTCCGGTACGAACAGCGCCGACCGGTCCTCATCCCGGTCCTTTTCCGCCCTCGCGGGAGGAAACAGCTCACAGACGGCGGGCGTCTGTTCCAGCATATTGACATATGCCGGATAGACCACATAAACGCCGGAGGCCCTTCCGTCTCTGCGCAGCGCAAGAAGCGACTCCAGCAGCGCGCCGCTCTCCTCAAAGGCCGGCACGTCCGCCAGCACCCATTCCCCCGCCAGCGGAACGTCTCTTCCCTTAAAATACCGGATCGCCTTTTTTCCGCAGGCCACCAGCAGAAAACGGTCCCGGCCGCCGAGCGTCTCCTCCGCGAATTTCAAAAGCTCCGCGTTGAAGCTCCCGCAAAGGCCCTTATTGGAGGATATCACGAGAAAAACCGGGGGCGCGGACGGATCCGGCGCGCGGACCGCATCCAGAAAGCTGTCCTGATACGCGTCGAAACAGGCTCTGCACTGCCTCCCGTACTCGGCGTACTGCCCGAACATCGCATTCAGTTTTGAAAATTTGGCGGCAGAAACCGTCCGCATGGCTCTGGTGAGCTTCTGCGTAGAACGGATGCCGCGCAGCTCTTTTTTTAAACTCTGAATGGAAGGCATGCTCAGGACCTCTTCTGATATGCGCCGAGCGCCGACCGGATCTGCTCCAGCAGAGCCGCGTCAGCCTTTTCCCCGGTCTTCAGCGCCTCCACAAGGGAAGCGTGCTTTTCTTCAAAAAACAGGAACAGCCCTTTTTCGACCCCGCTCATTTCCTCCAGCGGGACCTCCTGCGCGAAACCCTCCGAGACCGCGAACAGCAAAAGTCCCTGCTGCCAGTCCTCCAGCGGCTGGAACCTGCCCTGCTTCAGCGCCTCCATCAGATGCGCGCCCGCGTCCAGCGTCCGCCGGGTGACCTCGTCGATATCCGCGCCCAGTTGGGTGAAATCCGCCAGCTCCCGGTACTGGGCGAGCCCGGTGCGCAAACTGGCCGACATCTGCTTCATCAGCTTCGTCTGAGCGGCGCCGCCCACACGGGAAACGGAAAGGCCCACATTGATGGCGGGCCGCTGCCCTTCCCGGAACAGCTCGCTTTCCAGAAAGATCTGGCCGTCCGTGATGGAGATCACATTGGTCGGAATATAGGCCGATATATCCCCGGCCAGCGTTTCGATGATGGGCAGGGCCGTGATGGAGCCGCCGCCCAGCTCGGCGGAGAGCTGTGCCGAACGCTCCAGCAGCCTGGAGTGCAGATAGAAAATATCCCCCGGATAAGCCTCCCGGCCCGAAGGGCGGTGCAGCAGCAGGGAAAGCTCCCGGTACGCCACCGCATGCTTGGAAAGATCGTCGTAGATGATGAGCACATCCTTTCCGGCATACATGAAATATTCCGCCATGGCCGTGCCGGAGAAGGGCGCGATATACTGGGTCGCGGCGGAGCCGGAAGCGTTGGCCGCCACGATCGTGGTGTATTCCATGGCCCCGTACTGCGTCAGCCGGTCCTTGATCTCGGCGATGGTGGTATCCTTCTGCCCGATAGCCACATAAATACACACCGTGTCCTTGCCCTTCTGGTTGATGATCGCATCCAGGGCCAGAGCCGTCTTGCCGGTCTGCCGGTCGCCGATGATCAGCTCCCTCTGACCTCTGCCGATGGGAACCAGCGCGTCGATCGCCTTCACGCCGGTGTGCAGCGGCCTGCTGACGGAAGCCCGGTCCAGAATGCCCGGGGCTCTGCACTCGATGGGCCGCTTCGCTTCCGCATAGATATAGCCTTCCCCGTCTATGGGGTTGCCGATGGCGTCCACCACCCGGCCCAGAAGCGCCTTCCCAACAGGAACCGAAGCGATCCTGCCCACACGGCGGACCCGGCTGCCGCTCTCGATGTTCGCATATTCCCCGAACACGACGCAGCCGATCCGTTCCGGCTGGATGTCCAGGATCATGCCCCGCTCGCCGCAGTCGAACTCCACGACCTCTCCGTACATGATGTCCGCCAGGCCGTCCATCCAGCAGATGCCGTCCGAGATCTGCAGGACCCTGCCCAACTGGTAAATATGGATCTTCGGCGCAAAGGACTCCGCCTTCTGTTCGAACTCCTCCAGGACCTCCCGGACAGGCTCATCCGTGGTGATGGGCTCCCGGCTGATGCCCTTTTCATAATGGTACAGTTCCTCCGCCACAGTATAATCATATACGGTGTCGCCGATGCGCAGCCGAAGGCCGCCGATGAGCCCGGGATCCTCCCGCACCCACAGGGACGTCTTGCCGTTCACTTCCTGCAGGAGCCTTGTGGTAGCCTCGTCCACCTTTTTTACAAGAGCGGGATCCAGCGGATAGGCGGAGGTCAGCGTCACATAGAGCACATCATGATATTTCAGATACGCCATATCCCCCGGCGTCAGCTTGATCTGACCCAGAATCTCGTCGATCTGTCCGGCCTCCTTTTCCCGCATCCTGCCAAGATAGGGCTCTCTGGAAAAGAGATCCGCCACCTTTTCCTGCATGATCTGAAAAAAGCGGCGCTTCGTCTTGCCGATCATGATCCGGTAGATTTCCCGGCATTCACGCTCCCCGAATGCCTCGATCTGGGAAATCCGCCCCTCCGCCTGTATTTTTTCCTGTTCCAGCGCGCTGCTGATCTGCGGATCCTCTCCCTTTTGGACCTGTCCGTCCGACACAGGCTCCGGCCCGGGCCCCGCGGGCGGAAGGCTTTTTTCGATCCGCTCCGCCTCGTCCAGCTCCGCCAGGATCCGCCTGCGGCGGTCGGAAAACAGACGGAGGACGAACTTCCGGCAGCACACGAACAGGATTCCCGCGAGTATGAGAAAATTAGCGATCACATATAAAATCTTCATGCCTTAAACCCTTACCAGACTTTCCGCGAAAGACGCAGCCAGACCATCCGCGTGTTCGCTCAGCAGGGAAAGAAGCTCGTCGCACTCCTCCTCTGCCTTCACACGATAGCCGTCCACCCGGTTCAGCCGTTCCTCATTGGCCTGCTCCATCCGCCGCCGTCCGTCCGCCCGGATCTTCTCGATCTCCGCCTTCATCTGCCTCTGCTGCTGCGCCAGCAGGGCGGCCTTTTTCTCTTCCAGCATGGACGCGTACGCCGCCTCCCGCTTTTCCTGCTCCGCTTTTCTGGCCGCGGCGTTTTGCACGCGCTCCCTGCGCGCATCCAGCAGGGCGAGCACAGGCCGAAACAGCAGAAAATGCAGGATCAGCATCAGCAGAAGGAAGCACAGAACGGTCCATATCACAACCGATATCTGAATCGTCATGACTTCTCTCCCGTCAAATCTTTGCCACCAGCATGAAAGCGATCAGAAGCCCGTAGATCGTCAGGGCCTCCATCAGCGCCAGCGAAATGATCAGCGTGGAACGGATGTCCTTGGCGGCATCCGGCTGGCGTGCGATGCTTTCCATGGCGCTTTTTGCCGTCAGCCCCTGCCCGATGGCGGGTCCCAGCGTGCTGACCGAGATGGCGATTGCCGCTGCGAGTGCGATGATTTCTGTTTTCATGATTCTCCTCCTTATTTTCTTTTCCCGGATTTTCCGATTTTTTCTTCCATAGCCCGTATTGCCGATGCAGCGCTCCGGCTCATTCCGCTTCCGTTTCCTCATCCAGATAGATCGAAACGAGCATGGTGAACACCATGGCCTGCAGCGCGCAGAACAAAAGCGACAGCGCCATCATCACGACGGGCACCCCGATGGGGAAAATACTGTAAAGCTCCTCCGTCACCATTTCCTCCCCGAAAACATTTCCGAAAAGACGCAGCGCCAGAGAAGCGGGCTTGATGAACTCGTCCAGCAAAAGCAGCGGCAGCATGAAAAACATGGGGCTCACAAAGCGTTTGAAATAATGCTTCACGCCGGCCCGCAGTCCCGCGATCTGCAGAAACACAAAGGACACGATCCCCAGCCCTGCCGTCACCGAGAGGGACGATGTCGGCGCCTTCACATAATCCGTCTGTCCCACTCCGGGAAACAGTCCCGAATAGTTGGCGAAGATGATGAAAATGAACAGCGCCGCCAGAAATGAAAAATACCGGCGGGATTTTTCCCGGCCCAGGAGATCCCCGAAGAAATTGTCCAGGTATTCCACCCCGGTTTCGATCACATTCTGAAAAATGCCCGGCCGTTCCTTCAGATTGTGCCGGACGATCAGGGAAATGACCGTTATGACCGCCAGAATGATCCACATCATGACCACCTCCCCCGTCACGTCCAGTATCCCGAACAGGGGAAAGATCACCTTTGACTCCTCACCCATCAGCCAAGATCCTCCTTTCGATGCAGCGAATCGTTGAGCTTTACCAGCCGATACGTGAACCAGAGCATCGGCAGCGTGAGCCCCAGACAGCCTCCGGCCAGAAGCCAGATCCGATCCCAGGGCGTACGGCCGCCGAGCAGATACAGCAGCACCAGGAAGGCGATCTGCACCGGCTGCTTCACCATCTGGACCATCAGATATTTCGATTCGTGTTTTTTGAGGACATACCGCGAAACCGCATAACCGACCGAAGCGACGGCCGCGCCCGCGAGGAATGCAAGAAATGCGCCTGAAAAATTGTTTCCGATTGCAATCACCTTCTTTTCAGCCTTTTATTATATCACGCCGCGCGAATTATACAAGCTCGTTCACAAACTTTTTAGGCATTTTCAGGTATTTTGCACAGACCGTTCGCCATAGAAAACCCCCGTCAGAAAGCGCCGCCCGCCTGCCGCTCATATGCATTCCTTTTCCGGACACGCTCGCGCTCGAGAAAAACGCAGCGGTGCTAAACTCAGCTTCGCCCAAAGGGCTCGCTTCATTAAGCACCGGCGTTTTTCTAACGGTCCGGGAAAATGGAATGCATATGAGCGGCAGGCTGGCGGCGCTTTCTGCCGGAGATACTCTGCAGCGAACAACTGCGCTAATTACGGGAACATTTCTCCGCGTCGATGGCGAGCACCAGCATCAGCGCGCCGAGGGCGTCCTGCGGATCCTCCACGTCGATCACATAGGTATCGGTCCAGTGAAGGAGCTCCTTCGAGACGACGGCGATACGCTGCCCGGCGGAGTTCAGGATGGTATAGTCCCATTCCATGAAATCTCCCTCTACATGCCAGCCGTTATAGTCGATATCGAACTTTGGCCGCAGAAACGTGAATTCTTTGGCAATACAGCCCAGATACCGGTCTCCCAGCCAGATCTCAAATTTGGGGAGCCAGGTGAGAACGCGTTCCTTCACCGTTCCGATCTCGTTGTCATATCTGTCAAATATTTTCAGACAGTGTCCCCAGGAGAGCTGACCTTTCACAGTATAAACCGTCTCCCCGGCTTCATCGTAGATATCGTAGCTGTCAAACCAGGAAAAAAGGCGCTGTTTGAATAATAATTTCATCTCCCGTTCCTCCCCCGCGGTCTCTGCCCTCTGTCATTCCGCAGCCGCATCCAGCGCCTGCGCCAGATCCGCGATCAGATCCGCCTTATCCTCCAGGCCGCAGGAAATGCGGATCAGCCCGGCCGGCACTCCGGCTTCCTTTAACTGCTGCTCGTTCATCTGCCTGTGGGTGGAGGTGGCCGGATTCAGGCAGCAGGTCCTGGCATCCGCCACATGGGTCTCGATCGCCGCCAGCTTCAGATGCTTCATGAAGCTCTCCGCAGCGGCCTTTCCCCCTTTGAGCTCGAAGGACACCACGCCGCACCCGCCCTTCGGCAGGTATTTCTGTGCCCGTTCATAATATCGATCGGTTTTCAGCCCGGAATAGTTCACGCACTTCACCTTCGGATGGGCGGCCAGGAATTCCGCCACGGCCTGCCCGTTTTCCACATGGCGGGGCATCCGCACATGCAGGGACTCCAGCCCCAGATTCAGATAAAAGGCATGCTGCGGCGACTGGATGCAGCCCAGGTCACGCATCAACTGCGAAGTCGCCTTGGTGATAAAAGCGCCCTCCATGCCGAATTTCTCCGCATAGGTGATCCCGTGATAGGACTCGTCCGGCGTACACAGTCCCGGAAATTTATCCGCATGCGCCATCCAGTCGAATTTCCCGGAGTCCACGATCGCGCCGCCCACGGCCACGCCGTGACCGTCCATGTATTTCGTGGTGGAATGGGTCACGATATCCGCTCCCCACTCGATGGGCCGGCAGTTCACCGGCGTCGGAAACGTGTTGTCCACAATCAGCGGCACGCCGTGGGCATGGGCCGCCTTCGCGAACCGCTCGATGTCCAGCACGGTCAGCGCGGGATTGGCGATGGTCTCCCCAAACACCGCCCGGGTATTCTCCTGAAACGCCGCATTCAGCTCCTCCTCCGTGCAGTCCGGCGACACGAATGTGGCAGAGATTCCCATCTTCGCCATGGTCACCGAGATCAGATTGAAGGTCCCGCCATAGATCGAAGAAGAGGATACGATATGGCTCCCCGCCTCGCAGATGTTGAACAGCGCCATGAAATTGGCTGCCTGCCCGGACGAGGTGAGCATGGCCGCCGTGCCGCCCTCCAGCGCCGCGATCTTGGCCGCCACCATATCGTTGGTGGGATTCTGCAGCCTGGTATAAAAATATCCGGAAGCCTCCAGATCAAACAGCTTCCCCATGTCCTCGCTGGTCTCATAGCGGAATGTGGTGGACTGCACGATGGGGATCTGCCTCGGCTCCCCGTTGCCCGGCGTATAGCCTCCCTGTACACATTCCGTTCCGATTTGATAATTACGCATCGTATTTCTCTCCTGTCATCTTTTTTCTGTCAAACTCTCCCGCGCAGCACGGCTGCCGCGACGCCCGCCGTACGGCCCTTCCTTCTCCCGCGCGGCTTATCCTTCCCTCGTCCAGACGATCTTTTCCGCGATCATTTCATCGATATCCATGCCGATAACGGCGGAGGCTCTGGCCTTGACCGCGGCGTCGTCCGGTGTCCCCAGATATTTGTACATCTCAAATGCCTGCTTGCGGTTCCCGTTCACATCCTTCAGCCCCAGATCCAGCTTGCTCTGCATCTCCTGCGCGTGATCCGTCATCCGGAACAGCATGAAGGCATCCACATCCGGCAGAGAGGCCGCCTTCAGATACCCGTACGCGATCGACGCGGCCTGGTTTTCCTCCCCGAAAGCGGACGTATAGCCCACCTCTGCCAGGGAAATGCTTCTGACCTCCCCTTCCGGGTTTAAAAGCTCGGGCCAGTGCATGTAATCGATCAGAATATCCAGATTCTGCATGGTGATATAGGGCGTGGAAAGCGTGCTCCCCACCCACCGCGCGGGACCGTTCCAGGCGTAGGGATCCGTCAGCGGAGAATTGTAGGGATGATAGGAAAGTCCCCAGTCGATGTTCCCCTCCCGCCGGATCCAGTAGTTAAACCGGTCCAGATAATCCCGGGCGAGAAAGCTCCCCGGATTGGATTTGCGGTTCCATTCCTGGTCGATGGAATTGTAGATCCGCAGGCTGGCGTTGGCCGCCTTCATCTCATTGTAGATGATGCGGAATGCCTTCACATAAATGTTGCTGTTAAAATCCAGCGAGTCGGAATCCGTGTACCACCATTCCGTCCGCGCGTTGACTTCATTTCCCAAAATCCAGTTATCGATCTGGCCGTGCTCCTCCGGATCGCAGTAGCGCCGTCCGAGGAAAGCGCCGATCGCCTTTAAATGCGCCGTCCCATAGGGCTGCGCCACGTTCAGCGCATACCCCGGGCACTCCGCCCCAAAGGCCCTGGGATGCACCAGATCCCGGGAATATTCCCCTTCTCCCCGGTTCAGCAGCACCATGGTGACCTGCACGTCCATGGCGTTGTAGGTGCGGATCATATCGTCATAATACGAAATTTTGTCCCCGTTAAAATACCAGGTCTGACCGTTGTAATCAAAGGAAATGGCGCCCGGCACCGATTCGTCCGAGCAGATATCATCCAGATACAGATTATAGATGACCTGCTGTATGCCGAGCTCCTCCAGCTCTCCCGCCACTACGTCCTCCAGAGTCGGCAAAATTCCCTTGATTCCGCCGTCCATGCGTTCCGCGGCGACGGGGGCCAGAGCCTCCGGGTTCGTAATGTAATGCTCGTCGCTGACCTGCTCCATCCGACCGCCCCGCTTCACGGAAACCAGGAATTTGCGGGACAAATTGGACGCCTCCGTGTCATACTCCAGCGGAAAACGCACGGTGACCGACCCTCCCGCGTCGGTCCTGCCCACCACTTCCCCGGCAGGGCCGTCCTCGTAGACCTCGTCCGCATAAAGATAAAACATGCCGTCGTCGCTGGAAGGGACCGGATCCGCCTCGATCTCGCAGACCACCTCCGTTCCTTCCACCAGGCAGGAAACGATCCGCACCGTCCGGCCTGCGGCCTGTACCGTGCGCGCGCTGCCGCTCAGAAATGCGGCACACAAACCCAGCAGCAGGGCCGCCGCTCCTCCGGCCGCCCGCATCAACCTCTTTTTTTCCATCATTCGCCTCTCATATTTTTGTATGTTCGGCCCTGTCGTGCTTCTTTCCCAGCCAGACCTCCGCCGCCTTTCCTTCGTGCATGACCAGTCCCCTCTCCGCAAGCCGGCATCCGATGTCCGCCTCGATCTTCTCATCGAAGCGATGGGATCTCAGCAGCCGGCGAAAGCGCAGCAGCGTACTGGCGTCCGGCGCCTGCTCATGAAGGAAATCCAAATGCAGGAAGGAACGCATGGAATAGCTGTCATAAACGGCATCCTCCATACCCTCGCCGGAAAGCCGGAACCAGTTCTGCATCAGATACATGCGCAGCATCGTCTCGATCCCGCGGGGCTTTCGTCCCCGCCTGCCCTTCGGATAGAAGGGTTCGATCATTTCCGTCCACTCTGCCCACGGAAGGATCCGATCCATCTCGTTGAGAAACGTCTCCCGCTTCGTGATCCGCTTTCGATTGGAATATTCAATATCGGAAAAGGTCTGCTGCATCATCGGTATGTCCTCCTCAGGCGTTCCCCTCCGCCAGTCTGCGCACCTCCTCCAGGCTCATCCCCTGTTCCCGCGCGATCCGGGCCAGGTCCTCATATTCCAGCTTGGAGCGCGTGACACCGTACCCGGAGGAATCCTTGCGGTGCACCGTGCCGTAGGGCGTTTCCAGCGCGACGGTTTTCCGGTCCAGCACATAACGGCGCGTTTTTGTCTCCCGGATGCCGATGGTGGTCGTATGCCGGTAAAGGAGCTCCACCATCTTTTCCCTGTCGCTCTCCGGACACATCACGCGGATCAGGGTGCCCGGCCTGGATTTCTTCATGCCGATGGGTACGGTATAAACCTCCAGCGCACCGCCCTCCAGCAGCCGCTCCATCGCGAACCCGACGGCCTCCGCCGTCATGTCGTCCACGTTGCAGGACAGCTCTGTCACCTCATCGGTATGCTCCTGCGCCGTTCCGAGCATGGCGCGGACACAGTTGGCCGCTTCAAAATCCTTTTTCCCCATCCCGTATCCGATGCTCTGCACCCGCATGACAGGCATATCGCCGAACCGCGCCGCAAAATACTTCAGCAGCGCCGCGCCGGTGGGCGTACAGAGCTCGCCCCGGATGCTCCCTCCGTAGATCGGCACATCCCGCAGGAGCCAGGCTGCAGCGGGCGCCGGCACCGGCAGGATCCCGTGGGCGCAGCGCACTGTCCCGCTTCCCACATGGACCGGGGAAACCACCACCGCATCCGGCGCAATCCGGTCCATCAGAAGACAGACCGCCGTCACATCCATCACGGCATCCAGCGTTCCCACTTCATGAAAATGGATCTCCGATACCGGTACGCCGTGCGCATGGCTTTCCGCCTCGGCGATCAGACCGTACACCGCCAGGATATCGTTCCGCACCTTCTCCGCATCCTTCACATCAGCCGGAAGGTTCAGATGATCCCGCACGATATGCTCTACATCGTGGAGGCCGGTATGATGATGCGCATGGCCGCCGTGGTCATGGGTATGATCGTGGCCGCCGTGGCCGTCCATATCGTGCACATGGTCGTGATCTTCGTGCCCGTGACCGTCCCGGTCCAGGCTTTCTTCCTCTTCCCCATCCACCGTCACGCGAAAATGCGTGCCCCGGATCCCGCATTTTACGGAAGGCTCTGCCGTCACGCGGACGCCGGGCAGCCCCAGCGCGTTTAGCTGCACCAGAAACGCATCGGGATCCGGCAGCAGCTCCAGCAATGCGGCCGCGAGCATATCACCGGCCGCCCCCATCCCGCAGTCCAGATACAGTGTTTTCATCTTTTTCTCCCAAATCTATCGGATATGATTGATCATACTGGCAAGATACCCGGCCCCGAAGCCGTTGTCGATGTTGACCACCGACACGCCGCTGGCACAGGAATTGAGCATGGACAGCAGCGCGGACAGACCGCCAAAGGACGCTCCATAGCCCACGCTGGTGGGCACAGCGATCACGGGGCAGTCCGCCAGACCGCCGATGACGCTGGCCAGCGCCCCTTCCATTCCCGCGATGGCGATGATCACGCTGGCCGACATGATATCATCCAGATGGGCCAGCACCCGGTGCAGGCCCGCCACGCCCACATCATAGAGCCGCGTCACCTCGTTGCCCAGGATCCGGGCGGTCAGCGCGGCCTCCTCTGCCACCGGGATATCGCTGGTCCCTCCGGTAGCCACCACGATGGTCCCCAGCCCGTCCGGCTTCGGCAGTCCGCCGATGATACCCACTCTTGCCTCCCGGTGATATTCCATCGGGTGTACCTCCGAAACGGCCGTAGCTGCCTGTTCCGAAAGCCTGGTGATCAGGATATTTCCCTGCCCGTGTTTTTTCATGGTATCCGCGATACCGATGATCTGCTCCGGCGTCTTGCCCGCACCGTAAATCACCTCGGCCGCCCCCTGGCGCACCTTTCTGTGCAGATCCACCTTGGCATATCCGATATCCTCAAAGGGCTGGCTCTTGATCCGCAAGAGCGCCTCATCCACAGAGGTCTCCCCGGATCTCACCGCCTCCAGGATCTGTCTGATTTCGTTATTCATGCCGCACCTCCCTGTTCGCTGACCCCAAAACGCACTCCCGCTCCCGCATCCTTTTGCCGCTATTTTCCCCGCGCCTCCAGATCCAGCAGGACCGCTCCGTACGCTTTCTTCAATTCCCTCACGATTTCCTCTCTGGCCGCCAGGAACCGCTCCATCTGCCCCTCCGGGATCTGGATCCTGGCGCAGTCATGAAACAGCCGCACCCGAAAATCGGTAAAGCCCAGGGAGAACAGATAATCCTCCGCCGCCTCCGTGCGCACCAGCTTCTCCTCCGTGATCTCCTCTCCCGCGGGGATCCGCGTCGCCAGACAGGCATAGGCCGGCTTATCCCAGGTGAAAAGCCTGCCCTCCTTCGACAGCCTGCGCACCTCCGCCTTGGTCAGTCCGCATTCCCGCAGCGGGGAACGGACGGCCATTTCCCGCAGGGCCCGCATTCCCGGCCGGTCAGCGGCATCATCGGAAGCGTTGGTTCCGTCCATCAGCACAAAAAAGCCGTCTTTTTCCGCCGCCTCCAGTATGCTGCCGAAAATGGCCCGCTTGCAGAAATAGCAGCGGTCCGCCGGATTCTCCCGCACCCCCGGCGCAGCCAGCACATCCGGCGTCAGCACCCGCATATCCGCGCCCAGCTCCCGCGCCAGGCGCAGGGCGTCCTCATATTCAAATTCCGGCTGAAACGCGGACTTCACATAATACGCCCGCACAACCGCCCCTTCCCGGAGCGCCGCATACAGCAGATACGATGAATCCACGCCGCCGGAAAAGGCCAGCGCGATCCTCCGGTTCTCCCGAAAGAAATCCTGAAGCGTCATCTCTTTTCCCCTTTCCTGACGGTCATCCCGCGGCCCGCCGATACAACCCGCTGACCCTTTCCAAAGCCGGCCGGGTATCACGGAAGCTGTGCCGCGACGGTCTGAAAAATGTCCTGCATCCGGTCCTTCTCCGTGATCGGACGGATAACTCTGCACGGATTTCCGACAGCAAGGCTTCCCGGCGGGATGTCTTTCGTCACAACACTGCCCGCGCCGATCACGCTGCCCGCGCCGATCGTCACGCCGCCGCACACGACCACGTTAGAGGCCAGCCAGCAACTGTCCCCGATCACCACAGGCCTCGCGTATTCCAGGTTATAAAAGCTGCCGTCCTTACGCTGCCGGATATTCCGCTCTTCCGCGAGCATCGGGTGCAGGGGCGTCGCAATGGTGACGTTCGGCCCGATCATCACGTTATCGCCGATATACACAGGACAGACATCCAGACAGGTGAAATTGAAATTGGCTCCGCTGAATTTTCCGAAATGCGTATTGCAGCCGTAATCGAAATAGATCGGGGCCTGAAGCAGGGGCGTTTCTGCCGAGCTGGAAAGCAACTGCCGCAGAATCTCCGCCTGAAGCTCCGGCTCGTCCTCATCCGTCAGATTGTAACGCCTGGCGAGCTTCCTCGCCTTCAGGCGCAGACGGCTCAGCTCCGGATCCGAAGGATCATAAAGCTGTCCCGCAAGCATTTTTTCTTTTTCCGTCATCTCCCCCGATGCCTTTCCCCTTTGTATTTTCATTCAATTATTATACAAAAGCTGAAAACAAAATACAATTCCTTTTTCGCCGAAGACTGAACTGCCGGGGAGTTGATATAATCTCCGGCAGCGCTGTTCCTGTCTGCGGCTCCGGGAGAGGCCTTTCCCATACCTCTCCCCCAGGTTGACCGCACGCATTCCGGTCCTTCCGGAATCCGGATTTCCCGTCGGTTTATCACCCGCCGCCGTCATCGGCACATACATAAAACCCACAATCTTTTTCCTGAAAATCATATTCATTTTTCCGGAAGTCTGCTATACTGAAACAGGCAGTTCATATTTTCAGACAGCAGGAGGAAACAAAAGCCATGGCACAGGCGAAACAGGATATGGGAAGCGGCAGCATCAAAAAGCTCCTGGCGCAGTTGGCGATTCCCGCCGTTGTGGCGCAGATCATCAATCTCCTTTATAATATCGTAGACCGTATTTATATCGGCCACATCCCTGACATCGGCGCCTCCGCACTGACCGGCGTGGGCCTGTTCGCGCCGATCCTGATGCTCATCGGCGCCTTCGCCATGATGGTAGGCTCCGGCGGCGCGCCCCG
>CANQVD010000037.1 GCA_947627215.1 uncultured Eisenbergiella sp.
TGTTTAGGTTTTTGTTCTCTGAAATTCAACTTTGGGCCGCGAGCAGAGGAATATGAGCTTGTGGAAGCTCAAGACCTCCGGTCTTTCGCTCGCGGACGGTTTCCCAATGCTTCGCATTGTACGCATCCGTGCATCCGTCTGCCGGTGAGCAAGCTCACCGCAGCCGCCTGCGCGTCTGCTGCAGCGCTTCGCGCTGCGGAAACCTGTTTTTCGAATTTTCAGGGTTGCATTACTGTTTATTTGTCAAGGTGCGGTTGCGTGTTTTACCGCCGCAACGTGTCTCATGATAGCACGTCATTTTCAGGCTGTCAAGCAGATTTTGAAATTTTTTTACCTCTTTTGGAAATTTTTATTTCTTTTTATTTCTTCGGAGCTTCTGCGGCGCGAGACCGGGAATCGATGTCCCGGCGATTCTGCCGGTTCAGCGATTCATTTTCGCCAGCTTCGCCGCCTGATCCGCCGCGGTCAGGCTGTCGATGAGCTCCTCCAGATCTCCGTCCATAACGGAATCAATCTTATACAGCGTCAGACGGATGCGGTGGTCCGTGACGCGGCCCTGCGGAAAATTGTAAGTGCGGATCTTTTCGGAACGGTCTCCCGTCCCCACCTGACTGCGCCTCAGCTCCGCTTCCTCATCATGCCGCTTTTGCTGCTCCAGATCGTAGAGCTTGGCCCGCAGCACCTTCAGCGCCTTGTCCTTATTCTTGAGCTGGCTCTTTTCATCCTGACAGGAGATGACGATACCCGTCGGAATATGGGTCAGCCGAACGGCGGAATCCGTCGTGTTGACGCACTGTCCGCCGTTGCCCGAGGCCCGGAACACATCAAACCGGCAGTCATTCATATCGATCTCCACGTCGAAATCCTCCACCTCCGGCATGATCGCCACCGTGATCGTGGAGGTATGAATGCGGCCGCCGCTCTCCGTTTCCGGCACACGCTGCACCCGATGCACACCGCTTTCGTATTTCAGGCGGGACCAGGCTCCCTGCCCGGTGATCATGAAGCTGACGTATTTCATGCCGCCGATGCCGATTTCCTCCGCGTCCATGGTCTCCACGCGCCACCGCTTACGTTCCGCATATCGGACATAGAGCCTGTACATATCCGCCGCGAACAGCGCCGCCTCGTCGCCCCCTGCCCCGGCCCGGATCTCCACGATCACGTTTTTTTCGTCGTTGGGATCCTTCGGCAGAAGCAGCACCTTCATTTCCGTTTCGAGCTCCTGAATGCGGCTCCTGGCCCCGGCCAGCTCCTCCTTCAAAAGCTCCCGCATTTCTTCGTCCTTTTCCTCTTCCAGCATGGCGAGGCTGTCCTGCACGTCCTGGTTTCGCTTTTTATATTCCCGATAGGCCTCCACGATCGGGGTCAGATCGCTCTGCTCCTTCATGAGCGTCCGGAGCCGGTCCGGATTCGCGGTCACAGAGGGCTCTCCCAGCTCTCCCATGATCTCCTCATACCGGATCAGCAGATCCTCCAGCCTGTCAAACATGATCTCCTCACACTCTTTCCTTCCCGAAAAGGCGGCGCCGGCAGCGCCGACACGATTCCTCCCCGGGGATTTTCAAAGGGATGCGCCCGAAGCATCCGCGCGGCCTTCGCTTCGCCGCCTCATCCGTAGCTGCATCCGTATACCACCCGGTCCAGCCCTGCCAGATCCCGCGCCGCCGCAACGTCCCGGTATCCGGCTTCCTCCATCAGCCGCATCACGTCCTCTCTCTGATCGTAACCGATCTCCAGAAAAAGCATTCCGCCGCCGCAGAGATGGCGTTTTCCTTCCGATATGATCCGCCGGTAAAAGTACAGGCCGTCCTCATGGCCGTCCAGCGCCAGCCGCGGCTCATACAGGCGCACCTCGTCCATCAGCGTTTCGATCGTCCCCGTGCGGATATAGGGCGGATTGGACACGATGATCTCAAATTGCCCCGTGATATTCTCAAACAGATCCCCCCGCACGAACACGGCGGAGGTCTCTCCCAGCCGGCCGGCGTTCTCCCGCGCCACAGCCAGCGCCGCTTCGGAAATATCCGCTCCCACGCCCGTGCAGCCGTTGGAATAATGCAGCAGGCTCAGCAGGATACAGCCGGAGCCGGTGCAGAGATCCAAAATCCGGAACCCGTCATGAAGCTGCTTCATGACCTCCTCCACCAGCGTCTCCGTGTCCTGCCGCGGGATCAGCACATTTTCGTTCACCACAAAATCCAGCCCCATGAAGCCCTGTACGCCGGTCAGATAGGCCAGCGGAATATGCGTTCCCCGCTTTCCGATCAGCTCCAGATATTTTTCCTCCTGGGCCCCTGGCACATCCCGTTCCGGGTGCGCCAGGCGCTGGCTCCTTCCGATCTGACAGACAAAATCCAGCAAAAGCCCGGCATCCAGCGCCGCTTCCTCTGTTCCGGCCGCCAGAAGGCTTTGCTTTCCCCGCGCATAAAGCTCTCCGACGGTCATAGCGTCTCCCCGTCCGCCGTCTGTGCGGTTTCCTTCGCCTCCTGCGCGATCTCCTCCGCCGGGATCCGGCCGGTCCGCTGCGCGGCCTGCGCCGCCTCCCTGGCAGCCCGCAGCCGCTCGGTTGCCTTCTGCATCGCCTCATCCATTTCCTGACGGGCCTCGCGCATCTGATCCGCCGCCTCCCTTACGCTGTCCTTCCCATCCTTCTTCTCCTGCTTCCAAGCGTCGATGTCATATCCGAATTCTTCCTTCAGAAACTCTTTCCAGTCAAAAACCGCCTCCACGGACGCGATGGCCACCTCGATCATGCCGTCGTCCGGCTCCCGCGTGGTCAGCCGCTGCAAGAGCATGCCTGGCGCGGAGATTATGCGCACCAGAATATTGTCGCTCCGGCCCGCCAGACGGATGATCTCATAGGAAATGCCGGCGACCACCGGGATCAGCGCCACGCGGATCAGCAGCCGCTGTACGGGATCGGACACCCGGATGAACATGAACAGGATCACGCTGACGAGCATCACAAAAAGCAGAAAGCTGGTGCCGCAGCGTCTGTGCTGCCGGGAGCTCTTTCTCACGTTTTTTACGGTGAGCTCCCGTCCCCGCTCCAGACAGTTGATGCACTTGTGCTCCGCGCCGTGATACATATATACCCGGCGAATGTCCTTCATGGCGGAGATGAGCAGCACATATCCCAGAAAGATCAGAATACGCAGAATTCCCTCCAGGATCGCCAGGAGAGAAGCGTTGCGGACATAAGCGGAAAACAGCGTGCTGAGAAAATAGGGAAGCAGAATAAAGATCCCTATGGCCAGCAGCAGAGAAAACGCCACCGTCAGCCCGGTCATCAGGCCCTCCGCCCCTTTTGACGCGGCGTTCTTCGCCGCGCCTTTTCCCGCCGCGTCCTTTTCCGTCCCCGGCTCCTCCTCATAAAACTCCGCCGACCAGGACAGCGTCCGCATTCCCAGCACCAGCGAATCCACAAAATTAAAAACGCCCCGGACAAAGGGGATGCCAGCCACCGCTTTCTGTCCCCGGATGCCGGCGTAATTTTCCGTCTTCACCTCGATCGTCCTGTCAGGCTTCCGGACCGCCACCGCGTACCGGTCTCCGTTTTTCATCATCACACCCTCCAGCACGGCCTGACCGCCGATGCCGGAATAATGCTTTTTTCTCGTCTTTTTCGCCATTTCCGACCGCCTCAAGCGCGGATGCCGCTTTCCGGGCGGCATCCCCATTTACGAAATAAGGTTGAGATTTCTGAAAAAACCTCAACCTTACGCATCCCTTATTTGTTTCCCATACCGTATTTCCGGTTGAACTTATCGATACGCCCGCGGGCCTGCGCGGCCTTCTGCTGTCCGGTGTAGAATGAATGACACTTGGAACACACTTCCACGTGGATCTCCTTTTTGGTAGAGCCCGTTACGAAGGTATTGCCGCAGTTGCATGTCACAGTCGCCTGATAATAGTTGGGATGGATCCCTGCTTTCATGTCTTTTCACCTCGTTCTATATGCTTTTTCTGCGCTTGTTCTTCTCCACGATGCCTTTCCGGCCATAGTTCGCAGTCTTCCTGCGAACAGCTTAATCATTGTAACACAGGTTTTGCGCGGATGCAAGCCCTTTTATCCGGCAAACCCCATTTTTTTATCCGGTGAACCTTATTTTTTTCACGGTCTGCACAAATTCCGCGTTGCTGCGCGTTCTGGCGAACAGATCCAGGATCTTATCCACCGCCTCTTCGGATTTCATGCCGTTGAGCGCACGGCGCATGATATTGATGGCCTCCATTTCCTCCGCCGAAAGCAGCAGATCCTCCCGCCTGGTACTGGTCTTCGCGATATCGATGGCCGGGAACAGACGCTTTTCGGACAGCCTGCGGTCCAGCACCAGCTCCATGTTGCCCGTCCCCTTGAATTCCTCATAGATCACGTCATCCATTCTGGAGCCGGTGTCCACCAACGCCGTGGCGAGGATCGTCAGGCTGCCGCCCTCCCGCATGTTGCGGGCCGCGCCGAAGAAGCGCTTCGGCATATGCAGGGCCGCCGGGTCGATACCGCCGGAAAGCGTGCGCCCGCTGGGCGGGACTACCAGATTATAGGCCCTGGTCAGACGGGTGATGCTGTCCAGCAGAATCATGACGTCCCTCTTATGCTCCACCAGGCGCCTGGCGCGCTCTATCACCATTTCCGAAACCCTTTTGTGATGATCGGGAAGCTCGTCAAAGGTGGAATATACGACCTCCACATTGGGGCCCTCCACCGTCTCCCGGATATCCGTCACTTCCTCCGGCCGCTCATCGATCAGCAGGATGATCAGATGCATATCCGGATAATTTTTCTTGACGGAAATCGCCACCTCCTTGAGCAGCGTGGTCTTGCCGGCTTTAGGCGGGGAAACGATCATGCCCCGCTGTCCCTTGCCGATGGGGCTCAGAAGATCCACAATGCGCATCGCCACGGAGGAGCCGTATTTTTCCAGCCGCAAACGGCTGTCCGGAAAGATCGGGGTCATATCCTCAAAATTGCTCCGGCGGCAGGCCACCTCCGGCGCGTAGCCGTTTATGCTCCTCACATACAGCAGCGCGGAAAACTTCTCATTCTGTGTCCGGATCCGGGTATTGCCCTCCAGGATATCGCCGGTCTTCAGATTGAAACGCCGGATCTGGCTGGGCGCCACGTACACGTCGTTCTCACCGGGCAGATAATTGTTGGAACGGATAAAGCCGTATCCGTCCGACATGACCTCCAGAATGCCGCTGACCGTGATGCCGCTGTCCAGCTCTGCAGGGAATTTATCCTCCTCCTCGCTGGTGGACGGCGCCGTTCCTTTGTTATAGGGGCTGTAATAGCGGGGCTCCTGGCTGCGGGACATGATGACCCTCCCGCCCGCGGTGCGGTTCTGCCCCTGCTGCGTTTTCTGCGCGCTTCGCCTGCTTCCGGACTCCTTCTGCGCACCGTCCGCTTCCCCGGGCGTTCCTTCTCCGCCGTCCGCCGCTTCAACCGCCGCTTTCCCCCCCGGATACGCCGCGCTGCCCTCCGAAACTGCAGAAAATTCCACCCCGGAATCGGAGACCGGAACGCCGGGGGCCTTTTCCTGCGCCCACGCCGCAGCCTCCCCGGCGGATCTGTACCGGTCCGGTTCCTCTCCGGCGGCCGGTACTCTGCTCCGCTCCGCTCCTTCTCTCGCGGCCCTGGCCCGCTCCGCCGCCTCTCCGACGACGATGACCCGACTCCGCTCCGACGTCTCCCCCGCGTTCCCGGGCCGTGCCGGCTTTCTCGTCCGGGGGCGTTCTCCCTGCCCCTTCTCATTTCTCTGGGGCGTCCCCGGAACGCCGCCTCCCTTCCCCCGCTCTGCCTGTCTCTCTCTCGGCGTCCGGGATCTTCCGGCCGGCTCCGACGTCTCTGCGGCATGCCCGCCTGCGGTCTGCTCACCGGCGGCCCGTCCGCCGTCTCTCACTTCCCGCCGCTTTCCGTTCTGTTCCTGTTCTTCCCGTTCCCGCCCTTCTTCTTTTTCCTTCCGCCCCTGCTCTTCCTGTCCCTTTTCATCCATCGCGTCAAGAGAAAGCATCTCCTCGATCAATTCCGCTTTTTTCATCCCGGAAACGCCCCGCAGCCCTCTTGCCCTGGCGATCTCCTTCAGATCATGGACCGCCAACGATTCATACTGCGCCCTCATCATTCTCATCATGCCTTTTGCTCCTTTTCGTTTTGCTGGTATCCGTTCTGAAACACCTGAGGAATTGTACAGTGATTTGCCTTAGAACATACCGACGCTGGAATCGCGGGGATCTTCCCGCCTTTTCCGCTGAAACCGGGGTGTCGCGCGCTTCGCGGCATCCGCTGTTTATCTGGATGTATTATACAATACTTCTTTTTAAATAGAAAGAGTTTTTTCAGATTTCCCGGAATTTATCTTGATTCGCAAAAAAGATTATTATATGATAGTAAATGTTCATCATCAATCTACCCGAAAGAAAGCAGGTAAAAAACATGACAACTCAGGAAAAAGCGCTCAGGCTTCACGCACAGCTCAACGGCAAGCTGGAGGTCGTCACCAAGATTCCCGTCAAAACCAGAGAGGATCTGGCCCTGGCCTACACGCCGGGTGTGGCGGAGCCCTGTACCGTGATCGCGAAAGACAAATCGCAGGCCTACGTTTATACGATGAAGGCCAATACGGTGGCCGTGGTCTCCGACGGCTCCGCCGTTCTGGGCCTTGGCAATATCGGTCCCGAAGCGGCCATGCCCGTCATGGAGGGCAAAGCCGTTCTGTTCAAGGAATTCGGCGGCGTCAATGCCGTTCCCATCTGCCTGGACACCCAGGATACGGAGGAAATCATCAAGGCCGTCACGTGGCTGGCCCCCGGCTTCGGCGGCATTAATCTGGAGGACATCAGCGCGCCCCGCTGTTTTGAGATCGAGGAACGGCTGAAGGCCACGCTGAATATTCCCGTTTTCCATGACGACCAGCACGGCACCGCCATCGTCGTGCTGGCGGGCATTATCAACGCGCTCAAGGTCGTCGGCCGGAAAAAGGAGGACTGCCGCGTGGTCATCAACGGCGCGGGCAGCGCAGGCGTCGCCATCGCAAAGCTTCTGCTCACCTACGGGTTCCCGGACATCCTGATGTGCGACAGATCCGGCATCATCTGTGAGGGCAACCCGAACATGAACTGGATGAAGGAGAGGATGGCAAAGGTAACCAATCTCTCTCATAAAAAAGGAACGCTGGCGGACGCCATGAAGGGCGCCGACATCTTCATAGGCGTTTCCTCCCCCGGCGTCGTGACGGAAGAAATGGTGGCCTCCATGAACCATGATGCCATCCTGTTCGCCCTGTCCAATCCGGTGCCGGAGATCATGCCCGACCTGGCGAAAAAGGCAGGCGCCAGAGTAGTGGGCACAGGCCGCAGCGATTTCCCCAATCAGGTCAACAATGTAGTCGCCTTCCCCGGCATTTTCAAGGGCGCGCTGGAAGGCCGCGCGCCGCAGATCACGGAAGAAATGAAGCTGGCCGCCGCCCTGGCCATCGCCGGGCTGGTCCCCGAAGACGCCCTGAATGAGGACAACATCATGCCTGAGGCGTTCGATCCCAGAGTGGCCGAAACGGTGGCACAGGCGGTCAAGGCGCACATTCACTGATGTCCTTTCTGACGGGCCATGCGCCCGCAGGCGGGACGCCGCACAGGGAGGCTTTTCATGATACAGGAACCGCTTCCTATTTATAAACTGATCGTCCTCTATATGCTTGACCGGCTCTCCTACCCGGTGAGTACGGCGCAGGTCAGCGAATTCGTTGTGGACAGAGGCTATATGAATTTTCTGACGCTGCAGCAGGTCATCAGCGAGCTGGACCTGGCAGGTCTTGTAGACGCGCAGAAGGCCCACAACCGCACCCGGCTTCGGATCACACAGGAAGGGCACGATACGCTGTCCTATTTTGAGGACAGCATTTCCCGCGACCTGCGGGAGGAAATCTGCGGCTATCTGGAAGAAAACGGACTGCGGATGCGCAGCGAGGCCTCCATTTGCAGCGATTACCGAAAGATCGCGGAGGGAGAATTCGAGGCCAGACTTCAGGCTGCGGACAACGGCATCTCGCTGGTATCCATACAGCTAAACGTCCCAACGGAGGAGCTGGCCATCCGGGTCTGCGATAACTGGCAGAAGCACAACGAAGAAATCTATCAATATCTGACAGCGGCGCTCCTTTAGGGAGCGCCGCTGTCCTTTCCGGGCTTCGGGCCCGTGCCTTTCAAAAAATTCCCTTTCCTCCCTGTTCACTCCAGAAGCTCGCCGATCACGGCGCCGTCCGCATTCCCCAGGTCCAGCCCCAGCAGCGCCGCCAGGGTGACGCCCTCATCCCATAGCTTCACCGTCCGCTCCACGGTGACCGGATGGATCCCGCAGCCGCTCGCAGCAAAAAAGGTCTGATAGGCCTCTCCCTCCGGCAGATATCCGTGTGTGGCCCGCATGCGGTGCCGCTGTTCCTCCTCCACGGTTTTCGTCTCCGTTTCCCATTCATCCAGAAAGTACCAGCCGTCCTTCGCCTCCAGCATCGCAAAGCAGGAAGGATCTGCCCCCAACGCCCCCGCCTGTGCCGCCGTGAAAATGCGCGCGATCCCGAAATCCCTCCGGTCGGCCAGCTCCCGGAGCAGACGCATCACGGCTTCCCCGGTCTTCGCATCCTGCCGGACCTTTTCATGCAGATAGACATAGCAGCTTCCGTCGCAGTTTTTCGCGACGGCCCTCCAGCTTTTCAGGCGGCCGTCCTTCACCTCCAGAAGTCCCTCCTTCCGGAACACGGCGTTCACGAACGCGATCCGGTCCACGTCCTTCTGATAATGATCGCCCAGCAGGATCACCGCCGTCTCCTCCATGCTTCCGGTTTCGGACAGGGCCTCCAGCAGTTCTCCCAGCCGCTCGTCATGCCGCCGCAGCGCCGCCGTCACCTTTTCATGGTGTACGCCGTAAAGATGGCGGTTGGTGTCCACATCCGTCAGATGCAGAAAAAAAAGATCGGGCGCATACTTCCGGACCGTATAAAGAGCGCACGCCTGAATGAAATCGTCCAGAGCCGGCTGGCGTATCCCGTCCCGCAGATGTCCGAACCGCCTGTTCAGCTCCAACTGATAGCGGATGGGACCGTTCACGGCGTTGACGATGATCTGGTTCTGCCACCGTCTTGTCACCATGATCTCCGGGACCGCATACGGAATACCGCTCCTTCCCACCACAGGCCACAGGAGCGCGGCCGTTTTCATGCCCTTCTTTCGCGCCTCGTCGTAAAGCGCAGTGCTCCTGATATATTTTCTCTGAAAAATCCAGTCCGCCCGTTCCCTGGCCGGCTGCAGCTTCGTGTTGTTGACCACGCCGTGATTTTTCGGCATCCGGCCCGTCATGACGGAGGTATGCGCCGGATAGGTGATGGAGGGATACACGCTGTCCACATGCGGGCAGAGGGCCGCATCCTTCAGAAAAGCGCGAAAATGGGGCAGCGTCTGTAAAAAGGGCAGATCCTCCCGCCCCACCGCGTCAAAGGATATGATCATCACACGCTTCGGATGTCCGCTCATTAGATGCCCTCCCGGAGCCGCTTCATGTGCTCCCGGATCTTCGCCTCGTAGCCGCTACCGTCGGGACGGTAGAACTCCTTTCCCGTCAGCTCGTAGGGAAGATACTGCTGCTTTACATAATGGCCGGGGTAATCATGGGCATATTTGTAATTCAGCCCGTGCCCCAGCTTTTCCGCCCCTCTGTAATGCGCGTCCTGCAGATGGGGCGGAATCGGCAGGTTCCCGGTAACCTCCACCGCCCGGGAGGCCTCGCTGATGGCGTTCACCGCCGCATTGCTCTTGGGCGCGCAGGCCACATAGGAGACCGCCTGCGCGAGAATGATCCGGGCCTCCGGCATGCCGACGCGCTCCACCGCCAGGGAAGCCGCCACCGCCACCTGCAGCGCCTGAGGATCCGCGTTTCCCACATCCTCCGCCGCGCAGATCATGATCCGCCTGGCGATAAATTTGATATCTTCCCCGGCATACAGCATCCGGGCCAGATAATAAACCGCCGCATCCGGATCGGAACCGCGCATGCTCTTAATGAAAGCGGAAATGGTATCGTAATGGTTGTCTCCGGTCTTATCGTAGCGCACGGCCCGCTTCTGAATGCACTCCTGAGCGGCCTCCAGCGTGATACGGATCTTCCCGTCCGGCCCGCGTTCCGTAGTCAGAACGCCCAGCTCCACCGCATTCAGGGCCCGTCTGGCATCCCCGTCTGCGATGTCCGAAAGAAACGCCAGTGCATCCTCCTCGATCACCGCTCCGTACGCTCCCATCCCCCGCTCTCTGTCACTGACCGCCCGAAGGATCAGCTCCCGGATATCCTCCCGGGACAGGGGCCTGAGTTCAAAGATGACGGAACGGGAAAGCAGCGCCCCGTTGACCTCAAAATAGGGATTTTCCGTGGTGGCGCCGATGAGGATGAGCGTGCCGTCCTCCACGAAGGGAAGCAGATAATCCTGCTGCCCCTTGTTGAACCGGTGGATCTCATCGATGAACAGGATCGTCCGTTTTCCGTACATGCCCCGCAGATCCTTCGCCCGATTTACCACCTCTTCCATATCCTTTTTGCCCGCCACTGTGGCGTTGATCTGCGTGAATTCCGCGCTTGTGGTATTGGCGATGACCCGGGCCAGCGTGGTCTTTCCGGTGCCCGGCGGTCCGTAAAAAATGACAGAGGAGAGCTTGTCCGCCATGATGGCCCGGTACAGCAGCTTATCCTTTCCGATGATATGCCGCTGCCCCACCACCTCCTCCAGCGTCCGGGGGCGGAGGCGGGCCGCCAGCGGCGACTCCTTTTCCTGGCTGGTCTGCCGCATATAGTCAAATAAATCCATACTCCATCTCCTCGCTGTGCGCATGGACGCCCATGTGTCCGGACCCGTTCACTGGATCTTCATATTCGGCCAGACCCGCTCCACCATTTCGTCCGGATAATTGGCATCCAGAAAGATCTCCATGGCGTTGTCCGCTTTCCCGCCCGCCTTCCGGTCCACATAGCGGACCATTACCGCCGCGGAAAGCAGCGCGTCGCAGCACATCAGAAGGATCAGCGCCCAGGTGGCCGCCTTGGCCTTCAGCGGCGGCAGCTTTTCGATCCAGCCGCTGATGACGGGATAGCAGATCTTCACCCAGACCACGGAGAGCAGGCCCCAGAAAATACAGTAGAGAAGATTCGTCCGTCCGCCGATGTTGAAGGGCATCCAACTGTAATCCCAGAACGTGGTGCCCAGAAAGACCTCGGTAAATACGCTGCACATATATTCATAGACGCCGCCCAGTACAGCGCCCGCCAGGAACACATAGCGGTCATCCTTCTTCGCCAGGCGCTGCAGCACCACGGTCAGAAGGGCCGCTCCCGCGCCCCATACGATGCTGAACCAGCCGTAAATCACGCTGGAACGGCTCATCCAGACGCCGCCCGTCACCCGACAGTACAGCGTTTCAATGAGATCGCCCAGAAACGCGCAGATGATAAACACCCAGAACAGCTTATCCAGACAGACGCCCCGTGCAAAGACCAGTTTGCCGCCATCCGTCCCTTCCATCCGTTCCATTCCCGGATAGGCCCTCTCCAGCCGCTTCCATACCGCCCGGTAAATCCTTCCGCCCAGCCGGTCCTGCCTGGAGAACTGCTCCTTGGAAAACTCCTTCCGGGCCTCCTCCAGCGTATCCTTACGGGCGCTCCTTCGGATGACGAACAGGATCGTCAGAAAATCCGCCAGCAGCACCAGCAGGGCAGCCGTGCAGATAAAGCGCAGGACGAACACCGGAATCAGCTCAACCGCCAGAAAAACAAAAGGATGCAGCAGCAGTGCCACCACGAGCACCGCCGCAGCCTTGGCCGCGGCCAGCGCGCTTCCCTTCACTTCTCCGCCGAACAGCGTATTCCGCTCATAGGCCCAGAACTTCTTCCGCCAGATCCGCTTCGCCAGCGCCCCGGACAGATAATCCACCACGGAAACCACCGTCAGCGTCATCAGGAACTGCAGGATCAGGTGATCCTGCAGGGTGGGCAGCGCGATGATCAGGATGTCCATCATCACGCCGTACTGCGGGCAGATGGGAAGGCTGAAAAACCCCCGGTTGACAAAACGCCTCTGCTTCAGGGCCGCATATGCGGTCTCCAGACACCAGCCCAGGATCCCGTAAAACAACAGGAAAGCAATGAGCTGCCAGTATGTATATTCCATAGCATTTCCTCCTTTGTGCTCCTTATCCAATACAGCTTCCACCGATAATATTATTCTGCCGGATCGGACGGGAAAAATCAGAATAAAAAAGGAAAAAAGATTTTCCTCTTCTCCTCACTCTGCCGCAATACCAATTCGGTTTTATATCTGCCGGTCATCCTTTAAACAAACAACGGAAATTTTATCCTCACCGATACAATAGAAATCCAATCGTCCGGTTTTAACATAATAATACAAGATACCATAATTACCCGCTTTTTCTGTCCAGCTTTCTATCTTTCCCACGTTGGGACGAAGATGGCTGATTGGCCTTTCTGCTTTATCATTCAGCACAATTTCACATAAATATTCCCTGTCAAGGTACCGGATCCGAATATCCAGATCATTCTCCGCAAAAAGCAATTCATACGTAATCGCCAATTCATCCAGAATACACATCACCTTCTGGAAAGCTTCTCCTGCCTTCGAACGCCCGCACCGAAAGGAAATATTTTCCTGATCAATTAACTGAGGCGATGAAATGTTCCGCATCAAGGCCGTCAGCCTATGTAATAATTCTTCTGGAACATCCGCATAATCTGAAATAACCCCCAATAACTGCTTTATCTCTTCATCGTCCTTATCCAGTTGCTCCTGTTTTTCGCGCATTTCCCTATAATATCTTGCATTCAGCTTTAAACTGTCAATAAATTGCTTTCCCTCCGGTGTTTTACCCACAAGTAAATAATGATCTCTTTTACCCATCTTTATCACATGCGGATTATCCCCTGAGTAAATATTATCCTTACACGGGTTCAAAAGCAGCCTCACATCTTTATTTGATTTCGTTCTATTACATTTGGCACATGCATAAACCATATTATCATATGCATCAATATCCTCATCTTTCTTTAATGCTCTCGCAAGAAAATGATCTTTTTCAAAACCGTCCTCCAATACCGTACCGGTATCCTGTTCACGCATCCGGCAGTATGCACACTCAAAATGAAAATCATTGCGTAAATACATTTTGCATTTTAAATGATCATATCCCACCCAACGTCTTTTCCTAATGTAATCCATCCGTCATCCTTTCTTTTCTGCCGACGTATAATTCTCCAATTCTCTAATTAATTCCTCTTTCTCCTTATGCCGCTGTTCCAATTCCGCCAACACCTTATTATCACACCTCAGCTCACAGGCTCTTCGGATCTTTTGAACCACCTCGTCAATTTTACCCGGCTGTGCCATTTCTCCTTTTGTCAGCTGATAGTCATAAGCTCCCAATTCTTCTTTATAATCATCCAAATTGTAATTCGTTAGCAAAATAGCATATATTGTGCTGTCATGCTTCCGAATTTCATTCAAAGCATCGCTGCCTTTATAGGAAACCATCTGCTTATCCAGCTCATGATCTATAATCAGAAAATCTATATGCTCCCTCACAACGATAGGATAAAAATCCTCGATTCTCTTCGGCAACTGTTCCAATCCTTTGATCTGAATATCATAAAGATCAAAGCGGGCCTGCTGTACCTTAACATTATTTGTATCGTCTTCAATATATAAGCCGCATATCTCTTTCAATTCTGCTACCTCCCAACGTTTCCGCTGATTCACAAAACACTTTCACCCAAGACCTGTGGTTTACCTGTTTAAAAGAATCAGGAATCTGGCACCGCCCAACTTTTCCGACTTCAATACCGCTATTGTACCGCCATAGCTTTTTACGATATCCTTTACAATATTCAGACCCAAACCAATTCCATCCTCTTTGGTGGTAACAAACGCCTGAAAAATTTCTTCCCGTTTCTCGCTGGGAACACCCGGGCCACTGTCTTCAAACTCCATAAAAATATTTTTTTCATCCTGAGTGAATTGAATGGAAATCAACCGCTGCATTCTTCCCTTTAACTGCTCAAAGGAATTTGTTATCATATTTATGATGATGGATTCCAGATCAATCTGCCGCATTGTATAGCATATTTCAACCTGCGAATTCCATGTCAGCGTAATTTGAAACTCCTGCAGCATACCCAGGTAAAGCTGACATATATTGCTTAAAACCATGCCAAAATCCAAATTCTTTCTGACAGCTCTTTTATGCCTCCTGAGGAATTCCACGATCATGGAACTATATCCTTCCATACGGGCGAAATCTGATTTCAAAATACATGTGACATCTTTGAAATATCTGTTTTTTATTGTTGGCGCCAACGCCTCAAAATATGCTATACTGCTGCCAATTCTTGAAATAATATCCTGCGTCTCATGGCCGAAATTGCCCGTCAATATTCCAAGTGTAGAAAGATTTTTATACATGGATAATTCATTTTCCTGATAATCCAGCACCTTCTGATACGCAGTTTCTGTCTGTTCATATTGTTCTTCCTTTTCCTTCTGATATTGCTCCTCTTTCTGCTTCCATAGCTTCAGCGCATATTCAATAGTTCGCGCGGAAGCTCCGGTATTTACCAGATTTATCGCAAGCTGGAACCGATCCTCCTGCTCCTGTTTGCGTTCCTCATTTTTTTGTTGCTGGTTCTTTTTATTTTCTTTCGCTATTTCTAACTCTGATTTCGCTTTTTCATAAGCATCCTTTCGCACATTAGAAATAACCGCAATACATTTGAGTATGAACTCTTTCAATTGCTCATAAGCATGATTTTCAATAATTCCCTCTCTATTTGTCGCATCAACCAGCAACGGATTTTTTTTATCCGAAATTTTAATCACACCAATGGTCTGGTTATTGCCCACCCTGTATCCGTGTGTATCCTTTACTTTATTCTTGTCCAGCTCCAGCCAGTCATTTCCAATATCACCATATGGTTTGACCCTAAAATTATCCCTGTAGATTTTAATTCCGCAATAAGTATCCAGGATCCGGGTCGCAAATCTGTAATCGTATGTCTCGTTTCTCATATGCACGGAATTTCTAAGGAAATAATAGAGTTCAAAAGAAATATCCCCGCAAAGCAAAGGGAACTCATATTCTTCCGGCAATTCTTTCTGATTGCCATCCTTATCCCGATACCGGATCACTGATCTTCTGCCTTCCCCTAAAATTTCCGCTTCCAACCTGGCATAGCTCATATGCAGAATATCATTAACCGACATCTCTTCCGGTATTCTGAACTGATCGGCTATCAGTTCAATATGAAAGGGATTCTTTTCCAGAAAATCAGGCGCTACGAGAAGCCTCAGTTCCTTCTGCAGCTTATCAATATCTTTTTGGCGCCAGTCATCCCGCAGCCGTTCCAGTACCAATACCATTCCCGTTGCTTTTTTATTATCTGTATTTTCTTTCTCTCGGGACTTCAATGCTTCTAAAAGCCTATAACTGTCTTCTTCGTACCTGTTCGCTATCTGTTCCAAAGGATTCCCTATTTCATCGATCCCATATTCTATTCTTTCCTGCTTTTCTAATATAGGAAATACAGACTCCTCCAGATTCTGCAAAATGCCTTTCTGGAAAAGAAGCTGATAATCATCAACGACATCCGCATACTCTTCCACAACCTTTCTGTCCTGTTCATCCACATTTCCTAACAACAAATAATATTCCAGTTGATTTGCGATAAACTTTGCAGCGGAGACATCTCTCCCCTCCTTCAGAATTCTGATCCGCTGCCTTAATGCATCCACCGATATTTCTTCATAACGATTCCAATTAATAGAAACCTTAAAAGCTTCCCGCTCTGTAAAGGAATATATTGTAGCTCTTTCGGCAAGACGCTCCACTGAAAACCGACCGATTCCTTTTTTTCCTGTACGTTTTCTTCCGTTTGGCGTGTATGGTTCACTGATTTTGTTACCTGTTCCGATCACCATCCATTTCTTTTCAAATTCCTCTTGCGTCATACCGCTCCCCGTGTCGATGACCGCAATTCTACTCAATGGAGTATTGGCATTTTCAATTCTTATCTGCACACTTCCGGCATCCGCATCATAAGAATTTTTAACAAGTTCGACCAGAGCCGTCACAAAATCCGTCACCAGTTCTCTTCCCAACTGTCCAATATGTCTTGAATTTGTCCTGAAGTAAAGATTTTTAGCCATATATGCCCTCGCTAAAACATATATTCACTGATATCATGCACGGAAATTCTGTAGGACGAAATCGTGGTAGGCGTACCAACCTCTTTCACATAATTATAAAAGCGAACGCTCTCCAATACCTTCTGGGCATCCGATAAAGTCAGATTTCCATTTTGACTGACCCTGATGAAATATCCTGCATAAGGGACAGCTTTTTTCTCCGCAATGCTTGTCCTGGTCGAACTGGTTATGACCATGGGTATGATCAGCTTTTCTTCAAATATTTCCGACAAAGCCTGACTGCGCCCATATTCAAACCATCTCGCCATTTTATCAGCTTCTCTTTTCTGAAGAGCATCATCAAATTGATGTAAATAACCGCAGGCCTTTGGATACTCAGTTGCAAATTCATTTTCCGTGTAGTGTACTATTTTTCCTTCTACTAATTTATAGGGAAAAATGATACGCATCTCCCCTTTACCCTTCTGGGAGGCATTTTTGCTTTTTGTACTTATTGCCGGCAGAGTAACCTTTTTTTCTACTGGCATTCCTTCCACAAAGTAGAAATTCTCATCTTCATTTTCCGCGGTAAAAAGGAACGCTTTATTACACAATGTCGCTATACTGTTCTGTACGACAAAATAATCTCCGAACCTTTTTTTACCGCCTCCCGCATGATAAAAAAACCATTTTTCACCGTTTTCACCCAATGCAGAACGAGTCAAAGAAAACGAATTCCGGCCACAAACATCTTCATATTCAATCTCATCCGGAATATTTCCCTTTTCACATAAAATTAAAGCTGTAGAACAGGTCACCTCAGAAAATACATCCTCGCTTCTGTAATCTATAACTTTTGTAATATAGTTTCTGAGATATTTTCTCAAATGATCAGCGAATCTATTGCGGAAAATACTAAACGGAACCCAATATATCATTTTACCATCATGTGCCAATGCTCTGACACTGGCCTCAATAAAGGCATAGCAATAATCAAATCGCCCCTTTTGACAGACCATAAACGTATTCTTCAAAGTCTCTCTTTCATCTTCGGTCAGATCATGATAGGTAATATAAGGTGGATTCCCAATAATAAAATCCGCATCGCTTTCCTCACTTTTCAGGAAATCCGCGTTCTTGATATTCCACTTAACTCCGGGCAGTCCCTCCTTTGAAACCAGTTCATTCAGACGGGCAATACAAATGTCTGCTTTGTGAGAATCAATTTCATAGGCCACAACATCTTCTTCCAATCCATTTCTGATCTCCTCTAAAGTATGGCCCTCCAATTTTGCATCTGCAATGTATCTCCTGACAATCTCTACAAGAATATTTCCCTCTCCGCAGGAGTTCTCCAATACCTTATATCCCCACAAATTATTTTTATATCCCACATAATCAAGCATTTGCTCCACATACTTGGCCGGAGTAGGAATCTGACAATTCTTTTTTTGTTTAGACATAACAATATCAGCCTTTCTAACCTTATCCCAAATCCCCAACAAATTATATGTTTTATTGTAACACAGGCCCAAAAACACGTCAATTCAGTCAAACAAAATCTCATCCACCGTCACAAACGTATACCCCTCATCCAGCAGGACGTCCACGATCTGCAGCGCCGCAGTGACAGTGGACGGATACTCATCGTGCATCAGGATGATCGCATTTTCCTTCGTCTTTGAGAGCACCCGCTTCACAATGTTAGATACATTGTCCGTACACCAGTCCAGAGGATCGATGCTCCACAACACAGGAAACATGTTCAATTCTTCCTCAAAGCTTTTATCCCAACTGCCATAAGGAGGCCGCACATATACGACCTCCTCTCCTGTAATCTCTTTTATGATCTCATTGGTCCGAATTAACTCGCTTCGGAACTGGTCCCGATTGCTCCCGGCAAGCTGCAGATGACTGTAGGTATGATTCCCAATCAGATGCCCTTCCCTTTGCATCCGCTCCACCAGTTCAGGATATTTTTCCGCATTTTCTCCCGTGAGGAAAAAGCTGACTTTCACGCTCCGCTCCGCCAGGCCGTCCAGGAGCTTTGGCGTATATCGGGGATCCGGCCCGTCATCGAAGGTCAGGGCAATTTTTCTCCTATAAAGCGACTTTTTTTCTGATACGGCTGTATATGATCCGGTCCTTTCCCCCCGGACCGCCCCCGATCGAACCAGCTTTCCGTTCTCTTTCTCTATTCCATACTGCTTCTGTCCGCTCCAGACAAAGAGGGCCAGCAGGAGAAGACATAGCGCCCGCAGCAATTCGTCATGTCTGTATTTACCCGAATTTAACCTGTTTCTTTTCATATCCAGCCCGGATAATTATTCTTGCTACCATCATATGCCGGACACGAAAAGAGTTTTACAGGATAAGCCAACAAAAGGCATCTTTAGGACTCTGCACATAAGACAGTGATCATTGCGGCAGCCGTAAAAAAAGGGCCAAACGGAAATTCGCCGTTCTCTGTCCCGCTGCTTTTGGCAATTCTGCTTTTTCCCCATCTGGTCTGTCGAAACATTCTGTCTCCTCCGACATGAACAAGAGCCAACAGGCACGATGCCGCAAGCAGAAATAACAGCTTCTTTTGGTCAAAATACAGGCACAATACAAGGATCAGTTTCATATCCCCTCTACCGATCAATTTCTTATTCCGGATCCATTCCATCCCAAGAACGATCACAGTCAGGGGAACAAACACACAGAACACACACGCCAATATTACCGGAAGCTGGTTAAAAAAATCTCGCAGCAATATCAAAAACAGCAGCCGGTTCAACGCGACCGATGCAAGGATCCGGTTTGGCAGAATACGTTTTGTTCTGTCTGTAAAGCTAAGCCAGAGCATCTCCGATGCAAATATAATCCACATGATCAGACTCGGCGTCATGCCGAACTTCAGAAATATTCCGGCATAAATACCTGCACCCGCAATCGCATATCCCATACGGAGTGCCCTAGTCTGAAAAAAGAGCTTTTTATTCAATACGAATCCTTTTTCCTTCATTCCACCACATTCTGCGGACTGCCCTCCAGAAAACGGGCCACATTTTCAAACACGATGACCGCCCGCTTAAACAGCGCTTCCTTCGTGGCAAACGCGACGTGAGGCGTGGCGATGAGATTGGGGCAGTTGAGCAGCGGATGATCCGCGGCGATCGGCGGCTCCGTTTCGAACACATCCACCGCAGCGCCTCCCAGACGCCCCTCCCGCAGCGCATCGGCCAGCGCCCGGCTGTCCACCACCGGCCCTCTGGCGGTATTGATCAGAAGCGCGTCCGGCTTCATCAGCGCCAGCTTTCCGGCGTCGATCAGCCCCCGCGTGCCATCGTTCAGCGGCACATGCAGGGACACGATATCACACAGGGAAAGAAGCGTATCCAGATCCGTCATTTTTACACCCTCCGGCCGCTTCGGGCTCCTGTTATACCCGTAAACCTCACAGCCGAAGGCTTTCGCCAGCATCGCCGTCCTGCTGCCGATGGCGCCCATGCCGACGACGCCGAATTTCTTCCCCTCCAGCTCCAGGCCCACCAGACCGGTCTTGTCCTTTTCCCGGCGCACCGCCTCATTGCAGGGAATGATCCTGCGGTACAGGCTCAGCGCCAGCCCAAACACCAGCTCCGAAACCGCCGTATTGGAGTATCCCGCACAGTTGCAGACCAGAATCCCCCGCTCCCTGCAATAGTCCATCGCCACATGATCCACGCCGGTAAAGGCTACAGAAATCATTTTCAGCTTCGGGCAGCGCTCCAGCACTTCCTTTTTGAACGGCAGGTTGGAAAAGGCCAGGATATCCGCATCCTGCGCGCGCAGGACGAGCGTTTCGGTATCTGTGACGCGCGTGTCGCAATACGTGATCTCCACCCGGCTTCCCAGTTTTTCCTCCGCCAGCTTCAGCAGTTGCTCCTTCTCTACGCCCAAAGGTTCGATGATCGTCAGTCTCATTCCTGCTCCTCCGTTTTCTTCTCCGCGCCGCCTTCCATCTCCTTCAGCATATTTGCAATCCGTTCCTGAGACCGGGAAATGGATTCAAAAACCTGCCGGATCCGTTCGCGGTATTCGCTCTCTCCCGTTTCCATCTCATATATGCCGGATTCCAACTGAGCCTCCTCAGACAGATCCGCTTCCGGCGCTTCCCAGGCTTCCTCCGCGGCGGCTTCCTCCTTTTCCACCGCCTCCGGTCCCGCTTCCTCACACGGTGCCGCGGCTTCCGTCCGAAGCTCCGCGTCCGGTTCCCGCAATGCGTCTTCGGGCCCGTTCTCCGCCGCGCTCTCCGCATTCTTCTCCTGCGGCTGGTCCAAAGCCCTGCCGTTCCCCTCCGTTACGGTCTCCGAAGCGGAATATTCCTCGCCAGCGGCACCGATCAGCGTGACCTCTGTCTTTTTCCCGCCGATTCTCTTCTGGGAAGGATCCAGCGTCACCAGGGGAATCTGTTTGGTCCGATCCCCCGCCGTCCGGCCGGCCGGGACAGCGGAAAAAAGCTTCGACATCAGGGATGAGAGCCCCGCCTTCACGCCAATGCCGGACTCTCTGGCCGCGCCCTGCAATTCCGACTTCCGAAAATGCTCCAGCCGCTTTTCATACGCTTTCTTTTGCTCCACCGACTGCCGTTTCTCCCGTTCCAGCTCCCTGCGCAGACGCAGCATGCGTTTTTCCTGCTCTTCCAGCGTCTTCTGCACATCTTCCCGCCCCTGACGCTGCCTGTCCATCTCATCCCGCAGATTCTTCACATTCAACTGAAGCGTTTTTCGCTCCGCCGACACGTTTTCCAGCTCCGCCTGCAGGGACTCCCCCTTTGCCGATGCGTTTTCCATCTCCGCTCGCAGGGATTCCCGCTCCGCCGAAACGCTCTCCAGCTCCGCTCGCAGGGACTCCCGCTCCGCCGATGCGTTCTCCAGCTCCGCCTGCAGGGATTCCCGCTTTGCCAATGCGCTCTTTAGCTCCTTACGTGCCTCCTCTGCCAGGGCCGCCGCTTCCTCCGCCTGCCCGCGGACCAGCCGCAGATTTTCCTGCGCCTCCGTCACGCCGTTCTTCTGCTCCTCCAGCTCCTGCCTGAGCGCTTCCGCCTCCGTCTGCAGCGAGGAGGCATATTCCTGCTGCTCTTTCAGCGTCTCCTTCAGCTTTTCCAACTGGACCCTGAGCATCCCGTTTTCGCTTTCGAGCTGACTGATGTATTCCTCCACGTCCCCTTTTCGGTATCCGCCGACTGCGGCAGTCCTGAACAATTTTCTCTCCGCCACTGTTTTCCCTCCATTCTCCGCTTTTCTTTTACCGATCTTCGCAAGACCGCCCAAACCGCGCCGCGCCGGCTTATTCCGCATCATGTCCGGAAACTGCCGGTCCCTCCGCATTTTCCTCCGCCTGCTCCGCGAAATTCAGGTGGGAAAGATACATTTCCGAAAAGCCTTCCTGCGCCGCCAGATCGATCGGCTCACAGATTTCCCGGATACGGGCCGCTTCCTCCCGGCCTCCGCTTTCGCCGTACAGAAAAGCGCCGGCCAGAGCGGTATTTCCGACCGCTTCCGTGCGCCCGGCCAGAGACGGCGGCAGCAGGCCAATCTGTGCCGCCCGCGCGACATCCAGGAAATAACCGAACCCTCCCGCAAGCCAGACCCTGGCAATATCCTCCATATCGATCCCATATCGCCGGACGAGCATCTGAATCCCGGCAAAAACCGCGGCCTTTGCCATCTGAACCGCACGGATATCCTCCTGCGTGATATGGATCCTTCTGCCCGGCTGCCCTTTTGGCTCCCAGTCCGCGCCTTCGGAAAACCAGGGCTCCGCCAGAAGCCCTGTTCCGTCCACCAGCCCGGCCTCCAGCAGCTCGCCGGTCACGGCGATCATATCCGTTCCTTCCGTTCCCGCCCTTCCTTCAAAGGCCGGTCCGGCTGCCGTCGCCGTACAGAGCAGCCGGTCACAGTTGCCCAGCACCATCTCCCCATTCGTGCCGAGGTCGATGAGCAGACAGATCTCCTTTTTTCTGTGCATGCCGGCTGCCAGAATCCCGGCCAGGACGTCGGCCCCCACGAAAGCGGATATGCCCGGCAGCAGGGTCAGATCGTATTGCGCCGTCCCCTGTCCGCCGATCCGCACCCTCTGCTCCTGCAGCGTCACAGGGGAAAAGGGATAGCGGCCGAGTCCGTCCGCCGGCAGCCCTGCCAGCAAATGCTCCATCACGGTATTTCCTGCCAGAAGGATTTCGGGACGCATCCGCGCTTTGCATATTCCGGTCAGACTTCGAATTCCTTCCGCCAGGGCCTCATCCGCACACGTCTTTAGCGCCTCCGCCTTTCCCGCTCCCGCCGCCCGGATCCTGGAGATCACATCGCTCCCATAACGCCGCTGCGGATTCATCCGCTTCCACTCCGCCAGCACTCTGCCGTTCGATACGGTCCTCGCCTGCATGGCGATCGTGGTCGTCCCCAGGTCAACGGCGATCCGGTACGCCGCATCCGATCCCGACACCTGTTCCCCGGCCGCCTGAAAACCCGATTCCGTCACGATCCGGGTGCACGGTGCCTGCACAAACTCTATTTCCACCCGACAGGGTGCGTTCACACGGTGCAGACAGGCCAGCCTGACACCGCTTCGCAGCTCTCCCGGCGAAAAAATGCGCCGCTCCGCCGCCTCCGGCAACGGCGCTCCTTCCAGATAACGCACCCGGCATCTGCCGCAGTATCCGGCGCCCATACAGCCGTCCTCCGGGCGGATACCCCGCTCACGCAGCGCCTCCAGCAGGGTGCCCGGAAACGGAGCCTCCAGACATATCTCAGATAAACCGGTTCTTTTCCCTGTCATAATGGTATCCGATCCCCGAAAGCTTTTCCTCCAGCTCCGCCCTGCTGATATCCAGATCCTCACAGCAGCTTTCCAGACTGCCGTAAAAATCGCGCAGCTTCAAATTGATAAAACTGAGAAGCATAATGGGATCCTGCGGTATCATATCCTGTCGCTGCTCCTTTCCGTATATTCCTAAATCTTTCCGCGTGCTCTGATCAAAGTATAGCACGGATCACGCGCTTTGTGAAAGGATTTTTGCGGATTCTTCCCGCCCGTTCCTCTCACGTGACCGCGGTTCAGACCTTCCCGGCATGCTCTGTGCCGGCGGCGTTTCGTTCCGGACCGTAAGCAGTACGAAAAAGCGCAAAGGACGCAAAACAGCCCCGGCAGAGGTTCCATCCTCCGCCGGGGCCGCCGCCATTCCGAAAGGAAACCGGCACGGTTCCTTCCCTTTATTTTTTCTCCGCCGCCAGCGCCCCGTCCCGGACGGTGATGAGGATCGTATCCCCCATCTCCACCCGATCCGCCAGGATCAGCTTCGCGGACAGCGTCTCCACATATTTCTGGATGTAGCGTTTCAGCGGTCTCGCGCCGTAGACCGGATCGTAGGCGTTGTCCACGATGAACTGCTCCGCCTCGGGCGACAGCTCGATGGACAGCTCCCGGTCCGCCAGACGGCGGTTCAAATCGTCCACGATCAGGTGAATGATGCCGCCGATGTTCTCCTTCGTGAGAGGCTTAAACAGGATCGTTTCATCCAGCCGGTTCAGAAATTCCGGCCGGAAATGGCCGCGCAGCTCGTTCATCACCAGGGACTCCGCCTCGGGCCGGATCGTTCCGTCGCTCTCAATGCCGTCCAGCAGATACTGCGCGCCGATATTGGAGGTCATGATCAGGATCGTGTTCTTGAAATCCACGGTCCGTCCCTGAGAATCGGTGATCCGCCCGTCATCCAGCACCTGCAGCAGCACGTTGAACACATCCGGATGGGCCTTTTCGATCTCATCAAACAGCACGACGGAATAGGGCTTGCGGCGCACCGCCTCGGTGAGCTGGCCTCCCTCCTCGTATCCCACATATCCGGGAGGCGCTCCGATCAGGCGGGATACAGCGAACTTCTCCATATACTCGCTCATATCGATGCGAACCATATTGTTTTCATCGTCGAACAGCGCTGCAGCCAGAGATTTGGCCAGCTCCGTCTTGCCCACACCCGTGGGGCCCAGGAACAGGAAGGAGCCGATGGGCTTCTCCGGATCCTTGATGCCCGCTCTGGAGCGGATGATGGCCTCTGTCACCTTCGTCACGCCCTCATCCTGGCCGATGACCCGTTTGTGCAGTTCTTCGTCCAGATGCAGCGTCTTATTGCGCTCGCTCTCCGTCAGCTTCGCCACGGGAATTCCGGTCCAACGGGAGATGATGCGGGCGATCTCCTCGTCCGTCACCGCCTCGTGCACTAGGGAAAAATCTTCCTTTTTCACCTTTTCCTCTTCGATCTCCAGTTGCTTCTTCAGCGCCGGCAGCCTGCCGTAGGACAGCTCCGCCGCGCGCTCCAGATCTCCCTCTCTCTGAGCGATCTGGATCTGGTTGTTCATGCTCTCGATCTCTTCCCGCAGCCTGGAAAGACGTTCCACGCCCGCCTTCTCGTTGTCCCACTGGGCCTTTCGGTTATCGAACTCCGCCTTCAGCTCTGCCAGCTCCTTCTGCAGCGCCTCCAGCCGTTCCTGACTCAGGCGGTCCTCCTCCTTCTTCAGAGCGGCCTCCTCGATCTCCATCTGCATCACCCGCCGCTGCAGCTCGTCCAGCTCCGTAGGCATGGAATCCAGTTCGGTTTTGATCAGCGCGCAGGCCTCGTCCACCAGGTCGATGGCCTTATCCGGCAGAAAACGGTCCGTGATGTAACGGTTGGAAAGCACCGCCGCACTGACCAGCGCGTTGTCCAGGATCTTCACGCCGTGATACACCTCGTACCGCTCCTTTAACCCCCGCAGGATGGAGACCGTGTCCTCCACGGTGGGCTCATCCACCGTCACCGGCTGGAACCGGCGCTCCAGGGCCGCATCCTTTTCGATGTATTTGCGGTATTCGTCCAGCGTGGTGGCGCCCACGCAGTGCAGCTCGCCCCTGGCCAGCATGGGCTTTAAGAGATTGCCCGCATCCATGGCTCCGTCGGTCTTGCCCGCTCCCACGATGGTATGCAGCTCATCGATGAACAGGATGATCTGCCCCTCGCTCTTTTTCACATCCTCCAGCACCGCCTTCAGACGCTCTTCAAATTCGCCACGGTATTTGGCCCCGGCCACCAGCGCGCCCATATCCAGGGAAAAAATTTTCTTCTCCTTCAGGCCCTGGGGCACATCGCCCCGGACGATCCGCTGCGCAAGCCCTTCCACCACGGCGGTCTTGCCCACGCCCGGCTCGCCGATCAGCACCGGATTGTTCTTGGTCTTGCGGGAAAGAATGCGGATCACGTTGCGGATCTCCGCGTCCCGGCCGATGACCGGATCCAGCTTCTGGGCTCTGGCCCGCTCCACCAGATCCTGCCCGTATTTCTCCAGCGTATCGTAAGTGGCCTCCGGATTGTCGCTGGTCACGCGCTGATTGCCCCGCACGGAGGACAGCGCCTGCAGAAAGCGCTCCCTGGTAATTCCGTACTCCTTAAAGATCTGGCTGAGTTCCCGGTTGGGATGGGCCAGCATGGCGAGGAACAGATGCTCCACGGACACATATTCGTCCCCCATCCGCTTCGCCTCATCCTCCGCCGAAAGCAGCGCCTGATTCAGATCCTTTCCGATATAAACCTGCCCGCCGGAAACCTTCACCCGCTTCTGCAGCGCCTGCTGCGCCCGGTCCAGGAAATGCTCCTTCTGAATTTCCATCTTCTCGATCAGCTTTAAGATCAGACTGTCCTCTATGGTCAGAAGGCTGTAAAGCAAATGCTCCTGTTCAATTTCCTGATTGCCGTATTCATAAGCCAGCTTCTCGCAGCCCTGTACGGCCTCCACGGATTTCTGTGTAAATTTGGAAATATTCATATGAACGCCTCCTTTTTGTTCTATTTGAAGTATAACAGCTCGCTTCTAGTGATACTATAGCACCTGCTGTTAGCCACGTCAAGAGGTGAGTGCTAATTATTTATAAAAATATACGCAGAAAACCGCCGCACCGAAAATGGATTCCGTATGCATGCGTATACGCATGCGCATATGCACATGGGACATCCCGACATAAAAATCCCCCCGTGCTTCCGCATCCGGGGGGATTTTTTATCGGGAACCGCTTCGCTTTTATCTGCGGATCCGCACCGTTTTGATCTCAAACGCGCCGAAGGGCAGCACGAAAGCATCTTCCTGCTCTAGAGGGATCTCTTCCAGAACGTTCTCCATCATATCGCACAGCGCCGCGCTCTTCATGCCCAGTCCGCAGGTGATCTTCGCGCAGCAGGACGCCTTTTTGGACTCATAGAGCCGCAGGATCACATCGCCGCTGCCGTCCTCCGCGGGCTTCATAGTATCCAGGATCACATTTGTCGCATCGACGGACAGAACACTTCCCACATCCGCTCTGCCGGCTGTAACGGCAGGCTTTACGTTCAGTGCATAGCCCTGGCGCACCACATCGCTGTCCGCGAAGCTGCCGTCCCATGCGGTAAAGGCATAGGTGAACGTATGGACGCGGTTGTCCGCCCGCATCTCCGGACAGGCTGCCGCCCGCAGAAGCGTCAGCTCCAGCGCGTTTCCGTTCATGCTGATGCCGTATTTGCAGTCGTTGAGCACCGCTGCGCCGTGAGAAGCGTCGCAGAGCGCGCTGTAGCGGTGATTGCAAACCTCAAAGCGGTCCTTATCGTAGGCTTTTGACCGATGGGTGGGGCGTTCCACATAGCCGAACTGCATTTCATTGATGCCGTTCTCCGCGTGTACCGTCACCGGGAAGCTGACCTTCAGCAGCCGGTGCAGCTCCTTCCAGTCCACCTGTGTCGCAAATTCCAGCCGATCGCTGTCCGCGGCCAGCGTGATCCGCTGGACCAGATCGGAATTGCTGATCCGGCCGCGCAGAATCAGAACGCCTTCCAGACCGTCCGCACAGGCGGTCACGGATGCATCCGTCAGCGCCTCGATCTCCTGCTCGATATAATTGGAATCGATGTCCCAGGCATCGAACAGCCGGGGCACATCCTTGTACAGCCGGAAGCGGTTCATCACATCCGCCGCGAATTCCCGGCCGGAGTCCCTGCGGACAAAGGAGACTACCTCTCCCTTCCGGTTGATCTTCGCCCTCACCAGCCTGTTTTCCATCACGAAGCCGTCCGCCGTCTCGGTCACCGTCACCGCGGGAACCGCCGACGGCACATTCCCGGCAGGCACGAGAGAAACCGTCCCGCAGGCAGGCAGCCGTACCAGCGCCTTTACGCGGCCCTCCGCCGTCTGGACCGGCACCGGCTCGCCGGACGCCGTGCACGCGCCCTTCGCAAACCGCTCCGACAGCTCCACCAGCGCGGTACGGGGGAAGCTCAGGGAGTTCCAGACCGTAACGGCCTGCGCATCCGCGCTTTCCGTCAGCGCCGCATACGCCCTCTCCTTCATCGCCCCGATGCCCTCCAGCATCTCATGGAAAGCCTCTTCCGCTTCCACATAGACCCTGGCGATGCTGGAACCGGGCAGCATATCGTGGAACTGATGCAAAAGCAGCCGTTTCCAGAGGGCGTCCGCCTCCGCTTTGTCATAGTCCATGCCCTTCCCGACGGCCAGGCTGCTCCAGAATTCCATTTCCCGCAGGGAAAGCTCACAGCGGCGGTTGTTCTGCTTGACCATGGCCTGAGAGGTATAGGTCCCCCGGTGCGCGCTGAAATACAGCTCGCCCACGTAGGTGTTGACGGGGCCGCCCAGCTTTTCCATATCCTCAAAGAACTCCACAGGGCCGGCCAGTTTCACCTTCACGCCGCCCTCCAGATCCGCCTGGCGTCTGGCATATTCCACATAATCCCGGCACGGGCCGCCGCCGCCGTCCCCGTAGCCGTAGGGCAAAAGAAACGCTTCCAGATCCCGCACCTGCGTCCGTTCCTGCCAGGTCTCATTGATCTCCTTCGGATCTGTGCGGTAGGTATAGCTGGTAGGCAGGAAGGAAACGATCTGCGATCCGTCCATGCCCTGCCAGTTGAAATAGTGATAGGGGAACCGATCCCCCTCATTGTAGGACCAAAAAATCTTCTGGGTCACCAGATACTTCACGCCGAAGCCCTTCAGGATCTGGGGCAGCGCCGCCGTATAGCCGAAGGTATCCGGCAGCCACATGACCTGGCTGTCCACGCCCAGTTCTTCCTTATAATAACGTTTGCCGAACAGGAGCTGACGCACCAGCGCCTCTCCTCCGGCCATATTGGTATCGGGCTCCACCCACATGGCGCCCTCCGCGATCCACTGCCCCCTCTTTATAGCCTCCTTGATGCGCGCGTACAGCTCCGGATAATATTCCCGGCACATCTCATAGGCCGCGGGCTGGCTCTGCAGATATTTATAGTCCGGGTACTGCTCCATCAGACGAAGCTGGGCCGCAAAGGTGCGTGCCGTCTTGCGGTGCGTCTCCGCCGCAGGCCACAGCCAGACCAGATCCAGGTGGGAATTGCCGATGGCGTAAAAGGTGGGCATCGTAGAGCCGTTGCACGCCTCCAGCGCGGGCCGGACCGCCTCTCTCGCCTCGCGGTAGGAAGCGATGCGCGCCTCCCTGGGCTGCTCGAAATCCACGGTCAGCGTGAACTTCTCCAGCGCCTCTGCGAGCTTCACGGCGCGCAGAGAGGTCTTGTCCACCACCTCCAGCAGACGCCCCAGCGTCATCACGTCCATGTAAAGCTGATAGGCGTCCTCGTTCCAGACGCCGTAGGTGCACCTTCCCAGCACCCTTCTGGCTCCCTCCGGCAGAGGATCCTGATAGGCTCCCGGCAAAACCGGGCCGGTGGCGCAGCCGCCGTTTGGCGCTTCCGGGATATAGTGCCCCGCATAAACCTCCATCAGGATATCGAACCGCTCTCCGCCCCTGGCGCAGAGTGTCAGCGCATTGTCCTCCACATAATGATGAGGCTCGCTCACCCACATGGCACGGTAAGTGCCGAACGCCCTGCCGTTGATGAAAAGCGTGGACTCCCCGCCCGGATTCAGATCCATGACGATCCGCTGGCCCTTCGCCGCCTCCGGCAGCACCACGCTGCCCTTCATCCAGCAGTACTCCCAGGTATGGCCCCACGTGAAGCCCTGTTCCACCGGCACGAAGGGCCCCTTGGCCGCTTCCTCCGGGGAAATGTGGTCCATGGTGCAGAACGCCTCCCACGAAATTTCGCCCATGGGCTCATAAAAATCATCCTTCAGCGTGCGGACCCAATGCTCGATCCGCCCCTTCCATTCCGAATGCATTACCTTCATGCAAAATCTCCTCTCTGTCATCTTCTCGCCACGCTGAAACCGTTCCCGAACGGCCCTCGTTCCGGTTCCGGCCGAATCGGGTATGTATCTCCAATATATGAAAAGCCCGTCTAAATGTCAACATGGTTTCTGAAAAAAAAGAGGCGGCAAGCTGCCGCCTCAGATCAGTTGCAGATTCTGTTTTCGTCCTCGGGCCGCTTCTCCTCGCGGATCAGCTTCTCCGAAGGCTCATACCCCCTGCGGGGTCATTTTCTCTGAAGGAAATCCGGAATCTTCAGGGACTTCTCCTCCACCTTGCTGCGCAGATTGGTGGGGGGCTTCTGAAGTCCGGCCAGCGGAGGCCTCTGCTCCGTATTTCCGGTTCCCTGTCCGGTCGGGAGAGTCCCGGTCTGCTGCGGCCCCGTATACGGACGGGTCGTCGCGGTCCCGGAGGCGTTCACCGTCGTCTTCATGCCGGAAATGCCGCCCATGCCCTTGCCGGGGACGCCGCCCATCATGGGCTTCTTGGCGAGCGTGGCCGTAAAGCGGGATGCGGGAGACTCCTCGATGCCGGTGGCAATCACCGTGATCCGGCAGTAGTCTGTCAGGTTCTCGTCATACATCGCGCCGAAGATGATGTTCACATCGTCGCCCGTGATGCTCCTCACATAGTCCACGGCATCAGACGCGTCAAACATGGAAATATCTCCGGATACATTGATGATGATATCGGTCGCGCCGGCAATGGTCGTCTCCAGCAGCGGGCTCTCTACGGCCGCCTTGACTGCCTGCACCGCCTTATCGTCGCCCTTGCCCTCGCCGATGCCGATATGGGCGATGCCCTTATCGCGCATGACGGTCTGCACGTCCGCGAAATCCAGATTGATGACCGCGGGTACATTGATCAGATCGGTGATTCCCTGCACCGCCTGCTGAAGCACCTCATCCGCCTTCATCAGCGCTTCCGGCATGCTGGTGCGCTTGTCCACGATCTCCAGGATCTTATCGTTGGGAATAACGATCAGCGTATCCACATTGCCGCGCAGCTTCTCGATGCCGGCCAGCGCGTTGTTCATGCGGGTCTTGGCTTCAAAGCGGAAGGGCTTGGTCACGACGCCCACGGTCAGGATGCCGCGGTCCTTCGCGATCTTGGCGATCACGGGAGCCGCGCCGGTGCCGGTGCCGCCGCCCATGCCGCAGGTCACGAACACCATGTCCGCGTCCTCCAGCAGCTTATCGATTTCTTCCGAGCTTTCTATGGCCGCCTGTTCCCCGATCTCGGGCTTCGCGCCCGCTCCGAGTCCCTTGGTCAGCTTCTCACCGATCTGCAGGTGCGTCTCCGCCTTGCACAACTGCAGGGCCTGCTTGTCCGTATTGGCCCCGATGAACTCCACACCGTCAATCTGTTCCGTGATCATTCTATTTACAGCGTTATTCCCCGCGCCGCCTACGCCGATCACAATGATCTTGGCCGCGGATTCCGCATCGTTGACTTTGATTTCCAGCAAGGGTGTTTCCTCCTTTAACTCACATCACTACCTTATTTATCATATAATCATTTTCTCAAATGCGCAACCTCTTTTTTCAAAAAAATGTTCATAATTTCATTGTTTTTTCACCGCTCGCACAGCCGGGCTCCGGCAGGTTTTCGGCCCGGACACAGCCGCGGACAGCACGTCCGGTTTGTGCACAAAAGCCCTGCGGACGGTATGCCGGACATCCGGCCGGCCGCGTATCATGGGGACGCCGTCTCCTCCTTTGCCGCCAGCCGCTCCAGCATACACTGACGCGCCAGCGTCAGCGCCGCGCTCACCGCGGACTCACGGACAATGGCCCGGTTCCCGTTGAATCGGTATTCCCGGACCGTCACATGCTGCTGTACGCTGCAGCCGATATAAACCAGCCCCACCGGTTTTTCCGCCGTACCGCCGCCGGGTCCCGCGATCCCTGTGACGGAAACCGCCACCTCCGTTTTCGCCGCGCCGGCTGCGCCCTGCGCCATCTCCAGGGCCGTCTCCTGGCTCACCGCCCCGAAGCGCTGCAGCGTCTTCTTTTTCACACCGAGAAATTTCCGTTTCGCCTTGTTGGAATATGTGATGAAACCGCCCTTATATACCTCCGACACCCCGGGCACCGCCGTCATGCGCGCGCCGAGCATGCCGCCCGTACAGGATTCCGCCGTGGAAAGCTTCCAGCCGTTTTCCCGCAAAAGGCCGGCCACCGCTTCCTCCAGCGTCACATCGGGATCCGTGGTATAGACCCGGTCACCGAACTTCTCCTCAAGCGCCTCCACCACGGGGGCCACCATTCCGGCCGCCTCCTCCTCATCCCGCGCCCTGGCCGTCACCCGCAGATGTACCTCGCCGATCTTGGCATAAGGGGCCACCGTCGGATTGGACTGCCCGTCGATCAGCTCCCGGACCATGGAGGCCACCTTGCTTTCCCCCATGCCGCAGATCTTCACTGTCCGCGAATAGATGAGCCCCGGGCTCTGCTTCTCCAGATAAGGCCGGACGCTGCCCTCAAACATGGGGCAAAGCTCCACCGGCGGTCCCGGGAGCAGAACGACTGTCTTCCCCTCCCTGTGCATGATCAGGCCGGGGGCCGTCCCGTTTTCATTGTCCAGCACCAAAGCGCCCTGCGGCACCAGCGCCTGTTTTTTGTTGTTCTCCGTCATCTCCAGCCCGCGGCTCTCAAAAAACCGTTCGATCCGCTCCAGGCTGTGGGCATCCATGACCAGCGGCATTCCCATCAGCGCCGCGGCCGTCTCCTTCGTCAGGTCGTCGGACGTGGGCCCCAGCCCGCCGGAGAGGATCACGATATCCGACCGCTCCAGCGCCTGGGCAAGGGTACTGCGCAGTCTCTGCGCATTATCTCCCACCACGCTCTGATAAAAGCAGGACAGTCCCAGCGCGGCACACTGCCTGGAAAGATACGCGGCATTGGTATTCACGATATCTCCCAGCAGAAGCTCCGTTCCCACCGAGATCAGCTCCACGACCGGCACGTTTGCCTTTTCCTGCGTTTTCCGGCCGGTCATTCCGAAAACGCCCTTCCACCGTTCCTTCATCTGTCCTCAATGCTGTTCGGCCAGCACATCCCTGTTTTTCACAATATAATCGACGAGTGACACAACCGTCAGAACGACCGCGATCCACATCACGATCTGCGTCAGCAGCCAAAGCGGCGCAAGATCCGCGATCATCAGGCAGATCATGATCATCTGAAAGGTCGTTTTGAATTTCCCCCAGTAGCTCGCCGCGATCACTCTCCCGTTATCCGAAGCGATCAGCCGGAAGCCGCTGATGATGAACTCTCTGCTGATAATGACGACAACGATCCAGGCGGCCAGCTTCCCCGTCCCCACCAGACAGATCAGCGCGGCGCATACCAGCAGCTTATCCGCCAAGGGATCCATAAACTTTCCGAAGTTCGTGATCAGATGATATTTGCGCGCGATATGACCGTCCAGCAGATCGGTCAGGCTGGCGACGATGAAAATGGCAAGGGCGATCCACTTCGACGCGCCCTGCACGGGATCCGCCAGCATGAAAAACACAAAAAAGGGGATCATGATCACCCGCGCTGTGGTGAGTTTATTCGGTAAATTCATCTTCCAATTCTCCTGTCAGATCGTATTCATGGGAGCCGGTGATCCTGACCTGCACGAAATCGCCCGTGTTCAGCTCCCGTCCGCTGTCAAGGAACAGATAGCCGTCCACATCCGGCGCGTCGCGCCAGGTCCTGGCGACATAGACGTTTTCCTCTGCCAGCTTTCCCTCCACCATGGCGGTCACTGTTCTGCCCACCATAGCCGCCTCTTTTTCAAAAGCGATCTCCTGCTGCAGCTCCATCAGCGCATCCCGCCGTTCTTCCTTCGTCTCCTCCGGTATCTGTCCGGACATCCCGGCCGCCGGCGTATCCTCCTCCTGTGAATAGGGGAACACTCCCAGCCGGTCGAACTCCATCTCGTCCACAAAGTCCATCAGCTCCCCGAAGTCCTCCTCCGACTCGCCGGGGAAGCCGGTGATGAAGGTGGTGCGCAGACAGATGTCCGGGATCCTCTCCCGGATCCGCCGGATGCGCTCCCGGATTTCCTCCTGTCTGGTGAGCCGGCCCATTTTCTTCAGGATCGCGTCCGAAGCGTGCTGGATGGGGATATCCAGATAATGACAGATCTTGTGTTCCTCCCGGATCGTTTCGATCAGCTCGTCCGTGATCTCCTCCGGGTAGCAGTAGAGGAGCCGGATCCAGACGATTCCCTCCACCTTCGCCAGGCCCCTGAGCAGCTCGGGCAGCATCTTCTTCCCGTACAGATCAATGCCGTAAAGGGTCGTTTCCTGAGCCACCAGGATCAGCTCCTTCACGCCGCCCTCCGCCAGGGTCTCCGCTTCTCTGACGAGCGCCTCCATCGGAACGGAGCGGTAACGGCCCCGCACCCTCGGGATCACGCAGTAAGTACAGCGCTTATCGCAGCCCTCCGCGATCTTGAGATAGGCGAAATGCCCTCCCGTGGTCACGCTTCTGGGCGTATCGTATATGCAGGGACGGTTGATGTCGAAAAACGCATTTTGCGCATTCCCTGCCAGCACGCTCTCCAGCACCTCGATGATTCTGTCGATGGCGGAGGTGCCCACCACGGCGTCCACTTCCGGGATCTGCGTCCGGATCTCCCCGCTGTAGCGCTGGGCCAGGCAGCCGCAGACGATCAGCGCCCGCAGTCGGCCCTCCGTCCTGTCCCGCGCAAAATCCAGTATCGTATTGATGCTCTCCTCCTTGGCGTCCCCGATGAAGCAGCAACTGTTGATGATCACGGCGTCCGCTTCCTCTCTGTCGCCGGTGAAGTCATACCCTTTCTTCCCCAGGAGACCGAGCATCCGCTCCGAATCCACCAGATTCTTGTCGCATCCCAATGATATGAACAAAATCCGCATCACACGTTTCTCCAGAGGACAGAAAACATACTGGACGACGGTCCGGTATGTTCCCTCTCCCGCAGGGATGCCCCTGCATCCTGTTTATTCTTCTTCGGTCTCGTCGTCCCCCAGGATCTTGATCTTGCCCTGCCGCAGCTCTTCCACCGCGAGGGACAGCGGCTTTTCCCCGCCCTTCGCGCGGATCAGCGGCTCATGCCCCGCAATGATCTGTCTGGCCCGTTTGGAGGTCGCCATCACGATCGAATAACGGCTGTTGACGATCTTCTCCTCCCCGGGCTCCACATCGCTGTTCACCACTTTCATCAGATCAGAATAAGACGGATGTAACATTATGCTTCTCCTTTCGCCAGCTTTTTCAGCTCTTCCCGCATTTCCTCTATAAATTCCGCCCTGCAGGCGGGACGCTGATGCGCCGCCTGAATCAGGGCGTGCATCTGCGCCGTACATTCCTCCAGGTCGTCGTTGATCACGATATAATCGTACTGCTCGATCCCTTCCGCTTCCTGCGCCGCACGGCGCAGACGGCGTTCGATCGTCTCCGCAGACTCCGTTCCGCGCATGGCCAGCCGCCTTTTCAACTCCTCCAGAGTGGGCGGCATCACGAACAGCAGCAGCACGTCCGGAAACTGTTCCCGCACCTTCAGGGCGCCCTGAATCTCGATCTCCAGGATCACATCCCTGCCGCGCTCCAACTGCTCCGTCACCCAGGCCTTCGGCGTCCCGTAATAGTTCCCGCAGTAGCAGGCATATTCTACCAGCCCGCCCGCCTCAATCGTCCGCTCAAAGGTTTCCCGGTCCACAAAAAAATAGGAAACGCCCTCCTCCTCGTCCGGCCTCATGGGTCTGGTGGTCATGGAAACGGACAGCGCGTAACCGTCATACGACGACACCAGGCGCTTCATCAGCGTTCCCTTGCCCGCGCCGGAAAACCCGGATACCACCACCAGAATGCCCTTATCCTTCATCCGTTTCCTCCTTCTTCGCCGCTCCGGCTTCCTCCTTCTCCGCCGCGAACGCCCTGTCCTCTCTGGCCTGCTGCGTCCGGGCGCAGATCGTCTCTGGCAGAAGCGCGGATAAAATGAGCTGGCTGTTTTCCATCACCAGCACCGCCTTGGTGCGGCGTCCCTGCGTGGCGTCCACCGCCGTTCCGGCTTCCCTGGCCCGCTGAACCAGCCGCTTGACGGGGGCCGATTCCGGACTCACCACCGCGATGATCTTATCCATATTTACGACGTTTCCAAAACCGATATGAATGAACTGGCTCAACGAAACCTCCGTGCGGCACGGATGCCGCTCTCACTGTACGGCGCGGGACCGCATCCGTTTTCTTTTATTCGATGTTCTGGATCTGCTCCCTTACCTTCTCGATCAGGGTCTTCAGCTCGATTCCCCTGTCCGAAATGACCAGATCCGTCGTCTTGGACAGAATCGTATTCGCCTCCCGGTTCATCTCCTGCGCCACGAAATCCAGCTTGCGCCCGATGCCGCCGCCGGCCGTGAGCGCCTGCTCCATGGCCGCGATATGGCTCTTTAACCGGACGATCTCCTCGTCCACACACACCTTATCCGCGTAAATCGTGACCTCCGTCAGCAGCCGTCCCTCGTCCGTCTTCGCATCCCCCAAAAGCTCCTTCACGCGTTCGGTCAGCTTCTGTCGGTATTCCGCGATGATCCGGGGAGACCTCGCTTCGATGAAATCCACGTGCCCCCGCATTTCTCCCAGCTTCGCCAGAAGATCCTCCTGCAGATGGGCGCCTTCCCGCACGCGGGACTCCACGAAACCTTCCGCCGCGCCCCGCAGCGCCTGCTCCAGCGTCTTCCAGATCCCTTCCTCGTCGATCTGGGCTTCCTCCATGGAAAAGACCTCCGGGAAACGGGAAAGCACGGACACCCGGATATCGTCCTCCAGGCCGAACTCCTCCGCCATCTGCCGCAAATATGCCAGGTATTTCCCGGCCACATCCCGGTTGTAGCGGATGCTCACGCTCTCCTGCGCCACCTCCTCACAGGTGATGAACAGATCCACCTTCCCCCGCTGGATATAGTCCTTCAGGACGCTTCGGATGGACGCCTCAAAGAAATTCAGCCGCTTGGGCATCTTCAAATTCACATCCAGATACCTGTGATTGACGGACTTCATCTCCACCGTAAACCGGCGATCCGCATCGCTGACCTCACATCTGCCGAATCCTGTCATGCTCTTGATCATCGGTACTCCCATCCGCGCCTGTGCGCTGTGTGCAGCTTGGAATCTATATCGAAAGCTTCTTAAAAAAGTACAGGCTGCTGCTGTCTATTTGGATGTCTTTTTTGAAAAACAGCGGACATCCGCAAAGCTCCTTTGCGGTTACCCCTCATTATAAAATAAGCCTTTCCTTCCGTCAAGACTTCTGTTATACTAAAACGGCATACAAAACCGACACCCGCCGCCGTACCCCGGCCTGCCGGGGCGCATCTCCCGGTGGGCCGGGGTGCCGCCGACGTTCCTTTATCACCCCATCCGGAAAGGAGTCCCCCATGGCCTTTGACGGCATCACCATCGCAAATCTCGTACACGATCTGAACCGCTGCCTGACGGACGGCCGTCTGTCCAAAATCGCCCAGCCGGAGCCGGACGAGCTGCTCCTGACGGTCAAGCTCAGCCCGGAGCGGCAGCGGGAAACAGATATAAAGGGCGGCCAGATCCGGCTGTGCATCTCTGCCAGCGCGTCTCTGCCTCTGATGTATCTGACCCAGGAAAACAAGCCGGCCCCGCTCACCGCGCCCAGCTTCTGTATGCTGCTGCGCAAGCACCTGCAGAACGGCCGCATCGTTTCCGTCACGCAGCCGGGACTGGAACGGGTCGTGATCCTGGAGATCGAACACCTGGACGAAATGGGCGATCTGCGCCGCAAGAAGCTGGTGGCTGAGTTCATGGGAAAGCACAGCAATCTCATCTTCTGCGACGAGACGGATACCATTCTGGACAGCATCAAGCACGTTTCCGCCATGATGAGCTCCGTCCGGGAGGTGCTTCCCGGGAAACCCTGGTTCATCCCCAGGACACAGGAGAAGGCGGACCCGCTCACGCTGGACCGCTCCGCATTTCTGGAGCTGGTCTTTTCCCGCCCCGTGGACTGCGGCCGGGCGATCTATACGTCCTGTACCGGCATTTCTCCCGCCGTCGCCCATGAGATCTGCTGCCGCGCAGGGAGCGGCGCGGACCTTTCCGCCGCGGCCTGCGGCGAAGAGGCGCGGGAAGCCGTCTGGCAGGCCTTTTCCGGGATCATGGATGCGGTGCGGAACGGACGCTTCACCCCCTGCATCGTCTATGAAAACAACAGTCCCGCCGAATACGCTTCCGTCCGGCTGACCTCCTGGCCCGCCGCATGCCGCCGGGAATACGCGGATATCTCCGCGCTGCTGTCGGATTACTACGCGGAAAAAAACAGGATCACCCGGATCCGCCAGCGTTCCGCCGATCTGCGCCGGGTCGTCTCCACCGCACTGGAGCGCAGCGTCCGGAAATACGATCTGCAGCGAAAGCAGATGCAGGATACGCAGGATCGCGACAAATACCGGATTTACGGCGAACTGCTCAACACCTACGGCTACGGCGCCGCGCCCGGCGCGAAATCCCTGGAAGCCGTCAACTATTATACCGGCGAGCCCGTAACGATCCCGCTGGATCCCAGACTCTCCGCCGGAGAAAACGCGAAACGCTATTTTGAAAGGTACAACAAGCAGAAACGCACCTGGGAAGCCCTTTCCTCCCTGACGCTGGAGGTCAGGGCGCAGATCGACCACCTGGAATCCGTCGCCACCGCTCTTGACATCGCCCAGAAGGAAGAGGATCTGGCCCAGATCCGTGAGGAGCTGATCGAAAGCGGCTATATCCGCCGCAGGGCCGGAGCCAAAAAGGTGAAGATCACCAGTAAACCCTTTCACTATATCAGCAGCGACGGTTTTCATATGTATGTGGGAAAAAACAATCTCCAGAACGAGGAGCTGACCTTCAAATTCGCCGCGGGAAACGACTGGTGGTTCCACGCCAAGGACATGCCCGGCTCCCATGTCATCGTAAAAACAGAAGGAAAAACACTGCCGGATTCCACCTTTGAAGAAGCCGCCCGGCTGGCGGCCCACTATTCCAAGGGCCGGGAGCAGGACCGGGCAGAGGTGGACTACGTGGAGAAAAAGCAGGTCAAAAAGGTGGCGGGCGCAAAGCCCGGCTTCGTCATCTACCACACCAACTATTCCATGCTCATCAGCACGGATATTTCCGGGATCGAACGGCTGGAAACCTGAACCGTCCCGCCGGGCAGCAGACGCTCCGGGCCGTGTCCCGGGCGGCAGGAACGCGCAGGGGGACCGT
>CANQVD010000038.1 GCA_947627215.1 uncultured Eisenbergiella sp.
GGAAGCAGCATGATGTCAGGCATCGTTTTACCGCACTCCCACCGAGAAACGGATTGTGCGCTTACACCCAGCCGTAGGGCTGCTTGCTCTTGCGTCAGCTTTTTGTCAGCACGCAAGCGGCGCAGGTTGTCTATAAAAATATGATTCATAGACTTACTCCTTTGCAGATTTGTATTACAGAACTTGCATTTACAATACACTGGGCAAAGAGAAATGTCTACATCGTATTTGTTGAGAGAACTCTTAAAAAATGAGATATGCCGTAGTTTTACACTAATGGCAGCATATAGTTGTAAAAATTTCTATGTATTCAGACGATTTCTGTATGAAAGCCTATCATTCTTCTTTCTGCCCTTGCTATACGGAATAGTGGGGCGACTGCCTGTGTTTGTTTTGCTGTTCTGCTTCTCTATCGTATATGAGCATTACACCTGATCATTAAAACAAATGCAAAACAAAAAGCAGGGTTCCGCATCGTGAAATGCGACTCTGCTTTTCTTAATAACTGCGCTCCAAGCGGTATCATGACCCTGCGGTCAGATCATACCTTCATGAAATCAAACAGGCTGATCTGATTGGATTCGGGCAGATTCCCCAGGATCCCCAGGGAATCCAGCAGATCCGTGATGCTCTTGGACGCCTTGGAACGATCCCGAAAATCGTCCTTGCTCAGGAACGGCCCGTCCTTCGCCGCCTCCGCGATGGCATCCGCCGCCTTTTCTCCCAGCCCGTCGATGCTGTTTAGGGACGGCATGAGCCTGCCGTCCACGATCTGGAAGTTCCGCGGATGGGCCGCGAACAGATCGATGGGCACGAATTCAAAGCCTCTGGCATACATCTCCTGCACGATCCTCATATCCCGCATGGATGCCTGCTCCTTCTGGGTCAGCTTATCCGCCCTGCGCTTATAATCCGCCATCACCATTTCCAGATGCGCCTTGCCCTGACACATGAGCTCATAGGAGAAGCCGGAAGCGCGGATGGAGAAAAACGCCGCATAGTAAGCCAGCGGATAATTCACCTTGCAGTACGCGATGCGCCACGCCATCATTACGTAGGCCGCCGCATGTGCCTTCGGGAACATGTATTTGATCTTTTTACAGGACCAGATATACCAGTCCGGCACCCCGACGGCCCGCATGGCCTCCTCCATCTCCGGCTTGAGCCCCTTCCCCTTCCGGACGCTCTCCATGGTGGAAAAGGCGAGACTGGGCTCCATCCCCATGTTGATCAGATAGATCATGATATCGTCACGGCAGCAGATGGCGGTGGAAATCGTGGCATCTCCGTTCTGAATCAGCGTCTGGGCGTTGCCCAGCCACACATCCGTCCCGTGCCCCAGCCCGGCGATCCGGATCAGATCGGAAAAGCACTGAGGCTTCGTATCCAGCAGCATCTGGATCACGAAATCCGTCCCGAACTCCGGTATCCCCAAAGAGCCCACCGGGCAGCCGTCGATATCCTCCGGCCGGAGTCCCAATGCCTCCGGCGAACGGAACAGGCTCATCACCTGCGGATCGTCCAGCGGGATCTTCGTGGGATCGATGCCCGTCAGATCCTGCAGCATGCGGATCATGGTGGGATCATCGTGTCCCAGAATGTCCAGCTTCAGCAGGTTGTGATCGATGGAATGGTAATCAAAATGGGTGGTGATGATATCCGTGGTCATGTCATTGGCCGGATGCTGGACCGGCGTGAAGGAATTGATATCCTCTCCCACCGGAAGCACCACGATGCCGCCGGGATGCTGCCCGGTGCTGCGCCGGACGCCGGTGCAGCCCTGTACGATCCGGTTGATCTCACAGTTCCGCTTTTTCTGTCCCCGTTCCTCAAAATAGTTCTTCACATAGCCATAGGCGGTCTTATCCGCCAGCGTGCCGATGGTTCCGGCACGGAAGGTCTGTCCCGCGCCGAAGATCACCTCCGTATATTTGTGAGCCTTGCTCTGATATTCCCCGGAAAAGTTCAGATCGATGTCCGGCTCCTTGTCCCCCTTGAATCCCAGGAACGTTTCAAACGGAATATCGAATCCGTCCTTGATCAGCGGTTCTCCGCAGACCGGGCAGTTTTTGTCCGGCATGTCGCAGCCGCCGTTGCCGGCGTACGCGCGCACCTCCTCCGAATCGAAATCGCAGTAATGACACTTCGGGCAGCGGTAATGGGCGCTTAAGGAATTGACCTCCGTGATGCCGGCCATAAAGGCCACCAGGGACGAACCGACAGAGCCCCGGGATCCCACCAGATAACCGTCCTCCACCGATTTCCAGACCAGCTTCTGGGCGATGATGTACATGACGGCGAACCCGTTGGAGATGATGGAATGCAGCTCCTTTTCCAGCCGGTCCACCACGATTTTGGGCAGCTCCTCCCCATAGAGCTCATGGGCCTTGCGGTAGCAGATCTCCGTCAGCAGCTTGTCGCTGTCCGGGATCACGGGCGGGCATTTATCCGGCCGGACCGGCGAAATGGGCTCCACCATGGCCGCGATCCGGTTGGGACTGTCGATGACCACCTCTCTGGCCTTTTCCGCCCCCAGATACTGAAACTCCTCCAGCATCTCCTCCGTGGTATGCAGATACAGCGGCGCCTGACTGTCGGCGTCCGGAAAGCCCTTTCCGGCCATGATGATGCGCCGGTAGACCTCGTCCGCCGGATCCAGAAAATGTACGTCGCAGGTGGCCGCCACGGGCTTACCGAACTGCTCGCCCAAATGCACGATCCGGCGGTTGATCTCCTGGATGTCCTCGATCGAATTCACATTCTCAATTTTTTCCGAAGCGATCATGAACTGGTTGTTGCCCACGGGCTGGATCTCCAGATAATCGTAAAACTTCACGATCCGGGCGATCTCCGCATCCGATCTGTCGTCCAGCAGAGCGCGGTACAGCTCTCCGGCCTCGCAGGCGCTCCCCACGATCAGGCCCTCCCGGTGCTTTTCCAAAAGACTCTTGGGAACCCTCGGAACCTTGAGAAAATAATTCAGGTGGGATTCGGAGATCAGGGTATACAGGTTCACGCGCCCAATGTCGTTTTTCGCCAGCAAGATGCAGTGATAGGAGGGCAGCCGCTTGATGATGTCCGGGCTGGCCTCCCCCAGACGGTTGACCTCCTCCAGCGTATGACAGCCTCTCTCCTCCAACATAGGCATGAACTTCAGAAAGATCTCCGCCGTCGCTTCCGCATCGTCTACGGCCCGGTGGTGATTCTCCAGGGAAACGTTCAGCGCCTTCGCCACCGCGTCCAGCGTATGCTTTCTCTGGTTGGGAAACATCACCCGGGAAATCCCGACCGTATCCACATAGGTGGGATGCAGCTCGATGCTCTGCCGCCTTGCGTTCTCCAGGATAAAGCCCATGTCGAAGCTGGCATTGTGGGCCACCAGCACGCAGTCCTCGCAGAACCGCAGGAAATCCGGCAGCACTGTCTCGATGGTCGGCGCGTCCAGCACCATTTCATCGCTGATCCCCGTCAGCTCCTCGATCCGGAACGGGATCGGCGTCTGCGGATTGACAAAGCTGGAAAAACGATCCGTGATCTTCCCGTCCTCCACCTTCACCGCGCCGATCTCGATGATCTTATTCTTATCGGAGGAAAAACCCGTGGTCTCAATATCGAATACCACATAATTCCCGCGGAGCGGCCTCTCCCTTTCGCCCGTCACGATCTCTCTGGAATCATCCACCAGATAAATCTCGCAGCCGTAAATGACCTTGAAGAAATCCTTCCGGTCCGGCGGTTCCAGCTCTGCCTCTTTGCACCTGTTCTTTTCCGCTTTCCAGAGATCCTCCACCAGATGATTGGCGTCCGGAAAGGCCTGCACCACGCCGTGGTCCGTGATCGCGATGGCCGGATGTCCCCACTCGTAGGCGCGCTTCACCAGATCCTTCACCTCTGAAACGCCGTCCATATCGCTCATCTTGGTATGACAGTGCAGCTCTACCCGCTTCTGCGGGGCCCGGTCCATACGGGTGCTGGTGAAGTCCGGGATCTTTTTCACGCCCACAAGGGAACCGACGGTCAGCTCGCCGTCGAATTTATCCACCACCGTCATGCCCTTGAGCTTCAGAAAAATGCCGGGACTGATCGCCTTTACCACCTCGTCCGCCTGCTCATTCAGCAGAAAGATCTTGATGGTCATGGTATCGGTGAAATCCGTCACGTCGAAGATCAGAAGCGTGCGTTCATTGCGGATCTCCCGCTTATCCACCGTCAGCACCTTTCCCCGGATCACCACCTCTCCCATTTCTCCGATGATGTCCTCGATGGGAATGGCATCCTCATCGAAATCCCGCCCGTACAGCACGTCGGGATTGTCGCTTTTTCTGACGCTTCTCCGGGAGAAACCGGAATCGCCGCCCCGGGAAGACCTGCCGCGGCCGAACCTGCCGCCGTTTCCGCTTCCTCCCCTGCCCTGTCCCTTTGGGCCCGATGCGGCGGACGCCTCCTGTTTCCCGGACACAGCGGAGGAGCCGCCGTCCGCCGGAACGCTTTCGCCGTCCGCACCGTCTCCGACCGCCGCGCCGCCCGATGCTTCCGCGCCGTCTCCGAAAGCGCGCGCCAATGCCGCAGCGCTGACAGAAGCGTCCTCCGCAAAAGGTGCCTCATCCGCCGCGCTGCCCGCCAGATAATCGGCATAAGCGTCATCCAGCTCCGCGGCGCCGTTTCCCGCCGGGCGCCCCGCGTCAGCCGCTCCTTCTCCGCTTTGCAGGGAAGCGGGCGCTCCGCTCTGCGCGCGGTCCCCGGCCTGCGGGTCGCCGTCCTTTCGCTTCTTCGGCTCCTGATAGGCGACTTCCACCTGCGCCGGGATCCCGCAGCGCTCCGTGCAGATCTTTTCCAGAATGCGCACGAGCTCCGGGCAGCGCTCCCTAGCGACCACCGTATCCGGCACCGCGAGACGGATGCTCTCCCCATCCGACAGGGAAATCTCCGCGTTTTTCAGAAGGCTGTATTCCACCGGACTGGTCTCCTTCAGCTCCAGAAAAATGCTCTCCTGATACAGCTCCAGAAGCTTCGCCAGATCGTACTGCGCGGACAGATGAAACCTCTCCTGGAGCCTGACCGAAATATTCCGGTCCTCGAACAACTGCCTGCGGATCTCCCTTTCCACGCCGAAGATCATATCCTTCGGAATCAGCCTGTCGCAGTCGATATAGACGCGCACAAAATCCCTCTGCCGATTGGCGGTCACCCGCTCCACCGTCACCTTATCAAACAGCCTGCCCATATCCCCGTCCAGCCGCAGACCGGGAAAAACATCCCCAAAGCACTTCGACATCTTCAAATCCTCTCGCTTCCGGATCCCTGTTTGGCTATCCGCTTCTCTTTTCGCGTTCCCGTTTCCCTTTATCCCGTCCGCCGGCGCTCAGCTCCAATGCTCCAGCTCATAGCGCAGGGCCGGAAGGAATTCCGATTCCGGAACCTTGCGCACGATTTCTCCCTTTTTAAACAGAAGCCCTTCCCCCACGCCTCCGGCAATGCCCAGGTCCGCCTCCTTCGCTTCGCCGGGGCCGTTCACCGCACAGCCCATCACGGCCAGCTTCAGATTCAGATGGGGAAATTCCTCTGCCAGCGCCTCCACCTGCGCGGCCAGCGCGATCTGATCGATCTTCGTCCGGCCGCAGGTCGGACAGCTCACCACCTCGATGCCGCCCGTGCGCAGTCCCAGCGTGCGCAGGATGATCCGGGCAGACTTCACCTCCTCGGTCACGTCTCCGGTCAGCGATACCCGGATCGTGTCCCCGATCCCCTGATGCAGGATCAGCCCCAGACCCAGAGCGGACTTGATATTGCCGGAAAACACAGTTCCCGCCTCCGTGATGCCCACATGCAGCGGATAATCCGTCTGCGGGGCCAGAAGCTCGTGGGCCCGGACGCACATCATCACATCCGAGGATTTGATGCTGATCACGAGATTGCGGTAGTCCAGCGCCTCGATCATACGCACCTTATCCAAAGCGCTCTCCACCAGACCCTCCGCGGTGACGCCGCCGTATTTTTCCACGAGAGAACGCTCCAGGGAACCGCTGTTGACGCCTATGCGGATGGGGATGTCCCGCTCTCTGGCGGCCTTCACCACGGCCGCGACCTTATCGGGGCCGCCGATGTTTCCGGGATTGATGCGGATCTTGTCCGCGCCGTTTTCGATCGCGGCAATGGCCATCCGGTAATCAAAATGAATGTCCGCCACCAGCGGTATGGAGATCTGCTTCCGGATTTGCGCGATGGCGGCGGCCGCAGCGGCGTTGGGCACCGTACAGCGCACGATCTCACAGCCCGCCGCCTCCAGTCTGCGGATCTGGGCCACAGTGGCAGCCACGTCCTCCGTCGGCGTATTCGTCATGGACTGGATCAGGATGGGATTTCCGCCGCCGATCACGCGGTTCCCGATCCGGATCACCCTCGTATGTTCTCTGTACATCCTTTTTTCCTCCCGGCGATTTTCTTCCTAAGATCATAACACATCTTCCGGGGGAAATCCACTGCTTTCCGTTTCTTCCGCCGGCGCAGCTTCGCAGGCCGCCGACCCTTCCGACGGCACATTCCCGCAGGCCGCCGCCCCTTCCGACGGCGCGCTTTCGCAGACCGCCGTCTGCCGCGCCGGCTCCGCCGCAGGCAGTGTGTCCGGCCTCGGCGGCGCAGCGCACAGGCCGACCGCGAGCCAGAATGCGAGCCAGCGCCCCGGCTGCTTTTCCGTGCGCAGAACGCTCTGGAGGGGTTCATAGACCGGTCCGCGGCGCATGCGCCCTCCCGCCGTCCGCTGCCAGACCGCCGCGGCCCCCGCACAGAGGAGCACGCTGCCGAGCATCCACAGCGCCTCCGGGTACTGCCCTGCGCCGACCGGAAGCATCCGGTAAAAGAGCCACCCCCGCCACAGCGTGACGCCGGACAGCAGGAGGGTCACCGCGAAAACCGCCGCTTTCCGGGACCTGTCCTTTCTTTTCCGGCGCAGAAAATCCTCCAGCGCGCTCCGCACCGCCGCGACCGTCTGATACCGCTTTTCCGGCTCCCGCTTCGTACACCGCTCCACGATCTTCGCCAGCTCCTCCGGCACGCTGCCGCAGCACTCCGTCAGCGGACAGACCCCGTAGGGCGGCCGGGCGGGATCCGGCCCGCCCAGGAGCGCGTACAGCGTCCTGCCAAGTCCGAACACATCGCTGCGGACATCCGCCCTGCGCCGTTCCGGCACAGAGGCCAGCAGCTCGGGGGCCGCATACCCCGGACTGGCCGCAATGGGACGCGCGCCCGGTTCGCCCTGCTCCACCGCGCTTCCGAAATCGATCAGCCAAAGCCTTTCGTCCCTGTCCACCATGACGTTGGACGGCTTGCAGTCCAGATACAGAAGCGGCGGCTCCATCGTATGCAGGGTATTCAGTGCGTCACAGAGCCGGACGGCATATGCCGCGGCGTCGTCCGCAGAAAACGCGCCCTTCTTTTTCAGACGCTTCTCCAGCGTCTCCCCATCGATCCAGTCCATCACCAGATACCGTCCGTCCTCCTCCTCCGCGATATCCACGATGCGGGGAAACAGACTGCCGTCCACACGGGAGAGCACCTTTTCCTCCATGCCCGGATTCCCCGGGTCCACCCGCTTGGCCGCCCAGATCTTATCCAGCCGTACATCCAGGACCTGATAGACCTGTCCCGCGCCTCCGCTGCCCAGCCTTTGCAGGATCTGATACTTGCCGCCGACCAGCGCGGTCCCGGCCGTCTTCGTTCCGGGCTTTTTTTCATCCGGCATTTCCACGTCTCCCCTCGTATACCAGCAGCAGGGCGGTGAGATTGTCCTTTTCCCCCTGCGTGCGCACAAATCCGGCCGCCCCCTTCATCCGCCGGTAGAGCGTTTCCGCCTTTCTCTCCTTTTCGTAAAAACAGCCCCCGAAAAATCCCTCCGGCGTCAGACGGCAATAGCCGTCCGTACACAAAAGCAGCATCTGCCCCTTCGACAGCCGGCCCGCGAAATGATCCGGCGGCTGGAAGCCCACCGCCCCCAGGCAGCGGCGCAGCACGCCGCCCTCCAGATGATCCGCCGTCAAAAGCTCCACCTTTTTCCCCACCCGATAGGCGCGGCTGTCCCCCAGATGCAGCAGGATGAATGTCCCGTTTTTCACCACCGCCGCCGTACAGGTGGTGCCGCAGCAGACGGATTCCTCCTGCTCCCGGCGCTCCATTTCCCGCTGAATGCGATAAAACATCCTTCCCAGCGCTTCTCTCGCCCGCCTGCGCCAGATGCGCCTTGCCGCCAGCGCGATGCCCTCCGTGTAGAACCAGTCCGTCAGCCGCTCCGCCACGTATCCGCTGGCCGTTTCTCCTTCCGCCATTCCGCCGATTCCGTCGCACACCAAAAGAAGAGACACCTCCGTCCGTCTCTCCCGTTTTCTTCCCGTTCCGGCGAAGCCCTTTTTCAGAAGCACCTTCTGAAGCGAAAAGGAATCCTCGTTGTTTTCCCGGAAATCGCCCTTGTCCCAGTACCAGGACGTCAAATGCGCCATACCCTCCTGTCCTTTCCCGTCGGACCCTCAGGCAGAACGCTCCCGAATGCCGCGCTGTCCCCACAGCCGGCCGTCTCTTCTCTGAAATCTCCCGCGGACAGAACCTCCGCGGGCCCGGGCAGACGCCCGGACTCGATTGAAAAGATCTTCTCCAATGATATGATTATAGCGCCGATCCCCGGAAAGGTCAACCGGGAATCAGCGCAGGATCCGCTGGATATCGTTGAACATCACCAGCACCATCAGCACCATCAGCGCGATGAAGCCGGCCGTATGGATCAGCCCTTCCTTTTCCGGCGGAATCGGCTTGCCCCGGACGGCCTCCAGGAACAAAAACACCAGCCGCCCGCCGTCCAGCGCGGGCAGAGGGAGCAGATTCATCACGCCCAGGCTCACCGAAAGCAGCATGGCGAGGTTCACCATGTTCATGAACACCAGCAGCGGACCGCCGGGCGCCGTTTCCTGACGCACCTCGTCCACGATCTGGGCCATACCCACCGGACCCGCCACATCGTCTGCGGAGAGCCGTCCCCGCAGGAGAGACAGCAGGCTCATGACCGTATTTTTTACGCTGAAACGAAGCTGATACCAGCCGAACCGGAACAGATCCAGCCCTTTCGCCTCCACCGCCCGGCTGTAATCGTAAAAGCCCACCAGATAACGGCCCTCGGCCTCGTCAAACACAGGCGTCAGCGTGGCCGTATAGGTCTGTCCGTCCCGGACATAGCGCACCTCCACCGGATCTCCGTCCCGGTTTAAGGCCATCACCAGTTGGATTTCTCTGGCCAGATGGATCTTCCCGTCAAATCCCGTGATCCGGTCCCCGGCCTGCATCCCCGCCGCCTGCGCCGCGGAGCCCTCGATCACATCCCCCAGCACCGGAATGTCCGCGCCCGCGTAGCCCGCCACCACGACGGAAAACAGAAAGGCCAGCAGAAAATTGAAGATCGGTCCCGCCGCAACGGTGGAAATCCGCGCCCACACCGGCGCGTTCTGGAAATTTCCTTCGTCCGCCGTGCCCGAGGCGGACATTTCCATTCCGTTCTCGCCCTCAAACATGCAGGCGCCGCCGATGGGCAGGAGCCGGAGCGAATATTCCGTCTCGCCCTTCTGAAAATGGAACAGTTTCGGGCCCATGCCCACGGCGAACTCCGTCACCCGGATGCCGTTGACCTTGGCCAGAAGGAAGTGCCCGAATTCATGTCCGATCACGATCACAAAAAAAATCAGCAGAAATATCAAAATGGTAACGATCAAAGTCTCATCTCCCGACCGATAAAATCATAGGTCTGCGCCTCAGCCTCCAGAATTGTCTCCACATCAGGGTTCCCCACCGGCCTGTGGTTATGCATCGCGGCCCCGATCACCTCCGGAATCTGGGAAAACCGGAGCTTCCCTTCCAGCAGCAGCCTCACCGCCATCTCGTTGGCCGCATTGAATACCGTCGGCATGCTGCCTCCGCACGCCGCCGCCTCAAAGCCCAGCGCAAGCCCCGGAAAGGCTTCCGTATCCGGCTTTTCAAAGGTGAGAGAATGCACGGCGAACAGATCCAGCGCGGGCGCGGGCATGGGCCGCCTCTCGGGATACAGGAGCGCGTACTGAATGGGAAGCTTCATATCGGGGATCCCGAGCTGCGCGATGACAGCGCCGTCCTCGTACTCCACCGCGGAATGCACGATGCTCTGCGGATGCACCACCACCTGAATCTGGGAAAGCTGTGCGCCGAAAAGCCATCTGGCCTCCATCACCTCCAGCGCCTTGTTCACCAGGGACGCGGAATCGATAGTCACCTTCTTGCCCATGGACCAGTTGGGGTGATGCAGGGCATCCCCCAGCGTCACGTTCCGGATCTCTTCCTTCGTTTTTCCCCGGAAGGGTCCCCCGGAGGCGGTGAGCAGGATCCGCCGGAACCGGTTCCCGGCCCGGCCCTGCAGCGACTGGAAAATGGCGGAATGCTCGCTGTCCACCGGCAGGATGGAAACGCCCCGCTCCTTTGCCAGCGGCATGATCAGATGCCCCGCACACACCAGCGTCTCCTTGTTGGCCAGCGCCACCGTCTTTTTGTTCTCAATGGCCGCGATCGTCGGCCGGATGCCGATCATGCCCACCACGGCGGTGACCACGGTGTCCGCCTCCGGCAGGGAAACGGCCTCCAGCAGACCGTCCATGCCGCAGACCACCCGCACCGGCAGGTCCGCGACGCGCCGTTTCAGGTCAGCGGCGGCCGCCTCTTCCCACATGCAGACCAGCTTCGGCAGGAATTCCCTGACCTGCGCCTCCATCAGCGCCGTATTTCTGCCCGCCGCCAGCACCGCGACCGCGAGATCCCTGTTATTCCGGACGATCTCCAGCGTCTGGGTGCCGATGGACCCCGTGGAGCCCAGTATTACGATTTTTTTCATAAGCAATCCTATCCTCGGCAGACCGCGCGGTCCGCCTCATCCCAGCAGCCACACGGAGAGATAATAAATGACCGGAGCCGTAAACAGCACGCTGTCGAACCGGTCCATGATGCCGCCGTGGCCCGGGATCAGCTTTCCGTAATCCTTGATCCCATGGTTTCGCTTGATCGCGGAGGCCGCCAGATCTCCCACCTGAGAGATCACGGCGCCCGCGCCCCCGATCAGGGCCGCCGCCCAGACCGTCTCCTTGCTGCCCGAAGCCGGCACCAGAAAAAGTCCCGCGAACAGAGCGCCCACCAGCGCGGAGCCCAGCACGCCGCCTACGGCCCCCTCTACGGACTTTTTCGGGCTCAGCAGGGGCGCCAGCCTGTGCTTCCCGAAGGCCATGCCGACCACGTATGCGCACGTATCACAGATCCAGGAGCTGATGAAGATCATCCATACCAGATAGATCCCATGCTCCAGCTCCCTGGTCAGATAGACGAAACCGAACAGCACCGCCGGATAAAACGCGCAGAAAAAGGCGGTCATCACCTGCTGCGCCCCAAAGCGCGGGAATCGGAACACATAGACGAACATCTCCGCCAGGAACAGAAGCACCACGCAGCCCAGTCCCAGGGAAAAATCCCCGGAAAGGAGGATGGCCGCATAGTAGAGCGCAATCCCGCCGTATCCCACATACTCCAGCGGCCCGGTCTTTCCGCCCTCCCGCGCGCCGCAGGCCTGCATCAGTTCCCGGTACGCGGCAAGGGAAAGGAGGAGCATCGCCAGGCCCAGCGGATATCCGCCCGGCAAAAGGAGAAGAAACGCCAGCGCCACCAGCACGGCGCTGCTCATCAGCCGTACCCAGAACATCACTGCGCCTCCTTCACCAGGCCGAATTTCCTGTCTCTGTGATTATATGCCTCCACGGCTTTTTCCAATTCTTCTTTTGAAAAATCCGGCCATGCCACCGGCGTGAAATACAGCTCCGTATAGGCCAACTGCCAGAGCAGGAAATTGGAGACCCGCTGTTCGTTGCAGGTGCGGATCAGAAGGTCCGGCTCCGGAATCCCCGCCGTATCCAGATACCCGCTGATCAGATCTTCGGTAATCTCTTCCTCCGAAAGCCTGTCCGCCTTCACGTCTTCCGCGATCCGGCGCACCGCCCGGCGGATCTCGTCACGGCCCCCGTAGTTCAGGGCGATCTGGAAATGCAGGCCCGTATTGTTCACCGTGGCCCGCTCCAGCTCATCGATCCTTTTGCGGATGTCCTCATCCAGACCGGTCTTGTCTCCCAGTACCCGGACGCACATGTTGTTTTTGGCCGCCGTTTTCAGACAGGTCTTCATGTAGTTGCGCAAAAGCGTCATCAGCGCGGCCACCTCGTCGGAGGGCCGGTTCCAGTTTTCCGTGGAAAAGGCGTAGACCGTCAGATACTGGATCCCCATCCGGTACGCCTCCTCGCAGATCGTCTCCACCGTTTTGGCCCCCTGCACATGGCCGTAATTGCGAGGCATTCCCTTCGCCCTCGCCCAGCGGCCGTTTCCGTCCAGAATGATCGCCACATGCTTCGGAACTTTCATATCCATACTCCCGCGTGATTCTCTGGGCCGCCCGCGGCATAGCCGGAAATGCGGCCCATATTTAAAGGGACAGACCGCGCCTGTCCCTCCATCCTTCGGTGCTGCGTCCGGCCTATACGGTCATGACCTCCGCGGACTTGGCCTCCACGAGCTTATCCACTTCCTTCACGTACTTGTCCGTCAGCTTCTGCAGCTTATCCTCCAGGTCCTTGACCTCGTCCTCCGAGATATCTCCCTTGCCCAGCTTCTTGAGATAATCGTTGCCGTCCCTGCGGATGTTGCGCATCGCCACCTTCGCTTCTTCGCCCTTCTTCTTCACATCCCTGACCAGCATTTTGCGGCGCTCCTCCGTGACCTCCGGAAACACCAGCCGGATAACGGAACCGTCATTGGAGGGCGTGATGCCCACATCGGATGCCAGAATCGCCTTCTCGATCACCTTGATCAGCGACTTCTCCCAGGGCGCGATCTGGAGCATGCGCGGCTCCGGCACGGTGATATTGCCCACCTGCTGCAGGGGCGTCGGGGTCCCGTAATAGTTTACCCGAATCTTGTCCAGCACATGCGGATTGGCCCGTCCCGCGCGGATCGTCTGGTAGTCAGACTCCAGAAAAGCGATCGCCTTCTGCATCTTGTTCTCAAACTGCTGTAACCTCTCGTCCATGGTATACCTCCCTGTCGTATTTTTTCTATGGAAGCGGGAAACCCGCCCCGCGCATTTCCCGTTCTGTCAGACGGCCCGCCGTCCGGCCCCAAAGAGCCCTCCGCTCCCGGTCCGGTATCTTCAGACCGTTACCTTCGTCCCGTGAAAATCACCGCTCACCGCATTCACGATGCTGTTCTCCTCGTTCAGGGAAAACACCCACATCGGCATATGGTTGTCCCGCGCCAGGATCGAGGCCGTCATGTCCACCACCTGAAGGTTCTTCGCGATGACCTCATCGATGCTGACCTCATCGTAGCGCTTCGCGGCCGGGTTCGTCCGGGGATCGTCGTCATACACGCCGTCCACAGCCTTGGCCAGCAGGATCACGTCCGCGTCCACCTCCACCGCGCGCAGCACCACGCCCGTGTCGGTGGAAAAATAGGGATGTCCCGTTCCGCCCGCGAAAAAAACCACCATCCCCTTTGAAAAATATTTGTTGGCCCGGTCCTTGGAAAACAGCTTGGTGAAGGAGCCGCATTCAAACGGCGTCAGGATGGCCGTCCTCATGCCGACAGAGCGAAAGATCTCCGATACATAAATGCAGTTCATCACCGTGGCCAGCATCCCGATCTGGTCGGCTTTGGTCCGGTCGATGCTTTCACTGGTCCTGCCTCTCCAGAAGTTGCCGCCCCCGATCACGATGCCCACCTGTACGCCCTCGTCCGTCAGACGCTTCACCTGCCCGGCCACGGCGCGCACTGTGGGTTCGTCGAATCCGTGCTTCTTTTCTCCGGCCAGCGCCTCGCCGCTGAGCTTCAATAAAATCCTGCGCATATCATTCTCCCGTCATTTCAGTTCGTCGGCCTTGACCTCAAACTCCGCTTTCGCCTTACGGAAGCAGTCCATCAGCTTCGGGTTGAACTGCCCGCATTCCCCGTTCAGAATCATCTGATACGCTTTCTCATAGGAGAACGGAGGCTTATATACCCGTTCGCTGGTGAGCGCGTCATAAACGTCCGCAATGGAAACCGCCTGCGCGCTGATGGGGATCTCGTCCCCCTTCAGATGGTTGGGATATCCCCTTCCGTCGAACTTCTCATGATGGCTCAGCGCGATCTCAAGGCAATATTTCTTGAACACGGGATCGTCATTCATGATCACCCGCTCCACCACCTGCGCGCCCTGCACCGTATGGGTCTTCATCAGCTCGAATTCTTCGTCCGTCAGCTTTCCCGGTTTCATCAGGATGCTGTCCGGAATGGAAATCTTGCCCACATCATGCAGCACGGAAGCGGAGGCGATGATCTCCGCCGTCTCCAGATCCAGCCCGTATTCCGGATAATCCCGCAGAAGATGCTCCAGCAGGATCTCCGTAAAGGAACGCACCCGGAAAATGTGATTCCCGGACTCCATGCTCCGGAACTCCACGATGGTGCCCAGCGAGTTGATGATATGCTCGTTCATCGCCGCCAGCTTGGCGTTCTTTTCCCGGATCTCGCTGGTCTGCGCCTCCACCAGCTTTTCCAGATTATTCTTATGATAATACAGCTCGACCAGATTGCGTACACGCCTGGTCACGATATCCGGCTCAAAGGGCTTGGTGATGAAATCGGAAGCTCCCAGCTCATAGCCGCGCCGTTTGGACTCATAGGACGTGTCGCTGGTGATCAGGAGCACGGGGATCTTCTTCATGAGGCCGTGCTCATTCAGAAATTCCAGCACGCCGAAGCCGTCCAGCCTTGGCATCACGATATCCAGAAGGATCGCAGAAATGTTCCGCTCCTTCTTCCCGATGAGTTCGATCGCTTCCCTTCCGTCCTCCGCCAGAAGGACATCATACTCCTCTTCAAAAATCGTATGCAGAATCTCTCTGTTGATCTCCATATCATCCACTACGAGGATGTTATGCTTCATAATTGATCTCGTCTCTCTTTCTGGCTATGCTGTAGGAAAGTCGGGCCCTTCTCCCGCGGCCCTTCAATATTATGATAAAATCATAAGGCAGAAACGGCCTGCAGGATCCGCTCGTATACCGTCCGCAGCGCGGCGAGATCCTCCGCGGCGCCGGTCATATCATGGGCGCGGAATCTCTCCGTCATTTCCGAGGTCCGGTCGAACAGCTCCGTCATGCCCAGATTCCCCGCAACCCCCTTCAGGGTATGGGCCGCGCGAAACGCTTCCTCACTGTCTCCGGCCGCTACAGCCTTCTCCAACTGGGAAAACGTCATATCATCCGCAAACCGCTTCATGAACTTTTCAGTCAGCCGCTCACTGCCCATAAAACGCTGCATGACCGAATCCACATCGATCCCCGCCGCCGTCAGTGCCGCCTTATTATCCGCAATACTCATTTTCCTGTTCTCCCCGGAATCTCCCTGTCCCCGCCGTTACAAATTGATTATAAACATAAATATCGCAGATTGCAAGAACAAAACATTTCCCTTTTCCCAAAAGTGTGCTAAAATAAAAACTGGCTGTATAACGATCAGCCGCCGCTTCCCGGTCTGCGGCGCGGACCGGGCGGGTTTTCGCGCGCATGAAACGGCGATCCGCCGCCTTCCGGTCCGCAGCGCGGCACGGGAAGGTTCTCCTGCGGCGGGAAATTCTTACACAAGAAAGGGATTCCATGAGAAACCACCTGCGTCTTTTTTCCATATTATTCCTTTCCGTCCTGCTCTGCGGGTGTTCTCTTTTCGCCACCACGCCGATCCGGGAGCCGGAGCCCGGCAGCGGAACCAGGGGCAGCACCCGGCAGGTGCTCCGGCCCGAACCGGGAAATACGCTGAATTTCGGCAACGCCCAGGTTTCGCTGGACGCCTCCCACAGCGACCAGGGCTATGTCATGGTGAAATGGCGGGGCGCGCAGAACAAGCTCAAGCTGCGGATCTCCGGCCCCAAAAACAATACCTATACCTACAATCTGGAAGCGGACGGCGAATGGCATGTTTTCCCCCTGACGGAGGGCAGCGGCAATTATACGTTCAACGTCTTTGAAAACGTCTATGACGACCAGTATTCCCAGGCCTTCGGACACGCGCTCACCGTCCTGCTCTCCGACGACCGGCTTCCTTATCTCTATCCCAACGAATATGTGGACTTCGATCTGACCACCAGGGCGGTTTCCCTCGCGGAGGAGCTTTCCCTGAACGCCGACTCGGATCTGGACGTGATCACCAGCGTCTTTTATTATGTGGTGACTCATCTGGAATACGATCACGAGAAGGCGGCCAGCGTGCAGAGCGGCTATAAGCCCGTGATCGACCGGACGCTGGAGGAGGGAAAAGGGATCTGCTTCGACTATGCGGCTCTGATGACCTGCATGCTGCGCTCTCAGCAGATTCCCACCCGGCTCGATATCGGATATTACGGCGATGTTTATCACGCCTGGATCTCCACCTGGCTGGAGGACGAGGGCTGGATGTACAATATCATCGAGTTCAACGGCTCCTCGTGGAACATGATGGACCCCACCTTCACCTCCACGGCCAGCAGGGGCAGCGATCTCTCCCAGTTTATCGGCAACGACAGCAGCTATTTCATCAAGTTTTCCTACTGATAAAAAGACGCGGCGCAGGCATTCAGACAGATGCGGCGCAGGCGCAGCGGACGCGATACCAGCATTCAAGAAAGAAAGGAATCTGCCATGCCAACTCAATCCAAACCCTTTTCCAACCTGGAAGTATCGGCTTTCTGTTCTCAGATGTCCCTGATCCTGAAATCCGGGATATCCACCACGGAGGGCGTGGCCATTCTGAGCGAAGACGCGGCTCCGGAAAGAAAGGAATTTTACACCTCGCTCCACGCCTCCCTGGAGGAAGGGGAAACGCTGGGAGAAGCGTTGCGGCGTACCGGCGCCTTTCCGGACTACGCCTGCGACATGATCGAGATCGGCGTCCAGTCCGGCCGTACGGATGAGGTGATGGACGCGCTGACCGTCCATTATGAACGGGAGGAGGAGATCGCTTCCTCCATCCGCAGCGCCGTCACCTATCCCGCCGTCATGATCGGCATGATGTTCGCCGTTGTCATCGTCCTGATCACGCGGGTGCTTCCGATCTTCAACCAGGTATTTCTGCAGCTTGGCAGCCAGCTCACGGGCTTTTCCAGAGGGCTTATGAATCTGGGCAGCGTCATCAGCCGTTATTCCGTCGTGTTCGTGATCCTGCTCCTGCTGCTGGCCGCGTTTCTCCTCTGGCTGTGCAAAACTGCAGGCGGACGCCGCCTCAGACAAAAGCTCATGTCCCTCATCCCGCCCATCCGGCGCCTGCAGCGGCAGCTCTCCACGGGGCGCTTCGCCGACGGCCTTTCCATCGCCCTTTCCAGCGGCCTTTCCATTGAGGACGGTCTGCAGATTGCGGGGCGGCTCGCCGCGGATCCCGACACCCGCGCGAAGGTGGAGGCCTGCGCTAAAGCCTACCGGGAAGGAGCCTCCTTTTCGGAGGCGGTCATTTCCTCCCATATTTTCTCCGGGCTGTACGCCAGAATGCTGTCCGTCGGATTCCAGGCGGGGGCCACGGAAAGCGTGCTGCGCAAGATCGCAGACCGCAGCGCTCAGGACAGTGACGAGCACATTTCCCGCATGATCTCCATTCTGGAGCCCACGCTGGTCGCCATCCTCTCCTGTGTGGTGGGCCTGATCCTGCTGTCCGTCATGCTGCCGCTCCTCGGCATCATGAGCGGCATCGGCATGTAGGCAGCCGCCCTTCGCCCGAACATCTCAGAAGGAGAATCCGATGAAACGCAAATTTTCCGGCGCAAAGCCTTTTCTCTCCATCGCCATCCTGCTGGCTTTCCTGTTTCTCTTCATCGGCGGCCTGAACTCCGTTTCCGGCCGTTCCGACGCGGAACAGCTTCGGAGCCTGGAGGAGGCCGTGCGCAGAAATATCGTGCACTGCTATACCATCAACGGTTTTTATCCGGAAAGTCTGGATTACCTGATGGAGCACTATCCCATCCTGTATGACGACACCCGGTATGTCATCCACTATCAGCCCGTGGCCTCCAACCTGATGCCGGACGTCACGGTCATGGAAAGGAAACAGCAGAAATGAGGCACTCTTACAGCAACCGCCAGCATACGGTGGATTCCCTGTTCACCCTGTCGCTGCTGGGCGTGTTCGCCATCTCCGCCCTGCTCGTCACCGTGTTCGGCGCCAACACCTATGAAAAGATCGTTTCCCTCTCCCGCCGGACATATGAAACCTCCACAACGCTCTCCTATATCCGGGAGAAGATCCGGCAGAACGACACGGCGGGCGGCGTCTCCATCACGGAGATCGAGGATACCGACGTGCTCACGCTCAGAAGCGCCGTCAACGGCAAAAGCTACATTACCTGTATTTATTATCAGGACGGCATGCTCCGGGAGCTGTACCGGCAGGAGGAATATGACATTCCCCTCTCCGCCGGCCAGGGCATCCTGGAGGTCCACGGCCTGTCCATGGAGCAGCTATCCGATACCCTCTATCGTTTTACGGCAATGGACGAGGACGGTGAGGAAGCTCAGATCACCGTCGCCGTCAACAGCGCCGGTTAAGCAGGAGGCATTATGAGACGTCATTCCAAAACCAGCCTGTTCCTGATGGAGCTCATTCTGTCCATTCTCCTGTTCTCCCTTTGCAGCGCGATCTGCGTACAGCTCTTCGTCCGCTCCCACCGGGAGGAACAGAAGGCGGTGTTTTTAAATCAGGCTGTCCGGACCTGCGACAGTGTCGCCGCCCATATCCAGCAGGAGAAGGCGCTTCCGTCCCCGGTTTACTACGACGAGGATTTTCATCCCTGCGCACAGGAGGAGGCCGCATGGCTGCTGGAGACCAGGGATGTCACTCCCGCCGGCGCCTCCGTCAGACAGGCCTATATCACGATCCGCGATCTGAAGTACCCCGGTCCCCTGGCCTATACGCTGATCGTCGGCTACTGATGCGGTTCCCGCGGAAAGCGGTTTTCGTTCTCCGCCAACGCTTTGAAACGAGGTTTCCATGAAAAACAAAAAGCAGTCGCTCATCAATACGGGGCTTCCGTCTCTTCTGGTCATTTTCATCGTGCTCTGTCTGGTGACCTTCGCCGTGCTCTCCTATGTCAGCGCGCTGCGGGACCGCAGAGACGCGATGCAGTCCTCGGACCGCCTGCAGTCCTGGTACGCCGCCGACATGTCCGCCCGGAACAGGCTGGCAGAGATCAACGAAACGCTCCTGCGCGTTTCCGAACAGCTCTCCGCGCCCGAACCGGAGGCCTTTCTGGCGGAATGCCGCAAAAGCTTTCCGGATATGGACGCAGACGGCGTGCTCTCCTTCCGGACGGATTTCGGCGATTCCCAGGCGCTCTCGGTCGAGCTGGAGGCCGTTCTTCCCGCCCCCGGAGAGGATATCTGCTACCGGCTCCGACGGTGGCAGGTCGTCACCACGGCGGACTGGAACGCCGACGATACGCTGCCCGTCCTGCAATGACCGTTTCGAGAACCGCAGAAGCCTTCCGGCACCCCGGGAAAAGCCTTCCCGCATCACGGAACGCTTTCCGGCATCACCAATAAGGAGAAAACAATGGACCTGATTCAGTTGCTCACAGAGGCGGTATCCGACCATGCCTCCGACATCTTCATCGTAGCGGGCCGTCCCTTTTCCTATAAAAAGAGTGGCGTTCTCATCGAGCATTCCCAGCGGCTCATGCCGGACGATACCAACGCGCTCGTCAACACCGTCTACGAGCTGGCCGGCGGCCGTGACATGAAGCACTTCCTGAAGCACGGCGACGATGACTTTTCCTTCGCCCTGCGCGGGCTGGCCCGGTTCCGTGTCAGCACCTACCGGCAGCGCGGTTCCGCCGCGGCCGTGATCCGCGTCATCAACTTTTCCCTTCCGGATCATACACAGCTTGGCATCCCGGACAGCATCCTGCAGCTCGGCGAGCTCTCCAAGGGAATGGTTCTGGTGACGGGTCCCGCCGGCAGCGGGAAATCCACAACGCTGGCCTGCATCATCGACTATATCAATCAGCACAAAAAATATCATATCATCACCCTGGAGGATCCGCTGGAATTCCTGCATTCCCACAAGAACAGCATCGTCAGCCAGCGGGAGATTTCGGCCGACACGGACAGCTATATCGCCGCCCTGCGCGCCTCTCTGCGCCAGAGTCCGGACGTGATCCTGCTCGGGGAAATGCGGGACTATGAAACGATCAACGTGGCCATGACCGCCGCGGAAACCGGCCATCTGATCTTTTCCAGCCTGCATACGCTGGGCGCCGCCAAGACCATCGACCGCATCATCGACGTGTTCCCGGCCAATCAGCAGCATCAGATCGCTCTGCAGCTCTCCCTGACGCTGCAGGCCGTCGTCTCCCAGCAGTTAGTTCCCACCACGGACGGCGGACGCGTCCCGGCCTTTGAAATCATGGTGCTCACGCCGGCCATCCGCAATATGATCCGGGAAGGGAAAATCCCGCAGATCGAGGGTCTTTTGGCAAACGCCTCCTCTCCCGGCATGCGCTCCATGGATCAGAGCCTGATCGATCTGGTCCGCGCCGGAAGGATCTCCCGGGAAACCGCCCTGAGCCTGGCCTCCAATCAGGAGGCGATGAAACGCAGACTGTAATGCCGGACGGCAGAAGACCCGGACGGCAGAAACGGCGGGAGATCCATACGGACCGTCCGCCGCAAAAATACATAGGAAAGGATCCCTGCAGAAAATGAACAGTTCCAACATCATCGGGAAAAGAAACCGTCGAACAACAGCCGGCACACCCCTTCGGCCATCCGCCCCGCGGGGAACGGCTCTGTGCCATGCGGCAGCGCTGGCCGCAGCGCTTCTCCTGGCCGGATGGATGATGCCCGGCGCATTTTATGTACAGGCCGCAGGACCCGCCGCCGAATCGCAGCAGGAACAGACCGCGGCGCCTGCGATCGCCGGGAAAATCGATACCCCGCAGCCCGACCCGGAGAGCGGCATCATGCTGATCGCCGCGCCGGAGGGCGCTCCGACCGCCGCCCTTCCGGAGGATGGTCCGGACACCGCCGTCCCGGACGCCGAACAGGAGGCCGCCCTGAAAGCGGCGCAGGAGGCAGCACAGGAAGCTTTTCGGGCCGCACAGGCGGCGGAGGCGAAAGCGCAGGAGGAGGCGTTTGCCAGACGTTTTCGCTGTTCCGTGACCGATCCCAACGGCGGGATCACCTTCGGCTACCGCGCGCCTCAGGACGGCGTGGTCTATCTGTTCCTGCCGCGTTCCGTGGACCTTGCCTCCATGGAGCTTTTATGCGCGGGCGATATCCAAAGCGTATCCCGCGGTTCCTGGGATCCCGCCACGGGGATCCTGACCGGCGCGTTTGACAAAAGCGGCGATACGGCCGTGATCCGTCTGGACGGGATGGACGTCCAGGTCAAAGCGCTCCAGTCCGATCTGCCCAGCGTACAGCTCTACCTGAACAACACCACGCTGGATACCGTGCAGTTGGATAAAAACGTCAAATATCCCGACAACACCCTGTACCTGACCGGCGCGGACGGCACGACCCTGATCTCCGCGCAAAACACCGTGGAATTTAAGGGCCGCGGCAATACCTCATGGCAGAAATATGACAAAAAAGGCTATCAGATCAAATTTGCGGAAAAAACCGCCGTCCTGGACATGGACGCGGCCAGGAAATGGGTCCTGCTGGCCAATGCCTCCGACGACAGCATGCTGCGCAACATGACCGCCATGCACCTTTCCAGGGAGCTGGAAATGGCCTACACCACCGATTATCAGTATGTGGACTTCTGGATCGACGGCGTCTACCAGGGCACCTATATCATCGGAGAAAAGGTGGAAATCGGCGGCAAACGGCTGGATCTTTCGGATGAAAACGGCGTCCTGATGGAACAGGATTCCAGCTTTTACGCGGAAGAAGACTACTGGATCTATGACGCGCTCCTGGATACCCAGTTTTCCCTGAAGGAATCCGTGGAGGAAGACGACGAGGCCAGGATCCGGTACGCCATCGCCTCTTTCCAGCAGGCGCTGGACAAATTTCTGCTCTATCTGTATCAGACGCCCGCGGACGAGGTGACTCTGGAAACGCTTTCCTCCATGATCGATGTGGATTCCTTCGCGAAATACTATCTGATCTCCGAATATCTGCTGAACCGGGAGGCCAATCACTCCAGCTTCTACTGGTATAAGGACGGGGAAGCGGATGTCCTCCATCTGGGACCGATCTGGGATTATGATACCTGCATGGGAAATGAAGATCTGGGCGCGAACGCCTATTATGCCACGATGCACAACACGATGATGAACCGGCTTCTGGCCTGCCCTGCCTTCCATGCACGGGTGACCGCCCTGAAGGATCAGTACGCTGCCGCCTTCAGCGGTCTGACGGCCTACGTGAAAAAAACCGCGAAGGAGATCTCCTCCTCCGTTTTCATGAACTATATCCGCTGGAATACGCTGGGCGGCGTCAACCCCAAGGGCTACAGCGACTTCTCCGGCACCTACAGCGAATCCCTGGACCGTCTGACCGCCTGGCTCTCCGCCCGCCGCAGCGCGTTCCGGGTGCAAAGGCCCGCGCTCACCGCTTCTCCCGACGGCACCGGCACGATCATGACCGTGACAACGCCCCGCACCGACGCCAATCTGCGGCTCGCGTTCTGGAGCGTGGAAAACGGACAGGATGACCTGCAATGGTATCTGCCGACCGCCGCCGAAAAGGACCGGACCGTCTTCGCCTTCGATCTGACGCCCTATCTGAGCAAAGGGCTGTACCACGTACATCTGTATGACGTGACGGAGGGGCCGGACGGCACGAATACCTACAGCCTGATCGACGGAACCTCCTGGTACCGTCTCCCCTGAGAACAGATGTCCCCGCTGCCAAACGGCGCGGGGACATTTTGATTACCTCTCATACAACTGAACGGTTCTGCGGATGCGCTCCGCCAGCTCCCGGGTCAGTTGTTCCTTTTCCAGTCTCCATTTCCAGTTGTTTCCCAGCGTGGAAGGGAAATTGATGCGGGCCTGCGCACCCAGTCCCAGCCAGTCCTGCATGGGGATCACCGCCGTATCCGCCACGGATGCGAGCGCCGTCCGGATCAGCGCCTCCGCCGCCCTGCTCCCGGATACCGCGCCCTCCTCCATCCGCAGATAATCGCGGATGAACTGCTGAAGCGCCGGCGGATTTTCCTCATACCAGCCTGCCGATGTCTGATTGTCATGAGTGCCCGTGTAAACGATGCAGTTTTTCTCATAATGATGAGGCAGATACTCATTGGAGGGCCCGCTGTCAAAGGCGAACTGCAGCACCTTCATCCCGGGGAATCCGGTCTTTTCGATCATCCGGCGGACCGGCGGCGTGATCACGCCCAGATCCTCGGCGATCACCTCCTTCTCCCCGAGCCTGCGCCGCATCACCTCAAACAGCTCGTCGCCCGGTCCCGGCTCCCAGTGTCCGTTGACGGCCGTCTTCTCCCCGCAGGGCACGGAAAAATAGGCCTCAAATCCCCGGAAATGATCGATGCGGATGATATCGTAAAGCCGGTAGCAATAACCGATCCGTTTCATCCACCAGTCATAGCCGGTCTTTTTGTGGTATTCCCAGTCATAGAGCGGGTTGCCCCAAAGCTGTCCCGTGGCGGAAAACGCATCGGGCGGCACCCCCGCCACGGCCTTCGGCGCGCAGTCCCCGTCCAGTTGAAACAGCTCCGGATGCGACCAGGTATCGGCGCTGTCCATCGCCACATAAATGGGAAGGTCCCCGATGATGGAAATGCCCTTTTCATTGGCATACCGTTTCAGCGCCGTCCACTGCTCCGCGAACAGATATTGCAGAAATTTCCAGAAACAGATCTCCTCCGCGAGCTCCTCCCGGCACCTCTCCAGCGCGGCGCTCTCCCGCCGCCTGACGGGCTCCTCCCATTCCGTGTAGCTGACGCCGCCCCTGGCGTTCTTGATCGCCATGAAAAGCGCGTAATCCGCCAGCCACCAGTCATTTTCCCGGCAAAAGGCCGCAAACGCCGCGTCCTTTTGGATTCCGCTTCGCAAAAACGCCCTGTGCAAAAGCGGAAAGCGCCCGAAATACAGTTTTTCATAATCCACATAGGCCCGGCTGCCGCCCCAGTCTGTCGCGTCGCATTCCTCCGCGGAAAGCCATCCCTTTTCGACCAATGCCTCCAGATCGATAAAATAGGGATTGCCCGCGAACGTGGAAAAGGACTGATAGGGGGAATCCCCGTATCCGGTGGGCCCTAACGGCAGGATCTGCCACAGCTTCTGCCCCGCCTCCGCCAGAAAATCCACGAAGGCATACGCCTCCCCGGAAAAAGCGCCGATCCCCCAGGGGGAGGGAAGGCTCGATACCGGCAGCAGAATACCGCTTCTTCTCATACCTCGTTCTCCTTTGATTCAAAATCGTCCAAAAGCCGGCGGGACCTGCCCGCGGCCTCTCATGTGAGCTTCCAGATATCCCGGTTATAGGCTTCCGCCGCCCGGTCCGCGGAGAAAAAACCCGCCTTCGCGATGTTGACCAGCATCCTGCGGGCCCAGCCCGGGCGATCCTCGTAATCCGCCAGGATCCGTTCCTTCACGGAAATATATGCGTCCAGATACGAAGGGATGTCCGCCCGGTCTCCCCCGGCAAGCTGTCCGTGCAGCCGGCGCAGAATCTCCCCGTTCCCGGCCGCCATGGCCTGTTCTCCGACGAGGAACGCGACGGCCCTGCCGGCCGCATCCTCCCGTGCCGTGCCGCTTCCGGCACGCGCTGCGCCGATCTCTCCCGCCGCGCTGCCGCAGGCGCCTGATGCGCCGGCAGGCTGCGGCATGCCGCTGCAGCCGTCCTCCTGTGCCGCGCCGCCCGGAAAGACATAAAAATGACCATCCCCCACCAGCCCGTAAATCTCGAGGCACATGCCCTCCAGGCTGCCCAGAGTCAGCGCGCCGTTGAGCATGAACTTCATGCAGCCCACGCCGGAGGCATCTCCCCGGGTGAGCGAGATCTGCTCGGAAATGTCTCCGGCGGGCGTCACCTTTTCCGCATAACCGATATCATAATTCTCGAGCGCCGCCACCTGTATCCATCCCCGCACGGCGGGATCCCGATCAATGATCCGGGCCAACACCCGGAACAGATGCACCACATCCAGCGCCGTCCGGTCGGCAGGCTCCGCCTTCGCCCCGAACAGAAACGTCAGCGGACGGGCCGGCAGCTTCCCGTCCCGGATCTCCAGATACCTGTGAATGATATAGAGCGCGTTCAGAAGCTGCGGGCCGCAGCTTCGCAGGGATACCGTCTGAACGTCAAAAACGGAATCCGGATCGGGACGGATCCCCTCTTTCTCCTCCAGAAAATCGGAAAGCGCTTCCTTTTTCTGCTTTTTTACGCGGAGAAGCTTTTGCAGGAACGCCTCGTCTTCACAAAAATCCAGAAGCCTTTCCATCTGTCTCCAGTCCGTCTTCCACCCGTTCCCCACCGCATGGGAGATCAGCTCCGCCAGCTCCCGGTTGGCGCACAGCAACCAGCGGCGGAAGGATATCCCCCCGGTCTGGCTCCTGAATTTGTCCGGATAGATCCGATAGAAATCGTTCAGCGGCCCGTTTATCAGACAGTCCATATGATGGGCCGTCACGCCGTTGACCGAAAAACCGTAGTGAATGTTCAGATTCGCCATATGTACCCGGCCGTCAGCATCGATGATCTGCACCTCCGGATCGGAAAATTCCCGGCTGACCCGCCGGGACAGCTCCCGCAGAACGGGAATGAGCTGGGGCGCCACCCGTTCCATGCGCCGCATGGACCAGCTTCCCAGCAGATCCGGACGCAGCGAATGGGTGGTATAGGCACAGGTGCGCCGCACCACCTGTATGGCATCGTCCATGGAAAACGCCTTATCCTGCACCAGAATGCGGATCAGCTCCGGAATGATCAGCGAAGGCTCCGTATCGTTCAGTTGAATCACCGCATGATCGTACATCCTGCGAAGATCATACTGCTTCTCCTTCATCTCCTTCAGAATGAGCTGGGCCGCGCTGCTCACCAGAAAATACTGCTGGCAGAACCGCAGAAGCCTCCCGTCCTCATCAGAATCGTCAAAATCACAGAACAGCGTCAGGTTTTTCCCGATCCGGGCCTTGTCAAAGGAAACCCCTTCCCCGGCCAGCGCCTCATCCACACCCTGCAGATCGAACAGCCGCAGTCTGTTGACGCCGTTCTCATATCCGATCACATCCAGATCATACAGCCGGGAGGTGACCTTTCCGTCCCCGAAATGAACGTCGAACTCCACGTCGGTCCGGGTCAGCCAGGAGGTCCGCTCCATCCACCGGTCCTTCTCTTCGGTCTGCTGCCCGTCCCGGATAACCTGCCGGAACCATCCGAAATGATAATTCAGGCCGATTCCCTCCCCGGGCAGCCCCTGAGAAGCGATCGCCTCCATCATACATGCCGCCAGATGTCCCGGCCCCCCTTTCCCGAGGGCCGGTTCCGGCTCAAGCCGGCAGATCCGGGAAAGGGATTTCCCCTTTCCGGCCAGATATGCGTCCAGCTTTTCATAAATACCGAGATTGCAGAGATTATTGGCCAAAAGCCTTCCTGTCAGAAATTCCGACGATATGTAATATACCTTTTTGGAACCTTCATTGGGAACAGTGAGATGCATCAGTCCCTTTGCCAGATACAAAAGCGCCGTATACAGCTCCCTCTCCTGCGCTTCCTCCACCGTTTTCCGGAACAGCCGTCCGGTCAGCCCTTCCAGTTCCCTGTCGACATACTGCTCCAGAATCTCCCTCTGTATGGTTTCCTGCCATTTCATTGCCCTTCCTCCCTTTTGATGCCGTCATGATCTGTCCGTTACAGGCAAAATGCAGTTTATCTTTTCGGTTTTCACATTCCCGGCGCCTTCGGAAAACAAAAACGCGTTTTTGGAAGCCGGATGCCCGGGACAATGAAAATCATAGCGGGGAATCGGGGTTCTGTCAATGTCTTTCCGTTTAAAATAGTTTACAAAAAAAATATTTAATTTTAGTCAATCTGTCCCGATGGTATCCACCACGGACATCTGCGCGATGCGCCGGGAAGGCCCCGCCACGGAAAGAAGGATGGAGCAGATTACGGTCAGCAGGATGACGCCCAGCGCCGTCCACGGAACGCTCCAGGGCGTCCCCCAGCGGGAAGAGATCATCATTTCAAACAGGAACCGGTGCAGAGGCAGCCCCGCGGCGACGCCCAGAACGATGCCGAGGGCTCCGTATGCGGCGGCCTCCGCCGCCACCATTCTGACCACCTGCGCATCCTCCATGCCCACCGCACGCATCATGCCGTACTGCCGCATCCGGGCGGACACGCTCATGCCGATACAGTTGACGATGCTGCAGACACAGATCAGGGCGATCACCGTCAGGAAACCGTAAACAAAGATACAGAACGAATACCAGGCTCCTTTTGCTTCCGCATTGGAAAGCCTCTGATCGGAAAACGCGATTCCGTCGTCCTCCTGTCCGGTATATGCCCGTACCGTTTCCCGGAGCCTTTCCGCGTCGCTGTCCGACGCCCCCCGTTTCAACTGCAGATCCAGCACCGCATAACCGCTTTCTCCTGTGAGTTCCCCGAACAATTCCTCCGAGCAGACGACGCTGACCGTGTCCGGCGTCTGATCAAAAGGGCCCTGACGCAGGACCCCCGCCACGGGGATCTCCTTCACGATTCCCCCGGGATCCGTGAGCATGAGCACATCCCCCTCCTGCAGCGGCACATCCGCCTGATAAAAGACCAGCACACCCTCTCCCTCTTCCGCCTCCCGTACGCTCCCGGACAGGAGAAAATCCCGCGCCCAGGAAAACTGTTTTTCTTCATAGGAAAGCAGATGCAGGGCCGCCTCTGTCTCCGCTGCCCGGACAGCGGCCTTCTCCGGCCCGGGAGATGACGCCGTATGTTCTGTCGCCTCAGACCTCTCTGCTGCCCTGCGGACGACGGCCGAAACGGCGGCGGAGCATCTGCCGAAAACCCGCTTCACAGCGGGATCTGCCGCCAGCATGTCCGCCAGTTCTTTCGTCAGGCTGTCCCCGCCTCCCGCCGCGCTCACCGTCAGATCAGGAGCATACGGCTGCACCGGTTTCAAACCGTGCTGAAACAGGCTGATCAGGGTGGTGAAACCGAGAAACAGGATGATGAACAGCGCAAAGGAGCCGCTGATGAGGAACAGATTCTTTTTGCTCCCCCCGGCATGATGAAGACCGAGAGAAAGCTCCACGCCGCCATAGCCCCGGCGCTTTCGGCCCCGGCCCGCTTTTTTGCCCCATTCCGATGCGGAGGCATTGCCGGAAACCGCCGTCAGCGGCGACACAGCGGCCGCCTTTTTCGCGGGAGAGCTGGCTGCCAGCAGCACCGTGAGGACTCCCACCGTCACGCTGCTTCCGATTCCCAGAGAGCTGATCCCGAATACGGGCATTTCCGCGAACATTCCCGGCGCCAGATAACGCAGCATGGCGCACAGGATCCAGATCACCAGACTGCCCGCCAGGACGGCCGCCGGGACAGCCGCCGCGCACCAGCTCAGCGCTTCCCTTCGCACCAGCCGTTTCACCTGCTTCGGCTCCGCGCCCAGGCAGCGCAGCAGGCCGAAATATTCCGTCCTCCTGGCCACGTCGCTGTTCATGCTGCCGGTCAGCATCAGAATGCCCGCCGCGATCACCAGCACGGCCAGAAGCGCGCCCGTCAGGTACAGCTTCAGGATATAGCTGTCGGCGCTCTGCAGAGACAGGGCCAGCAGCCTGGTGTTTCTGGCGATCTGTTTGTCCGTCAGGCCGAACTGCGCCTGCATCTGCTTTAACGTCCGCTCCACCGGGCAGCCCGGTCCGAAGACCAAATAGAGACCGCGGCTGTAAAAGGCCTCTTCTCCCAGGGACAGAAAGCCGTCCATATCCAGAAGGGCGCCGAACACGTCCTGTCGGGTGAGCAGGCTCACATTTCCCAGGAATCCGCTGATCCTCCATTCCTTCACCCTGCCGTCCGGCAGCGTCATGCGCACCGTATCTCCCAGCTCCGTCCCCAGACGGGATTTCACGCTTTCGGTGAAGCAGGCCTCTTCCTCCCCTTCGGGCCAGCTTCCTTCCCGCAGGGTCATCCCCGGAAACATGGCACGCCCCTCCGGCTCGAGCCCCAGGATCACCGTATCGGCGCCGCCGACCTGATACCCCCGGTCCAGACTGTAATTGACAGTCCCATACCAGGAGGAGGACTCCACCTGGGGCCAGGCGCGGGCCAGCGCCGCCTGTTCCTCCGGGACCGCCAGACACGCATGCCAGGTCCCGTCCCTTTTCGCGGTCTGTATCCGCTCGCTCCGGATCTCCATATCCGCCATTCCGAAAATCGTCATCACCAGCGCGGCCGCCAGAAAAATGCAGAAACGCGTCATCCGGCCCTGCCGTCTGCGCACCCGGGCCGCAACGCGCACCAGATCCAGATAATGTCTCACTGTGCCCCACCTCCGATTCCGTCCGCCTCCGGCGCGCCGTACGTTTCCGACCCGTCCGCCAGTCCGCCGTCCCGCGCCGGATAGGTCTCGCCGAGCTGGCGCAGCACGCCGTCCGTCACCTGGAAGACCCGATCCGCCGCCGCGGCCAGATTGCCGTTGTGCGTGATCATCAGTACCGTCTGCCGGTAATGTCTGGAGGCCGACAAAAGCAGCTCCATCACCTCCCGGCTGTTCCGGGAATCCAGATTTCCCGTGGGCTCATCCGCCAGCACCAGCGCCGGCCGCATGATCAGCGCCCGCCCGATGGCCGCGCGCTGCTGCTGTCCGCCGGAAAGCTGTCCGGGCAGATGATACCTTCTGTCCTGCAGGCCCAGCACCTCCAAAAGCTCCTCCAGCCGTTCCCGATCCGGCCTCCGGTAATCCAGAAGGACCGGAAAGAGAATGTTCTGTTCCACATTCAGCTCCGGAATCAGATGAAAGGACTGAAAGATGAACCCGATCTTCTGCCGGCGGAAAACGGTCCGCCTTTTTTCCTTCATGGCGAACAGATCCTCTCCGTCGATCCAAACCTTTCCCGCGGTGGGCAGATCCAGCCCGCCGATACAGTTCAGCAGCGTGCTCTTGCCGGAGCCGGAGGCTCCCACCACCGCCGCAAACTCCCCCTTCTGCAAAACCAGATTCACATCCTGCAGCGCGCGCACCGCCGTTTCGCCGCTTCCGTATACCTTTTCCAGATGCTCCGTTCTCAGAATCTCCAATGTTCCCATACTCCTTTCGCTTTTTATGGCGCACCGTCCGATCTGTGCGTCAGCCTTATTATAGGAACATCCGCTTACAGACAGATGAAAGCCCGCTTACGGTTTTGTAAGAAAGACCTCCGAAAAAACGACGGAGAAAACGGCGCCCCGGCCCGGCGCGCTCTCCACGCCAAGGACGCCGCCCTGCCCTTCCACAATCGCCTTCGCCAGGGGAAGTCCCAGCCCCAGACCCTCTCCGGACTGCCCGTCCTCCTCCCCGCCCGCGCGCTCTCCAACCGGGCCCCCGGAAGTGCCGCCGCGGTAAAACCGCTTAAAGATGTGATGCAGATCCTCCGGCGCGATGCCGCAGCCGTCATCGGAAACGGAAAGGCGCAGACAGCCCGGCGACGCCTTCCAGTCGATCCGGACCCCGCCGCCCTCCTTCGTGTGATCCAGCGCGTTTTTGACCAGATTTTCCAGCGCCTCCGCCGTCCATGCCGGATCGCAGTACACCTCTGCCCGCGGATCGCCCTCCAGACAGAGCCGCTTTCCTTCCCGTCCGGCCCGCACCCGGAGCTGCTGCACGGCGCGTTCCGCCAGATCCCCGGCCCGGATACGGCTCCGCTCAAAGACCACGCCGCCCACATCCAGACGGGCCATTTTCAGGAGCGTCCGGACCAGCGATTCCATCCGGTCAACGGACTGTCTCGCCCGGCCCGCAAACGAAAGAACGGCATCCGGCGCCCTCTGCGCCGCTGCATCCCCGTCGGGAGCACTTTCCGATTCCATGATATCCAGATACAGAGACAGCGCGGCCAGCGGCGTTTTGAGCTGATGGGAAATATCCGATATCATGTCCCGCAGGAAGAGCTTCGACCGGCGCTCCTCCTCATTCCTGGACTGCAGCGCCCGGGCCAGCTCCTCCGCCGCGAACAGGAGCCGGTAATAACCGCCCGGCTCTCCGGTCGGAAGGTGTTTCCCGAAATCTCCCTTCAGAAACCCTTCGATCACCTCCGTCGCCCTGCGGTACGCGGTCTCCCGGCGCGCCAGCGCGGCCCCGCTTCCGGCGAGCAGAAGGAGACCGAACAGCAGAACGCTCCCGCACAGAAGGCCCGGCACCAGCCGCGCCAGCCGTTCCGTTTCGGGAAACGCTGCCGGACCGGCGCTCCCGCCCCGTCCCGTTTTTTCCAGGAAGGCCCATCCCTGCGCGCTGGCGGTCCCGCCGCCCAGCGCGGCCGCCGCCGTCCTCTCCTCCACGCCCTGCGCCAGCAGACCGGAAACGATGACCGCCTCCCTCTCCCGCAGGCTTTGCCGGGCCTCCCTCAGGATCAGCGCGGACAAAAGCCCCGCGCACAGCAGCCAGAGCGCACACAGCGCCAAAAGAAAGCGGCAGAAAGCGACATTTTGTTTTTCCCGTAAAAAATCCATGCATCGGCTCCTTTTTGTTCCCGTTTTTCCCAGGCGGCGGCTCCGCCGGCACGCTCCTATTCCTCCCAGCGGTATCCCATTCCCCGCACGGTCAGCAGATGCCGGGGCGCGGACGGGTCCTCCTCCGTTTTTTCCCGCAGACGCCTCACGTAAACGGACAGCGTGTTGTCGTCCACATAGCTGCCGAAGCCGTCCCACAGCGCGTCCAGAATCTGCTCCCGCATCAGCACGCGACCCGGATTCTGCATGAACAGGCACAAAAGCCGGTACTCCATGGCCGTCAGCTCCAGCGGATGCCGTCCGCTTTCCGTTTCCGCATAAACGCGGCCCGCCAGCGGTTCCAGACAGAGATTTCCATGGCACAGGCACTCCGCAGGCCGCGCGGTTCCGGCACGCTCTCCGACGGGTCCGATGTCCGGGCTCCGTTCCGCCGCCGTTCTTCGCCGCAGCACGGCCCGGAGGCGGGAAACCAGCTCACCCAGCCGGAAGGGCTTGGTGATATAATCGTCCCCGCCGCCGTCCAGCCCCCGGATGACGCTGGTTTCCTCGTCGGCGGCCGTGAGAAAGATTACAGGCACATCGCTCCCGGCCTGGCGCACCCGTTCGCATACCGAAAAGCCGGACCCGTCCGGCAGCGTCACATCCAGAAGCAGGAGATCGAAACGCGCCTCCCGTTTTTCCAACAGCTCATACGCCTCCCGTACGGTCCGGGCCGCAGTCACCGCGAAGCCATCCCTTCCCAGCGCGTAGATCAGGCCGTCGCACAGCCCCGCATCGTCCTCCAGAAGCAGAATTCTTTCCATAAAAAACCTCCTTCCCTCCGCACCAGTATAGCACAAAAGAAAAGAGGCTGCATTTGGCTTACAAAAATGTAAGGTTCTGTTTTATAGGGCCGCCGCGGCCCACGGCGTTCCGGCGCGCCGCAGCATTCCGGCATATCGCGGAATTCCGGCGCGTCATGGCGTCTTCACGATCCGGCCGCCGCCCACCACGCAGTCGCCGTCGTAAAACACCACCGCCTGCCCCGGCGTGATGGCCCGCTGCGGCTCGTCGAACACGATTCGAAGCTCGTCTTCGCCGGTCTGCCGGACGGTGGCCGGCTGCTCCGGCTGCCGGTAGCGCACCTTCGCTTTCACCCGCATTTCCCCTTCGATACGGGGCACGGAGATCAGGTTGATATCCCGCGCCGTCAGCTCCCGGGAAAAGAGCGCCTCATGCGGGCCCAGCGTGACGGTGTTTTTCACCGGATCGATGGCCGTCACATACATGGGCTGCAGCGGGGAAAGCCCCAGCCCTTTCCGCTGTCCCAGCGTGTAATGGATGATCCCCTTATGCCGCCCCAGCACGGTCCCGTTCCCGTCCACGAAGTCCCCCGGCGGATACTCCTTTCCGGTGAATGCCCGGATAAAATCCGCATAGGAGCCTCCCGGCACAAAACAGATATCCTGGCTGTCGTGCTTTCCGGCATTGACAAAGCCCTGCTGCCCGGCAATCCTTCTCACCTGCTCTTTCTGCAGCCGCCCCAGCGGAAACTGCACATGGGCGAGCTGCTCCTGGGTCAGGCTGCAGAGGACATAGCTCTGATCCTTCTGCGCGTCCAGCGCCTTTTTCAAAAGGAACCGCCCCGAGGCCGGATCCCGTTCCACCCGGGCATAATGCCCGGTCACCACATAACCGTATCCGATCTCCTTCGCCCGTTGAAAAAGCTTGTCAAACTTCAGATAACGGTTGCAGTCGATACAAGGATTGGGCGTAACGCCGTTCTCATAGGCGCTCACAAAACGCTCCATCACCTCCGTGCGGAACCGTTCCGAAAAATTGAACACATAATGGGGAATGCCCAGGGAACGGGCCACGCTTCTGGCATCCTCCACATCCTCCAGCGAACAGCAGGTATGCTCCCGCGAAACGCCGATCTCCTCATTGGAAAACAGCTTCATTGTGGCGCCGATACAGGTATAGCCCGCTTCCTTCATCAAAAACGCGGCCACGCTGGAATCCACGCCGCCGCTCATGGCGATGACCGCCTTTTGCGCCGCGCAGTTCCATTCTTCATCCATCTGTGCCCGGGCTCCCGTCTCTTTCATCCGCAGCTCCTTTCGCAGTCCGCCGGAAAGCACAAAGGCGTCCCGTTTTCCACAGGACGCCCGTTTTTCAGAAAATCACTTTCTCACCAGATGTCTCGGCAGACCGTTGACATAGAGCGGCACCAGCTCGCCCATGATCAGCGGGCGCGCATACTTCTCATACTCCTCGTTCAGTCCGCAGCCGTCTTCCGTGATCCATTCCTTCGGAACGGAGCGCTCCACATTGGCGATGGCGTGGATATCGAAAGCGCTGGTAGCGCACAGATAAGGCGTGCTGTCCTTGCGGTCCAGCGTGATCATCATGCCGGTCTTGCCCTCCTCGGCTGCCATAACCGCCTCGTAGCCCACCTCATAGGCCTCGTTCACATCCGTCAGGGAAGCCAGATGGGTCGCGGCTCTCTGCAGCGTGGAGAACTCGATGGCGCGGGTCTTCAGCCCGGTCTTCGCGGCGACGAGCTGTGCCAGATAGGCCGCCGTGCCGGAAAGCTGCTTGTGGCCGAACGCGTCCACCGCCACATTCTCATTCGCCAGCTCGCACACGAAACGGCCGTCCGCCAGGTGTACGCCCTCGGAAACCGCGATCACCACGGAAGACCGGTTGGCCGCCAGATATTTCACCTTTTCCATAAAGGCATCGATATCGAAAACGGTCTCCGGCAGATAGATCGCATCGCAGCCCTCGCAGTCGTCTCCCTTCGCCAGCGCGGCGGCGGCGGTGAGCCAGCCCGCATGACGGCCCATGATCTCCACGATGCAGACGGTAGGCTTCTTCGCGCCGAAGGACGCGTTGTCGCGGATGATCTCTTTGATGGAAGCGGCGATATACTTGGCCGCGGAGCCATAGCCGGGGCAATGATCCGTGATCGGCAGATCGTTGTCAATGGTCTTGGGCACGCCCATGAAGCGCTGAGGCTTGTTGTGCGCCGCCGCATAATCGGACAGCATCTTCACGGTGTCCATGGAATCGTTGCCGCCCGCGTAGAACAGGCACTCGATATCATGCTTTTCCATGATCTCGAACACCTTCTCATATACGTCCTCATGCCCCTCGATCTGCGGCATTTTAAAACGGCAGGAGCCCAGGAACGCGGAGGGCGTCCGCTTCAAAAGCTCCACACCGGTGGGATCGTCCAGATACTCGCCCAGATCGATCATCTGATCCTCCAGAAAGCCCTCGATGCCGTGCACCATGCCGTAAACCTTCTTTACACCCAGCTCCTTCGCCGCGCAGAAAACGCCGGCGACGGAAGAATTGATGACGGCGGTAGGCCCGCCGGACTGTCCGACAACAATATTTCCTTTCATTTTACACATCTCCTTTGGTAAACTTTTTTCTACCGTGTCAAGACTAGCAGAAAATTTCGGTTCTGTCAATTATTTTCCTCTTGTTTTTCGGTTTCCATCCTTATATAATAAGTACCGCAGTTCATCCGTCTGTCCGGGCAGGATAAGGCCCGCGCCCCGCGGGCGTTTCCGGCCGGCAGAGGCGTCAGAGCGCCGCCGCGGCGGCGCAGGCGGACAGATTCGATCGCGCAGGAGGCGCATACCCGTCATGAAGAAAGAAACAGCGGCCGGGAACCGGATCACCGAGGGCAGCATTGCAGGACAGCTCCTGCTCTTTTTCTTCCCAATCCTGTTCGGCACCTTTTTCCAGCAGCTTTACAACACCACGGACGCCGTCATCGTGGGCAATTTCGTGGGCAAGGAGGCGCTGGCCTCCGTGGGCGGCCCTGCCGCTACCATCATCAACCTGCTGGTGGGCTTTTTTGTGGGACTCTCTTCCGGCGCAACGGTCATCATCTCCCAGCATTACGGCTCCGGCAATGACAAAAAGGTCAGCGAAGCCGTCCACACCGCCACCGCTCTGGCCATTGCCGGCGGCACGGTGATCATGGTCCTCGGCATCGCCGTGGCCCGATTCGCGCTCACCGCGATGCAGACGCCCGCCGATATCCTGGAGCTGTCCCTGACCTACATGCGGATCTATTTCTGCGGCCTGATCCCCTCCATGCTCTACAACATGGGCTCGGGCATCCTGCGGGCCGTGGGGGACTCCAGGCGCCCTCTTTATTTTCTGATCGCGTCCTGCATCATCAACATCGTGCTGGACCTGTTTTTCGTGGTAACGCTGAAGCTGGGCGTGGCCGGCGTCGGCATCGCCACCGTCCTTTCCCAGACGTTTTCCGCCGCCATGACGGTCTTCGCCCTGATGCGCACCTCCGAATCCTATCGCCTCAGCCTCCGGAAGATCCGTTTTTACAAAAATCACCTGCTGAACATCGTCCGCATCGGTCTTCCCTCCGGCCTGCAGTCCGCCATGTATTCGGTCTCCAATCTGCTGGTGCAGTCCTCCGTCAATTCCTTCGGCACGGACACCGTGGCCGCCTGGACCGCCTACAGCAAGGTGGACAGCATGTTCTGGATGATCATGGGAGCCTACGGCATCTCCATCACCACCTTCGCCGGTCAGAACTACGGCGCAGGCAAATATGACCGCATCAAAAAAAGCGTCCGCATCTGCCTGTGCATGGCGGCCGCCACCAGCGTTCTGCTGAGCGTGATCGTTCTGAATTTCGGGAATACGATCCTGCTGCTGTTCACACAGGATGCGCATGTCATTGAGATCAGCATGGACATCATGCGCGTCATCATCCCCGCCTATATCACCTATATCTGTATCGAGATCCTCTCCGGCGCCTGCCGGGGATGCGGCGACGCCTTCGTCCCCATGATGCTGACCTGCTTCGGCGTCTGCGTGCTGCGGATCACCTGGGTCCTGGCGGCCGTTCCGCTGCGCAGGGATATCTCCACGGTGGCCTTTTCCTATCCCCTGACCTGGACGGTGACTTCGATCCTGTTCATTCTCTATTACCTCAAGGGCAAATGGCTCCAGCACGACTCCATCACCACCGCGCCGGAATCCCACGGATAAAGCGCGGGGTTCGACAGGGATCGAAAAACCGTCCCCGACAGGCCCCCGCCGCCCGTTTGTACATTCCTTTTCCGGACACGCTCGCGCTCGAGAAAAACGCAGCGGCACTAGGCTCAGCTTCGCCCGAAGGGCTCGCTTCGCCAAGGGCCGGCGTTTTTCTAACGGTCCGGGAAAATGGAATGTACGCACGGGCGGCGGGGGCCTGTCGGGGACGACTTTTCGATCCCTGTCGAAGCAGCGGCCGCATTCTCACCTGTCCCACACGCTGGAGCTCTATCTGACGGCCCAGCCCTCCGGCAGTTCCTTCAGAGGTTCCGCCTTTTGATAAAGAGCCCCGATCTGACGGTAGCGTTCCATCATGTTGTCATCCAGCAGACCGTATGTGTTCGGCGAACTGTTCAGGACAAACGAAGTGTTGCAGGCATTGGAGCGTCTGATCCAGTCAAGCACCCATTCCGCCGGTTTGAGGGCCTTTCTGTCATCGCCCTCTCTCCAGAACCAGCCCTCTGTCATCTTCTGACAACTGGCGCCCGGGCCCGCGAACCCTTTTTCGAACTGCTGTCCCGCGGAGGTTTCATGAAACACGATATCGGAATGCTTCAGGCCGTCCAGGCTTCCGATATTCATCAG
>CANQVD010000039.1 GCA_947627215.1 uncultured Eisenbergiella sp.
TTATTTTACTCTGAGGTATCTTTTTATCAACCACCTTCCTTGGAATCCCCTATGTTTGTATTATACAGGAAGCTCCTTCTTGAGTTTCCACAGCTCCATGGAATTGTATATCCGGTATATCGTTTATCAACAGCTTTCCAAACATAAGGAACCTCTTTCCTTTTTGATGTAAAATAAACCAACCATTTTTCTGTCAAACAAAAAAGAAATTCTTTGTAACTTATTTTACACCAAATATCTACCAATTGAAACGAAAAATTTCTTCTTTTTTCAATAATATTTCCAGAAGGCTCCCTAAGCCAGAACCTAAATTTATGACTGACACGAATTACAGTATCTTTTTGATATAGGAGCTGCCCCTGTCGATATCACTGAGTGCCTTCTTAAGTCTTTAAAAAGCTCAGTACCACTGACCAACTTTCCAGACATTACTCCAACGATACCCCTTCTATAACCCGGAACACCTATTTTCCCTTGCTAAAAAAGGGGCCCTCCCGCCCCGTCACCTCCTATCAGTGACAGTGATATCATGACTCCCGGCAAATCTGAGAATGAAAACAGGATGATTCCCCGTAAGATTCAGGTTTTCTCAAAGCCTGAACTCGTCACGGGATCATCCTGTTTCTTTATCCATTCATGTTTTTGGCGCAATAAACCCTTGGTCTTGTTTGAAATAAGCGCACCTTTTTTATGCCGTTTCCTGCTCTGTTTTTCCCTCTTATTTCCTGATCTTCTCATGTAGAAATCGGTGGTATTTATCGATGTTGCGGCCTATCGCATACAACAGGAATTCTTTATATACTTTTTCTGTTGACTGGTAGTTGAACCTTCGGAAATTCTCATTCTCCTTGATATTCCCGGAATGTCCCTCCGTCTGGATCGACTGGATCCAGCGGTTCAGAATCTCCTTCTTCGTCTGTATGTTTGCATGGGATTCTTCCTTTAATTCCTTCCACCTCTCGTTGACCTTCATCACCTTGTTCCGGCCGGCCTTATATTTATATAAACATCGGGCTTTGTGTCCTCAGCCGCCGCGCACCCATCCACCTCTACGGTCTGCGTATAACCGTCCTGCTCTTTCTTCTCTGTCCGGATATGACGCAGTTCCCTTCCGTCATGGCACACATAATAATGCTCCTCCTCGAATACCTCATTTTTCATATAGCTTTTGGATCTCCGGCTTATGCTGACCCTTTCCGTGGCTGAACGTGATCGCTTCCCCCTCTGCGATCCGCTACAGGTTCTTCTGCAGCTTCAGGATTTCAAGCAGAGAACTGTTATCGATCTCTATGACCGTGTTATTGGACAGCTTCTTATGTTTTGTCAGCTTCCGTTCCCAGTTCTCCCGGATGACGCACCTCACCTTTTCCATCTCCTCTATGACAAACATCCGGGCATCTCCAATGTCATAATTCGCACCGTATCCATTTTCTTCCAAGAGCGTGTTGTATCTTGTGTAAAGGGCGTCTATAGTATCCGGCGGACCGGCAAGGTGATAGTCTATGCTCCCCACCAGACAAGGGGATACTGGTTGACCTTCGCCTCTATTTTTGTGTCATCAATGAAAAGCGCTTTCAGCGTGATCAGCCCTTCTTTTTCAAACGGCGCAGGAACTGATGGTTCAGTTTCTCCAGGACTTCCCCGGTCAGCTTTCTGCCTTTAAATTTATAGACAGCGTCCCTTTGTCAGATAGATAAAGGCAAGATCCCTTTCGCATAATTCTATGATACGGTCAACAGACCTTACGCCGCACATGTTGGCATAGGTCACAACAGCATACACCTTGATCGGATTATACCCGATTCTTCCCTTATCGGAATAACAGGCGAGCAGACCTGTAAAATCTAAATCCTCCATCACTTTTTTAAGGGTATAGACAGGAGCGTCATCGGGCAAATGCAATTCAAAGAAACTGAAGTTGATTCAAAGAAACTGAAGTTGATTTTCTGTTGACCAGGATCAAAAAAGTCTTTATAATAATCATTAACTAGCATAGTTCCATTATAACATGGAAAAAGAAAAAGGTGGTTTTGGGACCATCTTTTTCTTTTTTCCCTAAAATTTTAGAGAGATATGAGAACCAGTTGGTTCCCATACCTCTCTGTCTTAAGGCTGGTTATTTCCCGACAGCCTACTTTTGGTTATTGCCGTTTGCGGAAACCCAAGGATTTCCTATCATACAGATCTTTTCCTGCGCCGCATTACTACCCGCTTCCTGCGCCGCAGCCCGGCCCGCCCGTCACCGCGAAAAGAAGCCGGGGCATGACGCCCCGGCCCTCCTTCGATCGCAACTGGTCAGCTTCTCAGTTGTTCTTGCAGTTGCTCTCAGAATCCTTGCTGCTGTTCTTGCTCTGGTTGTTCTTCTGCGCATTCTCAGAGCTGCTCTTGGAGCTGTTGTTCTCCTGATTCTGGCTGTTGTTCTGGTTGTAATCGTTTTTAGACATTTTTGAAACCCTCCTGTCGTTTTCGTGTTACAGGAGTAGTATTTGAAAATATCGGGAGTTTATACATGCTTCGCTGAAAAAAATCCTGCCGCTCTAAAGCCGGTCCATCCCGCGCCCCTGCCCGAAGCGGCGCAGATACGTCTCCGGATCCTTCTTCATCCGGGCCATCGTATCGAACGCGCGCAGGACCATACCCACCTTCCGGCATTCCGCCGTATTTTTCCCGGTGTCGTGAAGCAGATTATATTTGTCCATCTGCCAGACAAAAAGGTCTGTCAGCGTGTAGCCGCAGCATTTGACCTGATCGCAGAGCGCGTGATTGCGCATGAAATAAAGAAGCTCCTCATACAGCGCGTCGTCCGCCAGGATCTCCTGCCAGAGCGCATCGCACCATTCCGGCGACTCTCCGGCGAAATTGCATAGAGCGCTCAGATTTTCATAGACCTTCACTTTGGTGGAGTCAAAAATAATACCCGTCATTTCGTATCTCCCGTCCCCGGCCAGGGCCCTGTGTTTCCCTTCTTCATGATAAGTATATCCGGATTTTCCCGGGAAAAACAGCATTGCCGGAAAAAACGGCGCATTCCCTCACCGGTCGGGTTCCCTTCACACGGCGCAGCCGGAAAATATCCGTAAAAAAGACCTGCAGAGGATATCCCCTACAGGCCTGATCGCGTGCGCAAGAAGATTCGAACTCCCGGCCTTCTGATCCGTAGTCAGACGCTCTATCCAGCTGAGCTATGCGCACATATTCTGCCGGATGATCTCTCATCCCTGAAAACAAATATCATTTTAGCCCCATATCTTTGAAATGTCAATAGGGCATTTCAATTTTTTCCGCCGCCCGCGTTTCGGATTCCGCGATAAAGCCCCTCCTTTCAGAGGGGCTTTTCCTGATTCAATCCTTTGTCCACCTGGGCAGCGGGATGAGCGCTCCGCCTTCCGGTTCCGCACCGCGGTTCCGATCAATACCGGAACGCCTGCGCGATGTAATAGGTGTTCCCATTCTTGTAGATGCCGATCGCACACTTCGTAAAGGTGGGCCACAAAATATTTTCCCTGTGGGCGGGGGAGTTCATCCAGGCGTTCACCACCGACTCCGCGGAGTTATAACCATAGGCCAGATTCTCTCCGTGCATGATCTGCGGATTCACCGTATACCAGGGGGTCCCGTCCGGTCTCGTATGGGAGAAAAGCTGTACCGTCTCCGCCGCCCGCACCGCTGCCGCGAGCTCGAGATCCGTATCCCAGGTCAGCGCGGCCAGTCCCGCGTTCGCGCGCTGCTGATTCACCAGATCCAGCGTCGCGTGCGCGACCGTCTGCAGTTGTGCCAGCTCCTCCGCGTTTGCATTGTTCACGGAAGATCCCAGCGGCACCTCTTCCTCCAGGATCGTGACCGTATCAAAATCGATATCGTCATAATCCCTTACCGCAGTTTCTTCCCCATCGATGACGCCCTGCTCCTCTGCAGCGTCCCTGCCGCAGCCGGCGAATACCATCGCCGTCATCGCAAGAACCAGTCCCAATGCCAGCCATCTTTTTTTCATTGCCAATCCCTCGTCTTTCTTCTTTCACTTCTCTGATCCATCCGCGCCATTACAGCCCGATCGTTTCTCTGTGTCTATACAATACCAGAAACCTTCTCTCTTGTCAACAGCTTTTTATAATTTAATTTAACTCTTTTTTTAATTAATATGACCGTTTCGCCGCCCTACGGTAAATGCGGCGGCGGGTTCGTCTCCGGCGGCCGCGCCGTCACGAATAGCGGGCGCCCCTTTTCAGATATTCCATCACCTGCATGATGAATTCTGAATTGGTAGGCCTTCTTCCTTCCTCGCGGTCATAACCGAACACCTCCTGCTGCGTCTTCATTTTCCCCTTTTCCCAGGAGACCTCGATCGCATGCCGGATCGCGTGTTCCACCCTGTCCGCCGACGTCCGATGCTGCTTCGCCACCGATGGATACAGCCGCTTTGTAATGCCGTCCATCTCCTCCTCATCCTCCAGGCCCAGGCGGATCGCCGTCCGCAAATACTGATATCCCTTCAGCTTCGGCCGGATTCCGAAGCAGGTAAACAGCTTTGTCAGGCGCTCGTCCACACGGTCCGCGTCCTCTTCAGCGCCTTCTCCCTGCGGTCCGAATGTGAGAATAAGTTTCAGATCCTGCGCTTCTCTCAAAAGCTCCGTGAGCATATCGAGATCTGCATCATTCCCTTTCCACAGATTCAATACATGCCCTTCCATGCTTACCTCCTCCATCAACATTTTAATTTTGCCGTTACCTTGCTGCTATTGTGAGATAATTTATCTCATTAACACCATTTTATCAGATAATTTAGGAAAGAAAAGTCCTTTCCGGATACCGATTTGACATTTTTTTACATTTCATGTGCCTTTTATGGCATCATGCGGAATGAACAGATGGCTGCAGATGCCGCAGATATCCAATGATCACAGGAGGGAGCTTGACGACATGAATGAAACCGTACATTCAAAACTGGAAAATGAGATTTTAACCGGAGTGATTATCGATAATATCTGCCGGGAACTGGCCCGGCGCGACTGGACGCTGAAAACGCTGGCGGACAGAGCGGACCTGCCCTATGAATCGGTCAAGAAACTGGTAAACGGGAAAATTGCCAGGCCGTCCTTTATCAGCATATGGCAGATCGCCAACGCCTTCGGCTGTTCCATGGACAGCCTCGCGGGCCGCAGCGATCCTTCCCGGGCCATTCTGCGCCAGATCGCGGAAAACGCATCCGAAGTGATCCGGATCGTTTCCCATATCAGCATGCTTTCCGATCACATGAATTAATTACCTGAGCCTCGGCGTCTGCAGCCTTCTCTGTTTCCCACGCCTCGTCCCGGCAGCCTTCAGGCAGCACGGCGTCCTCCGTTTGCCCGTACCGCACGTCGGAACATGTCATACATGGCCGGTTCCGCGGGTTCCCGGCCATATTTTGTTTGAATAAAAAAGCGATATATGATAGAATAAATAAATAATGACAGGACACATCCACAAAATTCCCAAATGCAGGCCGTGGATGCGGCCAAAGCCGAAAGGAAACATATTCACATGAAAAAAGCCCTCATTATCGGAGCCGGCCCGGCCGGCCTGACCGCCGCCTATGAGCTTCTGAAGCAGTCGGATGCGTTTGAAGTGACGGTGCTGGAGGAAACGCAGTACATGGGCGGCATATCCCGGACCGTCAATTATCATGGCAACCGCATGGATATGGGCGGACACCGCTTTTTTTCCAAGGTCCCACGGGTGAACGAATGGTGGGAACAGATGCTTCCGCACCAGGGTGCTCCCGCCTGGGACGATATCGCGCTCTCCCGTCCCGTGCCGCTTGCGGAGGGCGGCCCCGATCCCGAAAAGGAGGACCGGGTCATGCTCAGCCGCAACCGCGTTTCCCGCATTTACTACGACCAGAAATTTTTTGACTATCCCATCAGCCTGAAATGGGAAACCTTCGCCAATCTTGGACTGGCGGCGGACATCGCCGCGGGCTTCAGCTACCTGGCCTCGGTCCTCCACAAACGCGAGGAAAAATCGCTGGAGGATTTTTACATCAACCGTTTTGGCCGCAAGCTGTACTCCATGTTTTTTGAACACTATACCGAAAATCTCTGGGGCCGTCATCCCAGGGAGATCGATCCGAGCTGGGGCGCACAGCGCGCCAAGGGACTTTCCGTGATGGCCATCGTGCGGGATATGTTCGGCAAGCTGCTCCCCAACAGGGAAAACCGCCATGTGGAAACGTCCCTGATCGAATCCTTTTCCTATCCCAAGCTGGGACCGGGGCAGCTCTGGGACGTGACCGCCGCCAAGGTGGAGCGGATGGGCGGCCGCATTCTGCGGAATCATAAGGTTCTCTCCTTTGAAAAGGATGCGGACAACCATATCGTCGCCCTCACCTGTGAACACGACGGTCAGCAGATCCGGATGGAAGGGGATGTTTTCATTTCCTCCATGCCGATCAGGGATCTGGTCGGCGGCATGAATGATGTGCCCGCCAGAGAAGCGGCCATCGCCGCGGGGCTTCCCTACCGCGATTACAGAACGCTGGGCGTGCTGATCCCGAAGCTGAATCTGCAGAACAAAACGAAGATCAAAACCATCGGCAATATCGTACCGGACAACTGGATCTACGTCCATGACCGCACCGTGAAGCTGGGGCGCCTGCAGATCTACAATAACTGGTCCCCCTATATGGTGAAGGATCTGGAGCATACGGTATGGGTCGGTCTGGAATATTTCTGCTCGGAAGGGGACGAGCTCTGGAATCTGTCAGAGGAAGCTTTTTCCCGCCTGGGCATTTCCGAAATGGTGAAAATGGGCCTGATCGACCGGGCGGAGGATGTGATCGACACCCATGCGGAATCCGTGAAAAAAGCCTATCCCGCTTATTTCGACACCTACTCGGAAATGGATGTGCTGATCGCCTGGCTGAACACCATCGACAACCTCTACTGCGTGGGCCGCAACGGACAGCACCGCTACAACAATATCGACCACTCCATGTGCACCTCCTTTGAGGCCGTACACAATATTGTGAACGGCATCGCTGACCGTTCCAATATCTGGAGCGTCAATACGGAAAAGGAATATCACGAATCCAAATAGCACAGCCCGGGTGCGGATATGAAACACCCCCAACAGAATCAGGCATCCGTCTTCAGGACGGATGCCTTTCTTTGATCCAAACGGAAAGGGGTATCGCGTTTTGCGATACCCCGACTGCTCTCCTATGCCTTTTTGTTTTTCCGCAGCACATCCCTGGCGATATCCGTGCGCAGCTTCGTGTCGATGAAATCACAGTGTTTGCAGAACGGCCAGTTCTGGCGGCCGTCCTTTACAGCCTGGCGCAGCATCCTGTAGCGCTGGCTGTTCCATGCGTCCTTTAACGGGATCTGATTGAGATCCCCGAAATCCGTTGACTCAAAATTATCGCAGCAGCAGATCCCCAGCTTTCCGTTCGGCGTGATCCACATATCCGTAAAGGGCATCAGGCAGGGTTCCTTGATCACCTTTTCCGTGGCCTGCTTGTTGGGCGCGCTGCCCGCCCGGTTGGTGAGCACCTCTTTCAGATAACGCATCTGGATCAGGATATCCACATCCTGAAATTCTTCCGGATGCGCTTTCACATAATCGACGATCACCCGGATGTTGTCGTGCAGCTTCATGTCCAGGCAGTAATTGTTGATGATCAGTTGATTCACATACGGGACGATGGCCTTCACCTTATCCACATCCAGCAGGAGCCCGTTGGTGGACATGAAAATAAAACAGTCGGGAAGCTGCTGCCTGGCATATTTGTGGAACTCCACGATCCGGGTATCCAGCCAGGGCTCATTGTTGCCGTACAGGGTCAGATGCCCCCGATAGCCCCAATCCCGAAGCTGATCGATGATGCTGTAATACAGCTCGTCCTTCATCCGCGCATAGGGCCGCTTTTCCGCGTTTTTATTGGCAGTGCAGAATTCACAGGTGGAATTGCACCGGTTGATGGTCTCCAGATTCACCACATGCGGATGCGGCACCTCCGGGCTGTTCAGAAAATACTCGATATATTCCTTCTGGATCTTCCCCCTGGTGAGGAACTGAAATTTCAGATAGCTCTCGCTGGCCAGCCTGGGAAAATATTTTCTGGCATTCCATCCGAACCTTCCGGCGAAATTCGTGATCCTGATCGGCATTGGACAAATCCCCCTTATTCTCGCGCCGGGTCCTTCCCGGCGGCATTCGTCTGTAACTCATGATAGCATCAACGCCCCCGCTTGTCAAATACGGGATGCGAAAACGCGCCCCGCGGACCTCCGTTCACAGGGGCGCAAAATGCCCGCGCCGGCGGGGCTCATCCGGTTTCGTACAGGTAAACCGTATAGGGCGAACGCGGATGGGTATAGACACCGCGCAGGGTGAAGCCCATCTCCCGCATGCCTGTCAGCTCATACCGGGAAAAAAGATAACGGCCGCCCATCCTGCGGAACTGGTCCGCGTCGATATACAGATGCGTATCGGAAAGGGGCTGGTTCCGGTACGGATTGTAAATGCTCTCCCCGCTTCCCGCGTACAGATAGGCCCGCGCGCCCCACTCGCCGTAGTAAGTCCGCCACTCCGCCACCCGTTCATAGGCGGGCAGGATGAGCTTCGTAAATTCTTCTTTATAGCTCTGCGGATACAGGCCCAGATAACCGTCCAGCGTGGCCACGCCGTTATATTCCAGCACCGCCGGGTTCAGCCCGTAGCCCGCCGCATATGCGCCGTCATATCCGATATCTCCGAGGATCTCCCCGAACAGCTCCTCGCTGTAATATTCCCGGTAATTGAGCAGGTTCACTTCCGTATGCTTCACCGCCCGATACGCCTGGTGATAGCATGTCCAGTAAAATTCATTGTACACCGCGGGCGTGAGCAGGATCACCGCCGCGGCCGCACAGGCCAGCAGATTCGCCAGCCGCGCCGTCCACCGTTTTCCCCCGTCATACAGATATTTCAGCACCAGGAAAAAGGCGGCATACCACAGAAACGGATTGAAAAACACGGTGCGGTTGAACTGGAACCCCTTTAACGGGGGCACCAGCGCTTCAAACAGATTCCGGAACGGTCCGCAGAAATACAGCCCATACACCAGACAGTTAAACAGGATCAGCCCGATCACCCAGAGAAATCCGTCCCGAAAAAGCTTTCGCAGCTCCCCTTTCCGTCCGAGCTCCGCGACCCGCCAGAGCAGGAACAGTGCGCAGACCGGCAGCACCAGCGGCAGATGATCCGACGCGGCATGAAACACCGGCGTCAGGAAGGACTCGCGGATCTGTCCCAGCACGCCCATGACATCCAGATCCGCATCCACCATGGTGGAACGGATCGTCACTTCATCGGAAAACAGCATCTGCAGAAACAGCCGGTTTTCAAAGCATACATACCCTGCTGCCAGCACGGCCGCGGCCGCGGCCAGCCTGCCGCAGAATTTTTTGTCCCGCACTGACAGGATCGCCACAGCGCAGACCAGATAGGCCAGCAGAAAAAATCCGAAATAAGAAAAATAGGAAAGGAACGGATAGCCAAACAGCGCCGCGTACCACCAGCGCCAGGATCTCCCCGCCCTCCCGAACGGCTCTTTGCCGTACAGCTTCCGCAAAAGAAACACGGCCAGCGGGATCGACGCGAAGCACAGGCCGTAGGCCGGAAACAGCGGCAGGATCCCGTAGCAGAGACCCACGGCCCAGGCCAACCCCCGGTACCAGCCGTACTGCTCCCGGTAAATCTCCTTTGCCAGAAGCGTGAACGAAAAGACCGCCAGAAGGATTTTCAGAAAATATCCGGTCAGATATGCCGCAAAGGGCGGCAGCAGAATGAAAAGGAGATTATAGAGGTTCCATTCACCCGCCAGGCTGTTCCGGTCGATCCCTCCCAGCATGGGCATCACCGCGTCCCTGACAAACCATCCGTCCCAATGGTTCAGCACCTGAAAATGGGCGACGAACAGATCCAGATTATCCTGCACGGTCAGATAGCTTTCTTCCCGGAACCACAGAAACACCAGCGCCTGCAGGCCGACGCAGCCCCAGACGAGAAACAGATACCAGCGCCTGTCCAGCCAGTTAAAAAATCTCTCTGCCATTTATCCCCCTATCAGCCGGCCATTTTCCCGGACGCAAAAACCGTACACAGCGCGCCGATCAGAATGGCGAAATCCGCCAGATTGAACACCACCCGGTCCAGCGCTTTCCACCCGGTGGAAAAGCTGAAATAATCCACCACATATTTGCGCCGCAGCCTGTCCCAGGTATTGGAGAAAGCGCCGCCCAGCAAAAGGGACAGCCCGACCTTCAAAAGCCCTTGTCCCCGGCGCGTCAGCGTGACGCAGAAAACGACCAGGGCAGTCAACGTCAGAAGCACCGACAGCGCGCACACCAGAGCGCTCCGCTCTTCTCCCAGGTTCATGGCCGCGCCCCGGTTATGATACCGCCGCAGGACCGCCCTGCCCGCAAGGACCGGCCGCCCCGCCCGCAGGTTCCCGCCCTTTTCGATCTGATCCTTGATCCAGAGATCTCCGGCGGCCACCAGGACCGCCGCCAGCGCATACAGCATCTTCTTCCGCTCCGATCATGACGCGGTTCCGTTTCTCTGCCGCGCCCCATTTTCCCGTTCTTCAGTTCCGTCCCCGTCGCCCGCACGTTCCGTCCCTGCGGCCGTTTTCAGCGTTCGCGGCAGCCATCCCGCTTCCCGCCCTCATCGTCCCGCGATCTCGTCAAAGGTCCGACGCATATCGAGCCGTCCGTACCCCCACTGTCTGCTGGGATATTCGTCCGAAGGCTGTTCCTTTGCCCCCCGGATCAGATAGCTTCTGAGCTCCCTGCCGGAGACGAAGGGCGCCCTGCCCTCTGTCACCGCCCACTGCAGAAGCTGCGCAGCGGCCCCGGCCGCTACGGCTGCCGCGGCGGCTCCGCCGCTGTAGGGCCCGTTCACAGTGCTGACCGCGACCCCCGGCGCCGCCAGATCCGGCTTGATCCGGAGACCGTTCCGGGAAAAGCCCTGTCCGGAATTGTAATAAAAACTGTTGTTTCTGCTGTTGTAGGCGCTCACCGACACGGCATCCGCCACGTATGACGGCATCGTCAGCGTCACCTCCGGCACAGGTGTCAGGAAATAAATTTCGCCGCACAGAAGCTGCTTCGGACTCAGCCAGATATCAAACACGGTGTTGGGAACCGTCCGCGCCCCTCTGACCGCGATCGTCCAGACGCCGGGCGTGGGCGTTTCAAAACGCATGACGATCAGCTCATCTCCCGTGTTGCGTTCATTTTCCACATAATCCAACTGCACGCGGGTCTTTTCATAGACAAAGGTATAATCCACTGACCGGCCCAGTCGAAAATTGATCTCCGGGATCACCTCTCCGCCCGGAGAACGGATGCTGACGGAAAATCCGGCGGGGCGCATTCCCCACAGCTCCGCCATGAATCCCCGGGATCCCTCGCCTACCCTGAGCTCTGCATGCTTCACCTGTTCCGTCAGCGCCGCGCGGTAATGCCCCGCCGCGTTTCCTTCGTTGCCCGCACTGATCACTACGGTCCGCCCCAGGCGCAGGCTCACCGATTCCAGGTACTCCGCGAAAACGGAGTTTCCCATATGACAGCCCAGCGAAGTCCCCATGCCGAACAGGAGCACCAGCGGCTGAAAAAACGGAGACGCGAACGTCTCCACGAATTTGACCGCGAACAGCAGATCATCCGTGCTGTAGGCCGGCACACCCTCCGGCGCAAGATAATAGTCCCGCAAATACTGCTTCGCGGGCCGTACCTTCACCACCACCAGCTCCGCATCCGGCGCGGCGCCGGCAAATCCGACGCCCTCCTCCAGACGGCTGCCCGCCGCGATGCTGGCCAGCGCCGTCCCGTGGCCGATCTCATCCCGGTGCGGCACCAGCGCCTGCGGACAGTCGCTGCGCAGAGCCCCGTTGATCTGCTCCCTGGTATAGAGCGTCCCGTAGGCGAATCCCTCCGGCGGTTCCCCGCTCTGGTCCGTCTGGTCCCAGATGGCGCGGATCCGGGTGCTGCCGTCCGAATACCGGAATACGGGATTTTCATAGGAGATCCCCGTGTCGATCAGCGCGATGATCACACCCCTGCCGCCAAGCTCCAGCGGCTCGCGCTGCAGGGCCAGGATTCCCGACTCCTCCAACGGCTGCGGATCAAATTCCCGCGCGCCCGCATCCGGAAAGGCCTCCAGACCGTATAGCTGCGGAATATAACGGTACAGATACCGGGACGCGGACAGCGGCGGCTGCAGGCTCCGGTCCACATAATAGACGCCCAGAGAGCCCTCCACCGTCTGATAGCAGAAGCCCTCTCCAAAAAGCGGCAGAAGCTGCTCCGGAAGCCGGAAATCCAGCACCACGCTCATGTAATCTTCCGAAACGATCTTTTCCCTGCAGTCCATCCTGCCCCTCAGGGTTTTTCTTTATGATACGGGCTTCTCCGCGATCTCGTGCATGTCCTCCATATCCTCCAGGGAATAATTGCCCCGTATATCGATCAGCGGCCCGCCGGTCCCCTCGATATAGGCGCGGGTGATGGTGACGCGCCCGATATTATCGTCCTTGGGGATCTCATACATGATATCCAGCATGAAATCCTCTATAATGGAGCGCAGGGCCCTGGCGCCGGTATCCTTTTCCAACGCCTTTTTGGCGATGGCCTCCAGCGCGTCGTCCGTGAACTCCAGCTTCACCTCGTCCAGCTCCAGAAGCTTCTGGTACTGCTTGAGAATCGCGTTCCTGGGCTCCTTCAGAATGCGCACCAGCATTTCCTCGTTCAGCCCCTCCAGCGTACAGAGGATGGGCAGCCGCCCGATGAACTCCGGGATCATGCCGAAATTGCGGATGTCCTCCACCGTGACCTGGGAAAGGATGTTTTTCTCCCGGTCCCACTTGTCCCGCAGCTCGGCGTTGAAGCCGATGGATGTCTGCCTGCGCAGCCGCTGTTTGATGATCTCCGCAAGATCCGGGAACGCGCCGCCGCAGATGAAAAGGATGTTGCGGGTGTTCACCGTCGCCAGCGGGACCATCGCGTTCTTGGAATTCGCGCCGACCGGGACCTCCACCTCAGCGCCCTCCAGCAGCTTGAGCATGCCCTGCTGCACGGATTCCCCGGACACATCCCGGGACGTGGTGTTCTTCTTTTTGGCGATCTTATCGATCTCGTCAATGAAAATGATGCCCTGCTCCGCCTTGTCCACATCGTTGTCCGCGGCGGCCAGAAGCTTGCTCACCACGCTCTCGATATCGTCGCCGATATACCCCGCCTCCGTCAGAGAGGTGGCGTCCGCGATCGCCAGCGGCACATCCAGCAGCCTCGCCAGCGTTTTGACCAGATAGGTCTTTCCGCTGCCGGTGGGTCCGATCATCAGGATATTGGACTTTTCGATCTCGATCTCGTCCATGGTGTCGGTGGCAACCCGCTTGTAATGGTTGTAGACCGCCACGGAAATGATCTTTTTCGCCCGCTCCTGCCCGATCACATACTCATCCAGACGGGCCTTTATTTTATGGGGCGCGGGAATGGAGTGAATGTCCAGAAGGGGCTTCGCCTTCTCCTTCTCCGCCCCGTTCTTTTTGCGGATCCGCTGCTTGTTGGGGATCGGCCCGCTCCCCGTCAGGCCGGAAAGGTTGATCACACTGATATTGGGAAAGCCCTGTTTCTTTTCGTCCTTCTTCTCCCCATCCTCCTCCGGCTTTTTGTTCCGGCTGTCGAACTGGCCGTTCAGCATGTTCAGGATCTGCGGATTGTTCAGCATCCCCTGATAGTCGTACTGGCTGACCGCGTCCATGGTCTTATGCATGCAGTCATCGCAGACGCAGATATTGTTGGGCAGATGAAACATCTTGCCCGCCTTGCTCTCGGGACGCCGGCAGATGAAGCAGACATCCTCGTATTCCTTTTTCTTTTCGCCGGAATCGCTTCCCCCGGCGCCGTTTCCTTCCGGATTGCCGGATTCCATATCCTTATGATCCATATCGCTCATGCGGTCAAAGCTCCTTTTGTAAGTCGGGAAAGCGGGTCACGCAAAACCCGCACCGGAATATCGGGATCACACGGATCCGCGGTCCGCGCATCAGGGCCAGAGCTGACTGCCCCATCCCCGCTGCTGCGACTCCTCCTGACGGCTGCTTTCATTGAGCTGCTGGAGGCTGGACAGCACCAGCTCCATCTGATAGGCCTGATAGCCCTCTCCGCCGTTCCGCATGACCGTGATCTGCGCCGTCTCCCCTGCCTCAAAATACTGCATCTGGTCGTTGAGCTCTTCCTGGTTGTGAACCTCTACGCCTTCAAAGGCCGTGATGATGTCGCCGCGCTTCAGCCCCGCCTTGTCCGCGCCGGTTCCCTCGTAGACCTGCGCCACGAAAACGCCCTCCGGCAGATCGAAGTTCACGGAAAGCTCGCTGGTCACGTTGATGCAGGATATCCCCAGATAACCTCTGTCCTCATCGGAATACCGGGATCTGGTCTCATGTGTCATCAGTTCCTCGATGATCGGCCTCGCCGTGGAAATCGGGATCGCGTACCCCATTCCCTCGATGGCGGAGCCGTAGTTCTTGCTGGAATTGATGCCGATCACCTCTCCCCGGATATTCAGAAGCGCGCCTCCGGAATTGCCGGGATTGATCGCGGCATCCGTCTGGATCATGGTGCTGCTGGCCCCGGTCTCGCTGACCTCCAGCGTGCGGTTCAGCGCGCTGATCACGCCGGTGGTCACGGACTGCCCGTATCCCAGCGCATTGCCGATGGCGATGGCCGGCTCGCCGATCTTCAGCGCGTCGGAATCCCCCATCTGCGCCACCACGATGACGTCCCTGGTCTTCTGCCCGATATCCTCCAGCTTCACCGCGATGACCGCCAGATCCACGACGGGATCCGTCCCCTTCACCTGCGCTTCCACCATCGCGCCGTCGATGAACTGCACCTGCAGGGAATCCGCACTGTCCACCACATGGTTGTTGGACACAATCAGAAGCTCCGTCTCATTCTGCCCGATAATGATGCCCGAGCCGCTGCCCTGACCGTCCCGGGAATAGGTCTGCCCCCAGAAATCCTGCACCTGTTCCGTAAAATTGTTGGTAACGGATACACAGGCCGGCATCACATTCTCCACCACGTCCGTCACATCCGTCACCACGGTCGTCACACTGCCGCTTTCCCGGACGGGAGCCGCGGGCTGTACCGGCTCCGCGGACTGCGGCGCCTGCTCCGGCTCTGTCTCCCGCCCTGCCTCCGGCTTTTCCTCCGGGACACCCTCGACCTCCGGCAGAACCTTTCCTGCCGGCAGCTGCGCCATCTGATTCTGAATGGACTCTACCGCCAGCCAACTGATAAAGCCGCAGAATCCGATAAAGACCGCGGCCAGCGTGACCGCGATCGCGATTTTCACGCCCGAATGCTTCCGGCGTCCCGTCCTGTTCGCGCCCGGCCGTCCGCCGCTGCCAGAACCGCCTCCGGCCGGCTGCCTGTAGCGGGCCGAATCCCCGGGCTGCCCGTACCCGTAAAAACGGCCGCCGTCAGCAGGATCGCCGAACTGGTCCTGACCGTTCATGCCGTTCTGACCGTTTTCCGAATTCTCCCGGTTCCACTCATTTTCCATCTGTATAACCCCTCTCTGACCGATCTGCTCCTTCGGCGGCGCGCTTTTGCCGCCTGATCGCCTGAGTCTAGTATAAATGCGATTTGTGTTCTTTTTGTGATGAAAATAATAAAAAACAATAAACGAAACGCGTTTTCTCCGACCTCACGCATCCCAGAAATGAGGCGACGCGCTGCAGGCCCTCCGGACCCGCCCCGGCAGTCTCTCATACGATCTTCCCAGCCGGAAGCCGCAGTATTTCGCCGCGCTCTGGAAAAACAGGAGCGGCAGCAGAAGCGGATCCTTCCGGAGCAGAAAGGCCGCCGTGCGCTTCACCAGGGCCATTCCCTCCCCTTCCGGCGGCACGGAGGCGAACACCTCCGGATGCATGGCATGAGAAACGCCCAGGTCGAAATTCCGCCGGAATAGCTGCAGCGATGTGTAATTATGGGAATGGATCACCTGCGCCTCCGCCGCGTAGACGACGGCATATCCGGCGCGGATGGCCCCGGCCGCATACACCATGTCCTCATTGAAGATCGCCGGGGAGTCAAAGCCGCCCAGCCCGTCAAAAATATCCCTTCTGTACATCGCGCACACGTTGGAGCAAAAGAAGGTTTTGATCCCCAGCGCCGGAAGATCCGCCGCCGTCCTGACCTGTTCCTTTTCCGGATAATTGAACTGTCTGGTATAGCGCTCGATCAGACGGCAGTCCGCTTCCGGCATCTGGCGGGCATAGGCCGCCGCGGCCTCCGGATGCCGCTCCAGCGCGTCCAGCAGCCGTTCCAGCAAAAACAGATCCGCCGGAAGCGCATCCTGGGTCATGCAGACAAAATGCTTTGCGGCAGACCGCTCCACGCCGGCCTGTCTCGTCGCCCCGTGATCGAACGCCGCCTGCTTCAGCGGACAGCGCTCCACGCCGGGGCGCGACAGACAGAACTCCTCCAGCCTGCGGTCCGCCGCGGCCTCCGCCTGCGTTTCCATTATGATGATCCGCTCCGGCGGCAGCGTCTGCCGCTCCAGAAGCTCCACCAGCTCATAGAACCGGTCCTCCGGCCTGTACACCGGAATGATCACATCCACACCCATGGCACCTTCGCTCCTGCCGCTCCCTGTCTTCCCGCCGGGACCGGACCGCCAGATAACCGGAAACGGGACCGCCGGTTTTACGTCAGTCCCGTTTTCCCATACGGGCGCAGCACAAAGCGCCGCCCGTCATTCGATCCTGTACCCTGAAATATCCGCCGCGATTTTTCTGCTGTACTCCTTCACCTGCTCGGAGGGCTCATAATCGGGAATATCGAACAGAAACTCGTGCAGCTTCTTCACATTCGCCTCCAGATCCAGCGGAACCACGCAGGAACCCTTGCTGCCGATCTTTCCGCTCCCGCGGAGCTCCTCAAAGGGCATGCCTCCCTGAGCCACGATCTCATAGCTGGATACATCCGACAGGATTTCCTGCATCTCTGCCAGATCCAGATTCGTCTGCGTATTGCCGATCACCTTGTTCAGAATGGAGATCAGCGTAGCGGGATTGGCCTTTTTCGCCTTTTCCATACAGGCCATCAGCACCTTGCGCTGCCGTTCGGTGCGCCCGTAGTCGTTGCCGATATAGCGGATACGGCAGTAGGCCGTGGCCTGAAGGCCGCTCAGCGTCTGCATCCCGCTCTGCGTCACCTTTACAATGTTCTCATTGAGCTTGCTGGGCGGATCTCCCTCCTCCATATACATGCTTCTCTGATAATCGTTCAGGTAGGAGATTTCATTTTCGTGCACGTCGATATCGACGCCGCCCAGCGCATCGATGGTTTCGATGAGCGCGTCAAAGCCCACCGTCATATACTCCGTGATGTTCATATCCAGATTCCAGTTGAGCATATTCAGCGCCTGCTCCGCGCCGCCGTTGGCATACGCGGCATTGGCCTTGTTATAGGAATCCGTTCCGAGGTTCAGGTAAGTATCGCGGTAAACGCTGCAGAGCTTCACTTTCTTGGTATCCATATTGATGGAAGCGATCATGATCGTATCCGTGCGCTGCCCCCTGCCCAGCTTTCCCTTCCGGGAGTCCACACCGAACAGCGCGATGTTGCGGTATCCCTTCTGTACCACGTTTTCCTCTTCGACCTTGGGATTGAATTTGATATCCTCCTCCGTGAGATCAATCTTTTCCATCTTGCGAAGGCTGTTCACCGTCATGATCGCGCCCAGCAGAACCACCAGCGCGATGATCTCCGCCGCAAATAAAAGCAGACGTTTCCGCTGCTTCGCTTTTTTCTTTTTGGAAGAAGACTTTTTTTTGCTGCCCGACGATTTCCCGGCGTGGGATTTTCGTACAGGTTCGTCCTCCCAGTCGTCGTCATATCTTTTCCCGGAGGACGACGCCTTTCCCGAAGATGAGGCCTTCCTGGAAGATGAGCGTTTCCCGGAGGACGAGGTTTTGCCGGAAGCGGAGCCCTTTCCGGCGCCCTTCCCGGAAGAGCTGCCCGCGCTTTTGTGACTGCCGCTCCGGGATCTCTTTTCCTCCGGGAACTCCTCCCGGTCTCTTGCATTTGTTGCCATCGTTTCTCTCCTGTCAGTAAGCGTTTTCGTTGATCATCCCCTTGAAAACAGTGAGGAACAGGATCTTGAAGTCCAGCCCCATGCTCCAGTTTTCAATATAATAGATGTCGTATTCGATCCGCTTCCGGATCGAAGTATCCCCCCGATACCCGTTGATCTGGGCCCAGCCGGTGAGCCCGGGCCGCACCTGATGCTTGATCATATAGCGCGGGATCTCCTCACGGAACTTCTCCACATACTGGGGCCGTTCAGGTCTCGGTCCCACCAGACTCATATTGCCGATCAATATGTTGAACAACTGGGGCAGCTCGTCAATGCTCGTCCTGCGCAGAACGCGTCCCACCTTCGTGACCCTGGGATCATCCCGGGTCGTCCAGCCCTTCTTCTCCTCCGCCTCTTCCTGGATCCGCATGGTGCGGAATTTGTACATTTTAAAGGGACGGTTATGCAGCCCTACCCGTTCCTGCGCGAAAATGACGGGCCCTCTGCTGGTCGCCCTGACGAGGACCGCCACCATCAGAAGCAGCGGAGAGGTCAGGATCAGCCCGCACAGCGACCCGACGATATCCACCAGACGCTTGGATACCGCGTTGATCGTGTTGGTCAGCGGCACATAGCGGATGTTGATGACGGGAAGCCCGCCCAGATCCTCCGTATAGGGTTTCCCGGGAACCAGACTGTTATAATCGGGAATGAACGTGGTATGCACCCCCGATTTTTCACAGAGGCTCACGATCTCCTCCAGCCTGTCGTAGTCGGACAGCGCCAGCGTGACCGCGATCTCGTCCAGCTTGTTTTCCGGCAGGATGTAAAGCAGATTATCGATGGAACCCAGCACCCGCACGCCCTTATAGACCGCTCCCCGCGGCACATTGTCGTCCAGGATTCCGCGCACCATATACCCCCACTGGGGATTGGCCATGATGCGGTCGATATACGCCTCCGCCGCACGGGAATAGCCTACCAGCAGAATATGCTTGAGATTATACCCCTTTTTGCGGAAAAAATGAAGGAGCCTGCGGATACACGCCCGGATCAGGATCGTGAACACCGTGTTGAGCGCGGCGAACAGCGCCAGCATGGAGCGGGAAAAATCGTGCATATAGGAAATGGATGAGTTCATCAGGAACAGCACAGCCAGGATCAGAACGATCCCGACCGCGTTGGCCCGCACCACATTCTGAATCTCATCCTCCGCCCGCTGCACGCGCTTCGGCGTATAGAGACGGGCGCCGTAATACAGGACCAGATAAGAGGGCACAATAAAATAAAGAGCAGAAAAATAAATGCTCATGGGCAGAACGCCTATGCTCTTGTCCGCAAAGCTGCTCTCAAACATCAACCACCAGGCGAGAATGTAAGACCCCGCTATCGTCAGCGCATCCAGCACGACGTGGAGGCGGTTGAAATACCGCTGGTTATCTTTTATCATTCCCTCAATACCCCATAAGGTCCGGTTGCGGGCATTATATCATAATCCGCCAAAAAGTACAAGTTTTTTACAAATCCCGCGCGGAACCTGCTGCGGGTTTGCCAATCCCGCGCAGGGACCTACAGACGCCGGAACAGGTTGATCCACAGCTCCGCCTGAATTCTCGCGTAATTCCCCAGATTTTTCCGGGAAAAGCGCACCTTTCTGCTCCGTCCCGTCTCGGACGCGCACATCGCAATGCCCGCCAGCAGCCCCTTCCCATAGACGCCGCCGAAGCCCTTCGCCGCGAAAAAAAGGGCCTTGATCAGAAATCCTGCCGCCAGAAAGGGCGCGTTCAGCACGAGCTGAAGGGCCGGCATATTTTTGTAGATCAGATATACATTGTTCCGGGAAGAATGCCGGATCTTGAACGCGTTATAGCGGGAACCCGAAAAGGCGCTGCCCGCATGATACACCACGGCCGAAGGCTCCGTCACGTTGCGATACCCCATGATCCTGGCGCGGTAGCCCAGATCCACATCCTCCAGATAGGCAAAATGTGCCTCGTCGAACAGGCCCGTTCTTTCCAGATATTCCCTGCGGTACAGCGCCGCGCCGGCGCAGCAGGAAAACACGTCCATGGGCTTCGTGAACCGGTTTCCCGGCTTTCCCTTGCCCACGGCATAGGCCCACCCGAACGCGGAATACAGATCCCCGGCCCCGTCGATGAGGTCCGGACGGCGCATGGACAGCATTTTCGCGCCCACGGAAAAAATACGGCTGTCCGCCTCCATGGCCGCCTCCAGGCGTCCGATACAGTCCGGCTCCGTCTCCGTATCGTTGTTCAGGAGAAAAACATAGGGCGTTTTCGCCGCCCTGATCCCGGCGTTGACCGCCGCGCAGAACCCCCTGTTTTCCGAAAAGGCGATCAGAGAAGTCTGCGGGAACTTATGCTGCACCAGTTCACGGCTCCCGTCCCGCGAACCGTTGTCCACCACTATGACAGATGCGGGAACCGCGCTTTCGGTTACCGATTTCAGACATTTTTCAAGATATTGGATTCCGTTATAATTCGGAATGATCACCGTCGTCTTAGGATCCATTTCCGCCCGCCCATCCGGGACCGCTCCCGCTTTCCGTCCCTTTGTTCCGGACCGCGCCCTGCGGATCCCACAGGATCCGATAGCCCATCCTTCGCATCTGTCCGCAAAACACCAGACTCTCCGCGCGCATCCGCGCTTCCCCGCCGCCGTCCAGAGCCCGCGCAAGGGCCTGTCCGTACAGGGCGGAAAGCTCCGGCCTCACCCGCATGGCCCGCAGATCCGCCGCGTCTGCCTCCTGCTGCAGCGCCGCTCTGTGCAGCGGTCCGGAAAAGCCGTTTCGCAGGCCGGCATACCGCATTTCGCCGCCTTCCGCCGTTTCATAAATGCCGCTGCGGAAGCGTCCCCCGCGGGGCGGAAGCGGATATGCCACCGCGCCCAGATCCGGACGCTGGGCAAAAAGATCTCCTTCATAGTCTGCCCGATAAAAGCCCAAATGTTTCAGATGGGAAACCTCCGCCCGCCGGCCGGTCCGTTCCAGAAAATCCTCTACCGCCCGTTTCCCCGCCTCGTAGGCGTATCCCTTGCTTTCGGGATTCTGCGCCGTGGAATCGCCGTGACAGCGCCAGTGATACAGCACCTTTTTCACATGAAAAAAAGGAACGCCCCGTTCCGCGGCCCGCAGCACCAGATCGTAATCCTGCGCGCCGTCAAAGGCCGCGCGCATACCCAGCTCCCGAATCAGGCCGCTTTCCATCACCAGAAAATGACAGATGTAATTGTTGGAAAGCAAAAGATCCAAATCGAGCTCCGGCTTTCGGTTGGGCTCAAAGAACCGGGTCCCCGTCCCGTCACATTTGTCTTCGTCGGAGTACAGCACCAGCGGCGGCTGCCCCGCCCTTTTCCCGGCCTCCACCGCGGCGGCCACTTCAAAAAGCGCGTCCGGAGTCAGCAGATCGTCATGATCCAGAAGCCCCGTATAATCCCCGCGCACGCAGGCCAGCCCCGCATCGGTGTTGCGGGAAATCCCCCGATTCTCCCGAAGCTTCAGACAGCGGACTGCCTTCTCCCGCCAGACCGCATCCCGCACGCGTTCGCCGCCGACCGCTTCCAAATCATCCGGGCCGGTCCATTCCTCCGAAAGCGCCGTCCCGCTCCGAACATCCTTTCCCACGGCGTGGGCCTCCCCGGGCGTCCGCGGGATCCGTTCAAAAAACAGTCCGTGCGCTCCGGCCCAGCGCTCCGCCAACTGACCGGTTTCGTCATCCGGCCCGGCGTCCGCGATCACCAGCTCCCAGTGCGGATATGTCTGGGCGCACAGGCTGTCCAGCAGGGCCGTCAGATGCTCCTTTCTGGGCGAAAAGGCCGGGACCACGACGGAAATGCGGATCCGGCTGACAGCCGTTTCCCGCTGCGTTTTCAGCGTATCCTCTGCCGGAGCCTCATACACATAGGGCGACTGACGGCTTTCCGAAAGGCGCTCCGCCACGGCCAGGCAGGCGGCACGGAAGCCGTTTTTTTTCAGATAATACCAGGTTCTTTTCAGATTGGCAAAGCTGAGTGCAGCCATGCGCGTCCTGACTCCTTTCGGTTTTTCTGCCCGCTCCTTAAGGGGGCCCGACCGGGGCTTTTGGCCGCCAAAGGCACGCGCCGCCGGGCGCATCTCATGCAACAGCGATACCGCGCGTCCGGCGGTATCGCCGCTTCGTTCCTCTCATTCTTTTCCGGCCGGGGACTTCCGGCCGCCTGACGCCGCCTGCAGACGCAGCGGGCGCACCGCGGCGCTGCCCGCATCCCCTGCGGCGCTCGGCGCTTTTACAGTGCCGCTTTCAGATCCTCCGTCAGCTTCGCCACCTTCTGTGCGGCATCCTCCAGGCTGTTCCCTTTCACGCCCATATAAAACTTGATCTTGGGCTCCGTCCCGGAAGGGCGGGCACAGCACCAGTTATCGCCCGGCAGCTCGAAATAAAGCACGTTGGACCTGGGCAGGCCGGTGGGGCAGGTCTCTCCCGTCTCCAGATCGGTGATCACGTCCTTCGCGTAATCGCGCATCCGCAGCACCTTCAGGTCGCCGAAGGCTTTGGGCGGATCGCTGCGGAGCTTATCCATGATCCCGGCGATCTGCGCCGCGCCGTCGATGCCCTTCAGCGTGATCGTATACTGCGTCTCTTTGTAATAGCCGTATTTCTCATACAGCGCGATCATCTGATCCCAGCAGGTCTTTCCGTGCTTCTTGCACCAGGCGGCCATCTCGCACAGGCACATCACCGCCACGACAGCGTCCTTATCCCTGGCATGGGTGCCCGCCAGACAGCCGTAGGACTCCTCCAGGCCGAACACATAGTGGCCTTTGCCCGCCGCTTCCATCCACTTGATCTGCTCGCCGATATATTTGAAGCCGGTCAGCACCTCGATAAACTTCACATGATAATCCGCCGCGATGGCCGCCGCCATATTGGTGGTCACGATGGTGGACACCATGGCGGGATCCTCCGGCATCTTCCCGGTGGCGGTGCGCTCCCGCAGGATGTATTCCGCGATCAGCATGCCCGACATGTTGCCGGTGAAGGAAACATATTCGCCGGTCTTCGTATCCTTCGCGTAAATGCCCAGACGGTCCGCGTCCGGATCGGTGGCCAGCACAACGTCCGCATCCACCTTCTTCGCCAGCGCCAGCGCCAGCGTGAACGCCTTCGGATCCTCCGGGTTCGGATAATCCAGCGTGGTGAAGGCCGGATCGGGCCGCTCCTGCTCGGGCACCACATAGACATGCTTAAAGCCCAGCTCCGCCAGGATCCGGCGGACAGGCTTGTTGCCGGTGCCGTTGAACGGCGTGTAGACGATCTTCAGATCCTCCGCCATCTCCTGGATGATCTCCGGATGGATGATCTGCTTTTTCAGCTCCGCCATATAGGCCACGTCGATCTCTTCCCCGATCATCTGATACAGACCGGCCTTCATGGCATCCGCCTTGGCCATGGTCTTGACGGTATGGTAATCCATCACATTCTTCACTTCGTCGATGATCTCTTTGTCCTTCGGCGCCGTCACCTGCGCGCCGTCCTCCCAATATACCTTATAACCGTTGTACTCCGGCGGATTGTGGCTGGCCGTCACGACAATGCCGGAAATGCAGCCCAGCGTCCGCAGCGCGAAGGAAAGCTCCGGCGTGGGACGGAGCTCATCGAACACATAGGCTTTGATGCCGTTGGCCGCCATGCACAGCGCCGCCTCGTCCGCGAATTCCGGAGAAAAATAACGGGAGTCATAGGCGATCGCCACGCTTCTGCCCGCGCCGCCCTGCTTCAGAATATAATTGGCCAGTCCCTGGGTCGCCTTGCGCACCGTATAAATATTCATCCGGTTGGTGCCGGCGCCGATCACGCCGCGCAGTCCGCCCGTGCCGAACTCCAGCTCCTTATAAAACCGCTCCTCGATCTGCGCCGGATCGTCCGCGATTCCGCGGAGCTCTTCTTTTGTGGCCTCATCAAAATAAGAATCCTCGAGCCAAAACCGATACTCTTCCATGTATCCCATCACACATTGCCTCCCTTGTCCTTATTTTATCCCGTCCGCAGCGTCCTGTCCCCTGGCACTGAGCGCCCGGCCTCACCCCTCCGGCGGCCCCGGCCATGGCATATGTCAGCGACTGGACCGTTAAAAGTGCGCCGGTACTTAGAGCGCGTATTGTGCGCTATTATGTACCGCTGCGCACTTTTCCGAGCGAGAGCGTGTCCGGGAGCGACATATACCATGACCGGGGCCGCCGGAGGGGTGAGGCCGGGCGCTCAGGGCCGGAAGCCGAACGCTGCGAACGGTTTGTTTCATTGGCTATAGTATACATCAAAAACTCAGACTCGTAAAGAAAAGTCGGGCTTATCCAGCGAAAAATTCGGGTTGAAGTAGGGATCTCCGGCCTCCAGCTCCGCCTTCCACTTTTCCCGGAACCGGGCGGATTCCTCGTTGTAGCGCTGCGCCTTTTCGCCCTGATCATCCAGCCCCCGGGAGGCGGATTCAAAATGGTAGAGCTCCGCGAAGGGCGTGAACACGTTGAGATATCCCGCTTTCCGAAGCTTCAGGCAGAAATCCACATCGTTCAGGGAGACGGCGAAGCTCTCATCCAGCCCGCCCACCTGCTCGTAGGCCGCTTTTTTCACCAGCAGACAGGCGCCGGTGACCGCCGTCATATCCTGGGCATAACAGAGCCGCCCCATATAGCCCAGATTTTCCCGTTTCTGGCCATAGTGCACATGGCCCGCGGTCCGGTGGGCCCCCAGGCCGATGACCACGCCGGCGTGCTGAATGGTCTTGTCCGCATAATAGAGTTTGCCGCCCACGGCGCCCACATCCGGCCGCTGGGCATACATCAGAAGCTCCTCCATCCAGTTGACCGTGATCACCTGGGTGTCGTTGTTCAAAAGCAGGATGTATTCGCCCTCCGCCTCTTTTACGGCGAAGTTGTTGATCCTAGAATAATTGAATTCCCCTTCACAGGTCAGGACGCGGATGCGGGGATTGTTTTTCAGCTCCTCATAATATGAAAAGATCTCCTTCGTGACGCTGTTGTTCTCTGCCACGAGGATCTCGTAGTTTTCCCAGGTGGATTTTTCCACGATGGAGGTGATGCACCGCCGCAGATCCTCCGCATGATCCCTGTTGGGGATCACGATGGAGATCTTCGGCTCTCCCAGGATCTCATAGGTGATCCTGAAGATCGTCTCAAAGGCGCGGGTGCTGGTGATCGTGAAATGATCAAAGCCGTGCTTGTGCAGATGGTCGGCTACCGCCCCCCGGGCCGATTCGATGGCATAGGGCTTGGCGTTGATATCGGCGGCCGTACTGCCGGCATGGCTGCGCCAGTAATACAAAAGCCTGGGCACATGCACGATATGTTCCGCCCGGTCCGTCAGCCGCAGGATCATATCGTGGTCCTGACTCCCGTCGAACTTCGTGCGGAACAGCTCCGTCCCGTCCAGCAGCTTCCGGGAAAAAACGCTGAAATGGCAGATATAGTTGTTGGCCCGCAGATTGTCCACCGCATAGTCCGGCTTGAAATGCATGGTGATCATCCGGTTGATATCGCCGTTTTTGAAGGTGGCCTCGTCGCAGTAAAGATAGTCCGCGCCCTTTTCGTTGATGGCCTTCACATATTCGTACAGCGCACAGGGATGCAGGATATCGTCGTGGTCAAACAGGCCGATATATTCTCCCGTGGCCATCCTGCAGCATTCGTTGGTATTGCCCGATATCCCTTCGTTTTTCTCCAGATGCCGGTAAACGATGCGGGGATCCTTCGCGGCATATTCCTGACAGATCTGGCCCACATGGGCGTGCGCCGCATCGGAACCGTCCGCCAGGCACAGCTCCCAGTTGCCGTAGGTCTGCCACTCCACCGAATCCAGCATTTCCTTCAGAAAATTCTGCGGTGTGTTCCACAGCGGCACCAGAATGCTGATTTTCACCATCCGTTCAAAGATGGTCTCCTCCTGCGCTTTCCGTTCCTCCGACGTCGGGAAGCTGGCCGTGCCGTAATAGGTCATGGCTTTCCTTTCCCAGGCCTTGTATTTCAGCTTCTGCACCACGCCGCCGATGCTGCCGCAGTTTTTCAGCCGGTCCTTCTGTCGGATCACGAAATGCATACACTTCCTGGCAGGCGCGGAGGCCTTCCAGAGCGGGTTATTTTTGATACGGTTCAGTTTAAACGTCAAATCGTCTACCTGATCCTCCAGCTCAGCCACCCGCCCCGCCAGATACACCGCCTTATAGTGCTCTTTTTCGTAGGCGTCCCTATAATCCTTTTCCGCCGCAGCGGTCTGCGTTTTTTCTTCCATGCGAATCTCCTCACAGCATCGGCCCTGCGCCGCGGTCGCCGTTCTCTATGACACCGTCAGCGTCTCCGCGCTGAACCGGTACAGCTTCTGCCGCGAACAGGTATCCTCCCACAACACGCCGATCAGATATTCCCCGGCAGGCAGACTGTCCCGCGGGATCTGCACGCAGAAGCCGGGCAGCTTTGTATGAAGGATCCCGTGCAGATTCTCGTCGATATCCGGCCGGTACTGCCTGGTACAGGGGAGCCGGTACACCGTTCCGGCGTCCTCCGCTTCCGCCTGTTCGCTCAGACCGGGCGCAGGGTATCCCTTTTCCACGGGCTTTAAGAGCAGGCTGAAACGATACCGGCAGTTGTCCACCGCCAGCGCCCAGGTCCAGCCCTGGATCATCCAGTCGCCCCGCCCGGACTGCCCGGTCCGCCATTTATCCAGATCTCCGGCGAACTCCACGCCGATGCGCAGCACCTCGTTATGCCATTCGGGCATCAGGCCGCCTTCCATGACGGCCGGCGCCGCAGTTTCCACCCGCCGGTCAAAATCATACCGGTTCGCGGGAAAATATTCCGCATCCAGCACATCCGACACCAGATACCGGTGGTAATAGGGATCTCTGCCGTAAAGCGACGGATGCAGTTCATAAAGCATATTCAGTTCCTGATGCAGGCGGCGCAGCTTCTGTGCGCTGTCGTCCGCGCCCCGGCTCAGGGATTCATGATGGGTCAGGGAAACGTCGTTGCGCACCACGTTCACATAACCCAGATCGTGCAGATGATAGCAGAATTCCACATCGTTGAAGGCGACCCGCAGCTTCTCGTTAAAGCCCCCGGCCTGCTCATAAACGCTCTTTTTTACCAGAAGACAGGCCCCCGTAACACCGATCACATCGAAGGCCAGCCGGTTTTTCTTAAAATAAAACTCCAGCGCGTCGGAACGGAACTGCAGCTTGTGCGCCGGTCCCAGATGGATATTGGTGATCCCCGCATGCTGGATGATCTCCGTGCCCGGATAGATGAGCTTGGCCCCCACCGCGCCCACATGGGGCAGCACGGCCTTCTCCATCATTTTTTCCAGCCAGTCGTCCTGCGTGATCTCGATATCGTCGTTGAGCAGGAGGATATAATCGCCGGACGCCATGGACACGCCGATGTTGCACATCCGGGAAAAATTGAACTCCATGGGCTCATAGCGATAGCGGAACCGAAACTCCGGCTGCAGCATATCCCGCATCCGCTCCACCCGCGCCCTGTTTTCGGCGCTGCTGCCGTTGTCCACCACGATGATCTCGAAATCCCGGTAGGTGGAGGACTCCAACACCGAGTGGATACAGTTGGAAAGCACCCGCGGATTATCCTTGCTGGGAATGACAATGGAAACCCTGCCGGAGGGTTTTATGGGCCAGCCGCGCCGCGCATATGCGGCCTCCTTCAGATCGCGGAATCGCTCCTCATATCCCCAGGGCTCTATTTTTTGCCGGTGAAACAGCACGCTGTCAAGATGATCGGCCGTTCCGGTGATCTCCGTCACTTTCAGGACGAAATCATAGAGGTTCCCCTGCCAGTCCGCCTCACCCAGCCAGGACACACGCTCCGCCGCTTCCCGGCGCACCGCAAAAAAGCCGCCGAAATAAAAATAAGAGAGCAGCGTATCCGGCGACCAGTCCGGCTTGAGCCAGGGATTCTGCCGCACGCCGTTCCCGTCCGTCTCATCCTCATCCGCGTAAAGGATCACCGTTTCCGGATGACGGGCAAAATGATCCGACACCAAGGCCAGGTCCCGCATATCCGGCGTACCGTCGTCCTCGTGAAACACAAGGATGTCCGCGTCCCCGAAACGGCCCGCGGAAAAATCAGCCGTGCATTCCCCGTAGGGGACCACTGCCATCCGCAGTTCCTTTCCCCGCAGGGACAGCCCTTCCCGCTCCTGCGCTTCCTTTTCCCGCACCCAGCGGTCATAGGAAACCGTCTGCTCCCGAATCTGCTCCTCATACCAGTCCAGACGCTTTTTGACCAGCTTCTGCTGCAACGTGTTTTTTATCTTTGAAACCAAAAACGTTTCCTCCTCGCAAGCCCCGCCCGCAGACTTTTCAGCATTTCCTCATCCGGCCTCACGATCCAGGCCTCTACTGTCAGCACGGTTTCTCCCGCCGGACGGTCCTCCAGAAGATCCAGCCGCACGTTGATATTGGGATCCGCCGTGTCAAAAAAGACGCTGGGAAACCCACAGGCAGGCCGGGTCTCATCCCGGGGGGCCGTGCCTTTGAGCAGCACCTTGCCGGGCCGCACTTTTTCATTCCGTACACCGCCCGACTGCGCCAATCCGCCGTCCAGCATTTCTCCGTTGGTCACTACCGCCCGGGCCAGCTCCGCCTCCGTTAATTGCCGCTCTCCCAGCAGCACCCTGCGTACGTGCACGATGCACGGCTCCTCCGCGGGATCCAGCCGGATGCCCTTTACACACTCTCCGCAGAGAATCCGCGCCGAAAGCAGATTTTCCGAAATATAAGCGTTCTGGATATGATAGGAATGGGCCGGGCTGTAGCCCTCTCCGTAATCCTCAAAAATCTCGATCCTTTTATTGGCGATCTGGGCAAACGCTTCCTGAAACGGAAGCGCCAGATGACCGATGAGATGCCGCAGGTCCGTCACCGCGGTGCGCAGACTGCCGTCCGACTCCCGCATCACAGCCTCCTGAAAGGCCGTTTCCCGTCCGGCCAGCCGCGCAAAGGCGGCCCCGTCCATGCCCTGCTCCGCCAGAATGCGCTGCAGGATGGGATGCTCCTTCCGCTTTCCGTTCTCCAGCACATAACAGTAAAGAGCCCGCTGTATGATGTCCTCCGGCCGTATTTCGGCCGAAGCCCATTCGTAGTCAATGACCGTCCATTTTTCCCCCTGCACGCAGATATTGGAAAAGATCAGGTCGAAATCCTGCAGCGGCATGCCGTCCGAAACGGCAGAACGGTTTCCCATAACCGCCTCCCGATACCGGGAAAACAGCGCCAGAAACCGGGGCTCGTCATTCTTTTGCAGGCAATCGTCTAAAAGCTCCTCCAGCGTCACCGCGCTTTCCAGGAATTCCAGCTCCACATAAGAATCCGACGCCGAAAGCCGGTTCATCTCCAGTCCGCCCGCCGCATATCCCGCCGAAAAGCTCCGGTAATTGTCCGCCAGCTTCCGGATATGTGCCCGCGCCTCCGGTCCGGCCGGATATTTGCGCACGTAGCGGACGCCGTCCGGCCGCTGGCCAATGTCCGTACGGATGCCGTACCGCGCGGCCCGGTCGTTGGAAAACCGGCTGTACACCGTCCCGATCTCCGGACCGGTGAGCACCAGGAACGAATTGCTGTACAGCGGGAACAGATTTTCCCGGATCAGCATGTCAAACACGCGCTTTTCATCGAAAAGCAGCATCCGGTCCCGGTCAAAATTGCGGAGATTGTTGGACAGTTCTCCGACCCTTGGAAGATACCGGTCGGAATAGAGCATGGTCATGAATTTATAATCCGGATAGGGATAATAAAACTGATACGCCGTCTCGCCGCAGTCCCGCAGGATCCGCTCCAGCCCGCCCCGGGTGAAGGTGCGCACCGCGCCGCCGCCCGGATAATCCTCCAGCCCGGAAAAGAAAGTGCCCAGATGATCCTCCTGGCAGCCCGCCCAGTATTTCAGCCCCATCTTATTTTCAATGGCGATCACGATCCGTCCGTCCGGCTTCACATGTTTCCGGAGTATCCTGTAAAAATCGTGAAACGGCGTCTGCCCGCCGATATAACTCTGCCCGTACTCAAACACGCCGATGAGACAGACAAAATCGTAATCGGACGGCAGATCCGGCTCGATATCCGTGAAATTTCCCACATGGACGGTCACATTCCCGCAGTCCCGATGCCGGTACGCGTTGATCAGGCTCCGCTTCCGGGACAGCTCCACGCAGGTCACGCTGCCCGCCATTTCCGCCAGCCGCCCCGTGACGGCGCCGCAGCCGGAGCCCACCTCCAGCACCTTCATCGACTTGTCCATGGGCAGCCAGGCCACGATATTCTCACGCAGATCAGAGAGGTGATACAGCACCTCCCAGCTTTTTTTCTCCCGTATCGCCTGCGCGTAGCGCTGCGGCGGGACGCTTCTGACGATCTCCAGAAGCTCATCCTCCGATGCCCCGTCGCAGTAAAAGTCCTCGCCGGGGTAATGGCTGTAATTCAGCGTTACCGCCCCGATTTTTTCCAGATTGCCTTTTTGCATCCCGTCATCCCGCCTGTTCATCCCTTTTGCGGCGAAATCGCCCGACAAAGGCCATCCCGCCGCTTTCCGCCCGCGGCCGCTCCTGCCGCGGCACTGTGCGGCCGACCTGCCGTTCAGGTCAGATCTGTCACCTTCACTTCCGATTCCATATCAAAATACCCCACCGTATCCTTGTCAGATACCACCGTGAGATCCATCACATCATAGAGCCTGTGATAGACCACAAAATCATCCTTTTCATAGCCGGTGACCCCCAGGGAGATCAGATAGTCGCCGCCCTGCAGAAGCACCCGCTGGGTAAAGGTGATCTCTTTGACCTGCCCCGCGGACACGCTGTCCAGAAAAGTCTTTTCAAACATGGTATTGGTGCCGGTCAGCTCCACGCCCTTGATATTTTTGATGGAAAGCGCGAAGATCGGAGCCGGAAGATCCTCATGGATCCGCACCCGCATGTGCATGGTGAACACGTCGCCCTTGAGCACCGCCGTGGTGCGCACACCCCGGCTGTCGGTGATGAAATATTCCACGATCTCGGCCTGCTTCGTCCCGTATTCCAGGATCTCGGGATTGACGCCGGCCTGCTCTGAAACGGCTTCTTCCCGTTCCGCGCCGCCCTTCTGCTCCCTGTCCCGGCGTTCCAGGGCGCCGCGCACTTCGGCGTCCGCCGTCAGATCCGGTACGCCCTCCGCCGCTGTCGGCAGCTCATACTGCCCCACCAGCACCCGCTTATAGGCGTCGATCATATCCCGGGGACTCCCTTCGCCCAGCTTCACGCCCTGATTCAGGAGCACCGCACGGTCACAGTATTTGCTGATGGCGCTCAGATCATGACTGACGAACAGGATGGTCTTGCCTTTTTTCTTGAATTCCTCGAACTTCCGATAGCACTTGGCCTGGAAAAACACGTCGCCCACGGACAGCGCCTCGTCCACGATGAGGATCTCCGGGTCGATATTGATGGCCACGGCAAAAGCCAGCCGCACAAACATGCCGCTGGAATAGGTTTTCACCGGCTGATATACATAATCCCCGATATCCGCGAAGTCCAGTATATCCTGCAGCTTCGCGTCGATCTCTTTTTCCGAAAACCCGATCATGGTGCCGTTGAGATATATATTCTCAATGCCGTTGTACTCCATGTTGAAGCCGGCGCCCAGCTCCAGGAGCGCGGAGATCCTGCCGTTGACCTCCACCGTGCCGGAGGTTTCGTGCAGCACACCAGTGATGATCTTCAAAATCGTGGACTTGCCGGAGCCGTTGGTGCCGATAATGCCCACGGTCTCCCCCCTGTAAATATCCAGGTTCACGTCCCGCAGGGCATAAAACTGCGTGGAACGGGGACGGCGGGATAAGCCCAGCGCCTCGATCAGGCGGTCACGGTTGCGATTATAAAGTTTGTAGATTTTGTTCAGGCCTTCTACGTGGATGGCGAGTTGGGTGTTTTCCATACGCTTTTATCATCTCTATCCGCGATAATTCCGCTTCACAATCTTTATCAGGAAATTTCTGCATTTTCTTTTTCTATCAAATACCATATGAAATTTCCAACTTTATCGGGGACATCTGCGTTTTTCATTTCTGCCAACAAAAAACGGTTGTGAACCCTACGATATCTTTTATCGTAAAACCGCAATGCCCTCCCATTTTCCGGTTTTACATACCAGTAAATTCTTTCCAGTCCCATTTTTTCAAAACCGAGCCGAATGATCTCTGACATTCCATAGTCTGAATATCCTATGCCCATAGCCGATTTCCGGACCGTAATCGCAAATTCCGCAGAACCGTTTTTAATATTTTTTAAAGAAACCGTTCCCATATAAATATCGCAGTCATCAACAATGGCAAGATGAAGATTATGAGAAATATCCTGCGCCGCATCGATAAAGGCCATACAATCCTCTATTGTTTTCGACATAAAACTTTTCTGAAGCCCTTCTACCACAGATTTATCGTGCATCCATTCCAGCATATATGGCGCATCTTTTTGTTCCAGCTTCCGCAGTTTCATCTCAGATTCCTTCTCTGTATTTTTTGAACCTTTCCTAAGACAAAGCCTCAGGCTGCTTCATTTATTATTTGCTTTTATGCGAAATCCATCCGCCAAATTATCTCCTCTCATTTCAATCCGCTCCAGCTGACCGGCATAAGGTGTTGCCGGAAAATTCAAATAGCCTGTCTGATCTCCCCTTTTGGGGGACCAAATGACTACTCCGTTTTGAAATTCATTTTCAACACATTCATATTCGCCATATGGCCTCGGATATTGCAGGGGGATGCTCCGATTCAAATAACCGGCAATCCCATAACCAATTACTGTACCGGTCAGAAGCAGGATCAATCGGTTGATCTCCCTGACATACTTCCTTATCCAGAACCCGACCTCAAAAGCAGGCAATAAAAATAAATATACCAGACCATACCGTATGAGCGGCGCGGTAAACAACCACATCAGCAGACCCGCCGCGCTCACTGATTTCAATAAGACACTGTCGGAATACTGACTCCTTTTATCTTTACATACCCATAATATAAAAATAACCGTCTCCGCCAAACACGGTATATTTAAATAAAATAAAAGTTTCTCGGTCATTCTCAGTTCGGTAAACCAGACCGGAAACCATACGGAAAACGGCTCCGAATACCGATTGACATCTCTTAGTCCCCTCCCCCACGCCATGATCTCATGATTGTCACGTATAACCGTATATGCCGGCATCTTCCAGTCAACATCAAACAGGTCCAACTGCGCATACGGATACAGCAAATAGCCCGATATGACAACATTTCTTATCATAAACGGGAGGACAATGACCAGAGCCATTACAGCATAAAAGCATAACTTTCTCCAATCGCGCTTTTTCAGATATGTAAAAACCGGTTTAACAGCAAGTAAAGCCAAGGGAAGGATCGACAATTTCACTGTAATGCCATAAACAGCTATCAAACACAAAATACCTTCGTAGTCCTTTATCACATTTTGTTCCGTGTACCGCATCCACTTAGATAATACATAAACCACGATCATCATCGGCAGCAGATCTGTATTAGGAGAAGACATGGTCTCCAACGAAGTCATTATATAAAACAATAAAAGCAGATTCAACAGATCGGAGGTCTTAAAGCTTTCTTTCTTCAAAGGAGAAAATGTAAAAACCGCATATACTGCCATTATCATCCCCAGATATGCGTTCATTCCATGGAGTGACTGTCCCAGCACAGACTTCCAACTGAACAACGCCTGCAGACACAAAAAGGCGCTGTTATACGCAAAACGATTATGCAGATTTCCCAACCCTGCTACGACTCCATATTTTTCAATCCACTCAATCGCCTGCGCATGATACAAATAAGTATCGTAATGGGTCGGTTCCTGTGTTGCAACCGCCGCAAAAAACAATATCATGAGCGTCAAAACAACCGCTTTGATACCCGATTTATTTATAACGTTCATCTGTAATACATAATGCTTCACCGCACTCCGGCGTACCCATAAAATAATCACCTCCCCCAATAATAATACCACCACAGCCAGAAAACCGACTCTATGGAACAGACTGAAAACTTCCGCATATACCGTCAATCCCATAACCCCAACGATCAGGACCAGATCCAAATCATAATACTCCCCGCATCCCTCAGGCAAAACGGAGCAAATAAAAATCCCATGATCATGGAACTGATAAAGATCCATAAAAAACTCAGGGCTGTAATTTCCATAAAGCCTTCTCCCTTTTTCACTCATAAGATCCGAATATCTTTTAATCCGAAGAAATATGGCAGGAGTCGCACACTCCGGCCAGATAATACAGAATCCGTTAAATTTGTTCACATAATATCCGCAAAATGCACCTTCAACCGCTTGAAGATCACCGCCCCGATGATAAACAGCACCACCGTGATGACCCAGAAATAGACCGTGGAATAAAAATCCTCCCAAAACCACTGTCTTCCATAGATCGAGCTGCGGTAGCCCTCCACGATATAGACCAGCGGATTGATCTTCAGAAACATCTGGACCTTCGTATCAAACCGGTCGATATTCCAGAGGATCGGGGTCGCCCACATACCCACCTGCAGAAAAATGTTAATGATGGACTGTAAATCCCGGAAAAAGATCACCACAGAGCAGGTGGTGTAGCTGATGGCCAGCACCAAAATGAACATACAGGCGCTGTAATAGAACACCTGCAGCGTATACAGGCTGGGAAAATAGCCGTAGATACAGGCGATGATCAGCGCAACGCAAACAAAAAAAGCGTGAATGAAGGTGGCCGCAATGATCTTGATGATCGGCAGCACACTGATCTTGAAAACCACCTTTTTCACCAGATAATTGTACTCCAAAAGCGCCATCGTAGCGCTGGTCAGCGCCTCGGAAAAATAAAACCAGGGCACCAGCCCGGCCACCAGAAACGGCACAAACGGTACATCTGATACGCCGCCGGAGGCCAGCCGCTGCCGGTCCTGAAAGATCACATCGAACACCACATAATAGAGCGCCACCGTCACCACCGGCTGCACCAGCGCCCAAAATGCGCCCATATAGGAACCGGCATAACGTTTTTTGAAGTCGCTTTTCGCCAGCTTCCAGATCAGCCGCCGGTTCTGATACAGCTCCCAGGGCAGCACCGTGATCTTATCGTATAAAATGATGAACGCCGCGATGACCGCCGCGATCAGCACACAGGCGATGGACTTTTTCAGGAGCTCGTCCCGCGGATCCGCCAACGGATTATGATAAATGAGAATGACCGCGGCAAGGATCGCCATCAACGCGGTAAAGACGGTGATCCCTGCTCTCTTACTGATTTTCTTTTTCATAGAAGTTTTTCCATATATTCCCGGATGCCGCCCCAGTGCCGGTCCTTTTCGGACTGAATCAACTCCATGCCTTCCTGAATAGGCCACTTCACACCAATCTCCGGATCGTTCCAGGCCAGGCCGCCTTCGTCATTGGGATGGTAAAAATCCGAGCATTTATAAGCGAATTCCGCATAGTTGGAAAGCACCAGGAATCCATGGGCAAAATTCTTGGGGACGAAAAACTGTTTTTTATTCTCTTCGGAAAGCAGCACGCCGTACCACTGTCCGAAGGTCGGGGAGTCCTTGCGCAGATCCACGGCCACATCATAAACCTCGCCCCGCAGCACCCGCACCAGCTTGTCCTGCGGATAATTGATCTGAAAATGCAGCCCCCGCAGCACGCCCTTCTTCGAAGCGGACTGGTTGTCCTGTACAAATATTTGATCGATCCCCACCGCCTTGAAATCGTTATACTGGTAGGTCTCCATAAAATAGCCGCGAGCGTCGCCGTGCACCTGCGGGGTGATCACCTTCAGGCCTTCGATATGACAGGTTTCCACTGTTAGTTTGCCCATTCTCTGAACCTCTTTCTCCGTCTGTCTTTCAAATATGTATCATTTCACCCGAACAGGTAAAATATGTTCGACTTTGCCGCAACGGGCGCATTCAGAGCCCATTGGCCACTTCCACCAAATACTTCCCGTAATTGGTCTTCATCAGCGGCTCCGCCAGCCGAAGAAGCTGCGCCCTGTCGATAAACCCGCGCCGGAATGCGATCTCCTCAATACAGGAGATATACATTCCCTGCCGTTTCTGCACCGCCGCCACAAAATCCGCCGCGTCCAGCAGCGCGTCATGATTGCCCGTGTCCAGCCACGCGAACCCGCGGCCCAGCGTTTCCACCATCAGCGTGCCGCGCCGCAAATATTCGTTGTTGATCGACGTGATTTCGATCTCCCCTCGGGGTGAGGGTTTTACGTTCCGGGCAATCTCCACCACATCATTATCGTAGAAATACAGCCCGGGCACCGCATAGTTGCTCTTCGGATGCTCCGGTTTTTCCTCGATGGAAAGAGCCTTTCCGTTCTCATCAAACTCCACCACGCCGTATTCCCTGGGATCCCGCACGAAATAGCCGAAGATCGTGGCGCCCTTTTCCCGCTGGGCAGCCTGCTTCAGCACCCTGGAAAAGCT
>CANQVD010000040.1 GCA_947627215.1 uncultured Eisenbergiella sp.
GGATCCCGCACGAAATAGCCGAAGATCGTGGCGCCCTTTTCCCGCTGGGCAGCCTGCTTCAGCACCCTGGAAAAGCTCTGCCCATAAAAAATATTGTCACCCAACACCAGCGCCACGCTGTCCGTGCCGATGAAATCCGCGCCAATGAGGAACGCGTCCGCCAGCCCTCTGGGATACTCCTGCACCGCATAGGACATGGACAGTCCCAACTGCTCCCCCGTGCCGAACAGCTCTTCAAATACCGGAAGATCCCTGGGCGTGGAAATGATCAGAATCTCCCTTATCCCCGCCAGCATCAGCGTGGAAAGAGGATAATAGATCATGGGCTTGTCATACACCGGCATGATCTGTTTGGAAATCGCCTTGGTCAGCGGATAGAGCCTGGTTCCAGATCCGCCCGCCAGAATAATGCCTTTCATTTGCAGATTTGCTCCTTATCATCGAAATTATCAGATTTATAAGTACGGCAGTTCGATATTTCTTTGGTTCTCGTGCCGCGGCATCCGGACGCGCCCGATACCATATGTTTATTTCTCCGTTTTATACATTTCCTCATAGTACTTCTGATAATCACCGCTGGTCACATTGGCCATCCATTCCTCATGTTCAAAGTACCAGGCGATGGTTTTTTTGATGCCTTCTTTGAACATAGTTTCCGGATACCAGCCGATCTCCGCCTTGATCTTGTCGGGCGCAATGGCGTAGCGCCGGTCATGACCCTTGCGGTCCTCCACATACGTGATCAGATCCTCCCTGACCAGGGCCTTCCTGGGATCGGAATCCGGCAGCATCTCCTGCAGCGTCTCCAGAATGATATGAATAATCTCAATATTCTGCTTTTCATTGTGACCGCCCACATTGTAGGTTTCAAACAACCGCCCCTGCTCCTGCACCATATCGATGGCCTTGGCATGGTCCTCCACGAACAGCCAGTCTCTTACATTTTTCCCGTCGCCGTATACCGGCAGCTTCCTGCCGTGCAGCGCATTGTTGATGATCAGCGGGATCAGCTTCTCCGGAAACTGATAAGGGCCGTAGTTGTTGGAACAGTTGGTGATATTGGCCGGAAAATGATAAGTGTCCATATAGGCCTTCACCAGCATGTCCGATCCTGCCTTGCTGGCGGAATAAGGGCTGTGCGGCGCATAAGGCGTCGTCTCATAAAAATAGCCGCCGTCCTCCTCCAGCGAACCGTAGACCTCGTCCGTGGAAACATGGAGAAATTTCTTTCCTTCCCTGAATGTGCCGTCCGGCAGCTCCCAGGCCGCTTTCGCGCAGTTGAGCATCACCGCCGTCCCCAGCACATTGGTCTGTACGAACACCTCCGGATTTTTAATGCTGCGGTCCACATGGCTCTCCGCCGCGAAATGCACGACGCGGTCGATATCATTTTCTGCAAAAATATTTGAAATTGCTTCTTTATCGCATATATTTGCCTTGATGAACGTATAATTAGGGTGATTTTCCACATCCTTTAAATTCTCCAGATTGCCCGCATAGGTCAGCGTATCCACATTGATGATGCGGATGGCATCGCCGTATTTGCGGAACATGTAGTGGATGTAGTTGGAGCCGATAAAGCCGGCGCCGCCGGTTACGAGATAGGTTCTCATCCTGAAATATCCTCCTGAAACTGTTTCACTCAATAAACAAAATATTACAATGACTCAATGCACATCTTACATCAGTGTACCATATCCCGGAAAATTTTCCAATCTGAAAATACGAATCTTCCGCATTCGGTGAAAAACATATCAACCGGCTCTTTGTATGAAACGGACAAACCGGAATATCGCCTCACCCCTCATTTCCCGTACTTTCCTATCCAAATCCTCTGAATCACCCACGCCGGGATCAGGCACAGCCAGAACAGACAGCCGCACTGCACATCGCTTCTCATCCGGCCGGTTTTCCACCCGGCACATCTCCCGTAAACCTGATATAACAACATCATTTTTATTTTCGTCTTCCGGTTCACAGCCGCATCTTCCAGATAGGCTCTGGACCGTGCCATCATTCCCAAAGGAGATCTCATCTTCATCCGGCGGCCGGACCTGGTCAACCCGCCTTCCAGATAATCACTGAAATAAATGCACTCATTGATGTGCACCATCCGGTAAGGGCCCGACATCTTCACCCAGACCAGATCCTCCGGCAGAAAACGTTCCTGCCCGAATACCGGAAACGGATACTGTTTCAGGACCTCCGTCCGAAATACCTCCGCCTTATCGCCGCCAATACCCCCATTGATCCGCACATCAACATAAGTGCCGATCTCTTCTTTTTCCGGAAAACAGGCTGTATTCACCGTTCCGTCCGGATAACAGCGCAGGAAGCTGTAGCCGCACAGATCTTTCCGGTCCCGGTATTTCTCATGATAATGCAGGATACGCTCCACCGCATTTCCCGGCAGCCAGTCATCGCTGTCCACAATAAACGTGAGCTCCGTATCGATCTGCGCGATGCCGAGATTCAGTGCCGTATGCTTTCCACCGTTCTCTTTATATAAATATCGAAAATCAAGCCTGCCTTCCTGCTGCCACTGCTTAGCCAGAGAAGCCGTATGATCCTGACTCCCATCATCTATCAAAAGCCAGCAGAAACGGAGATCGGATTGTTGCTTTAAACTTTCGTACAATTTGGGTAAATATTCTGACCTATTGTATGTTGTCGTTAATATTGTCAGATATCTTGTATTCATATTCTGTTATTTTCTGAATTATCTATTCTTAATTATTTGTATTCCAGATTAGTGTATTCAACATCGGCGATACCCAACCACACAATCTATTTTTCTCATCCAAATTCTCCCGCACTGCGGGCTCCCTGTTCCTTTAGAATCATCTGTACGACGCGGTAATACCGTTCAAACTGAAAATTCTTTTTCACATGCTCATAGGCCGCTCTGCCCATCTCCAGAAGCGCTTCTCTGTCCTGAAGAATCCGCTCCATCTTTCTCTCCAGATCCTGCTGATCGCAGTCCCGAAACACATATCCCGTCTTTCCTTCCAGGATATAACTGGCGCTGCCATTATCGCTGCCGCTGATTACCGGAATCGAAAAGGCCATTCCTTCGATCACTGTAATAGAAATGGGCTCCCCCGTACTGGGGATCACATACAGATCCGCATTGGCATATTCTTCCATCACTCTTGTCCGATTCAGATTCGTATAAAGCGTCACCCGATCCGACAGGCCCTTCTCCTTTACATAGTCCGTGATCTTATCATAGTACTCCTGATGAAAGCGGTTCGACAGTTCTCCCGCGATCACCAGATGCAGCGGATATTTGCCGGAAAGCGCCTCTATTGCATGGACCATCATCCATAAATTCTTGCGTTCCTGATATTTCCCAATGCAGAAAACATTGATCCTCCCGTTTTTGAAATAAGTTCGTTCCTCCGGCGAAAGCTGCGGCTCCATGAGAAAAGGCGCCCAATAGCTTTTCTCATCCTTCTTCTTGCCCTGATAATCCGTCCCCACAATGTCGGTAGGCGTCATCCGATATTGCGGCGTCAGTCTGCGGACGATCCGGTGCGCCAGGTCATTTTTGAACTGCGTATCCCAGACCGGGCTCAGATTATAAAGGATCGTCGGGATATGATAATGCCTGCAGAGCGCCGTCATACAAATTGTATAAACTGACCTTTCCCGGAGAATCGCCACATCCGGCGCAAAATCCCGAATAACCTTCGCCGCCCTTCTCACAGGCGGCCAGCCGCATTTCAGGCGCATATCCATCGCGAAGGGTCTGCTGCGAAACAGTACATTGACATATATCCAATCCAGGACACGGAACAGCGTCCCATATCCCAGAATGACCGGCTTCACATAAGTATAGTCCTCGATCTTTCCGGCATACTGACTGATAAAACAGATTTCATGCCCGTTTTCCTTCCATCCCTTCATGATCATATTCTGATTGGTATGATACCGGTGGGACATATATAATACTTTCATGAAATTACATCTCTCCCAAAATCATATCTAATATTATAATAATTCAATGTATTTTTTTGCAATTTCCGATATTTTGTATTTATTTTTAATCATTTCAGCATTTATTGATATATTTTCAGAATATTCAAAATTTTCTGCAATTTTCTTCATCGCATTTGTCAGCGAAGCTGCATCCCCCATCGGTACCAGTATTCCATTCCTGTCATTTCGGATACAGGCCCTGCTTCCGCCGATCGGACAATCCGTGGATATCACCGGAAGCCCCATTGCCATTGCCTCCAGCAGTGAATTGGACAGTCCCTCATAATCTGAGGACAGGACAAACATGGCGCTGTCCCGAATTTCTTCTCTCATATCTTTGCAAAATCCGTGAAAAATCACCTTTCCAGCGATTTCGAGCTGCCCGGCATATTTCCGCAATTCCTCTTCCAGATAACCCTTTCCGTAAATATCCAGCAAATATGCAGGATGTTCCTTTGAAAATGCCGCAAAAGCCTCCAGCAGCAAACGGTGATTTTTCTGGGGCTCCAGACGTCCCGCCGTAACGACCCTCTTTTTTCGCTCCCCTTCGAACCGGGACGGAAGATCAGGACTGACGGGGTTCCCGATCACCACCGCTTTCTTCCGCAGAGCTTTGGGAAAACACTCCACACAGTCCTGCGTCTGACAAACCAGACGTTTCGCAAAAAGGTAGAAAAAATTCCGATACAGCTTATGATCACAGCTCCCGGGATCGATCCGTTCCGACACGATCATATCCCGTTTCATGAACAGCGTGGAAAGCACCACAAATCCCGTGCCGTAAGTGCTGAAAGAAAAGATATGACATCCTCTGTTTTTTTTGAAATAGGCCCGCATATTTGCAAGCCTTTTCAGGCGTATGGCCATACTTCCCCCGGAAGCGCCGCCTGCACTGACCGTTTCCACCCGGGGGTCCAACGGATAAGCCTGTTGAGAGCCTGCAAAAGAAAGAATCGACACAGAAATTCCCCATTCGGCAAACTGATTTGCCAGAAGAGAGATCACACGTTCCGTACCGCCTCCGGCCATATCCGGAACTACAAATACGATTTTCATTTCACTCATCCAACTTTCCGGGCTTTCCTGACATACCCCTGCCGCCTTTGCCGGATCCGGCATTGCAGCAGCTTCAGCGCGAGTATATATACCATGGACCAGAAAGGCCCAAATCCATAAATCATATACCGCTGCATTCCGAAGAAAAGCATACACATCGTCAGGATCCATATCCAGTTTACAGCAATGCATGCCATCATGCCCTCCCAGTATCGGGGCGCCTCTTTCCGCCGCCTATACCAGATGATCATCAGCAGCGCCGCCCCCAGATACGCACCAAAGGCAAAAATATGACACGCCAGATAGATCTCTTCAATCTGGAAAAACACGGTGCATAAGGTTCCCACCGGGATCAGGCATAGGAAATGATAAAGAATTCTCGGCCAGTGAGCCCGCAATAATTCCATGCAGATCTGATTCACCGCCTTTTCATAGTCCAATCCGCAATCCGGATGGGCAGCCTGATATTCTCTGATTTCCGCATTCAGAATATCAGTGCCGCCCGCGATCCCATTCATGATGTCCTGCCACTTCCACAATCCCTCTCTCGCATAGACATATCGGTTTCGCTCCATTTCCATCTGCTCAAAAACGGCCAGATAAAACCGCTGCAGCTCCTCCTCCTCAAACAGCCGATAATCCTCATAATCCATCTCATATAACGTTTTATCTATCAGAAGGCTCCCATACTGAACCGTTACGTTATTCTCACGCTTTCCCTCATTTTCCGTTTTTTCATTGTCTTCCTCATTTCCTGTATCCTGTTCATCTCCGGCATTTCCACTATTTTTATAATTCTCCTCAGCCGCCCTTTCCTCCGCGGTTTCTTCCGCAATCCCCTCTGAACTCGTCAAGGAAATGACCGTCTGTCCCACCTCATTGATGCTCAATAAAATCAATATCAATGCGAGGAAAATCCCAGCGCACTGACAGACCGTAACAAATGCTTTTGTTAATTTGTACGATAATTTTTTCCCATCGCACCTTCTCCACCTGATATAGAACCAAACGGCCGCCGCAATCACAAAGGTAAGCTGCATCTGCGTCCTTACCATCGCCATCAGACAGGAAAAGATACAGACTTTTATAAACATCCGATTCGTCTTTTCGGAGACAGCCCGAATCACAAAAATCATAAAGATATAAAACAACGGGTAAGAAAACGCTTCTGTCAATATCTCCCGATTCACCATAGATATGGGCAGATTGATTGTCAGCGGTGTCAGGATCGCTATCAGCAGGGGCAGCGCCTCAACCCTTTTCACCGCATAATATTCCCGCAGAAAGTGAAAAAAAACTACACAGCATACCGCTGCAAACAAAGTCTGCTCAATTGCTGCCGCATATAAAAAGGCTGACTCTCCAAAAAGGATCCGATTTCCCTGCAGAAAAATCTGGTAAAACGGCATGACCCCCACGCGCTTCGCATAGTTTAAATACGCCGCACTGTCTTTATACAGCGAATAAAATCCCTCCCCCGGCAGGAGCAGAAACAAAAATATGCCTATGCTTATGATGGAGTAATAAATCCTGTCTTTTTTCGTCGTCATGCCGCCGGCGCTCCTTCTGCAATATTATCTATTCCCGTGCCTCCGGAATGAAGGAATTCTCCCCCAGACTGTACTTCCCGCCCTTTAAGAACTTATGCTTCACCACCCACCAGCCAGGCACCCAGATGTATTTGTGCATGGCCGGGGAAGCGCTGCCGATCATCCAGCAGTTGCGGTCGCATTTACGGGTACATTCCCGCACCGCTTCCGCCTGGCCGGAATTCCACAGCTCCTCCCAGCTCTGACGGCGCAGGTTGCCCATCACCGCCTTTTTCTCCATGCCGTTGCAGGGAAGCACATCACAGAAGGGATCGATGAAAAACGCGTTTCGGGACATGTCACAGGGCAAAAGCCGTTTATTGCCGTAAATATAATTGATCAGACCGTGATTGAAATAAGCCCGAAACCATTTTTTCGGCGAATTGCTTTTCAGCAGTTCATTGATCAGCTTCTCGAAATTTCGTGAAACCTTCAGTTTATCCTCAATCTTATTGTCCGCTTTGCGAAAATAAAAGGAATTGTGCAGGGTCGCCGTGGCGAATTCCATCCCCATATCATCGGCAATATTGTACAGCGGCACCAGATCCTCACAATTCATATCCTGTACCGTCATACCGAAGCCCACGTCCGGATGTCCCATCTCCACCAGCGTTTTTAATGTCCGATATCCCCGATTGAAGCCGTCCGGTATCCCGCGGATCCTGTCGTTGGTTTCCTGCAGTCCCTCGATGCTGATGCGGATGCCGACCTTCGGGAACTCCTTGCAGAGCGCAATGATACGGTCTGTGAAATACCCGTTGGTGGAAATCACGATCCGATCCGATTTCCGATAGAGTTCCCGTACGATATCCGGTATGTCCTTCCGGATAAAAGGCTCCCCTCCCGTGATGTTGGTAAAGGCCATCTCCGGCAGCTTCCGGATCTCCGCCAGCGTGATCTCTTCCTCCGGTCTGCTGGGATCCTTAAAACAGTCACACATATTGCACCGCGCATTGCAGCGATATGTTACAATCACCGTACCCCACAGTGTTCTTCTCGCCATACTCTCTCATCCCCGCTCCATCTGCCTGCGGCAGACATCTTTTTTAATATTCAGACCGTTTTATGAAGCGTCTGAACAAATCCCCTCAGGAGGCATCCCGATATATCTCCTTCACCAGCTTTTCGCAATACTGCTCCACGGTGGAAAAGGAAACGTTTCTGCAATTCTCCGTCAGCCTTTTTAACCTGTCCCGCTCTGCCCAGAGCGCGGCGAGCTTTTCCCGCAATTCTGATTCGCTGCCGCCGGAAAACAAAATTCCCGTCACACCGTCCTCTAAAAGCTCCGGCGTCCCGCCCAGATCGGAAGCCAGCACCGGCGTCCCGCAGAGCTGCGTTTCCATCACGGAAAAAGGACAGTTCTCATACCATTCTGAAGGAAACACTGAAAACCGGGCCTTCCGGACAGTATCCCAAAGCGCTTTTCCGGATAAGAACCCTCTGTTCTCGATGTTGGGAACCGCATTCACCTCATCCTCCATGGGCCCCGTCCCGGCGAACACAAACGGGATCTCCGGAAGACTGCGGCACACCCGAAGCAGCGTTCCGGTTCCCTTTTCTTCGCAGAAGCGGCCGAAATAAAGCACATAATCCTCTTTCACGACCGCTGCTTCCTCCGGAGCGTCCGCAAAATTGTGCATCACCACGGTACGCCCCCGCAAATCCGGATGAGTCTCCAGCTTGTCCTGCATGAAGCGGCTGGGACAAATGACCGCGTCCAGCATCCGATAGGCGTGGAGTCCCCGATAGAGCGCTCCTTCTGCGCTTCCCAGAATGCTTCTGAGCTTTGAGCCGTGTATACAATTATGCCTCACACAGTTTAAAACAGGTCCGTCCAAACACCGTCTGCATCGCTCCTTCGTGGCGGGAACCATCAGCAGATGGTTCGGACAGACAAGCTGGTAATCATGCGCCGTATATACCAGCCGGACCTTCTTGCCCGTCCTATTCCCGTAACGCCGAACCGCATACAGGATTGACGGCGTGAGCTGAAAATTGAAATTATTCACATGCACCGCGTCCGGCGCGAAATCCTCCAGCACCCTTTCCAGCTTCCTGCCTGCCTCTCCGGAATAGAGAATTCGAAAAGGATACAGCAGTCTTTTCCATCCGTTGGCATGAAAGTCCATGTCAGAAGTATAACACTCCAGCCGGTTTCCCACAACCCTTCCTTCATGTTCCATGCCAAAATACTGCACCTGATGCCCCATCTTCTGAAGCTGTTTCCCGATCTCAAAGATATAGGTCTCGGAACCGCCGTTGGGATATAAAAACTTATTGACGATCAGAATCTTCACTGTCCGCCGTTCCTTTCCTTTTCTCGCCAACCAGACCGCAAATTTCCTTCCGGCCGCTCTTTCTCATCGTCCCTGCCGCAGGCCGCTCCCCGGCCGGCCCTGTACCAAAAGCCAGAGCACAGCGCCAGCTGCCGCCCCCAGCAGCGCATATCCCGCAAGATTTCTGATCTGCTCCAGCTTCACGATGTTTCCGGCGAACGAAAACATCTCTCCCTCAGGACCCTGATACCCGATGACCAGACTGTTGAACCCTTCCGGCACACGCTCCAGATCCAGCGTCACCCGATCCTCCCCGCGATGATCCGTCAACCCCCGGGCCACATAAACGCTGTCCGGCGTCTTCACAAAAAGAAGACAGATCAGCAGGCCGCACAGGGCGCCTCCCGCCCCTGCGGTCAGGAGCCGCCTGCGTCCGGCCAGGCTCCGCGCTCTCCTCCCGGCCTCACCGTCCGCCGCCGCGGCAGCGCCGCCGGACAGGCCGGCCAGCCATTTTCCAACCGCCTGCTGCCAGCCCGCGATGACGGGCGAAAGTCTTTCTTCCCCCCATACACGGAACCCGGGAATCAACGCAAAGGGCCGGTTCCACCAGCGTTCCTGGTTCCCGTGCGCCAGAAGATCCGTGAACAGCACTTCTCCCATGAGCAGCAGGCTGAGATTTTTAAAGGAAAGATTGAATAAAAACTGCTCCGTGACTCCGGCCACGACCATGGCCAACACCATGGCCAGTTCCCTTCTGCGCTGCCTTTTTGTGAGAAAATACACCAGATACAGCAGCCCGCCGGAAAACAGCACAAATCCCAGCTTTCCGTAATACATCAACAAATAGGCGAAGGAGCTGTCCAGCGACAGATGCGCATTCCCGGTATACGTAACCCTCGTTCCCAGAAGAGTCGGCGGATAATCGTGGAAAAGATTCCATACCTGTTCAAACCGGTAATTAAACAGCTCATTCAGAAACATGAACAGCGTATGGTTGTGCACATTCAGCCAGAGAGGCGCGGCAACGGGAAACAGGATCAGTACCGCCGCTGCCGCCGCGAACAGCAGGCCCTCTCCGGAATACAGCTTTTTCCGGCAGTCCAGATACAGATTCAGGACCAGATACCCGCTCACCAGCAGCACGCCGGTATAGCTGAGAGAATATAAAAACACAAGCAGATTTCCCGCCATCAGAATTGCCGAAGCCCTCAGCAGCGTCTTCCCATGCCATTCAAAAACGCAGAGCAGAAGCGCGGCCAGGATAAAATAGGAAACATGCAGCACATTCGGATGGGTATACCCCAGGGACCAGCGCACCAGCGGGCCCAATCCCAGCTTCTCGTGTACAACCACCACACCATCCCGGATATGCAGGATGCCGGCCGCCGCCGAAGCTGCGAACGCGGCACTCCAGATCCCCAGGCAAAGCTTCATCAGCCGCTTCACAGATACATCCTTCATCCCGATGATGACCAGCATGGCCCAGCAGGCCGCCCTCTCTCCGGAGCTTTTGCATATACAGAGCCCCAACAGCACAAGGAGGAACATGACAGTCCATTCCCGGAAGGAGTGTGCCGTCAGGCAGAGCTTGACCGCAAGGCAAAGCAGCGCTGCCAGCAGGCAGACGGAAAACAGACCATCCCCTTCCGTCAGTCCCACGCCCTTTGCGGCGAACAGAATGCCGAAAAACAGGTCATAAGCGAACTCCTTTGCCGTGACCTTTGTATTCACATTATCACATATTTCCCGACTGTTCACTCTGTCTCTCCGCCCCGCCGGTGCTTTTTACGGAAATTCCTGTTTTCCCGGCACTTTTCGTAGACATACAGCGTACGCCTTACCACGTCGTCCCAATTATAGCGCCCACAGATATAGTCTGCGCTGCGTTCCCTGTATTTCTGCCGGATCTCCGGACAGTCCATCAGCATCTGCAGCTTTTCCCGCAGGTCCGGCACGTTTCCCCTTTGAAAGGTGAGCGCATATTCGCCCACCACTTCCGTGTTTTCCTGGATATCGCTGACCAGGCAGCAATTTCCGTAGCTCATGGCCTCCAGCAGCGTCACCGCCATGCCCTCCACGTCACTGGGCAGCACAAACAGCGCCGCATTGGAGCACAGCTCTTCCAGCACCCTTCCCTGCACGAAATCCGTCATGAGAATTCTCTCATCCATGGCCGCCATGGTTTTGATCTTATTCATGTATTCCTGCGAATGGCTCACGCCGCCGGCGATCACCAGCCTCCTGTCGGTTTTTACCTGATGGAAGGCCTCGATCAGATAATGCAGTCCCTTCTCCGGCACGATCCTGGCCAGAAACAGAATATAACCGTCCTTTTCCAGCCCGTACTTCTCCCGGATCACATCTGCCTCCGCACGCTGCGGACGGTTCACGCCGTTGGGAATGAACAGGGTCCTGCGGCCATAGGTCTGTAAAAAATAATCCTGCACATGATGAGAAAGCACGATCACCGCATTCGCCCGTCTGGCCGCCATCCGTTCGCCGAATTTCAGCACGGCAGCCGCAAAGCCGCCCCATTTGGATCGCTGCCAGTCCAACCCGTGAATCGTCGCCACCACGGGGATCCCGAACAGTCTGGGCAGCCAGAGCATCGTGCATGGCCCTTCCGCGTGATAGTGTACGACATCATACCCACCGAAAAGCAGTCGGAACGAAGCAAGGATCGAATAAACCATGGCGTTCAGGCTACTGCTCTTAAACGTGGGAATCGTGATCAGCCGGATCCCTTCATAAAGCTTCCCGCGGCTCTCGTCAAATTCCTTTCCGGACACATGATAACCGGAACGGTTATAGGCATCTACCTGATGCCCCAGCTTTACATAGCGGGTGGAAAGCTCGTCCACCACCACCTCCACGCCGCCTTCCCGGGACGGAATGCGCTTCTGTCCCACCATGGCGATCTTCAGGGGACGTACGTTCCCCGGCTGCTTCGCCCTTCTTCCTTCTTTCTGTATCCCGGCCGCATTTTCCTTCTTTCTGAGCTCCCTGTTTTCCCGGAACAGATAAAGCAGAAAAGAAGTATTGGTATCCAGATATCTCCACAGAAGCCGTCTTGGATCCTGCGCCAGCCGATACAGCCATTCCATGCAGCACTCCTGTACCCATTTGGGAGCGCGCTTCACAGTCCCCGCATGGAAATCGAAGCCAGCCCCTACGCCGATCATGACTCCCCGAAACCGTCCGGCATGCTCCGCCATCCAGTATTCCTGCTTGGGCGCGCCGAGCCCTACCCAGATGAAATCCGGATCGGCTTCCCGTATTCTGCGGGTGACCTCCGCATCCTCCTCCGCCGTCAGCGGCCGGTAGGGCGGAGAATAAAAACCTGCCAGCCTCAGGGCCGGATATCGCTCCCGCAGCTTTTTCTCCAGCTCCCGGATCGTTTCAGGGCTGCTGCCGTAAAAATAATGGGTGTATCCCTTTTCTTCCGAAAGCGCAAACAGCCTTGGCATCAGGTCCGGTCCCGGCACACGCGCCGCTTCCTGAAAGCCCCGCGCCCGCTGCACAATGGACAGCGGCTTGCCATCCGGCAGATTCAGAGCGCTTCCGTTCTGCACCTTCCGGTACGCAGGATCCCGATAGGATGATACCGTGGTATGCACATTGGCAACACAAATATACTGCCCGCGCAGCTCCTTCAAATGTCCGTCCAGATAGCAAACGGTTTTGTCCATGGAAAGGATGTTGATCCTGGTTTTCAGGATTTCGGTATAAGGCAATTGGTTCATAGGTGATCTCTCATTTCCCCGGAAATCGTAACCTCACAGCATACCTGCTCCAGATATTCCCAATACCCGGCTTTTTCATTCGCCTCTCGTCCGATCACCGTATGCTTCGGTATTTTTTCCTTTTGATCCGCTCCGTGCAAAAACCATTCATACTCCATATCCAGATTCCCGATATCAAGAACCCGATATCCCCTTCTGACCAGATCGTCAGCCAATACCTTGGCCGTACTGCCAAGGGAAACGAGAAACATCTTTTCCGTTCCAAATTCCAGACAGGCCTCCAGGATCTGATCATAGACAAACCAGGCATTCGCAGAGGGACAAATGATCCGCTTCAGACCTTTGACATTATCCAGAAGATCATTTCCAACCCCGTTATGGGTTCCTGTTCCTTCCACTACTACGATCTCTTTTCCCTCCCACACTTTCCGGAACTTGTCAATCCATCCAGCACACAAACTTTTATCCGCAAAGTTATAATACATCCGGGAAACAAATGTATTGCCATACTTCCGCTCCGTTGTACAGTATTTCTTATAAACACGCCGGAACATCAGTAAATGATTCTTCCAGAAGCGCTGACTTTTCGGAGTATAGAGCGAAAGGCCGTCAAAAATATCCGATACCGTCACCAGCAGATCGTCCCGATCGAAATGCAGGATACGCGCAATTCTCTCCCCAAGCTCCGGATCCTTATCCTGCCAGGCGACCTTTCTTCCGCATATCGTGACGATATCGCCGTCGCCAAAACGAACCAGACTTTTCCCATGATAGAGCAGTTCGTCCAGCGTCTCGTCCACGCTCATCACATGGATACGGTTCTTGAATATCCCTTTTTCATATAACCAGTAAACAAGGTCTGCTAAAACTGCTTTTATTTTCTCCTTCATACGAATTTAATACCCCCTTCAATAAGCTCATGGGATACTCGTGAGGGATTATATTCCTGCATCAAGCCACCTGCCCAACATATTTTATCTTCAACGGCCACCAGTTTATACGGTCCAAAAACCAGAACAGTAATATTAAGAAAAAAGTACCAGCAAATAATATTGTTTGTTTTTTATTCTGCCCTGTCACATAAAATCCACATCTACCGTATCCCGCAGCACCAAAATATATTCCGCCCGGCCTCGCCTGACCGCTGCCGATACAGTAAACCGCCCTGTTCTTTCCCCGTTCCCCCCATCAGCCGCAGCGCACGGGCAGCATCTCCGCTATAGAGATAATCCTATTTCTGCTGTCCAGGCGTAAAAGCAGGGATTTTCCCGGACAGGAACCCACGAATCGCGGATAAGCGCGATCCCGACCGCTCCGGTCGCTCCGGTTATCACAACACGCATTCCATTGCCCCCTTACCTGTGCCCGGTTTTCCTATTCTTTCTTCCTCTCCAACATGCCCTGAATCGGATCTTTCTCATTTCTGCCACAGCGGGATCAACATATTCTCTTTCATTTCCTTTTCACTGATCGGCGGATTCATATATTCCAACGGCATTGACTCCATCTGTCCATCTGAACGCTTATAAGAAACTTGTTTTGGAACCGCGGTAAGACCAATCGGCGTCATGACCTCACAGATCACAGGCCCCTCATAATTCAACACTTCCTGAACTCTGACATCCAGATCCTGATTAGAAGAAATCTGGATCGTTTTCAGTCCAAACGCCTCTGCCACTTTTGAAATCTCAGGGAGCTCCAGATTAGAGGTACGGTCACACGCGACGAGATTTCCCTGAAACAAATTTGTCTGTGTTGCCTTTATCGCGCCATATCCCCGATTGCTTAAAACAAATATCTTAATCGGCAGATTCAGCCTGTAAATCGTCTGCAATTCCTGTATATTCATCACAAAACCGCCGTCTCCATTCACTCCAACGGTCCTTTTCCCTCCGCTGGCAAGGCAGGCCCCGATCGCTGAAGGCAGTCCATAGCCCATGGATGCGAGACCCTTCGTGCAAAAAACACGCTGCCCTTTCTTGACCCGGAAGGTCTGCATGGAAATATCAATGCAGCTTCCTGAACTCCCTGATACATAGATGTCATCCGGTCCCATATGCTTTGAGATCGTTTCCAAAAGGCAATAAGTATTCACCAATTCCTCCTGCTGCCAATACTCATCCTTTACGATCGGATATTTTTCTTTTAACCGACGCCCATATGCAAACCATTCCTCCCGATCTTTCCGAACGATTTTTTCTTTATTTACGATCAACAGCCGCATGAATTCTCTGGCGTCCGCACATATCGGAATATCAGGACGTACATTCGTCTTATGCAGCTCAGTACTGTCGATATCGACCATTACTTTCACTGCTTCTCTGGCAAATCCGTCAAAATTATATCCTGTCTGCAGCAAATTCAATCGTGCACCGATGCTCATGAAAAAATCCGAATTCTGCTGAAGAAAGTTCGCATATCTATGTCCAAGGCCTCCCGGCCTTCCAAAATATACCGGATTGTCTTCTTCAATGAGATCAATCCCATTCCATGTAGTGAGAACCGGGATCCTCAAAATATCCGTCAACTGCTCCAACTCTTCCAGGCCATTTGCCAGTCGAATCCCATTTCCGATCAACAGCACCGGACGCTCTGAACGATTCAGCAGATCTATGACCTGCCATACCTGCTTCTCAAGATGTGTATTGAGCGGCATCTCAAACGGATGATAACCGACCAATTGCGTTTCATCTACCATTGTTGCCTGTACATCAAGCGGAATATCCAACCAGACAGGCCCTTTTCTTCCATGGGTAGCTTCATATAAGGCACGTTCCATATGATAGCGAATCATCATAGGATCATCTACCAGCGCACAATATTTCGTTATGGAACGGACAACAGAAATAATATCCAGTTCCTGCATCCCCTGCTGCCGAATTCCCTGATGATTGATCATATCCGCTCGTTTTACCTGACCGGAAACGACAAATACCGGCGTGGATTCCAGATATGCGCCGGCCACTCCGGTCACCGCATTTGTTCCTCCCGGTCCTGTCGTCACCATAAGCAGCCCCAGTTTATTGTTTACCCGCGCATAGGCCTCCGCCGCAATGGCGCAGGCCTGTTCATGCAAACAACAGACATATTCTATCAAGGAGCTTCGGCCAAGCGAATCATTTAAATGCATTGCTCCGCCGCCGGGCAGCATAAACATATGTCTTACCCCTGTCTCTTCCAGTTTTTTAATCACATAATCAGATACCTTTATCATGCCTGTACTCCTCCGGATTAACGGAATATGCTTTCTGTTATAAATTTAATAGATATACGGTCCTGTGTCGTCGCTTTAAAATCCTCGAACATATCCTTGATCTCAACATTTAATTCATCCCATCTGTTTTCCGGATTTAAATTCGGAAGTGAACTGTCTGAGTAGTTCTGCGCATAGTCAGAACTGAAACCATCAAACCCGGCAATGGAAATCTCTTTTACATGGAGCTTGTTCATCAACCGCAGACACAATATGACCGCATTGTCAAAATGCTCCCATCCCCGTTTGATCAACAAATTAAAATTAATGATAATATCCTTTTTATCCGCTTTTGTCTTTACATTAGATACAATTATTTTGTCAGTCGAATCAAAAGCGTCCGGATAAATCTCTTTCGCATACTGATATCTTGTCTTATTGCTGAAAAACAGATAATCACACTGATAGTCCCCACAGACAGCATTGATCCCGATTACGGCAGGGTGATATTCGGCAATATATTTCTTTATTTGCTCCTTATCTCTGGAAATAGAGCTTCCCGGAGCCAGAAGCAATACCTCACGTCCCTGCAGCATCCGACACAGATATGCAGCCTGCGCTTCATCATCAATCCCCTTATTCTGATATTCTATATATTTCTTTTCCAGAAGATCATAATTATATTTATGCCTGTCCTCAACCGAAAGTGACTCAATAATATTGCGCATATCCTTCGCATTTGTTCTGTGATTCTCAAGCAAATAGGCGATATTATTCACATGTGTGCAATACAGTCCGGCAATAAAGTAAGGCGTAGAATATCCCCAGGAATAATTGGCGCTGAAATATCCCATATACATATCTATTGCATCCAATATGACATTCATATCATAATTACACTTATATTTCCTGTCAAGATAACTGGCAATCAGCTCTGTCGTTGTATTGCCGGCCCCTCTTCCCATTCCGCACAAACTCGAATCAACGATGAGGCTCCTCTCTCCCCCATATAGTTTCTCCACAAACTGTGTGGTCAAAGAAAATGACAACTGCTGGTTATTATGAGAATGAAATCCCAGCTTAATATCCCGATCAAGCTCAGCATCCAAAACAGAGATAATCCGGGACAAATCCTCCCAGTACATTGCACCAAACGTATCTACAATTGAGAGTGCCAATGGTTTTGCATGATTGATCTCTTTCGCAAGACACCGCAAGTCCTCATCACTGTATCCCAGCGTATTCGCAGCCTGAAACAACACCTGATATCCCTTTTCCCTGATCACAGTGCCAAGCGCGATCCCCTCTCTGAATTTTTCTTTTGGGAATACAACGCGAATCGCATCAATGGTTCTCCCATCATAATCCGGCAGAGAATCCAGATCATAACGATCCCAGTCTATCATCACAGTATATAAAGAATCCGGATTTTTTTCTAATAAATACTTCTTCAAATCATCCGGAACGTGAAAAAAGGAAGTTCCGTCCCGATGCGGCGCATTCTTCAGCCAGCCGCATTCAATGATATCTATATTGGCATCCTGCATTTTTTTTATTATCCCCTTAATCGCAGGAGTTCCGAAATCTGCATTTACAATATAGGCACCGTCGCGAAGAGTACAGTCTAACAACTGTATGTTTTTTTTCATATTCCCTCCCAGATCATTTCTATATACACGCACATGATTTTTATGTCATATCTTTATAGCCGCATCGAGGTACCTGCGAATCTGCTCATCCGTATATTCCTTCATTTCTTCACCGTTTAACAAACAATAATACCAATCCGTCGTCATTTCTACAGTTTTTTCAATATTCCACACGGGTTTCCATCCAAATACGCTCCGAATTTTCGAACAGTCCAGACGCAAGAGATTCGCCTCATGCGGCCCCTGGTCTTCCTGTATGCTCCAAGCCTGATATCGTCCTGATAGTTCTCTCCATCTTCTGCAGAACAGGTCCGCCATCTCCCCCGACGTAATACAGTCCGATTCATTCGGGCCGACATTATAAGCGCCTTCCAAACACTTTTCTTCATATTGCCCCGCTGCAATCATCAAATATGCTGTCACAGGCTCCAAAACATGCTGATAAGGTCTGACTGCCCGCGGATTTCTAATTACGATATCCTTGCCAGTACCTGCCGCACGCACACAATCCGGAATGATTCTGTCTTTTGCAAAATCCCCCCCTCCGATTACATTTCCAGCCCGGGCCGTTGAAACAGCAAGATCCTGATCCCGAAAAAAGGAATTCCTGTAGGAACCAGTAACTAATTCGGAACAGGATTTACTATTGGAATACGGGTCATACCCATTTAGCTCCTCATTTTCACGATACCCCCATATCCATTCCCTGTTGAGATATACTTTATCTGTTGTCACATTCACAAATGATCGTACGCAATCACTGTTCCGGATCGCCTCCAGAACATTCACTGTCCCCATCACATTCGTCTCATATGTGTACCTGGGCGCAACGTAGGACTCCCGAACAATCGGCTGCGCCGCCATATGGATAACAACTTCCGACTTAGATTCCACAACTGAGGTTTTCAATTTTTCATAATCACGAATATCACCTGTAATAGAACGCACCTCCTCACCCAACCCCAATACATCAAAAAGTGAGGGGCCTGATGGTGGTTCCAGCGCATATCCAGTTACCTCCGCGCCCGCTCTCAGCAATATTTGACACATCCAACTGCCTTTGAATCCAGTATGACCGGTGATAAAAACCTTCTTTCCGTTATAGAATGATAACCAATACTTCTGGAATCTTCTTTTCTTAATTTCCCCAACTGCTCTACTCACTTTACCCTAACCTCCTCCTTCCTATTGTCGTTCCAGACAGACCACGCAAAGAAAACAGCCAATATACTTCCAAATAGTATTCTGTACACAAAGTGATAGTGTACTCTTGAATGCTCCGCAAACAGAAACATCCACAAAAATGGCAAAATAATGATTAGTCCGTAATCCGCAAAAGTAATCAGAAATTCCTTTCCGGCCGCTTCCCGAATCATTTTCCCTGCACCCAAGATCCCAATGAAAAACAGCGGCAAAGTTGCCGGAGATTCCAACAGACCCAACACATTATGTCCTGAGCCGATTATAAAATCCAAAATATGCTGCAAAAAACCACTGTTCAATGAGGCTCTCTGCGCAATATGATTTGAAATGTCTAAAAAAAAATCTGCATTCCCGGAAACAATCCAGGTTAATACCCATTTGGATATCCATGTCAAAGTATAACCCAGGCTCCAAAATACCCCAGATGACAGGATAACCCGCAGGGAATCCCTACTGTGATAACCTTTTTCCTTTCTGTAACGGGTCACAAGAATTGTGACCGGAACGGTAAAGGTAATAAGCGGGGTCGTCAGGAAATCAATATAGTTCACAATGCTGCCAACGACAAAAAAAGCAATGCATAATTTCCCCGTTTCCGGCAGATCTTTCCTAAGGCACCATAACGAGAACAGCAACATAACAGAAAAGCAACTCACGTACTGCATGGAAATCGGGACAGCATAAAAATGAACTGACACCAGTCCCAAAAATGTGATTATGCAGTAAATCTTCCCCAGTCTGAAATAAATATAATACAAAAAGGAAGAAAAAAGAAATAGCATAACCAGATACGCCAACGCCCGTATCTGAGAAATATTAAAAAAATACAGCAGTGGAAAAAGAATCACTGTCATTCCCTGCCAATATCTTCCATAAGACTTTTTTTCAACACTGATCTTTCTTTCGTCCGCTTTTGCGTTCAAAATTTCGATCAGATTCTCCACACCCAATAAGGGCGGATTCGCGCCTTCTATTTCACAATAATTCGCCTGGAAAGCAGACCTGACAGTACCCCCCTCATCCGCGTGATACGCCATATTCCACCAATAGCCGTCCGACCAGTTTTCCGTCTGCGCAACATCTATACATGAGAAAAATCTTTTATAATTTCCCTCTTCCGCAATCAGTTCCCTACTTTCCTCCAAATGCGCCCTCGCATTGGAAGCTGGAATGCTCCATGCCAGAATCAATAAAACGCTATAAAAAAATATAAGCGAAAAAAAAATCAAAATTAATCTGCCTGTATTTTTGCCCGTGAATTCAAATTTCATTGATATATGATCCTATTATTCAAACATAAATATTGTCAAACATCAGAATATCTCACAATATCCTTGATACTCCCCACCATATAATCAAGCATTAACTGCGTCATTCCCGGATACACGCCGATCCAGAAAGAATCCCTCATAATCCGATCTGTATTCTTTAACTGGCCGACAACCCGGTATCCAACGCCATTCCTACGCATTTCATCAAAACAGGGATGCCTCAACAGATTTCCAGCAAACAGCATACGGGTCTGGATCCCTTTCTTTTCCAACTGCTGTACTATCTCGTTCCTGTCAATTCCCTCCCGACATGTAATCAGGAAACCAAACCAGCTCGGATCCGAATCAAGACAAGGCTCCGGAAGAATCAGCTTATCAGTAACGGAGCTAAGGCCTTCCTTCAGATATGAAAAATTTTCTTTCCTGCGCGCAATAAACATCGGGAGCTTTTCCAGTTGTGCACAACCGATTGCCGCCTGCATATCCGTTGCCTTCAGATTATAGCCCAAATGAGAATATACATATTTATGGTCATATCCCAACGGGAGTTCTCCGTACTCCCTGTCAAATCGATGCCCGCACAAATTATCCCGGCCGGATGGGCAGGAACAGTCCCGCCCCCAATCACGGAAGGATCGAATACACTTATGGAGAAGCGGATGATTGGTGTATACCGCGCCCCCCTCTCCCATCGTCATATGATGCGCCGGATAAAAACTGGATGTCCCGATATCCCCCACCGTTCCTGTATAATGCGCTTTTCCATCCAGATAATAGATCGCGCCCAGAGCATCGCAATTGTCCTCGATCAGCCAAAGCCCATGCTGATCACAAAACCGTTTCACTGTTCTCAGATCAAAAGGATTCCCCAGCGTATGCGCGATCATAACGGCACGCGTTTTCTCTGACAAAGCTTCTTCCAGCAGCTTCACATCAATATTATACTGCGGTATCGTTACGTCCACAAAAACAGGAACGGCGCCGTACTGAATAATCGGCGCCACCGTGGTCGGGAACCCCGCCGCCACTGTAATCACCTCATCGCCCCTTTTTATTGCGCGTTCCTTAAGCAACGGAGATGTCAGCGCCATAAAAGCGATTAAATTGGCGGAAGATCCGGAATTCACCAAGGAACAATATCTGACGTTCAGATATTGCCCTAATTTTGCTTCGAACTCATCTGTATAACGTCCGGAAGTAAGCCAAAACTCCAGCGCACTGTCCACGAGATTCTGCATTTCTTTTTCATCGTATACCCTGGACGCATAGGGGATCCGATCCCCCGGCTCATACCCTTTTTTCCCGCTGTGAAAAGCCCGAAAATATTCTCCCGTAAACTCTAAGATTTTTTCCCTCGCCTGTGCTTCAGTCATATTTTCAAACATGTCTACTCCATATCCTTCCATACTTTCCAGGGCGCAGTTCCTTCTTCCCACAACCGCTCTAGATAATCCCGATCATGCACTGTATCCATAGGCGCCCAAAATCCCTCATGCCGATACGCTGCCATCTGACCATCCCGAGCCAGCTTCTCAAACGGTCCCGCCTCAAGCATTTGGCTCCCATCTCCCAAATAATCAAATATTTCCCGATTCAGAACCATATAGCCAATGTTGAGCCAAACCTGATCTCCCCTATCCTTTTCTCGAAATCCCTGCACCAAACCGTTGGCAGATATCTGCAAACCTCCAAATCTCCCTTCCGGCTGCGTAACAGATATCGTAGCGATTTTTCCCTGTCGCCGATGGAAATCCCACAGAGCGTCAAGATCAATATTTCCCACTCCATCCCCGTATGTCAGCATAAATTCTTCGTCTTTTCCAAGATATTCCCTGATCCGCAAAATACGGCCGGCCGTCAATGTGTTCTCACCGGTATCGGCCAATGTAACACGCCATGGCTCCACTCTGGAAAAATGTGTCTGCTCGGAATCACTCCCCATATTAAATGTCAAATCAGTCTGATGACGGTAATATCTGGTGAAATACTCCTTGATCATCCTGCCCTTATATCCGCAGCAAATGATAAAATCCCGATATCCATATGCGGAATATATTTTCATAATATGCCATAAAATCGGTTTTCCGGCTATTTCCACCATTGGCTTTGGACGGAAACGAGACTCCTCGCTTATGCGCGTCCCTTTTCCCCCCGCCAATATCACTGTTTTCATCTTCGCTCCTGTTCCCAGACTTTCCATGGCGCCATGCCCGCATTCCAAAGGTTTTCCATTTCACTTCTGTCTCTGACCGTCTCTACCGGCATCCAGAACCCCCGATGTTTATAAACATGTATCTGATCCAATTGCTTCAAAACCCTAAATAACTGATCCTCCAGGCTGTAATTTCCATTCAGATAATGGAAAATCCTCTTATTAAACACATAAATATTCGCGTCGGTCCACGCCTCAAATTCCTCTTTTTGTTCTTTTTTTTCCCTCAAACAATCCCGACCGTCGACAACGATCAACTGATTTCTCCCTGTAGGAGCCGCCGCAGCCATTGTAGCCATCCGTCCGGCTCCATGATGTTCCTCTACCAATTTCCGGACATCTAAATCTGACAGGCAATCCCCATAGGAAACGACAAACTCTTCTTCTTTGATATATTCCCGGATTCTGCTAATCCGTTCTCCTGTCGCAGAATAAAGCCCGGTATCCACAATTGTGACCTTCCAATCCTCCGATACTTTTTTATGTATTTCTATTTTGTTATTCAGAAGGTCTACCGTAATATCTGAGTTATACAGATAAAAATCCGCAAAATAATCCTTGATTATCTCAGCCTTATAACCGCCGCAGATGATAAACTCATGAAATCCATACCAAGAAAACTCTTTCATAATATGCCACAGGATTGGCATTTCTCCAATCAACGCCATCGGTTTGGGGATCTCTTCCCTGCCGCTTGCAATCGTGCTTGGCTGGCCGCCCGCCAAAATTACGACTTTCATAAAACTCCTTTTCTTTCTAAAAACACTAAGCCGCTATAGATACCTTCCCGATACATGATGCCTTTGCCTGTTATTCATTCCTTCATGTAATGCAGATATAAATAATCATCCATATTCAAATACTCTTGCACTCTGTGATAATTATCTAAAATCGCCGGAAGACGCTGTTCATATTCCTTTGCATTACATTGCTGCAGGACACGTCTTATGTCCTGCGGATCAGATGTTTCCAATTTAATTATTCCATCCATATTAAAAAATTGATGGATCTTTCTGGCTCCCATATAAACAGGAATCGTCTGCGCAGCAAAACAATTCGTCAGCTTCTCGCAAAAGAAATAATCAGATATCTGGTTCTCAATCGCAATACTATATCTGTAATCCGCCAGCGTATCTTCGATGGGACAAACCATCCCACCGTCCAGCGTTCCATATACATCGGCCAACTTTTCCTTTTGACAGATACGGGCCACTTCAATCCGAAAACGGTGCAAATCACACTGTAACTTATTTGACGAAACAATAGAAACATTTCGCGTCTTTTTTTCATACTGCCTGTCATTTAACACGGCCTTGCTATCATCCACGCCATACCAAACTGCAGCGCAGACCGGATAAAATTTCGCATTCTCTATCTCGTTTAACAATTGATCATCGTATGTGAAAACCGCCAGGAACTCTTTTTCCAACCCCCTATTCTTTCGAAAGATATGATAGTCATGCGGCACAATCGCCCTGGACTCTAACATAATACCATATTTTCTGGTTGGACACCCCATTGTTTCCAACATCGCCTGATGAGAATAAAAATGTGTATCCAATCCGTAATTATAACGATCCCAGATGAAATATCTGCTGTTATTCCAATACGGATTGCTGGCGCGATGAAAATCGCGGATGAAAAAACTATCCATCCGCTCTCCCGCCTGATTGTATATTTTCAGCTTTCTTGGACTCATCTGAGCGTTAATGTTGTATAAGGGATAGTAAAAAAACATATCACCTTGATGAAATTTATTGTAAATATTCCTAAGAAAGCGTGAGTTATACGTTCGGCTGCGGATAATTTTCTTATTCATGATTTTCCCATCTCACTATACATCCTTCTCTGATGAAACCATTGATACCAATACCACTCTTCCCGTTTTTCCCTGAAAACATACAAAATCCATCCAATATCGTGTCGCTTAATCCCAGACCAAATATCACACCAAAATTTTTTTCTTTGCATCTTTTTAATATCTTTTACAGATAATAACAGAGAATGATGATAAACGCAAAAAAACGGAAAAGGGAATTGCTCAATGCAGGGAATTCCATTTCTCCCCATAAGCAAAGAAAGAATACTCTGATCGTGTCTATGCTCTCGGAACCCCTCGTAATTATCTCTTCCATATATATTCGGACTATCTGTTATCAGTTGATATTTTTGACACCAGGAAAGCCACTCCTCAACGAACTTTATAGTCTCCGCAGTCTTTTTTAAAATTAACAGTCCCGCATGACACTGTGTTTGGCTGATATAAGGTTCCCTATCCAACCCCAATGCGATGAACACATCTCTTTTCGTCCAATCCTTCTCAGAATATCCTCCGCGCTTACTCCCCGCCATATCTATATGTTGCTTCTCCATCCATTGTATCACATTTCTAACGCTGTTTCTATAATAAAAGCTTCCCCCATCCAAATAAATCAGCCAATCCCCATATTCAATCATATCTAATGCTTTTCGGATAAAATACGGTTTCCAAAGATAACAACTCTTTCGCCGTCCTACACCTGCAGCAAAAATTTCCGCGTTTTTTTTTCGAAACTCTTCATCAATATTTTCTAAATGAAACCCCAGCGTCTTATCCACTTTCCCTTTTTTCCTGGCTGTTTCCAACTGAAATCGTACAGATGGATAATATTGATTATCACCACAGGCCATTGCATAAATCATCCTTGCCCTCCTATTATGTTATGAAGTAATTTTTGTCAAGAGGTAAAGCCATACTTTACATTTTTTCCCCCTAACAAGTCTCACATTTTGATCTTCTGACAGCACTGGAAAAAGATTCTGATTTCACAGTCCCCCGCCATTGGCCGCTCTGGTATTCGTGGATTAGTTATCTACAAATTAATAGTCCGCCGAAATGCCCCGGCATGTAAAAGCATACTTTTAAGACCAGTTATGTTTTATTTATAAACCATTTTCAAATACCAACACTGTAAAATTACCAATATAGAGTATATCCGTCATCCCCGAATAATGTTCCAGAATGGAATCTAACGTATCACAATAACTATATACGGTGAATGGATTATATCTACCCAAATGATTCAGATTCTCCGTCACTATATAGGCACATTTTGCATTCTCCCCATGTTCACTTTTTACTTCCTCCGGAGAATGATACGCTCGTTTTGTTCCATCTCCTAACGCAGACAAACGTGAAGCCACCCAATATGTGGACAACACATGGCCATAGTCCGTCCAATCAATATACTCTCTTATCTCTTTTAAATCGGCCCCCCAATCATCCGGGGCCTGATAAGACCAAACATTTCCTGCGCTGCAAACACAGCATACGGCCATACAGATTCCTACCCATTTATAACTTACTGTCTTCAATATTTCTAACTTCATTACTTCAGGAAATCGAAACAGATTTCTGCACAATAAAACCGTCATTATCGATGTCATTCCTGCAAAATATCTCATAAATGGAGATGCGCCATAATCTGTAAAAAGAAAAATGAGGGAGAGCAAAAGATACGCCCATGCCAGAACCTCATCAACAAAACCATACTGTATTCTGTCTTTTCGCCATATACTGCATTTTATAATATGAAATACAAATATATAACCAACCAGCAGCATACATAATCTAACAATATCTACAACCGTATACAAACTTATTACTGGAGAACCATCAAGGTGAATATCAAATAAAATATAATTCAGCTCAATATAATTTCGGAAATGTTCTCCCAACATATCGATAGAGCTCCAGTTAGTCCCGCCACGAACGGCCCCATAAACTACTGCGCGTTCTCTCGTCCACCCTCCCGGTATTGCATCAAACGGCAGCACCCGGCTGACCAACAAAAGCCCAAAAGCAAATACAAATACACCGCATACATATTTTTGCCATTCCGGTTTATACAGTATGCGTAAAACAGTTACAATCATTACCGGAATCAGAAATACCACCCACCAAATCAGATCCCTTTGCCATACTGCATACAGAACAGATGCCATACACATGATAAACCAGAATATTCTGTATTTTCCGGTACAAGATAAGAATCTTGAAACTACCAAAAGGCAAATAAATGCCCAGATTCGTGCAGAATAGTGATAAATAAACGGCCACAAATATATCAAACTGCCCCCCCCACTATCCTGAAATATTTGAGGATTAAGTAAGGCCGGAAACAGAACCACAGAAAACAAAGCTACCACAGGCAGAAGAAAAGCGCCTTTCTTTTTTCCCTTTTCAGACAACGAAAAATACAAAACAAAACACATATTAATCGAATATAAAAAGGTGAAGTGCAATCTCGCGGCAAACTCAGTCATATTTCCCAAAACCGTTGCTGCCAACGCGCAAATTATATATATAAAATCAAAGTTATTATATTTTGCCCCATAATGCAGGGATGAGTACATTGCTTCGACCGTCATCAAATCTTCTGCGTTCAATGGATACTGCAACAGCAGACCATAATGATAAACAGACGCTCCCACGATAAATCCCAGTAATGCTATTATCCATAAAATATTCGTATAGAAAGAATTCATCCTCAAAGTAATTTTGCTCATCATCCTCTTTATGTTTCCTTTTATTTCGAATTTTGGCGATGGCTCTGTCTCATTTTAATCCAAATTCGCTCACGGTCTTTCGATAAGCGACCGCATTCCCCAGATCAAATGATTTCCCTTCTGGCAAAAATGCCATTATTCCCTGCTTTTCACATACATATTCCAATGCCTCCGTCAATCCTATTTCCCCCTTTGCATCCACGATATTATTTTGTACGGCCTCATCCAGCCGATCAAACACCGCCTCTGTAATGACATAAGCCCCAAAAGCGGCATAGTAATTCTCTCTGCACTTTTTAGAGGATACACACAAAAAATCCTGCGCCATATTTCGATTGGGCTTTTCCTCGATTCGCACCACTTTGAGTACCGTCTCTTCTTTATTTTCCCATATACCGCTGAAAATACCGTAATTCGTGACCTCCGACAACGTTATCTTCTGCAGGGCTACCATGCTTTGCCCATATTGCTCATAAGCGTCTAAAAGCTGTCTTGTACAGGGAACTCCTGTATCGCTTTGATAAATAGTGTCCCCAAGCAACAGCAAAACCGGTTCACCATCGGCAAAATCTCTCGCCTGATATACCGCATGTCCAAATCCTTTTTGTTCATCCTGATAAACGAATTGCAGTTTCTGCGCGATCCTCCTGATCTTCTTTTCATATTGTTTCATATTTTCCGGTAATTTCTCATAATGTTCCTCCGGCAACTGCTGAAAGAAAAACGATTCATAATATGCCTGTTCCTGTCGATTCAGAATCAGGCAGATTTCCTCAATTTCCACCGCATCCAGTTCCTCCAGCAGAACCAGAATCCCCGGCTTCACAAGACCATCTCTGTCAACAACCGGACAGAACTCCTTTTTTACTCCTCTCGTTTCAGGATACAATCTCGTTCCAAATCCTGCCACTGGAATAACCGCCTTGCGGACGCTCCGATTCGGCTTAAGTGTAAGCGAATAAGCGGTCATCCCCCGCACATTCCGAAGATAATCCATTAATCTGCGCTGAGACAGTTCATCCTTTGCTAAAAGCTGTACCGTTCCATCTCCCTGTGACCCAACACCCTTTGCGCCATATATGAATTCTTTGACCCTCTCATCTGTCAAAACAGAATGCAGCACCGGCGCCGTCAATTCTTCCGGACACATAGGCGCTACTTTCTCATCGAATAGTGCCTGGGCCTCCTCCATTAGCGCTCCAAGCCTCCGCGCATCCCCAGATGCTATATACTCGATCGCTCTTTCCGTGATTCTCTGGTTATCAACTCCCAGGGCATCATGCAGCTCCCTTTCCATATCATTTCCAGCAAACGGATATGCCCGATTCAGATCCGCCAGAATCTTCACCGTATCCTTCCCAGCCATCAAATCTGCAAACACATAATATAGCGGCTTTTTTACGGAAATTCGCTCCACATCCAATTCATTTCCGTCAAAGATCATGGATACCGGATTCACGCCAAAAGCACATGCCTGGTCCAGCCGTCCGCAGCGCGAAGGGGTCCTCTGCTCCCCCCAATATGCGATGTTCATCACTCCCAACGTATTCAAATGAAGTTCATATAGCAGGTTAAACGCTTTCGTGACCATCACACAAATAGCGGCGGAAGAAGAGAGTCCGCTTTTCATCGGCAAATCCATCTTCGTAATGTCCAAATGAAGTCCGCCGACATGATACCATTCGCATATATAAGAAGCCACTCCGGCAACATAGGAAAAGAAGCCGCCCTCCTTCGCGGTGGCTTTCAGCTTTCCAATATCCATTTCACAGGAAAAAGACGCCCCCTTATACTCCGGCAATTCGCTGGATACGGAGAAAGCCTCGTCTTTTCGCGCCACACCGTATATTCCCTGCTCTATCCCTGTCACGATCGCACGCCCAGGAATAATTGCCGCATTCATATTCCTGTTCAGACCGGCCCAGTCACTATGCTCTCCAAAAAGACACAGCCTTCCCGGCACAAAAAGCTCTATTTCCGTTTCTGTTCCCTGCTTTTTTTTATTCATCTCTTATCCCTCATTTGCGAATCAATTTCTCCTGCTGCCATTTGACCATTCTGCGATACCCTACAAAATATCCCAGATGATTCAAATTATTACCGATCTGATCCAAAAACAAATGCAGAGTATATCCCACCGCGATCCCCCGCAATTCGCCGCTCTTTCGCAACCGGTCGTTCAATAATATCATACTCCACAATATTATTGCAGCCTCCCATGAATGAAAAATGACCTTCACCGTGCCTTTTGTATTAAAATAACTTCCCGAGGCAAACTCGTTCCAGTCCCATTTTCCTTTACAATAGGATGCATATTCTATCAGATGATCCATGTCGACCAACACTCCAGCGGCCATGCATGCGACCGGCATTTTAAGATTTCGGAAATGAATGTACAAAACTCCCGCCGCGGCAGCACTATAAGCCAAATGCCTGAAAGGTCCCATCGTCTCTCCTCACTGCTTCCAGTTATCACGGTTCGCCTGTTCCTTTTTAAACAAACCGGAAATCACCCCAACCCCATATACCCAAAGTGTCACCCAGCACGCCACAATATGGTAAGCCCACGCCCGCAGATCCCGTTTTCTCGCATAACCGATCCCCGCCTGTATCAGAAGGGGAAAAACGGTGATACAATATAGTACAAATTTCAGGATCCTCGTTTTATGAATTCTGTTCCAGGGATATTTTCTCCCCTTCGCATCGCTGAAATATAGAAAATCCCGGATCCGTCGATTCTGTTTTCGATAAAACGTCTTCGTATCCGGACAAAAAAGATGGATAATTCCGGTTTTTACCTTTGCAACACGCAGTTGGGAATTGTTCCGGAACAATTCCCATAAAATATCAATATCAAAGAGATAATCCCCTTCAAAATTATCCAGCAGTTCTTTTCGACGTATCAAAAAACCGTTGGCCCCAATCGTCGGTATCATATTTTCATAAAACCGGACAGAAAGATACTCCCCTTTATCAAGTTCTTCCCGTTTTACTTCCGTCCATTTTCCAGTCACCATACAATATCGGTCATAATTACCCGCGAACATACAAAGAGGATCATTCATTCCAATCAGGGCACAATACCGATTAATCACACTATCCGATTTTCTCCAAGTATACATTATCGGTTCAGATGCGACAATAACTTTCTCCTCAAACGGCCCGCACATCCGGCTCAGCCAATGCGCATCCGGCATAATATTATCCGAATCCAGCAGGCAGACCATATCCCCCTTCGCCCACCGTACCCCCACCGCTTTCCCTGCCTCCGCCGTCCGCAGCGGATTAGGATACACGTTGATCGATATATCCTGTTCCTCTCTATATTGTTCTATCCGCTGCACGGTTCCGTCCGTGGAACCGCCATCAGCAAAAATCAATTCCAACCTGTCATGCGGGTAATCCTGCTGAAGAATCGCCGACATATATTCCTCTAAGGTTCGCATGGAATTAAATGTCGGCGTTACAATTGAAATCATGAATTGCATCTCTTTCGTTTAAATACCCCCTTTAATTTTTCCATAACTCTCAAATGGCTCATGAGGTAAAAGTTCCACGCCAAAAAAACCGTTGCGAATATACAAACTATGTTCAACCAAAAATCAGAGAAATACTGCCTGAAAATATCAATTATCATTCCATGAAGCAAGAATATATACAAACTGAGTTTACCAAGATATGACATAACTTTGTTTTTCAGGCTTACTCGCGTCGACAGTGTCAAAAACAGCAGGACCGCAAATATTGAAATCAAAACACGCAAAAGATACATCTCCACGCTTTCCTGTTCCGGAGTATGTATTTGCAAATAAACAATTCCACAAATAAATGAGCCCGGAATACATATTCCACAGAGCCGTCTGATATTTTGGGCAAGAAAGTTCTGCAGCGGTTTTCTAAACACAGCCGCAAGACTTCCATAAACAAACCCCCACGACTGTGCCGGCCATCCAAAATATTCATTGGGATAAATACGCATAAGGACTGCATATAACACCCAAAATACAGCCACGATATATGCGCCATACCCCCCCCCAAAGGAATATGCCAGAAAAAAAACAATATAAGACAGCAACAGACAATTAAACCACAAAATCCCGCCGGAAAACATATTTTCCGTTAAAACAAATTTCATAAACAGCACAATTCCATACAGTATCACTAATCTGAGAATCCGAAATGGAATTCCTTTAATATATGACCTGTCCGCATTGCTTCTTACCGTAAGCCCATACGCAGAGAAAAAAGAAAACAATGTGACTATGGAAAAAGCCGAAGCCCCCCAGAGACAATTCAGCCACACGCTGGAAACCGGGACATGAAATAACAGAATTATGATACTAAAATAGCCCTTTAATGCTCGGACGCACTCATTATTCAGGAAACAGGAAGCGTCCTTACATATATGCAGGCTTTTCAATAACCAGACGACTATTAATCCCTGCAATATGATAGCCCCCCAGAAACTAAAATTCACGCGGATTATCCTCCATTTTTATATTTGTTTCCTTCACAATATATATCGGACGCCGTTTTACTTCCATATAAATTCTCGCCAAATACTCACCAATTACTCCCAATATAGTAATAATAGCTCCTCCCAGAAACAGCAATAACAGCACGACGGTAGCCCTTCCGGTACTCAGTTCGGGATGCCTCCAAACACTTATCGCGGTATACATCGCATAACAAAAAGCCCCTAATACAATAAATACTCCCATCCATATTACCATTCTCAGCGGAGTCGTCGAAAAGGCAACAATTCCGCTGCACGCATAATTAAACAATCCCAACAATGACCACTTAGACTTTCCGGCAATCCGGGAAACATTTTCATAAGGAACCCATTTGGTTCGAAAGCCTACCCAGGCATAAATCCCTTTTGTAAAGCGCTCTCTTTCGGATAATGACAATATCGCATTCACCATCTGCCGGGTCATCATACGAAAATCCGTACTCCCCGGCACCAATCCCAAAGCAGTAACCCTATTGATTGCATAGTAAAAAGCCTTCGAGAAAAAACTCTTAACTATAGGTTCCCCTTTTCTGTTTGTTCTTCTGGCCGCACAACTGTCATAACCTTCTTCTTCAATGGCCCTGATCATTTCCGGCAGCAATTCCGGCGGATGCTGTAAATCCGCATCCATCACCACCACCAACTCCCCTGTACTCTGCTGCAGGCCCACATATATCGCCGATTCTTTTCCAAAATTTCTAGAAAACGACAAATAGGATATTCGTTTATCATCCGCGGCTTCAGCCAGCATCTTAATCTTTGCCAGAGTATGGTCAACGCTTCCATCATCAACAAAAAAGAGTTTATAAGCGTATTGCGGCAAAAATTTTTTAAATATCTCAACAATTTTAGAATAAAACAACTCGACACATTCCTCTTCATTATAGCAGGGAACGATAATCTCTACAGTCTTCATATTTATCCTCATTGATACCGGGCAAACAATTCATTATGACAGAAACACGGAAACACCTTTCCGGCATAGGAACTATCCTAATTGCAGGCCGCTTTTTATTTCCTTTGGTTATCAAATGTAATCCTCATGATACCTCTTCTATAATATGGCTTTTTGCTGGAAAAACCTGCCAGCTTCATAATATAACCATAGGCATATTCTAACTTATAATCGTAACGTTTAATAAAGCGTAGTATTCTTTCTATCTAACGTTGTATTTTTTTGTCGTTAGATCAGAGACATATTCTTTAATCATTTTAACTTTATCTCTATAAGGATAAAAAGTCAATGACAAAGCTTCTAATTATTAACCCCCATTTCAAATGGGGGTAATTTTAACCTCTCCGGAATATGTTGCTGATGCCGCTAAAGAGGGCTCGCAGTCATCATATTACTGTCTGCCTCCCATGGAAAGCTCGTTTACTTTATCCCATCTTCTAATTTGTCGTATTCTTCCTTCTACAATAAGATTGTGGTGGTTAGATACCTAACAGCCAGTTAGGACTAACCGTTTCATTGCTTAAGCTGTATAATGGGGGGCATTGGTGTGACGGTTTCCTCCTTGGACCATCTGGTGTCCGTAGAACAGCCTGTCAGCCAGCCTTCCATTTGCAGCCGTTCGATTTATGCAGGTTGGACTGCCTCTCGCATGTCCGCGTAATACCCCAGGAGATTGAATCGGCAATAGATAACCGCTGGTACCATGCAATTCTCTCTTTCGGAGGTACGACCATGTTGAACGCAGTCGGTATTGATGTCTCAAAGGGTAAGAGCACCGTGACAGTCCTGCAGCCCGGCGGCGTCTCCCTCAGGAAACCTTTTGATGTGACTCACTCTTTCAGTGGACTGAACAGCCTTAAGGATTACATCCTCTCCCTTGACGGCGATACCAGGGCCGTTATGGAATGCACCGGCCGCTATCACGAACCCAGCCTTCGCTGCCTGGCTGACGCCGGCATCTTCGTCGCCGCTGTCAATCCACACCTCATCCGCAACTTTGGCAAAAACTCCATCCGCAAGGTCAAGTTCGATCCCGCTGATTCCAAAAAGATCGCCCGCTACACGCTTGACAACTGGGCCGATCCGCGAGAGTATTCTCCTATGGATAACATTCGAACCCAGCTTAAAACACTCAACGCGCAGATGGACTTCTTTACCAAACAGAAAGTCGCTGCCAGGAACAACCTCATCTCGCTTCTGGATATGACCTATCCGGGCGTGAACTCTCTTTTCACCAGCCCCGCCCGCGAGGACGGTTCTGAGAAATGGAGTGACTTTGCCGCTTCCTTCTGGCATGTCGACTGTGTCCGCAAAGCCGGCCTGAAAACCTTCACTGGGCGTTACAGGGCCTTCTGCAGGAGGGAAGGCTATAACTTCAGCGAGGCGAAAGCAAAGGAGCTTTTCGAGGCTTCCAGGGATCTTGTTGCGGTGTTCCCAAAGGAAAAAACCTATAAAGACCTCGTCGAAATGAGCATCCGCCAGTTCCGTACGCTCACCGAGACCACCGTCCTCATCCGCAGTGAGATGAATGAACTTGCAACCACGCTTCCTGAATACGATACGGTCATGGCCATGTGCGGCGTCGGAAAGACCCTTGGGCCGTAGCTCATTGCTGAGATCGGCGATGTCTCACGCTTCACCCACAGGGAGGCCATCACAGCCTTTGCAGGTGTTGATCCCGGCGTGGATGAATCTGGAAAATACGTCTCGAAAAGCAACCGGTCATCCAAATGCGGCCCCGCCCGTCTGAGGAGGGCCCTCTTTCTGGTCATGTCAGTCCTGCTGCAGACGAAGCCGGATGACACGGTTTACCATTTCCTGGATAGGAAACGTTCCGAGGGCAAACCGTACAATGTCTATATGACTGCCGGCGCGAACAAGTTCCTGCGGATCTATTACGGGAAAGGCAAGGCGTATCTGGCTGCGCAGGAAAAAACGAATTGAATCAATCCAGCATACACCTTTCCAAACCGGCTAATACAGGCGGTCTTATTTTGATACCTTGAAACCAAACACAAAATTCTTTCAAAGTCAGCAACCATCAGTTCAACTGGTGGTTTGCTATTAGCCCTCAAAAGGGCTAATATTACTGCTCGCCCCGCAGGGCGGTGTCGCAAGCTTTGTCACTGGTCCGCTTATAAAGCGGTACTTCTGGAATCTTCTTTTCTTGATTCCTCCGCCTACTCTTTTATGTACTTCTGTACTGCTTCGTCTGTAATATTGCCAATTGTCTCAACGTAATACCCTCTTGCCCAGAACGCTTTATCCCACTTACTCTGCAATTCTGGATGCCTGTCATATATCATTAACGTGCTTTTCCCTTTCAGATATCCCATGAAATTCGATATGCTGATCTTCGGCGGAATTGCTACACTTAAATGTATATGATCGACACATACTGCTCTTGCTATGATATCCACACTTTTGTACTCGCACAGTGTACTTATGATCTCCCACACATCATCCCGTATTTTTCCATACAATACCTTTTTACGATATTTGGGGATAAAAACGATATGATACTGGCATTTCCATTTGGTGTGTGATAAACTTTTATTGTCCATTTGGGCCTCCTCCTATGCATGAAATTTGGCTTGCGACACCAATTTCATTGTAGCATAGGAGCTTCCTGTATAATACAAACATAGGGGATTCCAAGGAAGGTGGTTGATAAAAAGATACCTCAGAGTAAAATA
>CANQVD010000041.1 GCA_947627215.1 uncultured Eisenbergiella sp.
CGGGCGTTTCACCTTACATGGGATGCGTTTCCCGGCACGGCTCGCCTGATTGACAAGGGGAATCATGTTCTGGCGGTCAATCAGGCGGCAGCGGCGGCAGGTCTTACCGAAGGGCAGGTCTGCGCAAAAATAGGAGCTCCGGAAAGCCACAGGGGATGCAGAAAAGCGCTGGCGCTGTCTACACGAACTGCGCAGGTTGACAGACCAATCGAAAATAAAATTCGCGCTTGGGTTCCGGTAGAGGGATACCCGGAAGTTGTTGTGCATTTTTCCGTTATGCTCCCGGAGCGTAACCAGTGACCATGAAAGACGACAGAAGCCATCTCGGTGTCTTTTATGTGATTCTTTCTGCTGTCCTGTTCGGTACGATGCCGCTGTTGACCAGAATCGCATATGCTCATGGCAGCAATGCCTATACGGTCGCTTTCGGCAGATTCTTCTTTGGCAGCATCGTGCTGGGACTCATCTGTCTTGTTTTGCCGGGCTGTTCCATAAAAATAAAAAAGGAACAGTTTCTCGCCCTGCTGAAACTGTCGATACCTTATGCCCTGATGCCGATACTGCTTTATGCTTCTTACACCTATATCGACAGCGGCATGGCCACGACCCTTCACTTCACCTATCCTGTTGCGGTCATGTTGATTTTGGCGATATTTTTCAGGACACGGCCGGACACGAAGCAAATCATTTGTGCCATCCTTTGTGTTGGAGGCATGGCGCTGCTCTATACTCCAGACGGAAAGGTTCGCGTGGAGGGGATCATTCTGGCGATCGCCTCCGGGATAATTTATGCTGTATATATCGTTTTGTTGGGAAAAAGCACCGTCAAAGGGCTTCACTCTCTTGTGCTTGCGTTTTGGATCTCTCTGCTGTCCGCAGCGGAGATTGGGATAATTGCTTTTTTCAGCAAAAAGCTCGTTTTCAGTCTGGATGCGACAGGGTGGGCTGCAGAGTTTGGTCTTGCCCTGCTTGCCACAGTTTTTGCTCTGGTGCTATTTCAAAAGGGCGTAATCCTCTGCGGAGAAGTGAAGGCATCCCTGTTCAGCACTTTCGAGCCGCTGACAGGAATTTTCATTGGAGTGATTGCTTTCCATGAAGCGCTTACTGTCAGAGAAGGAATTGGAATAGCCAGTATTCTTGCGGCAGTTGTGCTTCTTGCAATACCTGCCAAAAAGATACCTGTAAAAATCCGGCATCAATGGCGGATTTTACGGGTTGACAAAGGCAGCGGGCCGAATATATAATGAAGAACGGGAAAGCGGAGAGGCCGTCTGGCCGCGCGTTTTCCTTCCTGTGAGGATGCCGTGCCGGGACGCGGTGTTCGCCGGATATGGGTCAGTCAAGGTTTCGACAGGGGTCTTGCAACTGGAGAAGCTATCCGCAGGTGGTGCGTCAAACCACAAACCTAAATATAAACGCTGAAGATAATTTAGCATACGCTGCCTGATGGCGGCTGTCCGGCTTAAGGCACTCACACCTTAAGACTCGGGCATCGACGATGTGAGAAACGATGCGGGTCAAGCTTTGCCCCCGCAGGCGTATCATGAAGCTACCGAGCGCGTCAGGATGTCTGCTTTTTTCGGACGCAGGAGGGAACGGCCGGAGAAAGACCGGCAGAAAGAACAGACTACGATAGTAGAAGGACAGGGAATAGGCTTTTGGACACGGGTTCGACTCCCGTCTGATCCACTGATCAAGAGGTATACGAACACCGGGTGTTCGCGTACCTCGTTTTTGGGTCCATTCGTTAAACTCGGAAAAAGAGGGAGGTTTTCTGGATCCTGCGGCGAAGCTGCTGAAAACCTCTTTCCTTTTTTGTCTTAAGATTTCCGCGGCTGCCGCGGCCCCGGCAGGTGTGCGGCTTCTGCGGGGAGGAGCCGTGCCCGAGGGGCGGCGAATGGGTAAGAGAAGCGTACAGCGCACAGTTCTTGGTTCGGGAGATGTTTGGAATGCGAAAACGGAAGGCGAGAAGGAGACGGCTTATCATCGGTACAGCCGCTGCGGTGGTGATCATCGCGGCGGGGATCACGCTGATCTATTGGAATCTTCCGCAGACGAAGCTCGGCCGGGCGCTGGAGGCGGCCGGGGCCTATATGACAGAGATGGATTACGTGAACGCGCAGGGAGCCTATGAGGAGGCGCTTTCCATCGACGGCACCAGCGTACAGGCATATCGGGGGCTTGCCGATGATTTCACGGTCCGGGGAATGGAGCAGGAGGCGGAAAGCATTTTGCTGGAGGGGTATGAGGTCACCGGAGACAGCGTCCTTTTGCAGAATTATGCGGCCACGGTCCTGAATGATGCGGTGGAACAGATCAATTCCGGAAATGTGACATATGCCACCGCGCAGCGCTGTCTGGACGTGCTGGAGAAGGTGCCGGCCGAAACGCAGGCGGCGGAGCTGCTCGTCACCTGTGCGCAGCGCCTTCTGCAGACAGGGGATCAGAGCGTTGTGCTTTTGGACGGCCTGGACGGCAGCAGCGGCTTTCCGGAATATCAGGATTTTGCGGATCGGCTTTTGACGGCGGCGCAGGGGAATCCGGCGCTCTATCTGCCGGCGGTGGAGGCCTTCTGCGTGATTCCGGTGCAGGAAGTTTATCTGAGTCTTTCTCATGCGGCGGATTACCGGGCGCTCCTGGAACGCGCGGAGGGGCTGGGGGCGGCAGGCGCGGGAGAGCTTCTGGCCTGTCTGGATAAGCAGAGCGAGATCAGCGCCTATTTTGCCCCTATGTTTGAGAATTTTGAACGGGGAAATTTTGAGGCGGCCAAATCCTTTATCGTGGAGGATGAATATAAGGTGATCCGCGACAGCTTCATCGAGGGCGTCATGGATTACTGGTATGGGAATTCTTATGTGCCCGTGACGAAGGAAGCCATCGTCTTTCTGCAGACGGAGAACGGCCGAATGTTTTCCTATGTGGAAGACAGCAGTCTGGTGGAGCCGACGGGAACGATCCGGGTGCTGGGACAGACCATGAAGGATATGGGGGTGCAGCGGACCGGCATCGAGTATGTGCCCGCCTATGATCCCGCGTTTTATTATCCTCATACGGAATATGAGATCATATACTGGAACACAATGGTGACAGGAGATGCTACGGTTCACAGCACGGTGGTTTCCAGGATGAATTACCGGTTTGCGGAAAAGATATTTCTGGCGGACCGGACGGAATCGAACATGATCTATGATTGGGGCGGTCCGAATGAAAAGCGGAAAAAAGAATAATATCAACATGACGGAAGGCGCGCCGGGGAAGAAACTGTTCCTCTTCGCGCTTCCTATGATTTTGGGCAACTTGTTTCAGCAGTTTTACAACATGGCGGATTCCGTCATCGTGGGGCGGTTCGTGGGAGAAGACGCGCTGGCGGCGGTGGGCGCTTCTTATGCGCTGACCACCGTTTTTGTCATGCTGGCCATCGGCGGCGGCAACGGCTCCGCGGTCGTCACTTCTCAGTACCTGGGGGCAGAGCAATACAGGCAGATGAAGACCTCGGTCTCCACGGCGCTGCTCTCGTTTCTGCTGGCGAGTCTGGCGCTGGCCGTTTTCGGCCTTTTTTGTTCCGGCGGGATTCTGCGGGCGCTGCATACGCCGGAAAATATCCGGCAGCAGGCGGAGCTCTATCTGCGAATTTATTTTACGGGACTGCCCTTCCTGTTCATGTACAATGTGCTGGCGTCCATGTTCAATGCCATGGGGGATTCCCGCACACCGCTGTATCTTCTGGTCTTTTCTTCTCTGCTGAATATTTTTCTGGATATCGTCTTTGTGACGCGGTTTGGCTGGGGTGTGGCAGGCGTGGCCGTCGCCACGGTGCTGGCCCAGGGAATTTCCGCGGTGATTTCTTTTTGTCTGCTGCTTTCGCGTCTGGCGGGATACGGGGAAGCGGAGGGGAGAGAAGCACACGGAGCCGGAACGGCGGCAGAGCCGGCCGTGACGCAGGAGGAAGAAAGGCGTCTCTTCGATGGACGGATGCTGGGAAAAATGCTTAAGGTGGCCATTCCCACCATGCTGCAGCAGTCCATCGTATCCATCGGCATGCTGCTGGTACAGTCGGTGGTGAACGGCTTCGGTTCTTCAGTGCTGGCGGGCTATACGGCGGGACAGCGCATCGAATCCATCTGTATCGTGCCTATGATCGCCGCGGGAAACGCGGTTTCCACTTTCACCGCCCAGAATATGGGGGCCGGGAAGCCGGAGCGGGTGCGAAGGGGCTATCGGAGTTCCTATGGGATCGTGCTGGGGTTTGCCGTATTGATCTGCGGGATCCTGCTCGCTTTCCGCAGACAGATCATTGGGGCTTTTCTGGATGGGGAAACGGCGTCGCTGGCCTATTCCACCGGCGTTTCCTACGTCTCTTTTCTCGCGTTTTTCTTCGGGTTCATCGGCTTGAAGGCCGTTACGGACGGCGTTCTGCGGGGCAGCGGGGATGTTGTCGTCTTCACCGCGGCCAATCTGGTGAATCTGACGATCCGGGTGGCGGTGGCCAATCTCTGTGCGCCCGTCTGGGGCGTGGCTGCGGTCTGGTATGCGGTGCCCATGGGCTGGTGCGCCAACTATCTGGTGTCTTTTCTCCGGTACCTTTCCGGAAAGTGGAGCCGGAAGCGGCTGATCCGCTGACAGGCCAGGCAGCGTGCCGGGAAGCGATCCGGCGGGCTTTCAGGAATTCATATCCTTATCCACATTGACCACGGTGTGATAGCCGGGGTCAATTTTTTTCGCTTTTTCATCGATCAGCGCGCTGAGCGCATCGTCGTCCATTTTAAAATGGTAAGGGGCCAGCACGTCGAACAGGATCTTGGTGCGGCTGGCTCCCCGGACCAACCGAAAATCGTGGAGCTGCAGGACGGGATCGATCTCCTTTAAGAGCGCGCGCATTTCTTCCCGCACCTCCAGCGTCTGTTCGTCATCTGTCACTACGGGATCCATGTGGATCACCGCGCTGCAGTGAAGCTGCCTCTGCAGCTCCCGTTCCACCGTGTCCACGGCATCGTGGAGGCTCAGAAGATCGCCCGCCGCGTCCACCTCCGCATGCAGGGAGATCATGGTGCGGCCCGGTCCGTAGTTATGGACGATGAGATCATGGATGTCCAGGATGGCGGGATCGGAGAGGGCGATCTTTCGAATCCGGTCCACGAACGCCTGATCCGGGGGCTGTCCCAGCAGCGGATTGATGGTGTCTCTGGCGGCACAGATGCCGGAATAGCCGATGAAAAGGCCCACCAGCAGACCGCACCAGCCGTCGATATGGATGCCGCTGAAATGTTCCGTCAGCGCCGCGGCCAGCACGACCGCCGTGGCGAAAACGTCGCTGATGGAGTCCGCGGCGGCGGCCCTCATGGCGGCACTGCGGATCCTGGCGGCCACAGCCCGGTTATAGCCATACATATACAGCTTCACCAGAATGGAGACCGACAGCAGGATGGGGATCAGCGGATGGAAGGCGGGAACGTCGGGATGGACGATCTTTTCCGCGGAAGTCTTCAAAAGCTCCAGCGCCATCAGCAGGATCAGGCAGGAGACCACGAAGCCCGCCAGATATTCGATGCGCCCGTGGCCGAAGGGGTGATCGTGATCCGGCTTCTGGCCGCTCATCCGGAAGCCGATGAGGGTCACCAGGGAGGAGGCCGCGTCGGACAGGTTGTTGAAGGCGTCCGCCGTGATGGCGATGGAGGCGCTCATGACGCCGACAAAGGATTTGAGCCCGAACAGGATCAGGTTCAGCCCGATCCCCACCGCGCCGCAGAGCACACCGTAGGCCTGGCGGACGGACGGGTCCTCCACATCCTGCCGGTTCTTTATGAAAATACGGGAAAGCAGAGCGATCATGACGCAGTTCCTCCGCGGAAAGAATGGTTTTGATGATTGTAACACCTTTTGCAGAAAATAGGAAGGGATTTTTGTGATGCGGGGATGCTTCCGGCCATGCCCGATACGAAGCTTCCGCGGCCCCAAATGGGGCATGAATGCTTATTTCCGGTGAAAACCGGGGCATCCCCTCTTGCACAGGGCAGGAAAATTGTGTATAATTTCTCACGGTATGGAACAGCGGAGAGTCTGATTTGCGCGCTTTCCGTTTCGATAGAAAAAAAGGAGATCAACCATGAGCAAAAAACCAGTAGTGTTAATGATCCTTGACGGCTACGGCCTCAACGAGAGAAAAGACCATAACGCGGTGGCAGAGGCGTCCACCCCGGTGATGGACGAGCTGATGCGCACCTGCCCCTTCGTGAAGGGCAACGCCAGCGGCATGGCGGTGGGCCTGCCGGAGGGCCAGATGGGCAATTCCGAGGTGGGACATCTGAACATGGGCGCGGGCCGCATCGTCTATCAGGAGCTGACCCGGATCACCAAGGAGATCCAGGACGGCACCTTTTTTGAAAATCCGGCGCTTCTGGACGCGGTGAACAATTGTAAGAAAAAGAATTCCTCCCTGCATCTGTACGGCCTGGTGTCCGACGGCGGCGTGCACAGCCACAACACCCATATTTACGGGCTGCTGGAGCTGGCGAAGCGGAACGGCCTCTCCAAAGTATATGTACACTGCTTCCTGGACGGCCGCGATACCCCTCCCACCAGCGGCAAGGGCTATGTGGAGGAGCTGGAAGCGAAGATGAAGGAGATCGGCGTGGGCAAGGTGGCCTCCGTGATGGGACGCTACTATGCCATGGACCGGGATAACAATTATGACAGAGTGGAGCTTGCTTACAGGGCGCTGACACAGGGCGAAGGGCTGACCGCGTCCAGCGGCCCGGACGGTATTCAGGCTTCCTATGACAGACAGGAAACGGACGAGTTCGTAAAGCCTACCGTGGTGCTCGAGGACGGCAGGCCCGTCGCTACGATCCGGGACGGTGATTCCATCATCTTTTTCAACTTCCGTCCCGATAGGGCCAGAGAAATCACCCATGTGTTCTGCGACGATGCATTCACGCGCTTTGCGCGGCCGAAGCGTCCGGATGTGACGTATGTGTGCTTTTCCGATTATGACCCTACCATTCCGAACAAGGAGGTGGCGTTCCATAAGATTTCCGTCACCAACACCTTCGGCGAGTGGCTGGCGGCGAACGGCATGAAGCAGGCCCGCATCGCGGAGACCGAGAAGTATGCGCATGTGACCTTTTTCTTCAATGGCGGCGTGGAGAAGCCCAACGAGGGAGAGGACCGCATCCTGGTGAATTCCCCCAAGGACGTGCCCACCTATGATTTAAAGCCCCAGATGAGCGCCTATGAGGTCTGTGACAGGCTGGTGGAGTCCATCAAATCCGGCGTCTATGATGTGATCATTATCAATTTCGCCAATCCTGACATGGTGGGTCATACCGGCGTGGAGGCGGCGGCCGTCAAGGCCGTGGAAGCGGTGGATGCCTGCGTGGGCAGAGCGGTGGCGGCCATCAGAGAGGTGGACGGCGTGATGTTCATCTGCGCGGACCACGGCAATGCGGAGCAACTGGTGGACTATGAGACCGGCGCACCCTTTACGGCTCACACCACCAATCCGGTGCCCTTCATCCTCGTCAACTACGGGAAGGACGTAAAACTCCGGGAAGGCGGCTGCCTGGCGGACATCGTGCCCACTCTGATCGAGATCATGGGCAAAGAGCAGCCTGCGGAGATGACCGGAAAGTCGCTGTTGGTACACTGAATCGCAAAAGATACGGTTTTCTGCGGCAAATTGATCGATACGGAAACAGAATGAGGCCGCGCCCCACAGACTGCTGCGGGGCGCGGCCTCTGTAAGATGCGGACACAAAATTCACCGCGAGCCGGACGGGCTTTCTGATGGGCCGGAAGGGAGAGCATATGGGCGCGTTTGAGACGGGAATATATCGGAATTTTTTTGCGGAGCTCGGAAAAAGCGAGACCGAGATCCGCGCGAGGATAGAGCATGCCGCACAGGTCTTTTTTTGCGGCGGGCCGGAGGAACGCATCTATCACGAGGCCGGAGAGGACATGGGATATCTGGAGGATACCGGGAACCGGGATGCCCGGACCGAGGGAATGTCCTACGGGATGATGCTGTGCGTACAGTTGGACCGCAAGGCGGAGTTCGATCGCATCTGGAAATGGGCGAAGACCTATATGTATCTGGAAAAAGGTGAAAATGAGGGCTATTTCGCCTGGTCCTGCGCGCCGGACGGGACGAAAAACGCTTACGGACCGGCCCCGGACGGCGAAGAATATTTTGCCATGGCGCTGTTTTTCGCTTCGCATCGGTGGGGCGACGGAGAGGGGATCTTCGATTATTCTGAAGAGGCCAGGAAAATTCTGCGGGCCTGCCTGCACAAGGGGGAAAACGGCCGGGCCGGACATCCCATGTGGAACCGGGACAACGGACTGATCCTGTTCGTGCCCGGCAGCCCGTTCACCGATCCGTCCTACCATCTGCCCCATTTTTACGAGCTGTTCGCCCTTTGGGCCGACGAAGAGGACCGCGCGTTCTGGAGGAAGGCGGCGCGGGCCAGCCGGCAATATCTGGCCAGGGCGTGTCATCCCGTTACGGGATTGAATCCGGAATACGGTACGTTTGAGGGACTTCCGATGCGCCGCCCCATGCCCTGGGGGGAAACGCATGACAGGTTCTACAGCGACGCCTATCGCACGGCGGCGAATATCGGACTGGACTGTCTGTGGTTCGGGAAGGATGAGGGCCAGTTGGGCGCCCCCTTACGTCAGATGCGCTTCCTGGGGACGGATCTGGAGGCGGCCAGATGCGTCTTTGAGGTGGACGGGACGCCTGTCGATCAGACGGTACTGCATCCGCTGGGACTGCTGGCGGCGACCGCGCAGGGCGCGCTGACGGTGGAACCGGGAGACCGGGAGGATCCGGAGAGCGGCTATGCGGTGGCGTCCCGCTGGGCGGAATGGTTCTGGAACCAGCCGCTGCGGAAAGGGCCGCGAAGATATTACGACAACTGTCTGTATCTGTTCGCGCTGCTGGCGCTGAGCGGGAACTATCGGATCTGGTGAGCCATATTGGCCGTGCGTGCGGCGGAAAATAAATACAGCCCGGTACTTGACAGAGTACCGGGTGATGTGTACAATGAGTGTACTAAGAGAATTAGAACACTTAATATTCTAAATACACAATTCGGGAGCCGAAGGGCTGGACAGACGGCTCTGCGGACGGGAGCGCGGGCCGCTGCGGCGGCAGAATGAGAGGGGCTATGATCATACTGGATTACCGGGATACCAGACCGCTGTATGAGCAGATCGTGGATAAATTTCAGAATCTGATCATCCAGGGCGTGCTGGAGCCCAACAGCCGGATGCCCTCGGTCAGGAGCCTGGCCGTGGAGCTTTCCATCAACCCCAACACGATCCAGCGGGCCTACAGCGAGCTGGAGCGGACGGGCTTCATCTATACGGTGAAGGGACGGGGCAATTTCGTGGCCTACGACGACAGCCTGCGGGAGGTCCGCAGGGCGGAGCTCTATGAGAAGCTGGAGGCGCTGGCGAAGGAGGCCGGGGAGCTGGGCGTGCCGCGCGCGAAGCTGGCGGAGCGGCTGCTGGCCGGGGCGGCCGCCATGACAGAAGAAGGATCAGGGAGGGGAACGGAATGATAGAGTGCAGGAATCTGACGAAATCCTTTGGCGATACACAGGCCGTGAAGGGCGTCAATACGGTGATCCGGGACAATGAGGTGTTCGGCCTGGTGGGCACCAACGGCGCGGGCAAGAGCACGGTGCTGCGCATGATCGCCGGGGTCTTAAAGCCGGACGACGGGCTGGCGCTGGTGGACGGCATGCCCTCCTATGACAACGTGCACGCCAAGGTGAGGCTGTTTTTTATCTCTGATGAGCCGTATTTTTTCAACAACGCCACGCCGAAGGACATGGAGCGCTATTACAGCAGCGTATACCGGGAGTTTGACCGGGAGCGGTATTATCTGTACCTGTCCCGGTTCGGCCTGACGGGACGCCGCAGGATCTCCACCTTTTCCAAGGGCATGAAAAAACAGCTCTCCATCATCGCGGGACTGTGCGCGAAGACGAAATACCTGCTCTGCGATGAGACCTTCGACGGGCTGGATCCGGTGATGCGTCAGGGCGTCAAGAGCATCTTCGCCCGGGAGATGGAGGAACGGGAGTTCACGCCGGTCATCGCCTCCCACAATCTGCGGGAGCTGGAGGATATCTGCGACCACGTGGGGCTTCTGCATGAGGGCGGCGTGCTGCTGTCCAGGGATCTGGAGGAGCTGAAGTGCAATATTCAGAAGGTGCAGTGCGTGCTGGCCGATCAGACAAAGGAAGAGGAGCTGCTGCGCCGGCTGGAGCTGGTAAAGACGGAACGCAGGGGATCGCTTCTGACGCTGACCGTCAGGGGGTCCCGGGAAGAGATCATCGACTTTTTTGCGGCGGAGGACACGCTGTTCTGCGAGGTCCTGCCGCTGTCGCTGGAAGAGATCTTCATCAGTGAAACGGAGGTGTACGGTTATGACATCAGGAAACTCATATTCGGCTAAGTGGGCGGAGAATATCAGACGGCGGGGCTGGACCTTTGCGCTGTGCTTCACGGCCTGTTTCCTGACCATGCCCGTAGCCTGCCTGATCCGGCTGACGAATGCGCAGAACCGGATCGACCGGCTGGCGGTCCGATATCAGGGGACGGAGCTGACAAGGCGCCTGCTGGAAGACCGGGTTCAGATGCAGCAGGACTATATGAATCTTCTGGGCTTCAACGAGGTCCATATCCTGTTGGCGGGGCTGGCCGCGATCCTGCTGGCCGTGCAGGGCTTTTCCTGGATGTACAGCAGACGCAAGACGGATCTGTACCTGAGCGTGCCCGTCTCCGCGCCCAAGCGGTATCTGCTGATCTGCGGCAACAGCGTCCTGATCTTCGGCTTCAGCTATCTGTTCAATCTGCTGCTGTGCCTGCCCATCGGCGCGGCCTACGGCGTATGCAGCGGACGTGCCTGCGCCTGGTTTTTGGGCTCCTTCCTCCTGCTCCTTCTGGGCTTCGTGTGCATCTATCAGATGGCGCTGGCCGCGGTGATGCTCACCGGAAATGTGCTGACGGCGGTGACCGGATGCGCGGTGCTGTTCGTCTATGAGCCGGTCCTGCGGCTGCTCTGGAACGGCTGCGTTGAGACCTTTTTTGTCAGCGTATACCAGCGTTACGGCAGCGTCCTGGAGAAAACGCCCCTGCTCACCCCGTTCGCCGCTCTGTTCCGGCTCTGGAGCGATATGACGGCCGGAAGCGCGATGTCTTACGGGAATGATCCCGTGGGTGAAAATACGATGTCCCTGTTTTTGGCCGGCGGCGCAAAGCAGATGCTGCTGTTGGTCCTGACGGCCCTGGTGTTTGGGCTTGCCGCCTGGCGGATGTATCGGACGCGCCGGACGGAGCGCTATGGAGAGACCGTGGTCTTCACCCCGTCGCGTTATGTCCTGGAGATCCTGCTGCTGGTGCCCGCCGCCCTGCTGATGGCGCTCTTCGTGGTCAGCGTGGCGGATACCAAAGGACCGGTGATGTTCATCTGCACCGTGCTGACGGTACTGCTGGGACACGGGGTTCTGCAGATCATCTTTGAACGGGAGCTGGGCGCCGCCCTGCGGCAGAGGCCGCTGGCCCTTTCCGGCCTCGTTCTGTCCTTGTTCCTTCTGTGCGCGTTCCGGTTCGACTGGACGGGCTATGACGATTATGTCCCGAAAGCGGAGGAGGTGGCCGGTGTGGCCGTATGGGGCCGCGGCATCCAGTCAGCCTGGTTCCGGCCGCCCTTTGAAGACGGCAGGCGCTATGTGGACGATGTGGAAAAGCTGAACGGGATGCAAAGCGAGAATGCGGATACGGTGGCGGCGGTGCTTTCCCTGGCCCAGGCCTGGCAGGATGCGGGACGTCCGGATTCAGAGGGCTGGCTGCAGGCCGGGATCGGGGATTTCCCCACGCAGCGCGCCCAGGAATGGGAGGGCAGCCTGGACTGGAGCGTCCGTTATGACTTGAAAAACGGCAGGAGCATTTACCGTTCGTTCAAGGTTCAGCCGGGGCTGGAGTCTGAGACCCTGAACCGGGTCCTGCGGGATGAGACGGTCCGGTCCCATGTCTGGCAGATCTACGATGAAGCGTTTCGGGAGGCGCTGCCGGAAATGGAGATCACCTGCCGGAACAGCACGGAAAGCCTGCTGTGCACGGTGGAGAAGCAGACCCTGTACGAAACGTATCTGGAGGAATTCGCCGCATATGATTATGACCTGGTCAACGCGGAGCTGCCTGTGGGGATGCTGGTCTTTTCCTTCCCCGATGACGGGGATCCCTATTGGGCTCCGGAGTGGGAATATCCGGTTTATCCTTCCTTCACGAAAACGGTCGCCCTGCTGGAGGACAACGGGATCCCGCTGCGCTGGGATGAATTTTTCCTGGATCCCGATCAGGTGCAGGGAATCCTCGTGTCCGCCTATGTGGATACGGACAGGTATAACGGCGGCGGGGACACGGTCAGGGAAGAAGTCACGCTCTCCGTCCGGGAACCCGCACAAATCCGGGAACTGCTGAAGGGAATGTATCCGGCAGACCTTCTGGATATTGAAGCGGGAGGGGATGCGCTGCGAGGGCCTTCCCGGCGGGAGGAAAGCGATCTCTACTTTACGCTGATCTTAAAATCCGCACAGGAAGCGCCCGCCGTCTTCCTGCGCTCCGGCATGGCGCCGGAATTCCTGAAGGAGTGGCTCGCACAGGCACAGGAGAGCAGAAAAACGGCATTGGAATGATTTCGGAAAAGAATGCGCATACTCAAGGCAAAGGCGGCCGTCTGAAAAAAGGCCGCGGAAAGGATGGCTTTGGGTATGCGCATATTTTTGCCCGTGAGAGACGTACATGCGAGGGAGATCCTGGATTCCAGGGGGAATCCGACGGTGGAGGCGGAGGTGACGGTGGAGAATTCCGTCACGGGAGAACTGGTCTGCGGGAGGGCCGGCGTCCCTTCCGGCGCGTCCACCGGCCGGTTTGAAGCGGTGGAGCTGCGGGACGGAGAGGTCCGGTATTTCGGCCTGGGCGTGCGCCGGGCGGTATCCCATGTGAACACCAAGCTGAAGGCGGCCCTGCTGGGAAAGGACGCCTCCTGTCAGAGAGCGCTGGACGAATGCATTCTGGAGTGCGACGGCACCCAGAACAAGGAAAACCTGGGGGCCAACGCCTGTCTGTCGGTGTCCATGGCCGCGGCCCGTGCCGCGGCGGGCGCGCTGCATCTGCCCCTGTACCAGTATCTGGGCGGCATTCACACGGTAGAGCTGCCCATTCCCATGATGAATATTCTGAACGGCGGGAAGCATGCGGACAATACGGTGGATCTGCAGGAATTCATGATCGCGCCCGTGCGGGCGGAGAGCTTCGCGGAAGGGCTGCGGATCTGTGCGGAGGTGTACCACAATCTGAAGGGGCTCTGCCGGGAAAAGGGCCTGTCCACCGGTGTGGGGGACGAGGGCGGCTTCGCGCCGGATCTGCCGGATTCGGAGAGCGTGCTGTCGCTGCTCACGGAGGCGGTGCAGAAAAGCGGCTATGAGCCGGGAACGGATATCCGGATCGCCATCGATGCGGCGGCCAGCGAGCTGTACGACGAGAAGCTGGGGGCCTATTATTTCCCGGGAGAGAGCCGCATGAAGGGCCATCAGGTGACCAGAAACACCGAGGATATGATCTCCTATTATGAATGGCTGGCGGAGCAGTTCCCCATCTTTTCCCTAGAGGACGGCCTGGACGAGGACGACTGGGACGGCTGGCAGCGGCTGACACAGAGACTGGGGAAAAAGCTCCAACTGGTGGGGGACGATCTGTTCGTCACCAACACCAAACGGCTGTCCGCGGGCATCGAGTTGAACGCGGCCAACGCCGTCCTGGTGAAGGTCAATCAGATCGGCACGCTGACGGAGGCCTTCGCGGCGGTGCGCCTGGCGAAGGAGAACGGGTATAAGACGGTGATTTCCCATCGCAGCGGCGAGACGGAGGATCCCTTCATCGCGGATATCGCGGTGGCGGTCAACGCCGGGCAGATCAAGACCGGCGCGCCCTGTCGCATGGACCGGGTCGCCAAGTACAACCGGCTTCTGCGCATCGAGGAGGAACTGTACGGCTGTCCGGAGACCGAATTCCGGGAGCGCCCCGGACGCTCCGGCGTGTAAACGCCGCCTGTTGGGATTTCGCCCCCTGCCCGGGAAGTCAGCGCGGCCCGCAGCGAGGGCATTCCATTTTCCCGGACCGTAGAAAAGCGCCGGCACTTACGCGGCGTCCTGTGCCGCGTTTTGTGCCGCTGCGCTTTTCTTTCGAGCGGGAGCGTGTCCGGAAAAGGAATGCCCTCGCTGCGGGCCGCGCTGATTTCCCGGGCAGGGGGCGAAATCCGCATGAGAAAGGGATTGCAAATTTCCGGAGAACTCTGTACACTGAAACGTAAGAGGAAGAAATCGGGCGGACGGCGGTCCGGCCCGGCAGACGGAATTCGCACGGAGGTTTGGGTTATGAAGTTCCGGGATATGCCTTATGAAAAAGTGGATTACGAAGAGACGGAGCGGGAAATGCACTCTCTGACGCAGCGGGTGAAGGCGGCGAAGAGCGGCGGGGAGGTCTGGGAGGCGCATCAGGAATTTTACCGGGTGTATAAGCGGCTCTCCGACCAGATGACGCTGGCCCATATCCGCTATGATATCAATACGGAGGATGCCTTTTATTCCGCGCAGCAGGACTATTACGATGAGATCGGTCCCAGACTGGCCAATCTGGAAAACGGCTACAAGGAGGCGCTTTTTTACTCTCCGTTCCGGTCTTTCCTGGAGGAGAAGATCGGCAAGGTGGCGTTTGCCACCATGGAAAACCAACTGAACAGCATGAACGCGGACATCATCGGCCTGATGCAGGAGGAGAACGCGCTGTGCACAGCGTACAACAAGCTGATCGCCTCCGCGAAGATCCTTTTTGAAGGAAAGGAGCGGAACCTATCCCAGATGCGTCCCTTCATGACCGGCCGGGACCGCGGGGTACGGCGGGCGGCCTGGAAGGCGGTCAGCGATTACGGTCTTTCCGTGATGGAGCAGTTGGATACGCTGTACGATAAGCTGGTGAAGTGCCGCACGGAGCAGGCCAGAGCCATGGGACTTCCCAATTTCATCGAGCTGGGATATCGCCGCATGAACCGCAACAGCTATGGTCGGGAGGAAGTGGAAAATTTTCGCCGGCAGGTGAAGGAGGTGTTCGTGCCCTTCGCGGAGGCGGTGCATGAAAGACGGCGGAAGCGGCTGGGGCTGGAAAAGCTTTCCTGCATCGACAACGAGGTCTATTTCCTGAACGGCAATCCGGATCCCACGGGCACGCCGGAGGAGATTCTGCAAGCCGGACAGCGGATGTACGCGCAGCTTTCCCCGGAGACGAAGGAGTTTTTCGATTTTATGATGGAAAACGAGCTGATGGACGTGTTCGGGCGCAGCGGGAAAAAACAGGGCGGCTACATGACCTATCTTTACACCTGGAATTCGCCTTTTATCTTTGCCAATTTCAACGGCACCTCCGGGGATGTGGACGTGATCACCCACGAGTGCGGGCACGCGTTCCAGGGCTATCTTTCCGGGAAGGACCCGATTCTGGAGCATGCGGACATCACGATGGAGACGGCGGAGATTCATTCCATGTCCATGGAGTTTTTTACCGATCCCTGGATGAAGGAGTTCTTCGGAGAGCGGTATCAGGATTTTCTGGTGATGCAACTGGAGGACGCGATCCGTTTCGTTCCCTACGGCACCATGGTGGATGAGTTTCAGCATATCGTTTACGAAAAGCCTGACCTGACGCCCGAACAGCGTAGGCAGGTCTGGAGCGATCTGGAAAAGGTCTATATGCCTCATCTGGATTATGAGGACGATCCTTATTTCGGCCGCGGCGGATACTGGCAGCGGCAGCAGCATATTTACAACAGCCCGTTTTATTATATCGACTACGTGCTGGCCCAGACCTGCGCGTTCCAGTATAAGGTGTGGATGGATGAAAACTATGAGGAGGCGTGGCAAAGCTATCTGGAGCTCTGCAGGCTTTCCGCCGGCGATTTTTACGGGAATATGCTGAGGGCCGCGGGGCTGCGGTCCCCCTTCGAGGACGGATATTTCGGGGCGCTGGTGCAAAAGCTGCAAATTTGTCTTGAAAAGTAAAAAAAAGTGTGGTAGAATCAATCGTGCTCGATAGCAGGAGGTATTTATCATGGAAGTGTTGCGGATTATTCTGACGATCGTTTTCATACTGGTATGTATTGCGCTGACCGTGCTCGTGCTGATGCAGGAGGGCAAGCAGGTCGGGCTGGGATCGATCGGCGGCGCGGCGGAGACCTACTGGGGGAAGAACAAGGGACGTTCGATGGAGGGGCAGCTTGTGAAGATCACGAAGATCCTGGCGGTCAGCTTCATCGTCATCGCACTCGTTCTGAACATATCCCGGATCTGGGGCTGAGACAGGTTTGTTTACGAAAGCACTCCGTTAGCGGGGTGCTTTGTTTTTGTCCGCCGGAGAAATGCGCCGGACCGTCCGCCTTCCTGCGGCGGATACGGCCCGGAAAGAGGAGCTTTATGGAGGTTTTGGAATATACGGGCGTCTTTACGGCCAATGCGCGGGGCTTCGGCTTTGTGACGGCGCAGGAGACGGGAGAAACGTTTTTTGTCGCCGAAGCAGATGCCGGAGGAGCCTTTGGCGGCGATACGGTGCGGATCTGTCCGCTGGAGAAGCGCTCCGGAAAGCGGCCGGAGGCCCGCGTCGTACAGATCGTGACGAGGGCCGTCCTGCAGGTGGTGGGGACCTTCTTTCCCAGAGGCGGTCACGGCCTTGTGACGCCGGACAACGCCCGGCTGGGAAGGGAGCTGTTCATCCCCGGGGACGCCTGCGGCGGCGCGGCGGAGGGCTCCCGCGTTGTGGCAAGAATCACCGATTACGGCGGCATCGGAAAAGCGCCGGAGGGAGAGATCGTCGAAATCCTGGGGAGCTGGAACGATCCCGGTGTGGATACCCTGTCCGTGGTGCGCGCCTGCGGGCTGCCGGAGGCGTTTTCAGAAAAGCTGCTCCGGCAGGCGGAGCGGGCGGCCAGGCCTGTGCGGACGGCCGACATGGAGGGACGCCGGGATCTGCGGGATGTCCTGACGGTGACGATAGACGGGGAGGATGCCAGGGATCTGGACGATGCGGTGAGCTTAAGCGAAGGGGACGGAATCTATCATCTGGGCGTGCACATCGCGGACGTGGCCAACTATGTGCCGGAGGATTCCGCGCTGGACCGGGAGGCGAAGGAGCGGGGCAACAGCGTCTATCTGGCGGACCGGGTGATCCCCATGCTGCCGCAGGCTCTTTCCAACGGGATCTGTTCGCTGAATGCCGGAGAGGAGAGGCTGGCGCTGTCCTGCCTGATGGATGTGGACCGGCGGGGCGATATTCTGGATTATGAGATCGTGGAGTCCGTGATCCGGGTGGACCGGCGGATGAGCTATGCGCAGGTACAGCGGATCCTGGAAGGGGATGAGGCGCTGCGCCGGGCATACGGGCAGGCGGTGCCCATGCTGGAGCGCATGGAAAAGCTTTCCGGGCTCCTGCGCAAAAAACGGCAGGAGCGGGGCGCGGTAGATTTCGATTTCCCCGAATGTAAAATAGAGCTGGACGGGAACGGGGAGGTGCTGTCGGTCCGCCCCTGTGAGCGCAGTGCCGCGACCCGGCTCATCGAAGATTTCATGCTGGCCGCCAATGAGACGGTGGCGCAGCATTTTTACTGGCTGGAGCTGCCCTTTCTGTACCGGATCCACGAGAAGCCGGAGCCGGAGAAAACGGAAAAGCTGGGGCTCTTTCTGCACAATTTCGGCTATCGCATTCACCGGGCTCCGACAGGGGAGGGCGTTCGCCCCAAGGAGCTGCAGAAGCTTTTAAACCGCATTGCCGGCACGCCGGAGGAGGCGCTGATTTCCCGGCTGGTGCTGCGCAGCATGCGGCGGGCCTGTTATTCCACCGAGTGCAGAGGGCATTTCGGGCTGGCTGCGGGACAGTACTGCCATTTCACCTCTCCCATCCGCCGCTATCCGGATCTGCAGATCCACCGGATCATCAAGGATTTTCTGCGGGGGCGGCTGAAGGAAGGGCGGATTCTGCATTATCAGGGGATTTTGCCGGAGGTGGCGCTTCATTCCTCGCAGACGGAGCGGCGGGCCGACGAGGCGGAGCGGGCGGTGGAACGGATCAAGAAGGCCAGATATATGGAAGGGCATCTGGGAGAGGTCTTTGAAGGGGTCATCTCCGGTGTGACCGGATGGGGCCTGTATGTGGAGCTGGAGAACACGGTGGAGGGTCTGGTGCACATCAGCCGTCTTCCCGGAGATTATTTTCTGTTCGATGAGAGCCGGTACGAGCTGGCGGGCGAGCGGACCGGGCGGCGCTATGGGCTGGGGCAGCGGCTCGCGGTGCAGGCGGTGAGCGTAGACCGGATCGTGGGGACGGTGGATTTTTCCCCCGTTGACGGCGGGGAAGTTTTCGGAGAAAGAGAGCGGCCGGAGGAAGCGCAGCCGTTTGAGGAAATCGGGGCGAACGGGCCGGAAGTACCGGCGGGGCCGTTCCGGGATGGGAAAGGAGGGGAGCCGTATGGCGAAGGAAGCGCAGAAGCTGGTGGCGAACAATAAAAAGGTCTGGCACGATTATTTTGTGGAGGAGCAGTACGAAGCCGGGCTGGTGCTGCACGGCACGGAGGTCAAGAGCCTGCGGATGGGAAAATGCAGCATCAAGGAGGCCTTTGTACAGATCGACAGGGGCGAGATCTTCGTGTATGGCATGCACATCAGCCCTTATGAAAAGGGAAATCTGTTCAACAAGGATCCGCTGCGCACCCGAAAGCTTCTGCTGCATAAGGTTCAGATCCGCAAGCTGGCCGGGCAGTGCAGGGAAAAGGGCTATACCATCATGCCGCTGCAGGTCTATTTTAAGGACGGCCGGGCGAAAATGGAGATCGGGCTGTGCAGGGGCAAGAAGCTTTACGACAAGCGGGAGGATATCGCGCGCCGGGATCAGAGACGGGAGACGGAGCGGGAATTCAAGGCTCAGAATCTGTGAGACGGCTGCACCCTGAACGAAACCCCGCCGGAAGAAAGGCCCGCTGCCAGGCGTCCGGAGGCATCCCGCTTTCCCGGACCGTCAGAAAAGCGCCGGCCCTTGGCGAGGTATTTTCGAGCCTAGGACCGCTGCGCTTTTCTCCGAGCGCGAGCGTGTCCGGAAACGGGATGCCTCCGGACGCCTGGCAGCGGGCCTTTCTTCCGGCGGGGTTTCGTTCAGGGTGCAGCCGATCGTTTTCGGGGCATTGTAACGGACCGGATTTTGTGTTATACTAAAAAGAACGGAATATTTGGGACGGCGGGAGGCAAAACGCCGCTTTTCGCCGCTGTCCGGACGGGAGGCGCTGGGTGAAACCGCTTTTGACGTTACTGGAGCAGTTGGAATATACCTGTGAGAGAGGAAGTCTGGAGACGCAGATCAAATCCGTGGTCCACGATTCCAGGAAGGTGGAGCCGGGATGTCTGTTTATCTGCATTTCCGGCTTTGTCATGGACGGACACACGAAGGCCGCCGAGGCGGCCGCCGGGGGAGCGGCCGCGCTGGTGACGGAAAAGGACGTGGAGCTGCCGGAGGACGCGGCGGTCACGGTGATCCGGGTGAAGGATACCCGCTATGCCATGGCGCATATCGCGGCGGCCTGGTTCGATCATCCCGCGAAGAAGCTGACCACCATCGGCATCACGGGCACCAAGGGGAAGACCACCACCACCTATCTGGTGAAGTCCATTCTGGAGAACGCCGGGAAAAAGGTGGGGCTGGTGGGCACCATTGAGATCGTCATCGGGGATAAGCATATCCACGCCGGGACCACCACGCCGGAATCCTACGATCTGCAGGAATATTTTCATGAAATGGTGGAGGCCGGACTGGATACGGTGGTGATGGAGGTGTCCTCACAGGCGCTGAAGCTGCACCGCACCCAGGGATTCGTGTTCGATTTCGGGATTTTCACCAATCTGGAGCCGGATCACATCGCGCCCCATGAGCATCCGGATTTCGCGGATTATCTGCGCTGCAAGGGACTTCTGTTCCGTCAGTGCCGGGTCGGGATCGTCAACTGCGACGATGCCCACTGGCGGGCCGTGACCGAGGGGCATACCTGTGCGCTGGAAACCTACGGCCTTTCGGAGGAAGCGCAGTTGCGGGCGACGGATCTGAAGTTCACGAACCGGCAGGGACATCTGGGGATGGCATTTACGGTGAGCGGCCTTCTGGAGATGGAAGCGCAGATCGCCATGCCGGGGCGCTTTTCCGTATACAACGCGCTGACGGCCATCGCCATCTGCCGGCATTTCGGCGTGTCGAAGCCGGATATCGCGCGGGCGCTTCTGGAGGCGCGGGTGCGGGGGCGCATAGAAATGGTGAAGGTTTCCGATGCGTTCACGCTGATGATCGATTACGCGCACAACGCCATGGCGCTGGAGAGTCTGCTCACCGCGCTGAAGGAATACGAGCATGGCCGGCTGGTCTGCATTTTCGGCTGCGGCGGCAACCGGGCCAGGGAGCGGCGCTTCGAGATGGGAGAGGTGTCCGGGCGGCTGGCGGATTTCACCGTCATCACCTCTGACAATCCCCGGTATGAAGAGCCGGAGGCCATCATTGCGGATATCGTCACCGGGATCCGCAGGACCGGAGGCGCATACGTCACGATCACGGACCGGAAGGAGGCCATCGCCTACGCCATCGCGCACGCGCAGCCCGGCGACATCATCGTGCTGGCCGGCAAAGGACACGAGGATTACCAGGAGATCCGGGGCGTGAAATACCATATGGACGACCGGGAACTGGTGGAGGCCGTCGCCGCGCCGGATACGGGCCGCGGAGAAGGAAAAATGAGTTGAACGAATTCGCAGATGTGATCGTGGACATTTCCCATGAGAAGGTGGACCGCCCCTTCGGGTATAAGGTCCCGGAGCGGTTCCGGGAACGGCTCCGGCCGGGCATGCGGGTGCAGATCCCTTTCGGAACGGGGAACCGGCTCCGCACGGGATATGTGATCGGGCTGACGTCCGAAAGCGATTTCCCGGATGAAAAAATGAAGGAGATCGCGGATATCCTGCCGGGGGAGAAGGACCCGGAGGCCCGGATGATCGCCCTGGCGGCCTGGATGAAGGAGCAGTACGGCTCCACCATGATCGCCGCCTTAAAGACGGTGCTGCCGGAGAAGGGAAAGGTCAGGCAGAAGGAAAAAAAGGAGATCCGGCTCGTCCTGGAGGAAGCGGAGGCGCGCAGGCGTCTGGAGGGATATGAAAAAAAACACGCCGTCGCCAGAGCGCGTCTGGTGCGCGCATTCCTGAGGGAACCGGTGCTTTCCGGCGGCTTTGTCCGGGATGCGCTGCGTATTCCGCCTGCCACGGTCAGATCGCTCGCGGCGGAGGGCGTGGTGGAGGAGCGGACCGTGTCCTTTTACCGCAATCCGGTCAGGAACGCCGGCACCGGCGGGGAGAAGAAGGAGCTGAGCCCCCTCCAGAAGCGGATCGCGGCGGACATTCTGGCCGCCTGGGACGCGGGGGACAGAAGGCCGTCGCTTCTGTTCGGCATCACCGGGAGCGGCAAGACGGAGGTGTATCTGGCCCTGATCGAGGGGATGATCGCGCGGGGGAAGCAGGCCATCGTGCTGATTCCGGAGATCGCGCTGACCTATCAGACGGTGCTGCGGTTTTACCGGCATTTCGGGGATCGTGTTTCCGTGATGAACTCCAGCTTAAGCGCCGGGGAGAAGCAGGATCAGCGCCTGCGGGCGAAGCGGGGGGAGCTGGATGTGATCATCGGCCCCCGGTCGGCGCTGTTTGTCCCATTTCCGGATCCGGGTCTGATCATCATCGATGAAGAACACGAAATCAGCTACAAGAGTGAAAATGCGCCCAGATATCACGCGAGGGAGACGGCCATCGAGCTGGCAAGGCTCTGCGGCGCGGCGGTGGTGCTGGGCTCCGCCACCCCTTCGCTGGAGAGCTACAGCAGGGCCAGGGCGGGAGAATTTCACCTTTTTACGATGAAGGAACGGCTGGCCGGAGGAAGTCTGCCCCGTATTTTCGTGGAGGATATGCGCCGGGAGCTCCGGGAAGGAAACCGGTCGATTTTCTCCGCAAGGCTGGCAGAAAAGCTGGAGGAGCGGCTAAAGGCCGGGGAGCAGTCCATGCTTTTCATCAACCGCCGGGGCTACGCGGGCTTCGTATCCTGCAGGTCCTGCGGGTATGTGTGCAGGTGCCCTCACTGCAGCGTTTCCCTCTCGGAGCACCGGATCAAAAGGATGGGATACGGCGGGCAGCAGGGAATGCAGGCGAGGCTGGTCTGTCATTACTGCGGGTACAGCCAGCCCATGCCGCAGATCTGTCCGGTTTGCGGCTCCCGCTATATTCTGGGGTTCCGGGCCGGGACGGAGCAGATCGCCGAGCAGCTTTCCGGGATGCTTCCCGCGGCGAGGATCCTGCGCATGGACGCGGATACCACCCGCACGAAGGACAGCTATGAGAAGATTCTTTCGGCCTTTGCCGGCCGGGAGGCGGATATTCTGGTGGGCACGCAGATGATCGTCAAGGGGCACGATTTTCCGGATGTGACGCTGGTAGGGATCCTGGCGGCGGACCTTTCGCTGTCCGTGGGCAATTACCGGGCGGGAGAGCGGACCTTCCAGCTTCTGTGCCAGGCGGCCGGGCGGGCGGGGCGCGGCCCCAGGCCCGGCGAGGTGGTGATCCAGACCTATCAGCCGGATCATTACAGCATCCGTTATGCCGCGGCACAGGATTACGAGGGTTTTTTCGAGGAGGAATATACATACCGGAAGCTTCTGGCCTATCCGCCCGCGGCGCATCTGCTGGCGGTGCAGATCCAGGACAAAAAGGAGGAGGACGCGCTCCAGGCCGCCGGAGAAGCGGCCGGCTGGGCGAAGGAGATGGCGGATGAGGGGACCGTGATCATCGGACCGGCCCCGGCGCTGATCGAAAAGATCAACGACATCTACCGTTACGGCGTTTATATAAAGCACAGGGATTATTCCCGACTGACGGCGATCAAAAACGGGATCGAAAAGCGGCGGGCCGCTCTGGAGAGAGCCAGGGGAACCTGCCAGTTCGATTTCGACCCGCTGAACACATACTGAAGCGAGAAAGGAGTTTTTCAAATGGGAATCCGCAATATCAGGACGCTGGGCGATCCCATCCTGACCAAAACATGCAAGCCGGTGAAGATGATCACGCCACGCACCCGGCTCCTCATTGAGGATATGTTCGATACCATGTACGAGGCCAACGGCGTGGGCCTGGCAGCTCCGCAGGTGGGCGTGCTCAAGCGCGTTGTGGTCATCGATGTCACGGGAGAGGATCCCATCGTCATGATCAATCCCCGGATCCTGGAAGCATCGGGCACGCAGACCGGCGGGGAGGGCTGCCTGTCGGTGCCGGGCAAGACCGGGACGGTCACGCGGCCGAACTATGTAAAGGCGGCGGCTTTTAATGAAGACATGCAGGAATATGAGATCGAGGCCACGGAGCTTCTGGCCCGTGCCATCTGCCATGAGCTGGATCATCTGGACGGGAGGATCTACGTGGATAAGGTTGAAGGGCCTCTGATGAATACGGAAGATTATTACGCGGATGAAGCGGAAGAGGACGGGGAAGAATAGCCTCTGCGGACGGATCCGCGCAGGGCGCCAGGACGGCAGTTTTGACAGGGAGGATATCGCATGAAGCTGGTTTATATGGGAACGCCCGAATTTGCGGTGGGGCCGCTGGAGGCGCTGCTTTCGGCGGGACATGAGGTATGCGCTGCGGTGACCCAGCCGGACCGGCCGAAGGGCCGCGGCGGACGCGTACAGATCAGCCCGGTGAAGGCCTGCGCGCTGGCCCACAATATTCCGGTGCTGCAGCCGGCGAAGATCCGGATGCCGGAGTCGGTGGAGGCGCTCCGCGCGCTGGGGGCGGACGTATTTGTGGTGGCGGCATTCGGGCAGATCCTGTCACAGGAGCTTTTGGATCTCCCGGCGTACGGCTGCCTGAACATCCATGCGTCGCTGCTGCCCGGTTACCGGGGGGCGGCGCCCATCGAGTGGGCGATCTTAAACGGCGAGAGCAGGACCGGGGTCACCATCATGCGGATGGACGCCGGGATCGACACCGGAGATATGCTCCTGAAGCGTGAGGTGCCCATCGCGGAGGACGATACGGACGAGAGCCTGCGCCGAAAGCTTTCGGAGGCGGGCAGCGGGCTGATCGTGGAGGCGCTTGAAGGACTGCAGGCCGGGACGCTGCGGGCCGAAAAACAGAACGACGCGCAGAGCAGCTATGTCGGGATGCTGACCAGGTCCATGGGACGGATCGACTGGGAGGAGGGCGCTCTTCAGATCGAACGGAAGGTGCGGGGGCTGTATTCCTGGCCCGGTGCGTATACCTTTTATCAGGGAAAGCAGTTGAAGCTTCTGCAGGCGAAGGCGGTGCGTATGCCGGAGCTTGCGGCGGCGGACGGCGCGTCGGCGGGACGTGCCCCGGAGGGCGGCCCTGCTCCGGAGCCGGGTACCGTCGTGCAGGCCGGCCGGGATGTGCTGCTGGTCGGGACGGGCGACGGCGTGCTGCGCATATCCGAAGTCCAGCTCGAAGGGAAAAAGCGGATGTCGGTTCGGGATTTTCTGAACGGCTGCAGAGTGAAGGAGGGCGACAGACTGGGATGATGTATCCGGGATATTATTATGACTGGACTTATATACTGGTAGTGATCGGCGCGGTGCTTTCCATGGCGGCCAGCGCCAAAGTGAACGGAACCTTTTCCCGCTACAGCCGTGTGAGGAGTCACAGCGGCATGACGGGGGCGCAGGCCGCCAGAAGGATCCTGGATCAGAACGGCCTGTACCATGTGAAGATAGAACATATCCGCGGGAAGCTGACGGATCACTACGATCCCCGCAGCAAGGTGCTGCGGCTGTCTGACGCCACCTACGGGGTCTCCAGCGTGGCGGCGGTGGGCGTGGCGGCGCACGAGTGCGGGCACGCGGTGCAGGACGACGAGGGGTATGAACCGCTGCGCATCCGGTCGAAGATGGCGCCGGCTGCGAATTTCGGTTCCCGCTTCGGCCTGCCGGTCTTTGTCCTGGGCCTGATCTTCGGCGCGAACGAAGTGCTGATGCAGATCGGCATCTGGGTATTTTTGCTGGCGGTGCTGTTCCAGATCGTCACGCTGCCGGTGGAATTCGACGCCAGCAGGCGGGCGCTGGAGATGCTGAACGGATACGGCATTCTGACGCAGCAGGAGACGGACGGCAGCCGGAAGGTGCTGAAGGCGGCGGCTCTGACCTATGTGGCGGCGGCCGCTGCGGCGATCCTGAACCTGCTGCGGCTGATCCTGATCGCACGGGAAAACGACCGGGACTGACCGGTCTGTGAGGCGGCCGGAACGGGCCGCCGGCGGGAGCGGCCGGCGCCGGTCTTCGGGAAGGGCGGCCGGGATATGCGTGAGAGAAAACGGCGGAGAGAGGTCTGTATGAACGCACGGGAGCTGGCGCTGGACGTCCTTCTGGAAATGGAAAAGAGCGGTGCGTACGCGAATCGACTGATCCGGGGAACGCTGGAGAAATATGATTATGAGGATCCGCGGGAAAAGGCGCTGTTCAAGCGGCTGGTGGAGGGTACGCTGGAGCAGGGCCTTTCCATTGACTGGGCCCTGAACGCGGTTTCCGCGACGCCGACGGCGAAAATGAAGCCGCTGATCCGCGCGCTGCTGCGCCTCTCGGCCTGTCAGATCCTCTATATGGAAAATGTGCCGGATCGGGCCGCCTGCAGCGAGGCGGTGAAGCTGGCAAAAAAGAGAGGCTTCTCCGGCCTGGCCGGCTTCGTCAACGGCGTGCTGCGCAGTCTTTCCCGACAAAAGGCGCAGATCGCGTGGCCGGATCCCGTGCGGGAGCCGGTGAAAAGCCTTTCTCTGCGTTACGGCCTGCCGGAATGGATGATCCGCCTGTGGGAGGAGCAGTACGGCCGGGAGACGGTGGAGGCGCGCCTGCCGGGGTTTGTGCAGCAGCGGCCTGTGATCATCCGGTTTCGCCGGGAGCGGAACGGGGAAGCGTGCGGTGTGCCGGAGACTGAAGCGAAAACCGTGGCCGCCATCCGCGGGATGGGCGTCGCGGTATCGCCCCATCCGCTGTTCGCGGGCGCTTATGCGCTGGAAAACGTGCCGGGGATAGAGGCGCTGCCCGGCTTCGGGGAAGGACTGTTTTATGTACAGGATGTCAGCAGCATGCTGGCGGTGGCCGCGGCGGGGATCGGCCCCGGCATGCAGGTGCTGGACCTGTGCGGTGCGCCCGGCGGAAAGGCGATCCTGGCGGCGGAATACGCGGGAAAGGACGGCCGGGTGCTGGCGGGAGATCTTTCCGGCGCAAAGGTGGAGCGGATGAGGGAAAACATGGCCCGCATGGGCTGTGAAAACATAGAGACGCGGATCTGGGATGCCAGGACCTTTTCTCCGGAACTGGAGGGCTGGGCGGATGTGGTGCTGGCGGATGTGCCCTGTTCCGGTCTGGGGGTCATGAGCCGCAAAAAGGATATCCGATATCGGGTCAGCCGGGCTGATCTGGATGCCCTGACCGGACTGCAAAGGGAAATCCTGTCGGCCTCCTGGCGTTATGTCAGGCCCGGCGGCGTTCTGCTGTACTCCACCTGTACGGTGGACCGCCTGGAAAATGAAGATATGGCAGCCTTCCTTCGGGGACTGGGAACGGACGGGCGGACGACGGGGGCGTTTTTGGAACCGGAAAGACTGGATGCGGCTCTGCCGGAGCCCCTGCGCTCGGAGCAGACCGGGAAGGGAATGCTGCAGCTCTGGCCCGGTCAGTACGGAACGGACGGTTTTTTCATGGCCCGCCTGCGGCGGACGCTTCGGGAATCCCTCTGAAATGGAAGCTTTATGACGGACATAAAATCGCTGGATCATGAACAACTGAAGGAATGGATGGTATCGCTGGGGGAAAAGCCCTTCCGGGCCGGACAGCTTTATGAATGGATGCATGTCAGGCTGGCGGAATCCTACGGGCAGATGAGCAATCTGCCTCTGCCCCTGCGGGAACGGCTGGACCGGGAGTATCCGCTTTTGATCGCTTCCAGGGTGCGGGAGCAGACCTCCGCGCTGGACGGAACGCGGAAGTATCTGTTTGCGCTGCCGGACGGCAATCTGGTGGAAAGCGTATGGATGCGGTACCGCCACGGCAATTCCGTCTGCATTTCTTCTCAGGCAGGCTGCCGGATGGGCTGCGCTTTCTGTGCCTCCGCGCTGGACGGCCTGACCCGGAACCTCCTGCCCTCCGAAATGCTGGAGCAGGTATACGCCATACAGCGGGATACCGGCGAGCGGGTGAGCAACGTGGTGGTGATGGGCACCGGAGAGCCGCTGGACAATTACGATAACCTGCTGACGTTCTTACGGATGCTCACCGATGAATACGGCCTGCGCATCAGCCAGCGCAGCGTGACGGTTTCCACCTGCGGCCTGGTGCCGCAGATCTATGCGCTGGCGAAGGAGAGGCTGCAGATCACGCTGGCCCTGTCCCTGCATGCGGTCACGGATGAGAAGCGCTGTCAGCTTATGCCGGTCGCGAAACGCTATTCCATCCGGGAGCTGCTGGACGCCTGCCGGTTCTATTTCAGGGAAACCGGACGGCGCATCACCTTTGAATACAGTCTGATCGGCGGAGTCAACGACAGCGACAAGGACGCGGCGCTGCTTGCGATCCTGGCGAAAAACGCGGGGAGCCATGTGAACCTGATCCCGGTCAATCCGGTGAAGGAACGGCAGTTTGCCCGTTCCGGGCCGGGCAGGATTGCCGCGTTCAAAAATAAACTTGAAAAAAGCGGAATTAATGTTACTATAAGAAGGGAAATGGGCAGAGACATCGATGGCGCGTGCGGTCAGCTCAGGCACGGCCACATGGAATCGGAACAAAGGGGTGAACGCGGAAGATGAGGGCATATGCGATTACCGATATCGGGATGAAGCGTGTTATGAATCAGGATTACGTGCACTTGTCGCTGGAGCGCGTCGGCGCTTTGGAAAATCTGTTCATTGTGGCGGACGGCATGGGCGGTCACCGCGGAGGCGGTTACGCCTCACGGATGGCCGTGGAAACCATCGTTGAGGCCGCGTCGCAGACCGGGGCCGGGGAGGACGGGACGCGAAGGGGCGCGGCGGGAGATACCGCGGAGTGGACGGCGGAGGATACCATGGAATGGACGCCGGAGGCTGTCGCGGCGGGAAACGCGGCGGAGCGCACCGCCCGGACGCTGGTGGACGCGATCCGGGAGGCGAACCGCAGGATCTGGCGCATTTCCCTGGAGGATGAGCGATACGCCGGGATGGGGACCACCGTGGTGGCGGCCTCCGTCATAGAAGAAGAGCTGGTGGTGGCCAATGTGGGAGACAGCCGGCTGTATGTCGCGAATGATGAAGAAATCAGACAGATCACCCAGGATCATTCCTACGTAGAGGAGCTGGTACGAAACGGCGGTATCAGCCGGGAACAGGCCAGACGGCACCGGGACCGCAATATCATTCTGCGGGCCGTGGGCGTGGAACGGGATCTGAAGGTGGATTGTTTTTTTGTGCCCGTCAAACCGGGCGATAAAGTCCTCCTGTGCTCCGACGGACTGACGAATATGCTGGAGGACGGAGAGATATGCGGCATTTTGAACGAAAACGCCGCATTGGAGGAGCGGGCGAGACATCTGGTGGAGGCCGCCAATGAACGCGGAGGATGGGACAATATCTCCGTGGTGATCGTGGAACCGTTTGAAGATGAGGTGGATGTATGATCAGGATTGGAATGATGATCGGCGACCGGTATGAGATCCTGGAGCGGATCGGGACCGGCGGAATGTCCGATGTATATAAAGCGAAGGACCATAAACTGAACCGGCACGTGGCGGTGAAGGTTCTGAAGCAGGAGTTTTCCGAAAACACGAATTTTGTATCCAAATTCCGGGTGGAGGCGCAGGCGGCGGCGAGCCTGATGCATCCCAACATCGTCAACGTCTATGACGTGGGAGAGGAAAACGGTGTCTATTATATCGTCATGGAGCTGGTAGAGGGGATCACCCTCAAAAAATACATTGAGAAGAAAGCGAGGCTTTCCTTCAAGGAAGCGGTGAGCATCGCCATTCAGGCGTGCATGGGCATCGAGGCCGCGCACAAGAACCATATCATACATCGGGACATCAAGCCGCAGAACATCATCATTTCCAAGGACGGCAAGGTGAAGGTGACGGATTTCGGCATCGCCAAGGCCGCCACCAGCAATACCATCACCTCCAACGTCATGGGTTCCGTACATTATACGTCTCCGGAACAGGCCAGGGGCGGCTACAGCGACGAAAAGAGCGATATCTATTCCATGGGCATCACGCTGTTTGAGATGCTCACGGGCCGGGTGCCCTTCAACGGGGAAACCACGGTGGCCATCGCCATCAAGCACATTCAGGAGGAAATGCCCTCGCCCAGGGATTTCGTGCCGGAGATCCCGGCTTCCGTGGAGCAGATCGTGCTGAAATGCACCCAGAAAAGTCCCGACAGGCGCTATCATACCATGGCGGCCCTGATCGAGGATCTGAAAAAGGCGCTGATGTCGCCGGATGAGGATTTTGTGCGGATCGAGGACCCGAACGAGAGCATGGCGACGCGCAATGCCGCCAGGGAGCAGGGAGAGGTCCGCAGGCAGACCCAGAGCAGAAAAAAGGAGCCGGAAAAGGAGCAGATCCGCCTGAAGAAGAATAATAACGGCGGCAGCGGAAACAGCGGACAGAGCGCCTCCAAAAAGAAGAAGGCGCCTGTCCGGGTGCAGGAGGCGGAGGAGGCCTATGAGGATTCCCGGATGGAGCGGATCACCACGGTGCTGGCGGTGATCGGCGCCGTGCTCATCGGCTGCGCGGTGATTTTCCTGGTGGGGCGGACCATGGGTATTTTCGAGTTCGGACAGCCGGACGGACAGGTGACGATGATCGGAGTCGCCGATCTGACCGAGCAGGAGGCCGTGGAGGCGCTCAAAAAGGCGGGGCTTGCGCCGGAGGTGGTCTATGCCGCGTCCGATACGGTGGAGCCGGGCCATGTGATCTCGGCGGATGTACAGGAAAACGCCATCGTGGAAAAGGGCAGCCGGGTGGTGCTGACGGTCAGCGGACAGGCGCAGCAGGAGGACGGGATCCCGGTGCCTGACGTACAGGGCTTCCTGGAAGCGGAGGCCACCGCCACGCTGCAAAAGAACGGTTTTGAAGTCGCCAAGTCCGAGGGATTTTCCGATACGGTGGAGAAGGGAAGGATCATCTCCCAGAGCCCGGCGGGGGATACCCGCGCGGCGGCGGGGACGGCCGTATCCATCGTCATCAGCCAGGGGCCGAATACGGATAACCGGGTGGCGATGCCGGCCATCATCGGCCTGGAGCCCATGGACGCCATCGCCATCCTCACGGAGGCCGGCCTGATGGTGGGCGAGCAGAACGATATGAACGATGACAATGTGGATCTGATCGGCAAGGTCTGCTATGCCAGCTATACGGTGGGAGCGCCGGTGGAGCCGGGGACTGCCATCGATATCGGCATCAGCATCGGGCCAGCGGCGGCCACCTATATGTATACGGAGCCGGTGGAGAGTCCCGCGGATCTGGATCCGGAATATAAAGAGGGGACCCAGTGCACGGTGACCATCACCGGACAGTCCGGAAAGGAATATTTCAAGACCACGGTGAGCGCGTTCCCCATCACGACGGTGAATCTGCACGGTCTGCCGGATCCGGCAGCCGCTATCACTTATGAGTATTATGTGGAGGGAGCGGCCCAGACCCAGATCAACGGAAACGGGGAAACGGTGACGGTGCCCGGAGAGCGCCGGCAGCAGGTGGTACAGCGGACCGTCCGTTTTGCCCCGGAGGGATAAGGCTTGGAAGGCAGGATCATAAAAGGGGTCGGCGGCCTCTATTACGTGCATACGGGCGGTACCGTATACGGATGCAGGGCGCGGGGCATTTTCCGGAAGGACAATTTCAAACCGCTGCCCGGGGATCTGGCGGAGATCTCGGTGCTGGATGAAGCGGCAAAGGAGGGCGTGATCGACCGGATCCTGGAGCGGAAGAATGCGCTGATCCGCCCGGCGGTGGCGAATGTGGATCAGGCGATGGTGATCTTTGCCATGGCTTCTCCCGCGCCGGGCTTTTCCCTGCTGGACCGTTTTCTTGTGATGATGGAGCGGCAGGGCATTCCGCCGGTGCTGGTCTTCAACAAAAGGGATCTGGTGAGCGGGAAGGAGACGGAGGCGGTGCGCGCCCGTTACGCGGGGACCGGTTATCCGACGGTTTTTGTCAGCGCGCTGACGGACCCGGATATGGAGGCGGTACGGGAGCTTTTGCGGGGAAAAACCACGACGGTCGCGGGCCCCTCCGGCGTGGGAAAGTCTTCGCTCATCAACCGGCTCCAGAGCGGCGTCCGGATGGATACGGGAGCGGTCAGCGAACGGATCGGCAGAGGGCGTCACACCACCCGGCATACGGAGCTGCTTTTTGTGGAGGAAAACACCTGGATCCTGGATACGCCCGGATTTTCGTCCCTGGAGCTGCCTGCCATGGAAAAGGAGGAGCTGGGGAGCTGTTTCCCGGAGATCCGCAGCCGGCAGGATCAGTGCCGTTTCGCCGGATGCAGCCATCTGACGGAACCGGACTGCGCGGTGCGCAGGGCCCTGGAGCAGGGCGCGCCGGGACGGGAGCGGTATGAAGCGTACCGGCTTTTTTATGAGGAGCTGAAGGGCCGCAGAAAATATAAATGAAATGAAACGGGAGGGACAGGCCGCGGGCGTGACGCCGGCGGAGCTTCCGTCCGTTTTGGAACAAAAACAAAGGAGACGGAAAATAAGATGAAACTGGGCATCGTAACACGCGAGCCTATTTCTATAAATTCATGTAACCTCATGTAAGCCCGTAAAACCGCATAGATTCAACGTTTCTTAAAATTGCAAGTCCACAAGGATTCATAAAAAACCACGCAATTTCATGGCATTTGGGCGTAGAAATGGGCGTAGAAAGCTAATCTGAAAACAGAGTCCAACGCATTATTTTTAGTTGATTGATACGTTTATATGCTTCTACGTCTGCAACCCATACGGCATAACATTGTAGAATTAACCCAACACGACAACTGAATATCGACCGCAAAGGCGGCGTTTCTCAATCCCTAACCGGGAGAACAGGAACGCCGCTTTTTTTATGC
>CANQVD010000042.1 GCA_947627215.1 uncultured Eisenbergiella sp.
ACTTGCGTTGTATCAGCCGAAGGTATCTATTTTGCTTTGTGTGCAGCTATAAGTGGTTTGATAGGCAAATTCCATAAGGGTAAAAACGATTTTATTATATCTGACTATCAATCAGGAATCATGATTGAGGAATTAGAAATTGCCGAAAATGAACTAAATGATCTTTGTACGACGACTGGTAATAAATGGATTGTACAGAAAAGCAAATTAGGACTTGCGTTGGCGCTTCTAAATTATGAAGGGATTAAAATCAAGATGGTTTACGGAGAAGAAAAATCCGGAATCATGTTTTTGATGAAAGCATATCCAGGGGGTGTGATGTTATGGGAAAATAATTGCACTTGATATATCAGAATCAGGAGAGCAGATCGGTGAAAAACTATCTGCGATTCTTTCACAAAAGAGTTTAATATCTTTTCCCTGCTCATCATAAATCCGCGACGAGCGATTATTTATGACATGATCAACGACTTTGTATGGCATGAAAATCTGGATTACTATTCCCGCAGGGCAATCAGCAATCACGTCAGCAACCTCCGGCGCAAACTCAGGTTTGCACCGGAGATACCGGACTACATCAGAAGCGTGCTCGGCATCGGATACAAATTTAATCCGGACATCGGGCCGCTCTAAAGCTCTGGCCGCATTTACGACCGGGTTCGCAAAAAGCAATCGTTTTCCTCTCGTTTTTACCCTGCACGTCATCTGGCCTATTTCAGTTTGTTGGTTGATACAATTTTATGCGCAGTTGCCCGTCTTGATCCCTATCTCCCTTCCACCGCTTTTCGCGCTTCCTCCAGGCTCATGCCCTGTTCCCGCGCGATCCGGGCCAGGTCCTCGTACTCCAGCTTGGAGCGCACGACGCCGTAGCCGAAGGAATCCTTGCGCCGCACCGGCCCGTACGGGGTCTCCAGCTCCACCGTTTTCCGGTCCAGCACATACCGGTGCGTTTTTGCTTCCCGGATGCCGATGGTGGTCGTATGCCGGTAAAGGAGCTCCACCATCTTTTCCCTGTCGGTCTCCGGACACATCACGCGGATCAGGATGCCCGGCCTGGATTTCTTCATGCCGATGGGTACGGTATAAACCTCCAGCGCACCGCCCTCCAGCAGCCGCTCCATCGCGAACCCGACGGCCTCCGCCGTCATGTCGTCCACGTTGCAGGACAGCTCTGTCACCTCATCGGTATGCTCCTGCGCCGTTCCGAGCATGGCGCGGACACAGTTGGCCGCTTCAAAATCCTTTTTCCCCATTCCGTATCCGATGCTCTGCACCCGCATGACGGGCATATCGTTGAACCGCGCCGCGAAATGCTTCAGAAGTGCCGTGCCGGTGGGCGTGCAGAGTTCGCCCCGGATGCTTCCTCCGTAGATCGGCCCATCCCGCAGAAGTATTCGTTACGTCTGCTGTGATTGCGACTATGTAGAGAATTGGGTTGAAACACAGGGCGAGCTTGGCGAGATCAACCGTACATTTAGATAAAAAGCCCTATTATGGCATGGGATATAGATATAAAATACAAGGTCTATCAAAGACTGGCCAATGAAATCTGCTCAGCGAGAGAAAAGAAAAAACCGCTGCCGGGCAAGTAATTTCCCACGCTCAAATTTCAAGGTCAACGGCAAGCGGCGGTTTTGAATAAGCCGCTGTTTCCTTTTTCCCCAATTGGATTCTGCGGCAGAGTCAGGGCTTCGGCGGTTCGATCCATATATAGTGTTTGTCGCCCGTGATCTTTTCGATCTTGCCGCCGTTTGCCAGCGCGGCGCGGATGGAGGGAGTATTGTGGTTTTGAACGGTGAGCAGGATCCTGCCGATGCCGATCCCGCGGGCCGCGTCGATCAGAAGCGATAAAAACCGCGTTCCCAATCCCCGGCCTCTTGCGTCCGGGCGGATGGCGTACCCCACATTCCCGCCGTCTTCACGCAGAGCGTCCGTCAGAAAGTGGCGGACCTTGCCAAAGCCCATGGGCCTGCCGTCCTCGTAGAGCCAGAAGGTGGTCTGCGGGACCATCCATCCGTCCTTCACGCCCACCTGCTCCGCGCTTTCGGCGGCTCCTTTCAGCCATTCCCGGTATTCTCCGAAGGTCTTTCCGTTTGCCGAATTGAGGAACCCGTTTTCATCTGCCGGCATTTCCTGAAGCATCTCGTAGACGTCCCGGCCGTCTTCAGTTGTGAGTTTTCTGATCTCCAGACCCATGGCAATCTCCATTCCGGAGCGTTTACGCGGCGGAGGCGCCAGCTCCATAAAATAAAAAAATCTGCAATTTCGGATAAAAAGAAACGACAGATTAAAAAGAACCCCTATTCACGACTTCATGATATAGCTTAGCAGATTTTGAAATGAAAGTCTAGTAATTTTTTCTTTTTCCGGTAAAATGGATGTTGTTCAGCGGAACCGTCCGCGGATCCTTCGCCGGGAAGCCCGGCTGGGGGACGCCTGCGGAGCGTTCCGGCGAATGGCAGCAGGCAGAAGGATCCGGAAGTCCGGCGCGGGGCGCACCCGTCCCGGCGGGCGGTGTCCGGGCGTTTACGGCAGACAGAAAGGAGCGGGCATGGCGGAAAAGAAAAAAATCGCGGGGACCTCACGGCAGGCGGAGGAGGCGTATCTGGAAAATACGCTGGCCGTCGTCCGGAACAATGTAAAGAATTACGGCGCACAGGTCCGGCAGATGAAGGCGGATATCGATGAGATGCTGGAGCATTTTCATGACAACGATGTGGAAGTGCTCACCATCCTGAACAACACGGTCACCATGCACGATCACATGAAGCGTGCGCTGGAGCGGAACGAAAAGGCGCTGTCGAAGCCGTATTTCGGCAGGATCGTATTCCACGACGAGGCGCTGGACCGGGAGGAGTCCCTTTATATCGGGCGGGGCGGCATTTTTAAGGATACCACGCACGGCGTCGTGGTGGACTGGCGTGCGCCGGTGGCCAACGCCTACTACGAGAACGGGCTGGGAAAATGCAGTTATGCGGCGCCGGACGGAAAACGGCTGGAGATCAACCTGGAGCTGAAGCGCACCTATGAGATCGAGGACGGGCGTCTGCTGGATTATTTTGACAGCGAGGTGATCGCCAACGACGATCTTTTGACCAAGTATCTGGCGAAAAACAAGCAGGCCGTGCTGGGCGAGATCGTCGCCACCATCCAGAAGGAACAGAACGAGATCATCCGCAGATCGCCCTATCACAATATCCTCGTGCAGGGCGTGGCCGGTTCCGGAAAGACCACGGTGGCGATGCACCGGATCTCCTTTATCCTGTACAACTACCAGGAGCGCTTCCGTCCGGACGATTTTTATATCGTGGGAAGCAACCGGATTCTGCTCAATTACATCACGGGCGTGCTGCCGGACCTGGACGTGTACGGTGTGCGCCAGATGACCATGGAGCAGCTTTTTGTCCGGCTTTTATATGAGGATTGGGATGAGAAAAAATACCGGATCCGCCCCACGGCGCCGTCCGGCGGCAGGGAGAGCGTGAAGGGGAGCCTTTCCTGGTTCCGGGATCTGGAGGAGTTCTGCAGGAGGCTGGAGTGGGAAACCATCGACCGCCGGTCCGTTTTCCTGGATCCCAGACAGTTCGTGGAGGGCTTCCGGGACGGGAAAACGGGCGTCTTTGATGAGACGGGCGGCGTGCCCTCGGACCCGCAGACGTTGGTGCGGCTGGCGGACGGGGAGGCGGTGGAGCGCTATATCCGCCAGAATCCCGGCGTGTCCGTGCAGAGCAAGATCGATATGCTCAACGAACGCCTGCTCAATAAGGTCCGGGAGGAATTCTTAGGCAAGGGCGTCAAATATACGGAGGCGGAGCGAAAGGCGATCCTGAAGGCGTTCCGGGGGCGGTACGGCGGAAAGGTGTGGAAGCGCCCGATCTATGAGCTGTATCAGGATTTTCTGGCGTCTCAGATCCGAAAGGGATATGATGTGCGCATGCCGAAGGATGCGTTCAACGTGTACGATCTGGCCGCCCTGGCCTATCTGTATAAACGGATCAAGGAAACGGAGGTCATCAGCGAGGCGCACCATGTGGTCATCGACGAGGCCCAGGATTTCGGCATGATGGCGTACTGCGTGCTGAAGTTCTGTATCCGCGGCTGTACCTATACGGTGATGGGGGACGTTTCCCAGAACATTCATTTCGGCTGCGGGCTGAACGATTGGGAGGAACTGAAGGAGCTGCTTCTGAGCGATGACGAGGCGGCGGGCTTCTGCGTCCTGAAAAAGAGCTACCGGAATACGATGGAGATCTCCGAATTCGCTTCCCGGATCCTGCGGCATGGGCGGTACGCCGTCTATCCGGCGGAGCCCATCATCCGGCACGGCGAGGCCGTAACCGTGGAGCGGGTTCGGGAGGAGGACATGGCGGAACGGGCCGCCGGACTCTGCCGGGACTGGCAGGCGAAGGGACACGGCACCATCGCCGTGATCTGTCGGGATCAGGCCGAAGCCGACCGGGCCGCAGAAAGGCTCGGAGCGCTGATCGATGTGATGGAGAGCGATCCGGAGACGATGGATTTCGGAAACGGCATCATGGTCCTGCCGGTGGAGATGACGAAGGGGCTGGAATTCGACGCCGTGCTGATCTGGGATCCCACGAGAGAGGCGTATCCGGTGGACGACGGCCACGCGAAACTCCTCTATGTGGCGGCTACCCGGGCGCTGCATGAGCTCTGCGTGCTGCATACGGGAGAGCTCACCGGCCTGATCGCGGATCCGGCGCCGGAGGCGGAGGTGCGGCAGACTTCGCCTATAGAAGTGAAGGAACGCGTTTCGGAAGGACCGGCAAAGCCCGCCGCTCCGGCTGCGGCGGAAGGACGCCTCCAGCGCCGACCGTCGGCGCGGCCCGTTTTGCGGCAGGGAAAACAGCCCGGAGCGGGAACGCCGGAACCGAAAGTGGAGGAAAAGCGGCCGGAGGCGGAAAAGCAAATCCCTTCCGCATCACATCCGCATCCCACCGTGCCGCATCCGCAGCCTTCTGTGCAGCGCCCGCGCACCCTTGCGCCGGAACCCGCGCTGCAGTTCGGCGATATGCCCTCCACGGAGAGCCTGCGCCCGGCGGGACACGCACGGATCGATCTGTCCGTGCGCTGGGCGACTAAGGGAGCGGACGGCCTGTACCTGCAGAGCCGCTATGGCGTGCTGCGTATCAGCCCGGTGGGCAGCGGGATCGTCCGGGTCACATTTGCCAGGGGAGGAGAGATCGGCACCGGGACACACCCCGGGATCGCCGTTCGGCGGGTCGAGAAGGCATGGACGTATAAAAGTACGGGCAGCGCGCTGGAGCTCTCCACGCAGGAGCTTCGTCTCCGGGTGGAAAAATCCACGGGAGCCATTCATTACCTGACGCCGGAGGGAAAGCTGCTCCTGGCGGAACGGGACAGGGAATGCCGTCAGATGGAGCCGGGAGCGGGACGGAACATGAAGAACTGGCTGTTCCTGAACTGGACGAAGGGAGAAAATCTGTATGCGCCGACTGTGAAGGAGCGGGACTGGCTTCCGCTGAAGGGGACCGCCCGCTGCATTTCCCATGGCAGCGGCGCGGAGAGACTGCCGCTCCTCGTGTCCGACCGGGGATACGGGATCCTGTTGGCGGCGGACGGCCCGGCGGTCTGCTGCGACATCCCGGCCTATGGGTCGTATCTGTATACGGAGAGCCCGCAGATGGATTTCTATTTTCTCGTGGGGAAGCGCCCTGCCACGGTCCTGAATGCGGCGGCGTATCTGTGCGGGAGAATGGAGAGGTGATCCCGGGAAACGGCGCGGCCTTGGGCAGCTTAACAGGGATGTTAAGCGGAGTATCGTTCCGCGTACTGTTTTTTGCGGCCATGTTTTGCTATCCTATCAATAGAAGGCGCAGGAGGTCATGTATGAATATCGGAAAAACCATAAAGGAATTGAGACAGAAAAAGGGAATCACGCAGGAAGAATTTTCAGAGGCGCTGCGCGTGTCCGTTCAGACGGTCTCCCGTTGGGAAAACGGGGTGAATGCCCCGGATCTGTCGATGCTGCCTCAGCTCGCCGTATATTTCGGCGTGACCGCAGACTATTTGCTGGGCTTGGAAAGGAGTGATACCATGGTAAAGCTGATCAAAACCGTCGAGACATTTGAACTGGCATCCAGACAGGAGGCCGAGGAAATGGTGCTGAAATTCAAGGGCGAGAAATTCCCGGTGCTGAAGGATTATAAGATCACCGCCGATGGGGACAAGGTGATCCTGGAGGCTGAAAAGGAATTCAACAGCGACCTGGACAGCATGAAATTTCACTGATCCCCAAAAGAGATGAGGCCGTCGGGAATGGCGGGGCATCGCAAAGAAGTATTTTCTTTGTACGGTGAAGGAATCCTCGGCTTTTCAAAGCAGAGGATTCCTGTTATTATCCCGCTCTTTCTCGCCGCATCATTTCCCTATACTCTGTAGGGGAACTCCCCTCCATCTGTCGGAACACCCGGCAGAAATAGTTGAAACTGTTGAAGCCAACCGCTGCCGAGACCTCATCCACAGATATATCATCCAGATACAGCATCGCCTTTGCCAGGGCGATGCGTTTTTGTTTGATGAACTGGATGGTCGAGCAGCCGGTCTCGCGCTTGAGGATGCGGTTGACATAGACCGTCGAATAGTTGAACTGTTCCGCGATCTGCTGCAGATTCAAATCGCCGGTCAGATTGGAAAAAATGTAATCCACGATCCGCTCCACGGTCGGACTGTAGGTCTTGCGGCCAAATTCCTGCACCATGCCGCAATAGGTGCGCAGGATGGCATCCATCAGCGCGCCAGAGAGCAGGGTGTCCGCATCAGCCTCGTTGATGGCGCGGCCAAAGTAGGTAGCAATGCCATGGAGGATGGTCACCGGCACGTTGGTGTTCAGAACGGTCATGCGCAGGCCGGAATTCATAATCAGGGTAAGCTGCCGCTGCTGCTCCACATCATTGGCAGCTCTGGCGGCAAAATCCCGGTAATACTCCTGGCTTTGCGGCAGGTTGTCCAGAAGTGTTCGCGCGCCGTCATAGTCACCGTTCAAAATAAAGCGTACCAGCTTCTTTTCCGCCATGTAGCGGTTGATGATGGCGCTCTCGCTGATAAACAGATTTTCCTTCCAACTGTTGGGCCGCGGAGTAAGCGCGGTGCCGGAGATGTTTATTCGCATAATAGTATCTCCTTGTTTCGCCTTGTGCTAAAAGAGGTTCTTATTGTTCATATTAAATTCGTATTTGAACTGGTACAATTATAACATACTGCGATAGTGTGCACAATATTTTATAATATTTAAAAAATATTTTGTGCACAAAACCGTGTTTCATGCAGATGCCGCTGGGATGGGGAGGGATCTGTTATGAATAATCCGAAACCAACTCACAAAAAGAAAGGGGACTGAAACTATGGAAACCAAATCTACACGGCCTTTTGGCTTGCTCGATAAGATCGGGTATGCCATGGGCGACTTCGGCAACAACTTTACCTTCATTTTTGCCAGCATGTACCTGATGACCTTCTGCACCGATGTGCTGGGTATGGTGCCGGCCGTCGTGGGAACCATTCTGGCGGCATCCAAGATCGTGGACGCTTTCACCGATTTCGGCATGGGCCGCATCTGCGATTTGGCCAAGCCGACCAGGGACGGCCGCTTTCGTCCCTGGATCAAGCGCATGGCCATCCCCATGGGCATCAGCAGCATACTGATCTACCAGTATTGGGTCAGCAATTTCCCGATGGGCGGGCGCATCGCCTGGGTCGCCATCTTCTACATCGTGTGGGGAAGCTTCTTCTACACCGCCTGCAACATCCCTTACGGCTCGATGGCTTCCGTCATCACCAACGATGCCAAGCAACGCACCCAGCTTTCCACCTGGCGTACCGTCGGCGCCACCCTTTCCGGCATGCTTATCGGTATCGTCGCCCCTATGCTGGTGTTCGCCCGCAATGAAGCCGGCCAGCAGTATGTCGTGCCGGGAAAATTCACCATGACCGCTGTCATCTTCGGCGTCTGCGCTGCCGTGTTCTACCTTGTATGCTACGCTCTCTCGGTGGAACGCGTACAGATCGCGCCCGCTAAAAAGGACGACGGCAAGGCCAGGATCTCAGCCGGCGAGACGCTCAAAAACCTCGTTACCTGCCGCCCGCTGCTGGCCATCGTCATCGTGGCGATCTTCACGCTCGTTGCCAGCCTCGGTATGTCCTCGCTCAACACCTATCTGTATAAGGATTACTTCAACAACACCAACGTCATGGGCCTTGCCAGCATGGCCGGCACCATCTCGATGATCGCCATGGCCCCGGTCGCCACCATCCTTTCGGCCAGAATCGGCAAAAAGGAGACCGGCTGCCTCGGTATTGGCATCTCTGCCGTGATTTTCGTCATCATGTTCCTGATGCGTGTGACCAACCCCATGGTCTTCATCGGGCTGTATGTTCTGCAGGGCATGGGCATGGGCCTGAACAGCATGGTCACCTGGGCCTTCATCGGCGACGTTATCGATTCGCAGGAGGTCAAGACCGGTGTTCGCACCGACGGCACCGTCTATTCCACCTATTCCTTTACCCGCAAAATTGCGCAGGCCGCCGCGGCCGGCCTGGGCGGATGGCTGCTGTCCGCCATCGGCTATGTGCAGAGCACGGCCGGTGAGGTCGTGGTGCAGACCGAGGCTGTGCGCCAGAGTATCTACACCTGCATGACCCTGCTGCCCGCCGTCCTCTATATCCTGGCCTTCCTGTGCATGTTCTTCCTCTATCCGTTGGGCAAAAAGCAGGTCGATGAGAATACCCGCATTTTGAATGAGCGCCGCGCCGCCAATAGTTGACGGGGCCAAACCCTTACGCATTTTAGGATGGGAGTATAACTATGAGTGAAAAAATCATTGAAGTGAACACTGCAGCTGAAATGTATGAAATGCTCACCGCCGCCGACCGCGCCTGGGTGGACGAAGTGCTCAAAAAAGCCCATGCCAAGCTGTGCAAAGTGCGGGAACGCTCTGCCAAAAAGCTGCCCAGCGAGGCGCAGAACGGTGTACATGACAACAAACTGGAAACCAAGGGCAATATCGGCATCGCCAGGGGTTTTTGGACCAACGGGTTCTGGGCAGGCATGCTGTGGCAGATGTACGCCGAGACCGGCGACGAGCGCTACAAGGAGATCGCGCGCTTCACGCTGCCGATCCTGGACGAGTGCCTGCTTGAAATGGATACCCACGACATCGGTTTTCTCTGGCTGCCCACCGCCGTGCTGGACTACAAGATCACCGGCGACGAGGGCGCAAAAAACAGCGCCCTGGCCGCAGCCAAGTGGCTGGCCGGGCGATTTAACCCGGCGCCGAATATCATCCGTGCCTGGGGTTCCGGCGATGAGAAAATGGCGCTTTCCAAGGTGGATCCGCCGATGCGGCTGGCCGGTGTGACCATCATCGATTGTATGATGAACCTGCCGCTGCTCTACTGGGCCAGCAATGAGACCGGCGACCCGCGCTACCGCAACATAGCCATGCGCCACGCCGATATGGCGATGCAGTATTTTGTCCGCGAGGACGGCAGCGTCATCCACATCAACGAGTTCGACCCCGATACCGGCGCCTATGTTGATAACTTCGGCGGTCAGGGCTACGGCAAGGGCTCGGCGTGGAGCCGCGGTCAGGGCTGGGGCCTGTGCGGCTTTACCGACAGCTACAAGGCCACCGGCAAGAAAGAATATCTGGAAACGGCCAAAAAGATCGCCGCCTATGTGCTGCCCAACATCCCGGCGGATGGACTTGTCCCCTCGGATTTCCGCCAGCCGCCGGAGCCGTGGGTGCAGGATGATATCGCGGCCTGTGTGCTTGCCACCGCGCTCATCGATCTGGCCGAGCTGGTGCCGAAGCAAAAGGACGCCTACCTTGGCGCTGCGCTCAAGATGCTGCACGCCATCGACGAGAAAAGCGCCGATTGGAGCCCGGACACCGACCCAATCACGCTGCACGGTACGGCGGGCTACCATTTGCCGGGGCGCAACATTAACTTCATCTATGCTGACTATTACTACATCGAGGCTGTCCGCAAGCTGAAGGGCCGCGACACATACCTTTGGTAACGGGAAGCCATTGGAAGTAAAAGGCCATCGCCAAAACAAGGCGGTGGCCTTTGCAACGCTTGTTTTGGCGATGTTTGATGGTTGTTTTCAAATTGCTTCGTATGAAGCCGTTGCAAAATAACCGGCCCCTTTTTCGTTTTTGGATCAGTATAGCTCCGGCACTTTCTTTTTGAAGATCAGGAAAGTCATTCCAAACGTAACGGTCGTAGCCAAAAGGATCTGCGGCAGCGACTCCTGATTCGTTTCGTTTTTGGTGATCATGACTTGCCGGAGCACGATGACGATCCATGAGGTTACGATCGCGGCCGGAACGGATTTTCGTATCATGCCGATGATGAATGGCCAGAGCGACAGCACTGTGCATACGGCTGTTGCAGTGATCGCCGTCGGGATCCATGTCTGAAGCATGGAAATCCGGAAGGTTCCCTCCAGCATGTCAAAATGTCTGTCCGTAAATACGATATAGCCGCAGCAGCAGATATACCCGATCGTCATGGAAATTGCCGTATAGACCATAATGATGATCAGTTTGCCTGCGATCAGCTTCGTGCGGTTCAAAGGATAGGAAAACATAATGGTGATCGTTCGCTGATCATACTCTCCGATCACCAGCCGGGCGGTTAAAACCGACGAATACACCGGGAAAAGAAAGGACATCAGCAGGCCGATGGCGAGATAGGTACTCTCAAACGTATCTTTGGCCTGCTCCGGGTCCGTCATGCTGTCCCACAAAGACACGGTGATGAAAAGCATACTGAAAAGGATCGCGGCGGCCGTAAAGATCATATTGCGGGCGAACCCGTTCTTTTTCAGTTCCAGTCTGATCAGATGCGCCATTTTATTTTTCCTCCATTAGCTGGAAGAAGTAATCTTCCAGAGTGTCCTGTTTGCGCCATAAGCTCTCTAAACCGACACCGTTTTCAAGGAGGGCTTTTGATAAAACCTTGCCGGAAATATCCGGATCATAGATCCGGATGAACTCTTTGTCCAATACGCTGAAGCTTGCGATACCCATCTGTTCCAGTAAAGCCGCTGCCCGGGCGGCATCATCAACCTGCAGACTGATGTACGCCGTCTGGCGCTTATGGATTTCCTCGATGGGCAGTTCTGTCAGCAATTTTCCGTGCTGGATGATCCCGATCGTATCGGCGATCAGGTCCACCTCGGACAGGATGTGGCTGGAAATAAAAATGGTCGTTCCCTCTTCCCGGTTCAGCCGCCGGAACAGGTTCCGCATTTTGCAGATGCCTTCCGGGTCCAATGCGTTGATCGGTTCATCTAAGATCAGGAATTCCGGACGTGCGAGGATCGCTCTTGCGATCGCCAGCCGCTGCTTCATGCCTAAGGAATAATGGCGGATCTGCTTTCCCTCAACGTTTTGCAGGTCCACCATCTGCAAAACCTCGTCTATCCGCTCTTTGTTGGGAAAGCCCATGTATTCGCAATGCAGCTCCAGGTTTTGGCGCGCCGTTAATCTGTCATAAAAGGCCGGATTCTCAATGATAGATCCCACCCGCTTGAAAATCTCATAGCTGCGGTCGGTAACCTTCTCGCCAAATAGATGAACCTCCCCGGCATCCGGCCGGATCAGGTTCAGGATCATTTTCATGACGGTGCTTTTTCCTGCGCCGTTTGGCCCGACAAAGCCATAAACAGACCCTTTGGGAATATGAATGTTCACATCGTCTGCAGCGACGTTTCCTTTGTAGGACTTTCGCAGCCCTACGGTTTCCATGACAGCATCCATTTTGTATTCCTCCGGTACGGCTCTCATGATACAAAACAGACTTCTCTTTTCTCTGCCGGAAAGCTAACTTTTTTCTAACTTTTCAAAACGATCGTGAAAACGGTCTTCTCATTCGGTATGCTGTACACCTGCAGATCTGCGCCTATTTGCGCGGAAAGATTTTTTGCGATTGCAAGTCCCAGACCGTTTCCTGACGATTTCGGGGCAGTCGTATAGTTTCTTGTGAATATCTGCTTTTGCCGCTGCGGCGGCATTCCTTTCCCATGATCCTCTATTTCAATGACACTTTTACTTTTCTCTGCGGTAAGGCGCAGGGCAATATACTTGCCGTCGCCGCCATGCCGGATCGCATTGTCGATCAAGTTTTTCAAAATGCGCTGCAGGGCGTCCCGGTCCGTGTCTGCATAGATCGGTGCGGCCGGTATCCGGATATCCGCCTCAAACTGCTGCCCTTCTAGCAGATCGTAATATTCCAAAATGGTATCCCGGCATAATCCCGAAACATTCTCCTTTTGCAGCTTCAAAGAAAGATCGCCGGAAGCGATCTTAGACATTGTAAAGTAATCGTTTACTGTTGTTATGAGGTCATCCGCTTTACGGTCAATTTTGGCGGCCATTGTATGAATGACCTCCGGCACCGATAAAGCATCCGCCTTTGCGGCCAACATTTCACTGTTCCCTTTCAGCACGGTGAGAGGGGTACGGATATCATGCGAGATATTTGTAAGGACCTGTGCTGTCGCTTTTTGTGCCTGTTCATATTCGGACTTCTTTTCATAGAAGCTGTGAAGCAATGTGTTGACCGCGGCCCCTAGTTTTTTGATACAGGCATGGTCGGTAGGGAGAAGCACAAAGCCATTTTCAGAAGCGGCAGAAAGTGTTTCCAACCGACTGCTGATATAGCTGATCTCTTTTTGCAGCTTCTCATACTGTATTCTCTGCCAAATGAAGGTGAGCAGCAAAGCGGCTGAAAGCGCGGCAAACAGAACCCACATTTATTGATCCTCCATCTTGTAGCCGATTCCCCATAAGGTCTTAATATAGGCTGTCGTATCTTCTTCACCGTTTTTCAGCTTCAGGCGCAGCCGGTTGATATGGGTATTCAGTACGTTTTCATTTCCGAAATAGGGCTCCTTCCAGATGAGCTCATATAAGCGTTCCTTTGAGAACGCCTGTCCCGGATGGGCCGCCAGCAGATGCAGGATTTTAAACTCTATGGGGGTCAGCTCGATCGGCGATCCCTGCCGGCTGACAGTATGGGCTGCGGGGTCTATCTCCAGATCCCTGATCCGGATGCATGTGTCGCCCGGCACAGCCTGATACGTTCTGGCCCGCCGGATATTGGCCCTGATCCTCGCGGTGAGCTCGATCAGGGAAAAGGGCTTTACAACGTAATCGTCGGCCCCCAGATTCAGCCCCAATGATTTGTCGGTATCATTGTCTTTTGCGGTGATAATGATGATCGGGATCGTGCTGACCTGCCGAATGGTCTTGATGATCTCCATACCGCGCATGTCCGGCAGCATAAGGTCTATCAGGGCAAGCGAATAATCGTCATAGTTTTTGATGCTCCGGACAGCCGTTATCCCGTCACGGAAGGAACTTATCTCAAAGTCTCCTGATAAATAGTCTTTTATCATGTCCCTGATCTCTGCATCATCTTCGATCAGTAGGATTTTGTTTTTCATTGCGTGCCCTGCCGTTTCTGCATTTTCTGTATTTCTGATTCCTGCTGTTGGGCTTATCCGGGATCGTGCGCTCGATCAGCTCCTGCTCCAGAGCAGGATTCAGATAATTCTGGCGGAACGTCGGCCTGTGTGAAAGCCCGAGCCGCTCCATAAGCTCCGCGGCGGAAAGCGTATCCTCGCCGAGAACGGAAAGCAGCCGTTCAATCGGGGATCTGTCCTGATCGGCGACTTGGTCGGTGACTTGATCGGTGACTTGGTCGGTGCCGCGGTCGGGTACAGCTGTTTCTCTCAGACTGTCTCTGATAATCTCGAGCATCAATTCCACGAAAACGGCGCTGTCCGCCTGTCTGTCAGCGGTGCCGAGGGCATCGTAGTATTCCTTTTGGCGTGATCGGATCAGTTCTTCGATCGGAAGCCAGAAAAACAGATCCTTCCATTTTCCGAGAAGAAGGCTGTGCCACATCCGTCCCAAACGGCCGTTCCCGTCCGCGAAGGGATGGATGAATTCAAATTCATAGTGAAAAACAGCGCTTTTGATCAGCGGATGAAGTTCGGACTGCTGATACCAGGCGAAAAGATCCCGGATATGTCCCGGCACCAATGTTGCCGGAGGGGCCATGTGGACCAGGACATCTCCGTCAAATACGCCGACACCGCCGGAGCGGAATCGCCCGTTCTCGGCCACGAGGCCGTTCATCATCAGCCTGTGGGCCTTTAAAAGATCATTGACGGATAAGGGATCCAACTGCAGCATTTGTTCGTAGGCCGCGTAGGCGTTCTGCACTTCTCTGATCTCATTTGGATCACCGAGAACGCGCCTGCCGTCCAGGATCGCCGTTACCTGTGTCAGCGACAGGGAATTATGCTCGATCGCAAGAGAAGAATGGATGGTACGGATGCGGTTTTCCCGCCGCAGGTGCGGACTTATCGTTCCTCCCTGCAAAACGGTGATCCGACCGACCTGTTCACTGATTTCCGCGATCAGGGATACCATTTTATCTGTCATATGAAAAGGCGGTTTGTATTCGCTCATCAACATCTGCCTCCGGGATTTTGATGCGGGTTATTGCCTAAATGATCGTGCCGTGTACGGTTCTGACGTTCTATGACTGCGTACTTCTATTATATTGCAGATTGTTTTTTGAAACAATTGCAATTATCAGAAAGCGCGAAAATAAAATGAGCAGGCGCGGACAAAAGGCAGGACGGATTATGTAAGGATCCTGAGGCGCGGCGCTTCATTTGATCTTTTCTTTGGAGCGCCGGTAGGCGACCGGCGTCATGCCGAAGCGCTTTTTGAACAGGTTGTAGAAATAGTTGGTGTTCAGGATCCCGACAGCCTGACTGATCTGCGTCACGGTTTGCCGGGTCTCCAGCAGTAGCTGCGCAGCGTGGTCCATCCGGAGATTGTTCAGATAATCGATAAAAGGATAGGTGGTCTGCGCCGTAAACAGTTTTCCGAAGTAGGCTGGCGACAGGCCCGACAGTTCGGCGAGCATGCGCAGGGTAAGCTCCGGATTGGAATAGTTTTTCTGCAGATATAGGACGGCGGAGGAGATGATCTGTTCGTTGCCGTGCTGCCGGTTGATGTTCAGCACATGGGCGGTCAGGGTCACAAATTCGGTGCATCGCCGACGCAGCATATAAACATTCGGAAGAGAGGAGTTGATCTGATTGATTTTTTCCATCAGCATTCCGTAGGTGTCGCCGACGGAAACCACGGAAGAGAAATCGTCCAGAAGGCTCATCATCACGTGGTTGAAGTAGGAAATCGCCGTGGCGAAGCTGTAGTCGGCCATCCGCGAAAAGGTCTGATCGAATTCCCGTTCGCAGCCGTCTAAGTCTCCTTGCCGGATCAGGCTTGCCAGCCGCAGATGGAGATCCTTCTGATACCGGTCCATGCGTTCCGGCGAAATGGCCTCTCCTGCCAGGAATACAGTCCCGCGGGTAGAAAGAGGGGCGTACTTCAGTGCGAAGCCAGTGGACACATAGCACATATTGATGTTTGAAGCGGACGCTACGATGCTGCCGATGCAGATCGTGGTCTCCATTGAAAAGCGCACCTCCATGACAGAGATAATCCGCGTCAGTTCTTCGCGAATGCTGACCGGATACTGTTCCTCCGGCAGCGGCAGCAGGAAAGTGAGAATATTTTTGGAAGAGAGATACCTCGTGGTTTTTCCGTATCGTTCCAGAACCTCCGCAGCGATATTTTCCAGACTGTAGGAATAGATGAAACCCTTCGATTCGCTCAGCTCCGGCGTATCGCCCTTGGGGACACAGCGGATGGCGATCACGCAGTAGTAGGGAGAGCTCAGGTCAATGCCGAATTGTCGGCAGGTTTCGGCGGCTTTGGCATCCGGCGTGAGCTCGCCGTGGAGCAGGCGCTGGACGCACCGCTTTTTTGACTCGGCATAGGAGGCGATCAGTCCCTGCTCTAGCTGGTTCGCGCGGGCATAAGTCTGCGCGACGGCCTGGTTAAGTTGCTCTAATTGGTTGCCGCGCGGCTCCGGCGTCTTCACATATCGGTGGTAAAGGATTTCGATGGGGCGTGACAGCCAGGCGCTGGTGCGGTAGGCCAGGAGCGTTCCAACGAGCAAAACCAGCAGGCACGAAAAGAGCGTCAGCGCGGCAATCTGCGGAAGCGAGCCGAGAATATCAGAATAGGGAACGATGTTGATCACTGTAAAATAGGAATCCGAGGTTCTGGCATAGGTGACCAGCACCCGTGTCTCATCGGAGAGCCGACAGGAAAAGGTGCCGGAGGCATCGTTCATTTCCGGGAGGGCTTCTTTCAGGACGGCGGGACTGTCCGTCAGGGAAAAGGTCTCGTCCCGGTCGGATGCGGTGTTGACGGAAAAGATTTCGCCGTCCTGATTGAGAATCAGGATTTGTTGAAACCCCGCGTCGCTGCGGAGGCTGTTGATCGCCTGAGAAAAGAAATCGCTGTCTACGTCGATGATTACCAGATCTGGTTTTTCTGTATTCCGCAGACGGAAAGGGAGGATGAAGGAGTAGACATACTTGGTCTTGGTAGGTTGGGTGGCATAGTTGGCTCCGATCAGGCGGAGTGTGCAGGTGCTGAGGCAGTTTTCGACAGGTGCGCGGTAATAGTATGCGATGTCTTCCTCCGTCAGGAAGCCCGCCGTGGAATTGGAGATGAAGCGATTGGAAGCGCAGTTATAGAAGCTGACATAGCGCACATACGGGTAGGAGGTCTGGATCTCCCGCAGTTTGATGGCGGCGGCTGCTTCCTTGAGGCGGTCGAAGGAGCCGGAAGAGAGACAGGTATTGGTGGCCGAGCTCTGGAGGATTTGATTGCCGATGGAAATCATTTCTTCGTGCAGAAGCTCAGTCATCTGGCAGACCTGCTCCAGTTGGCTGATGGAACGTGATCTGGCTCCTGTGATCTGGATGTGAGAAAACAGAGAGAACATAATTGCGGAAATCAGCGCGATCACCAGGAAAATCACCAGCAGAAAGCTGAACAGATACTGATTGAACAGAGTTTTTTTTCGCATATTTTTACCTTTCTCCTTCATTCGGAAGGGCATTTCCCCCAAACGCGCCGTAAGCTTGTATAATTCAACATTTTAATTGTAGCAATACTTTTTCGCAAAAACAACGGGAAGAGCCGGAATAGCGAAATATTTATAGAAAATCAAAAAATTTATAATAAGAAAAGGAAATCAGAAGGAATTCCCCAAAACAGCAAATTTCGAAAAGATTGGAGCGATGCGGAAAAGTTAAAGTTTACAAATTCAGGGCATGATGTCACCATATTTATATGCAAATTATGGAAACGGCATGGACGGAGTCGGGTGGGATGCCCGGGAGGATTCCCATGGCGGCACAAACAGAAAGGGGAGGGTGCAAATGCGGAAAGGCGTCGCAAAAATCGAAACGGGAAAGAAAAAGAAACGGATCAGTCCCATGAAGGAGCTCTGGCAGAACAAGTTCCTATATCTCCTCGCGCTCCCGGCAGTGGCGTATACATTCATTTTTTCCTATTGTACTCTGCCGTATATCGCGATCGCGTTCGAAAAGTTCAATTACAAAACGGGGATTCGAAGCCCCTTCGCCGGGCTCTCCAACTTCGCCTACTTTTTTAAGTCCAGTTGGGCCTGGACGGTCACGCGCAATACCCTGGTTATCAACGTCCTGTTTCTGATCGCCGGGACGGTGTGCGCGGTCCTGCTGGCTCTGATCCTCAACGAGGTCAAGGCGAAGCGGTTCCTGAAAGTGTCCCAGTCTATGATGCTGTTCCCATATTTCATTTCCTGGGTCATCGTCAGTTATATGCTCCAGGGGATCCTGGGAACCGATACGGGGCTGCTCAATAATCTGATCGTCTCTTTGGGCGGGGAAAAGGTGAATTTCTATGCCTCCCCGGGCTACTGGTATCCGATCCTTCTGATTCTGAACGTCTGGAAGAATACCGGCTACAGCACGATCATCTATCTGGCGGCGATCGCCGGGATCGATGAGGGTATTTATGAAGCCGCCTATGTTGACGGCGCTTCCAGGTTTAAGCGCGTCATCTATATCACGCTGCCGCTTCTGGCCCCGACCATCTGTATCATGGTCCTGATGTCGGTAGGGCGGATCTTTTACGGCGACTTCGGCATGCTCTACGCCATCATTCGCGACAATAGTACCCTGATGCCGCTGGCGGAGGTAATCGATACCTATGTATACCGGACTTTTAAGAATACCGGGGATCCGAGCCTGTCCATGGCGATCGGACTGTATCAGTCCGTGGTCGGCTTTATTCTGGTTTTCACCGCAAACTGGATTGTGCGCAGGAAATTTCCGGACGGCGCGCTGTTTTAGAAGGAAGGAGGCACAGAAATGCAAAGCATACAGCGGAAAATAGGGGTTGCTGAGAGCCGGATTCGCAGGAGCGCGGGGGAACAGGCCGCGACCTTCCTGATTTATTTCGTCGTTTTCCTGTTCGCGCTCGCCTGTATTATGCCATTTGTGCTGGTGGTCATCGTCTCCTTCAGCAGCGAGCGCTCCATCACCTTAAACGGTTATTCCTTTATCCCCGCGGAGTGGTCGCTCGGAGCGTATCGGATGCTGTTCATGTCGAAGTCTTCCGTGCCGCGGGCCTATGGAGTTACCTCGATGGCGACAGTAGCTGGCACGCTGGTGGCCACGCTGATTACCTTCGGCGCTGGATATACGCTGGCAAACCGGGCGTGTCGGTATCGGAACGGCCTGTCCCTGTATTTCTATATCACGATGGTATTTTCGGCGGGGCTGGTTCCCTGGTATATGGTGTGCAAGGCGCTTGGCTGCTTTGACAATATTTGGGCCCTGATCGTTCCGTCTCTGATGTTTTCACCTTTTAATATGTTTCTGGTGCGGAATTTTGTCAGGGATATACCGGCGGAACTGAACGAGTCGGCGAAGATCGACGGTGCGGGAGAGGTGCGGATCGCCTTTTCAATCTATTTCCCGCTGTGTATGCCGGTATTGGCAACGATCGCGCTGTTCTATGCCATCGGTTATTGGAACAATTACTTCAACGCGGTCATGCTGGTCAACAACTCGGATTATTACACACTGCAGATGCTGTTATTCAAGATCCAGTCCGAAATTACGGCGCTGGGCAACCTGGCATCCGGGGCCCAGCATATATCGAATCCGCCGAAGGAGAGCTTTAAGATGGCGACCTCCGTGATCACCATGGGCCCCATCGTCATCCTGTACCCGTTTTTGCAGAAGTATTTTGTAAAGGGAATGGTGGTCGGAGCGGTGAAGGGCTAAAACCCAGGTATTCAGGGCGGCGGAGCGCGTCGGCCCGGAGGGCAGCCCCAAATAAGGAACCGGGGCGGCTCCCTGCCGCACCTTCCGTTCAAAGCCCCTGATATACAGAAAGGATTCCAGTCAACGAAGACGTACAAAAAAAGGAGGGAGTACATGATGAAATCGTTGAGGAAGCAACTGGCATTTGTGTTGGCGCTTGTGTTGGCGATGACGTTTCTGGCGGCCTGCGCGGGCAGCAGTCCCGACCCCGGGCAGGAGACATCAGCCGCAGGGGCGGCGGAGGGGGAAAGCACCTCCGCGGCCGAGCCGGAGAGCGCTTCACCGGAGGACGGGGAGGATGACGTGATTCATCCCATGCGCTATGTCCAGCCCGGCGTCCTGCCCGAGGATTACGAGACGGGAATCAAGGCGGTCAACGATAAGCTAAAGGCCGACGGCGTCAACATCGAGGTGGAGGTCATTCGAATCCCGTGGGACGCCTACGCGGAAAAGCTGAACCTGATGCTGAATACCGGAGAGGAATTTGAACTGCTGCACGTTATGCAGGACGTCAAGAACCTAAGCTCTCTCGCCGGAATGGGCGCGGTGGTCTCCATACACGATCTGATCCAGAAATACCCGGATCTGTATCAGAAATTCGGGGAGACCGAGTGGATGGGCACTCTGTATAACGGCGAGGAATACGCGGTGCCCTGTTATTGGAGATCGTTCGACAACAATATGTCCTATCTCAATTACCGCGTCGATGTGGCCGAGAAGGTAGGCTACGAAGAGTTCCCGGAGACCAGGGAAGGGGTTCTTGATCTGATGAAAAAATCCCAGGATTATATCCTGGAGGAGACCGAGCTGAAGGCCTACAACTGGTTCCATCAGACGCAGGATACCGCTCACTGGCTGCACAGAAGTTATGATACGTATCCGTTTTATGTGGAAAACAGCCTTGGCATCGCGCTGATCCGGCAGGACGGCACGGTGGATTCCTTCTATGAATCGGAGGAATTCAGGCAGGACGCGCAGTTCTATGAGGAAATGTATGAGGCGGGTCTGGTACATCCGGATGTGCTGAGTCTGGACAGTCAGAAGAAGTACGATGACGCGAACTACGGCGCTTTCCTGCCGTCAGCGACCTTTGATCCTGATGTGGCCAATACCATCCTGGAAAAGACCGGCATCGAGACAGACGTCCAATGGATCAAGAGCTTTGGCGATGAGAAGCCTGACATGATCTATACTTTCGTACAGAATCTGAACGCAATCTCCAGCACGGCGGAGGATCCGGAATCCGGCCTGAAATTCCTTAACTGGCTTTATGCCAGTGAGGAAAACTATAATCTGTTCCACTACGGCATTGAGGGCGTGCATTACAACGTGGTCGGCGATCACCGGATCGAACAGGTGAAAAATGAAGCGGGAGAACCGATCTACAGTATGGATACGTGGATGTCAGGCTACCTGCCGTATATGTGTTATGGAGAGAATACAAGCGACGAATACATCGATTATATGACCTATCAGTCGGATAACTATGTGATCTCTCCTGCCGCCGGTTTCATTTTCGACGCAGCGCCGGTGCAGAGTGAGTTGACCAATCTCCAGACGGAGATCATCGCGTCCATCTATCCCATCAAGTTCGGCATGGTTTCCTATGAGGACGGGATCGACGATGCGATTGCCAAGCTGAAGGCGGCGGGTCTGGATACTTATCTGGAAGAATATCGGAAGCAGTTCGCCGCATATCTGGAAGCGAATCCCAGTGCCTTGGAGAATGCGAAAGGTACTACGCAAGGATAACACGTCTTCCCGGGAGGGAGGCGCTGCCGCGGCGGGTATAGGGCGGAGGCAGAAGAGGCATACGGAGTACGGCAAAAGCCACTCCGTATGCCCCGCCGCGGTTCGGCCGGATTCGGGCGACGCGTTTCCCGAAGGGGAGAATGTGGGCCTTCGGCGGAACTCCTGCCGAGGCCCGATTGAAAAGAAGAGGGGAAAACACGATGCGCAATATCACGGAGTTTGGAGCGGTGGGAGACGGAAAAACCGTCAATACTGCCGCGATCCAGGCCGCCTTAGATGAGGCGGCGAAAAGCCGCGGGACAGTTCTGATTCCGGAGGGAGTTTTTCTCACCGGTACACTTGAGCTGCACGGGGCGTCCCTGTATCTGGACGGCGGCGCGGTGCTGAAAGGCTCCGCGAATCTGGAGGATTACCCCATCCAGGATTATATCCATAACGAAATGGGTCCGCTGCGCGCGCTGATCATCAATCGGGATTGCGACAATGTGTCGATTGACGGCAACGGCACGATCGACTTTTCGGGCGGCGCTTTTTTTGACAAAACGGCGCGGAACGTCCCAGCAGGGCGGATGTCCTTTTCCACACGCCAGAGGGAGGAGTGCACCTATCCGATCCCGTCCGGCCGCAGGCCCAATCAATGCCTGTTTTTCCACCGTTCCAGGCATGTGGCCGTGCGGAATATCCGGGTGATCGATGCCCCATGCTGGACGCTGAGCTTTCACGACTGTGAGGACGTGAAGCTGCTGGGCCTGACGATCGACACCGATCTGAATTTGCCGAATGATGACGGGATCCATCTGTGTAGCTGCCGGGGAGTCGTCATTTCCGACTGTAATATTTCCAGCGGGGACGACTGTATTTCGATCACCGGCATCACCAGTTGGGAGAAGCCCTGTGAGGATATTGTGATTTCCAACTGTATCCTGCGCTCCTGCTCCAAGGCGCTTGTGCTGGGCTATGTTTACAGCCATATCCGAAATGTCGCGATTTCAAACTGCATCATTTATGAAAGTAACCGGGGACTCACCTTCATGAGCGATCCAGAGGGAGGCCTGATTGAAAACGTGCGGGTTTCTAATCTGATCGTCCGGACCCGGATCCGGGCAGGAAATTGGTGGGGGAACGGGGAACCGGTTTTTATGATGGCGGTCCCGCACCACAGCGGGATTCCGAAGGAGCAGGATCCCCATCGAAAGACGCCCTGCGCCATCCGGAATGTGCGGATCAACGGTGTGACCTGTATCGGCGAGAACGCGATAGGTATTGTCGGCACGGAGGGTAGCATCCGAGAGGTGGAGCTTCGCGGCATAGACTATGTGAGGGCGGAATCAGAAAACCTCGCTTTGAAGGGACGGCGCTTTGATCTGGAGCCTGGAGAATGGCAGGGAGAAATTCCTGAGGACTGTGGTCTTTTCGTCAGCGGCGGCCTGCAGGTCGTCCTGTCTGACATAAAATTGCATGGTATGAGGATCTGTCAGGGAGAATAGGCGGCGCAAAAAAGCGTCGGCGGCTTGCAAAAGGCGCATTTCCTAAGAACGCCCGCCCTGTTCCTGTGCGGATCTGTCCTCTTCGCCCTGGCGCTGCCAATGCCGCTCTAGGGCGGCTTTTTTCTATGTTGTTCTTTCCGATAGAATACGTGCGCTTTTCCTGTGGGACAGTTTATAAGTTAAGAATCGCGTAAAAGAGCGAATTTCATCAATTATATCTTATAAAATATATTTCCCGAACTTGATTTTTCACTATATTTTTCATATACTAAAATTTATCACGGGAAAGGGGCTGACTCTTATGATCAAGCGGGAAACCTATATGCGCCGTATCCGGCCGTTCATCGGGAATGATCTCGTCAAGGTCATGACCGGCATAAGGCGGAGCGGGAAATCCGTCATGCTGGAGCTGATAAAGGAAGAACTGAAGGAGATGGGCATTTCTGCCGGACAGTTCATCTCTGTCAATTTTGAGGATATGAGGAACGCGCACCTTCTTACCGCGGGCGCGCTTCACGAAGAGATCCTGAGAAGGGCGAAAGAGATTGAGGGAAAAGCGTATCTGTTTTTTGATGAGATTCAGGAGGTGGCGGATTGGGAGAGGTGCGTCAATTCGCTCCGTATTTCCCTCGACTGCGATATCTATATCACCGGTTCCAATGCGAAGCTTTTGTCCGGGGAGCTCGCGACGTATCTCGGCGGGCGGTATGTGGAATTTGTGATCTATCCGTTTTCTTTTTCCGAGTTCCTGGAGCTTTACCGTACGGTTGAGCCAAACGCTTCGGAGCAGCAATGCTTTCGGAAATATCTGGTGTCCGGCGGGATGCCGTATCTTGCGAACCTTCGTTACGCGGAAGAGGCGTCCCGACAGTACCTTACGGATGTTTTCAACTCCGTTCAGCTCAAGGATGTTGTCAAACGGAACAACGTGCGCGATGTCGATCTGCTGGAACGTATCGTTGCTTACACCATGGCAAATATCGGAACTGTCTTTTCGGCCTCTTCCCTCGTGAAGTTTCTAAAAAGCGAACAGCGCCCCGCGGCGGCGGAAACGGTGCTGAACTACATCAGATACTGCTGTGATGCCTACCTTTTTTACCAGGTCAAAAGAGAGGATCTGCAGGGGAAACAGCTCCTTTCATCCAACGAAAAATACTACATTGCCGATCACGGCATCCGGGAGGCTGTGTTCGGCGGAAATATGCGGGATATTAACCTGATCCTTGAAAATATTGTTTACATGGAGCTTTTGAGGCGCGGGTACACGGTCACGGTCGGCAGATACGGAGACCGGGAAATTGATTTTGTCTGTCACCGGCGCGGGGAAAAGCTCTACGTTCAGGTCGCTTATCTGCTTGCCGCGGAGGAAACGGTCAGGCGGGAATTCGGCGTTTACGATCTCATACGGGACAATTTCCCGAAATACGTCGTCACGATGGACGAGATCGACATGAGCCAAAACGGGATCAAGCACAGGAACATCCGGGATTTCCTGACCGCAGACGAGTGGAGCTGATGCGGGGGCGGCTGCTCAACGGACAGTCTCTCCTGCAGTTGTATCGGAGCAGATCGGGAGCTCAAACCAAAATGTGCATCTGTTTTGACCGTTGACACCGAATTTCGCTTTATGCGCCGTTAAGATTTCCTTTGCGATGGACAGGCCCAGACCGGACACGGCGGCTTTGTTCTTTCTGTTCCGGGCGGTGTAATAGCGGTCCCAGATATAGGGGAGATCCTCATCGGCGATCCCTTTTCCGAAGTCCGTCACCGCAAACCTTGCGGAACCGTCCTTTGCCGTCAGGGACACCCGGATCTTTTTGCTTTCGTCTGTGTGATTCACGGCGTTGTCGATGAAATTATAGATCACCCGCCTGATCTGCGCTCCGTCCGCCGATACGGTGATGCCGTCCGCGATCTCCGTCTCGATCGCGAAGCCGTTCTGTTCGCAGAAGGGTAAAAACTGCCCGATCGTTTCACGGACTGCACGGCTCAGATTGATCATGCCGTACTCCGGCGGCACATTGTCCGACTGCATGGCGGAAAATTCCAATATTTCATTCACGAGCGCCGTCAGCCTGTCAGCCTCGCGCGTAATGATGTCAAGATCTTTTTCCCTCTTTTCCGCGTCGCTCCACGAAAATTCCCTGACCATTTCCGCATAGCCTTTAATCATGGTGAGCGGCGTACGCAGATCGTGCGAGACATTGGCGAGGAATTCCCGCTGGGCGTTTTTCGCTTTTTCCAGGCGCAGCGCCGTTTCGCCCAGCGTATCGGACAGCTCGTCCAGTTCCGTGCAAAAACCCTTCGGAAGCTCCGGACGGAAGTTTCCCTCGGCGATCTGCTTGGCGGAATCGGTTATTTTTTCGATCGGCTTCTCAAACCGTCTGGAAATGATCCAGGCAAGGACAAAGCCCAGGATCAGAGACAGGGCGGAGACCCATACGAGCTGGAGCCGCAATATCCTGACGGTCCCGCCGACCGTGCCGAGAGGCATACTGACAGAAAGAATATCTCCGTTGTCCAGAAGGTATCCCGTCACATAAGCCGTATTGTCCTCTGTGACAAAGCCGACGCTGTCCGCGCCGGACGCTTTGAGCTTCGTGATGAGAGACGCATAGCTGTACGGCAGATTCCGCAGAGCGCCCCTTTCCCAGTTCAGGATCTCGTCGGAGGAAAGGTAGGGATTCCCGTTTCGGCGCTCCTCCTGTTCCGTTTCCCCGTAAAGGCGCTTATATTCGTCGGCGCTGTATCGGATATTTCCTCCGGCGTCCGTCACGAACACAAGCAGGGAATTTTCCGCTGCCGTTTCATCGATCACTTCATAGAAATCCGCGTCCGAGGAATGCTCCGCCATTTCCCCGGCTGCTCTTTTGGCGCCGCGGATCGCCATATCGTTATAAAAGCTCTGTAAAAATACGGTCTGCAGAAGCCACAGCGCGAGGAAAATGACGGCGGAAAAGGCCACGAACCACAGCCACAGCTTCACGCCGAAGGATTTACGCTTTTTCATCGAACCGATACCCCGTTCCCCGCAAAGTCACGATACATTTTCGGTAAGGCCCCAGTTTGCCGCGCAGCAGCTTGATTTGCCAGTCCACGGTGCGGTCGTCGCCGAAGTACTCGTAGCCCCACACGGCGTTCAATATGTTTTCCCGCGTCAGCGCGATCCCCTTATTCTGTATGAGGTAGGAGAGCAGCTCATACTCCTTCGCGGTCAGCTCCGTTCGCACCCCGTCCACAAAGACCTCGTGGGCCAGGGTATCGATCCGGATGCCCTGTATCAACAGTTCGGCTTTCGGTCTGGCCGCCCCGTTTCTCGACAGGACAGCCTTGATGCGGGCCATCAGTTCCCGTGGGGAAAATGGCTTTACCACATAATCGTCGATGCCAAGTTCGAACCCCATCAGCTTGTCGTATTCTGCACCCAATGCGGAAAGCATGATAACGGGTGTTTTCTTTTCCTCCCGGAGCTTCTTGCAGAACGTGAACCCGTCCATCTCCGGCATCATGATATCGAGGATGATAAGGTCGTAGTCGTTTCTTTGACACAGACTCAGTGCCTGAGCTCCGTTCTCCGCCGTATCGACGGTGTGCCCCTCGTGCTCCGCAAAACGGGAAATGAGCTCAACAATGTCCTTTTCGTCATCGACTGCCAACAGGTAAGCCATGATCTTCCTCCCGTGCAGCGCAAAATGCGGACCGCTGCAAGCGCAGACTGCCACAAACGCAAACTGCCGCTTGGGCGGTCTGTCATTTCGCGCATTTTGTCTTTGTGTTACTTGTGATAGCTGCTGCCGCGCTGCTGGCCGGTCAGGTAGCTGTACCCGGACATATCCTGTGTGCTGTCCGCGTCATCGTCCTGCCGGTAGGACGCGCCTCTCTGCCGTCCGGCGACATAGCTGTAGGACGCCGCCGCTTCCTCAGACCAGGGCGTTTCTCCGATGCCGTTCTCCGCAAGGAAGGCATCCTGCTCCTCCTCCGGAAGCTGGGCCGCCTGTGCGTACAGCTCGTTCCGCGCTGTGCTGCGCTGCTGCCCGGTCAGATAGCTGAACGCATCGGACTCGGCGGCAGATGCGGGTACGCATTGCATCGACAGCACGAGCGCCGCCGCGACGGCGGATAAGGATAATACGATTGTTTTCTTCTTCATGGCTTATACCACCTTTCCTGATTCTGACTTCCGTCAGTGATTATAGGGTAAACCATGAATGAGGAATGCGCGTGGCGGTTATTTGGAATCTGTGTGGAATATGCAAAGGGCGGGGCCGCCGGCCGGTATCGGGATTTCCTGGACGCCGGCGAAGGAGACTGATGCGGGGGCACCCACTCAGGCGAACCGGCTTTTCAGCTCCGCGAGCAGCCGTTCCGCGATCGGGGTGAAAGCCTGATATTTTCTCCAGATCAGGTATATTTTCGCCTCCAGCTTCGGCGTCAGGGGGCGGAACGCGAGCCCGCTTTCCGGCCCCGTATCGATCAGGCGGTCAAAGGTGAGAAGGAACCCCAATCCCTCCCGCACAAAAAGGGAAGCGTTATAGGACAGCCGGAAAGAACCCTCCAGATGCAGCGCATCCATTTTATCTTTGCACCAATGCGGAATATCCCGTTTCCATCCCTGCCCCGAACAGAACAGGGGCAGACCGATAATATCATCTGCTGTAATGCTTTCTTTTTTTGCGAGGGGATGCTCTGTGGGCATGACAAGGCCCCATACGTCCGCTTCCGGGAAGGTGAGAGAGCGGTACTTTGCGGGATCCGGTTCCTCGGCCAGCACGGCAAAGTCGAGAACGCCCTTATCCAGCTTTTCCGTCACCTGTTCCGTGTCTCCGCTGCTGATATGATAGCGCAGACCGGGATATCTCTCTTTGAATCGTTTGAGTTCCCGGGCAAGGTAGCGGATCTGATAAGATTCCGCCAGCCCGAAATAGACGTCCCCGCCTGTCACATCGTCCAGCGCCGTAAATTCCCCCGCGATCTTATCCGCCATGGAGACAAGATCCTCCGCTCTCTTTCGGAGAAGGATCCCCTCCTCGGTCAGTTCGATGCGGAAGCTGTGGCGGATAAAGAGCTTTTTCCCGAGCTCGTCCTCCAGAGACTGGATCTGCTTGGAGAGCGTCGGCTGGGTGACGTGCAGATACTCGGCGGCGCGGGTCATGTTCTCCTCCCGGGCGACGGCGAGAAAATAGCGGAGCGTGCGGATTTCCATAGTACATCCTCCCACATGATATTCTGAACAGGAATAGTACGATATAAATTATAACCATTAGTGCACAGCGCGTCAAGTTTGTTATCATAAGATTAGATAGCGAAGTGCATCATAAGAGCAAACAGCGAAGGAGGCGGATCATGATGATGAGATCAGAAAATCTGGGACTTACGGATCTCTGGGACAAGACATTTCCCAAAAGTGAAAAGGTGGAGCATCGGAAGGTGACCTTCCCCAACCGCTACGGCATCACCCTGGCGGCAGATCTGTATGCGCCCAAGGATGCGGACGGCAGACTCGCGGCCATCGCGGTGTGCGGCCCCTTCGGGGCGGTCAAGGAGCAGGCGGCGGGACTGTATGCCCAGACCATGGCGGAGCGCGGCTTTTTGACGATCGCCTTCGATCCTTCTTTCACCGGCGAGAGCGGCGGCACGCCCCGGTACATGGCCTCCCCGGACATCAACACCGAGGATTTCCAGGCGGCGGTGGACTTCCTCTGTGTGCAGGACAATGTGGACCCCGAGCGGATCGGCATCATCGGCATCTGCGGCTGGGGCGGTATGGCTTTAAATACGGCGGCGCTGGACACCCGCGTCAAAGCCACGGCGGCCATGACCATGTATGACATGACGAGGGTAAACGCGAAGGGCTATTTTGATGCGGAGGACTCTGAGAAGGCCCGATATGAGAAGAAGAAAGCCCTGAATGCCCAGCGGATCGTGGATTTCAAGACCGGTTCCTATGCCCTGGGCGGCGGCGTGGCGGACCCCGTGCCCGAGGACGCGCCCTTCTTCGTAAAGGATTACTACGATTATTATAAGACGAAGCGCGGATACCATTCCCGCAGCCTCAACTCCAACGGCGGCTGGAACGTCATCGGGTGCATGAGCTTCCTGAATCAGCCGATCCTGCAGTACAGCAGCGAGATCCGCAGCGCGGTGCTGATCGTCCATGGAGAGAAGGCCCATTCCTGCTACTTCTCAAAGGATGCCTACGCCGACATGGTCAGGGATAATCCGTATTCTGACAACAAGGAACTGCTCATCATCCCGGACGCGGTTCACACCGACCTCTATGACGGCGGCGGGAAGGGCGCGATTCCATTTGATAAGCTCACGGATTTCTTTTGCAAATATCTTGGGTGACTTGGATCATGAAGGTATCAGGAATCAGCGGCAGTGCCCGCGGGGGCGGGAACACCGCGATATCGAAGGAAATGAGGGACTTCAATGAAGCGGATTTTGGCAGCCGGTTTGATCTTCCTACTGCTATTTGGGCTTGCCGCCTGCGGTCAGGACATGATTTCGGAAAAGCCGGATGACTTACCCATTCAGGAATCAGGAAGTGCGGTAGGAACACCGGAATCAATGGATTCGCCTGAAAGCATTGTGGAGCCGACTCCCAATGCAGACCGGACGACTACGCTTGTTGCTTATTTTTCCGCAACCGGAATCACAAGACCGTTGGCGGAGTATGCTGCTGATATTCTGCATGCAGATTTGTATGAAATCGTTCCAACGGATCCTTATACAGATGAGGATCTGGCCTATTATACCGGCGGACGTGCGGATCAGGAGCAGAGCGATCCGGAAGCTCGCCCGGAGATATCCAGTTTCGTAGAGGACATGGGACAGTACGATACTATTTTGCTGGGTTACCCTATCTGGCACGGCCAAGCTCCGAAGATCATCTGTACTTTTCTGGAAAGCTATGATTTTTCCAGCAAGACGATTCTACCGTTTTGCACATCGCACACAAGCGGAATCGGCTCCAGTGCAGAAAACCTTCACGGTCTTGTTTCCGATAATGTAACATGGCTGGATGGAATGCGTTTTGCGGCCGAAACCTCCGAATCGGAAATACAGGCGTGGCTTGAGGGCCTTGAACTGACAGATGCAAAGGAGGTGTCCGCCTTGCCCTATGACGGGATCTATCCGCAGCATGAGCCCTACGGGACCGGAATCGGCGCGATGCCGGGGCGCGTGGTCTGGGCATACGATTCGGACAGCGTGGACTGGGACGGGAACGGTTATTGGTGGGAGCCTGACCACTTCGATGAGAGCGTTGTTTTGCGTATGGTCAATGATTCCATTGCCTCCCTGGGCGGGAAGGAGAATGCGAAGGACGGCTGGGCGGCGCTGTTCGCTGCGTGCAACAGCGCCCGCGGCCGAAACGGCGGCTATACCCCAGGAGAAAAGATCGCCATCAAAGCCAACATCAACGGCTCTGCCGTCTATGACGACGACACTTCCGGGGAAACGAAGATGAGCTACACCAACCCGGTGCTGCTGAAAGCACTGCTCACCTCTATGGTAGAGGAGGCGGGCGCAGCGCCCTCAGATATCACCGTTTATGACGTTTCCCGGTTATTTCCGGACTACATGACAGAAATGTGTACGGAAGGAGAACTGCAGGGCATCCATTTTGTGAACCGCAATACCGGCGCGGCGGACGAGAACGCTCCCATCCTCTGGTCGTATTCCTTCAGCGGTGCGGTGAATTATCTGCCGACCTGCGTGACGGAAGCGGCCTATGTGATCAATCTTGCCAATCTCAAGGGCCACAGCTACGGGATCACGCTGTGCGGCAAAAACCATTTTGGCTCCTTCATCAACGGCAATGCCATGCGTCCGCCGGAGGGCGCAAACCTGCATCAATGGCTGACGCGAAACGAAATGGGGATCTACAGCCCCCTGGTGGATCTGATGGCGAATGCGGATCTGGGCGGCAAGACGGTGCTGTATATGCTGGACGCTCTGATCTGTGCCCCCAGCGAGGGAGCCTCCATTACCGGGGACAATTCCAGGTGGCAGCAGGCCCCTTTTGACGGGGATTACACCTCCAGCGTGTTTGTCTCTCAGGATCCGGTCGCCATCGACAGCGTGGGGGCCGACTTCCTGATGAATGAGCCGGCTGTCACGGACAATAACGGTGCGCTGCGCGGCAATCCCATCGTAGAAAACTATCTGCATGAAGCGGGCCTGGTCGCTGACGCTCCCTCCGGCACAGTCTACACGGACGGCCGGGGGCATATCGTCACGAACCTGGGCGTCCATGAGCATTGGTGCAATTCCGCGGAAAAGCTGTACAGCCGCAATCTCGGGAAGGACGAGGGGATCGAATTGGTGCGCGTCGGCCAAGGCTGAAGCGTGCCGCATCCGATATCCAGCATTTTCCTGCTCCGGATTTTAAGAAAAATACGGAACCCGCAAGGATGAGCCTGCGGGTTTTCGTCGTTATAGGATGTGGGGATTTGCCGTAATTGCCGGATGATTGGGGGATTTCGTATTGTTTGGGATCGTATTTGTGACGGTTGAAAGCGGAAGGTTATGAAGGAAATTGTACTTGCATATGAAGCCTGATATGTTAAGATAACTGGAGAGTGTTTTTGTATTGTGTGATAGAAGCTGTACTGGAAAATGTGATGGAGGAAAAAGGCGTATTTATTAAAACAGTATGTGGATGAGCTTTTTCAATGGTTTAAGCTGAATTCAAAAGAACAGCAGTTTATCATAAAAAAGACTGAGATAGTAGAATTGTCAAAAATTGTATTTGCAAACTGGATAGAAGCATTTGAACGAAATCAACTGGAATATGAATTTGTGAATGAGGTTGAAACAGCATACGCGCTTATTGACGAAACGGCCTTTGAGAGAATCATGAATAATCTGATTCAAAATGTGTTGGAGCATAGCGGGGCGTCCGGCATAAAAGTGAGGATCCGCAGAGCAGAGAAAAATGTCCATTTAAGTGTTGAAGATAATGGGGTTGGAATTCCTGCCGCAGAACAGGAACATATTTTTGAAAGATTATATAAAGGAGATGCTTCCAGAAGTAAAGAGGGAAGCGGCTTGGGGCTCGCAATTACGAAGAAACTGGCTGATGCGCTGCATGGAAAAATTCATGTGGAATCGGAAGAGGGTGCAGGTGCAAGGTTTGTATTAGAATTAGAATGTGTTGAGGATTTATGAGAGATTTGAATAAAAAGGCAGATAATCCGAACAGGGTATGAACCGTCAGGCTTTTTTAGTCCGGCGGTTTTATTTGGCAGTAGCATTTGGGATTGGAATGTTGGTTGGAAATTCACTTTTTCCTTTCAATCGTAACGGTGCTCACATTACGCATACATCAGGCGGCCTTTGGGTTGTGGGATTTCTCTCCCGGTCTCCTTCGCAGTTTCCAACCATTCTGATATAATGATCTCTGCATTTTGCAGCGCCTGCTCCGCTGTTTCTCCGTCAGCCATGCACCCAGGGAGCTCTGGGATCTCAATAATAAATTTCCCGTCATTCTCAGACCAATATATAATCCGTTCATACTTATACATTTTTA
>CANQVD010000043.1 GCA_947627215.1 uncultured Eisenbergiella sp.
TAAGTACGCAAATAAAAGCTGTTGCATCAATGTTCTATGATAAACCGCATCTTGCAAGTAGATATTATGGAAGATTGCTGAAATCAATAGATGGTATTTTTAATGATACACATCAGCCATTACCTTATTATACAAGTGCCTTTACATTATATAGGCTATGAGTGATTTTGAGAAGGATCTTCTTGGAACGAATCAAATGGGTGAGAAGTCAAATTGTATTATAAATTTAATTCGTTCAAAAGCCGCCCCCATATCTGTCGAGACACAAGGAAAATTTATTTCATCTAATTTCCTGTTGTGCTCTTTTGATACGAGTATTTTAGATCCATGGTATTTTTGTTATCAATTTAATGAGGGAAAAGGTTTTGAACAACAGATAGGTATGTATCATCAGGGCAATACGTTAAGCGTAAAAAAATTGAATATTAAAAGCATAGGGGAATTGAAGATACTAATCCCTGATATCGAAAAACAAAAACAAATAGGAAGTATATACAAACAGTCAATTATTCAAAAAAGTTTGCTGGAGATGCAAGCTGAAAATATTAGGGATCTGGCGTTGGCGATCATAAGAGGAATAGAGGAGGACGAATGAAATGGCAGACAGTAAAGATTTATTAAGGGTTCTTTGGAGCGGGGCGGATGTCCTTAGGGGTAAGATGGATGCAAATGAATATAAAACGTACTTGTTGGGACTGGTGTTTTATAAATATTTATCCGATTCCTATTTAACTAAGGCTTATGATCTGATAAACGATACGGTGCCGGATGATTTGGATGAAGCGCAGGCGGCATATGAAGAAGCTATGAAAAGCGATGACGCCGGTGAACTGTTGGAGGAATTAAAGAATTCCCTTCATTACACGTTAAATCCGGATATGACATATATCAGCATACTTCGTGCTGCAAAGAATAACTCTTTTAACCGGGAAAAATTACAGGCAGCGTTTAATCGGATAGAAGAATCAGATGAATTATTTCATGGTCTTTTTGCAGATGTTGATCTGTATTCAAATCGTCTTGGCACAGGGGATCAAAAACAGAGCGCCACTGTGGCCGAGGTTATCAAGGTGTTGGAAGGTGTCGATCTGATTCATACAGAAGGAGATGTTCTGGGAAACGCCTATGAATATCTGATCGGACAATTTGCTTCCGAAACGGGGAAAAAAGCAGGGGAATTTTATACCCCGCATGGACCGGCGCAGATCCTTTGCAGGATTGCAATGACGGGGCAGGAGAACAAAAAAGGGCTCCAGGTGTATGACCCTTGTATGGGATCTGCTTCCCTTATGCTAAGCTGCAGGAATTATTCAACAGAGCGGGATTATATCAAATATTATGGCCAAGAACTTATGCCTTCGACCTACAATTTGGCCAGGATGAATATGTTTTTGCATGGAGTGCTGCCCGAAAATCAACATTTGAGAAATGGTGATACCCTGGATGCAGACTGGCCTGTGGATGAGGAAACGGAGTTTGATGTTGTTACCATGAATCCCCCTTATTCGGCGAATTGGTCTGCAGCAGAAGGTTTCAAACAGGATGAAAGATTTATGGATTATGGCGGGAAATTAGCGCCAAAATCAAAGGCAGATTATGCTTTTCTATTGCATGGATTTTATCATTTGAAACAGACGGGGACAATGGCAATCGTATTGCCGCATGGAGTTTTATTCAGGGGCGGTTCAGAAGGCTCCATAAGAGAGATCCTTTTACAGAACGGTTCCATATACGCTGTGATTGGTTTACCCTCTAATATGTTCTATAATACTTCAATTCCTACCTGTATTATCGTGCTGAAAAAGCAACGCCAGGGAAGAGATGTTTTGTTTATTGATGCTTCAAAGCTTTTTGTAAAAGAAAAGAAACAAAATGTGATGCAGGGAGAACATATTGATCACATACTAGAGTTATATAATAATAGACAGACTGTAGAAAAAGAGGCATATTTGGCGTCCTATGAAGACATTGTCGCTAACGATTATAACCTGAACATACCAAGGTATGTGGATTCTGCAGAAGAGGAACCGGAAATTGATTTGAAAGCACTTGTCCAGGATATGAGAGAAACAGATAGGGCAATTAAGGCGGGGAATGAGACGTTACTTGACATGATGAAGGATTTAACTTTTCATAATGATTCCACAAAGGAAGCGGCCAATGAGTTCATTAAGATCTTGGAGGAAATGTAACTTATGTCCAATATACCAAAGATTAGATTTAAGGAATTTACGGAAGATTGGAAACAGCGTAAGTTGGGAGAAATAGCTCCGTTAAGAGGCGGTTTTGCATTCAAAAGTGATGAGTATGCGAGTGACGGAATACCTATAATCAGGATATCAAATATTCTTTCTGATGGAAGTGTAGGAGCGGAATTTGCTCACTATCCCGAACAAAACAATGATACTGCATATTTTCTTTCAAATGGCGCAGCTCTATTAGCAATGTCAGGTGCTACGACGGGAAAAGTATCTATTTTACATTGCAAAGATACCGATAAATACTACCAAAATCAGCGTGTTGGCTTTTTCGTTCCGACATCAGAGTGCGACTATGGTCTTGTTTCTATTATCGTCCGTTCGCAGTATTTTATGCAGCAGTTAGATGCAGTTTTAGTAGCTGGCGCTCAACCTAATGTATCAGCAAAAGATATAGATGCATTTGAATTTAAGATTCCAACATCTTATGATGAACAAAAGATGATTGGAGAATATTTCAAAAATCTTGATGACATTATCGCCCTTCATCAGCGTAAGAGCGATGAACTATCAAAATTAAAAAAGTTTATGCTTCAAAAGATGTTCCCGAAAACTAATGAACAATTTCCTGAAATTAGATTTAAAGGATTTACTGAAGCTTGGGAACAGCGTAAGCTCTCTGATCTGGTTGAGCGAGGGTCAACATTTGGAGCAGAAAAAGAGCTTCCACGAGTAGAGTACGAGGATATAATATCCGGCACTGGAAAGCTCAATAAAGACATATACACTAAGGTGAGTGACAAAGCCGGGTTAAAGTTCCGTGCGGGAGATGTCCTTTATGGTAAACTTCGTCCATATCTTAAAAACTGGCTTCTACCTTCGTTTTCAGGGCTTGCAGTCGGAGATTTTTGGGTTTTACAGCCGCAAAACATTGATAGCCGCTTCCTCTATTCATTGATACAAAGTGACCGATTTGACGAGGTGGCAAATCAATCAACAGGAACGAAAATGCCCCGTGCAGATTGGAACTTAGTTTCTAAAACAGAGTTTGCGATTCCATCAAGCATGAAAGAACAAGGACTGATTGGACAGTTTTTGCTTGACCTCGACGACCTTATCACCCTTCATCAGCGTAAGTTAGGCGAACTGCAGAATATTAAGAAATACATGTTGCAAAATATGTTTGCGTGATAAAATAAAGATGAATTGGATGAGTCCGTGCCAAGAAAGATGAAATAAAATGGCAGAAACAAAAGAACATGATCCAATTAATACTTACCGGCTTGCTTAAGGATAGGGATATATACGAAAACATTTTTCCAAAGAAAGGATAAAATATGACCGTACTAGAATCCGTTATTGAACAGCGTTTGATAGATCAGTTATGCAGTGAAGAATCGCAATGGACTTACCGTCCCGACATTAAGACGGAACAGGATTTGTGGAAGAATTTTAAGTTTATTCTTGAACAGAATAACAAAGCGAAATTGAACGATATTCCGTTGTCTGAGTCTGAGTTCGCAAAGGTTAAGAACGATCTTTCTCATGCTTCCTTTTATGACGCTGGGAAATGGCTGGTAGGGGAGAACGGCATAGTTTATGTCCATGTGCAGCGCGGAAATGAAATGCTGCATCTTGTAGTGATGAACAATGAGCATATTGCCGGTGGGACAAGCGTCTATGAAGTGATAAATCAGTATCAGGCATTCAAGACATATGAACAGGATAATATTCACGATAGAAGGTTTGATGTCACCTTGCTCATCAATGGAATCCCCATGATTCATATAGAGCTGAAGAATAAGGAACATTCCTATATGGATGCTTACCGGCAGATCAAGAAATATATTTCGGAAGGAAAGTTCCATGGAATTTTTTCCAATGTTCAAATGTTTGTAGTCAGTAATGCGATTGATACAAAATATTTTTCTGCGGCAAGGGATACAGAACTGAATAAGAAGTTCATTACCGGGTGGCTGGACAAGGAAAATAATCCAGTCTGCGATTACATAGATTTTGCAAAGGCAATCCTTAAGATACCGCAGGCTCATGAAATGGTAACGAGATATATGGTGCTGGATAATGAGAAAAAGAAGCTGCTGATTCTGCGGCCTTATCAGATTCACGCTATCGAAGCGATGCGGGCGGCTTCAAGGCAGGGAAAATCAGGTTTTATTTGGCATACGACGGGCTCGGGGAAAACCATGACTTCTTATAAGGCGACGCGGAATCTTTTGATGGATATCCCGGCCATTGAAAAGACCATATTTTTGATAGACAGAAAGGATCTGGATACGCAGACCAAGATGGATTTTCAGTCTTATGCGGAGAATGACACGATAGATGTGGATGATACCGATTATGTGGATACTCTGATTAAAAGACTGAAAGATGGCAATCGGCAGATGATAGTCACCACAAGGCAGAAAATGCAGATCATGCTTGATAGGCGGCTGAAAGAAGGAACAAAGGATTACGAAAAGATCAAGAATCTTAAGATCGCTTTTGTCGTCGATGAATGTCACAGGGCAGTAACGCCGGAAACAAAAAGAAAGTTTGAGAGATTTTTTGGCAATTCCTTGTGGTATGGATTTACCGGTACTCCTATTTTTGATGAGAATAGCTATGAACAAAAGGGAGATCTGCCCCAGACGACAAAACAATTGTATGGCGAATGCCTGCACAGCTATACCATAAAAGAGGCTATTCATGACGAGGCCGTCCTTGGTTTTATGGTGGAAAATCTTGGCCCGAAAGAGGAAAAAGTGGAAGCTGCGGTATTTGATACGGAAGCCCATATGAGGAATGTCCTGGATGTAGTCCTGAACCAGTCTTATTCCAAGTTTGGGCTGCAGAATGGGAAAGGGAGAACTTATGAGGCGCTGCTCACCGTTAATTCCATTTCCAGAGCGCAAATGTATTATGATTTGTTGAAAAAGATCAAGGAAGGCAAGGATGAATTAAAGATAAATGAGGAAGTAAAAAAAGCGTTGCCGGATTTCCCTAAATTTGCCGTCACCTATTCACTGATAGAGAATCAGGAAACCTCGCAGGAGAATCAGAAAAAGATGTACAATGCAGTGGTCGATTATGATCAAATGTTTGATACAAAATATAGGCTTGGCGGAATTGGTGCTTATAATGAAAACCTGAATGAGAGATTGGCGCGGAAAGAAAAGAAATATCTGGAAAGGGATGAACAACTGGATTTGGTTATTGTTGTGGACAGGCTGCTGACAGGATTTGATGCTCCCTGCCTGTCAACGCTTTTTATAGACAGACAGCCTATGAGCCCCCAGAATATTATTCAGGCTTTTTCCCGTACCAACAGATTATATGACGACAATAAGCAATATGGGCAAATTGTCACTTTCCAGTCCCCCAGCGAATTTAAAAGTGCCATCAATTATGCCTTGAAATTGTATTCGCGGGGCGGGGATGGAAGCCCCCTGGCAGAAGATTGGGATGATGTGCTGCAGTCTTTTTCCATTTCTGTAAAAACTATCCATGCGCTTGCCAAAACGCCGGAAGAGATAGCTGCCTTGTCCAGAAAGCAGAAAAAAGCCTTCATTCATATGTTTCGTGTGCTGGATCATGACTTTGCCCATTTAAAGGCTTTTACAAATTATAGGGAAGAAATTCTCCTGAAATATGATTTTTCGGAAGAACAATATGAGAACTATGCCGCCATGTATCGGAATGTAATGGAAGAATTAAAGAAACCGGATGATGATAACCCGGAAATAGATCCGGTGCTGGATGACTATGAGTTGATCGCTTATAACAAGCTGCGAATTGATTTTGAGTATATCTTGGAATTACTGCAGGGAGTAGTAGAATCCCTTGACCCTTCCGAAAATAACTTTGAAGAGATTGATTTTGAGTTGAAAATGAGCAGACTTCGGGAAACAATAGACGAGTTTTCTCAGGATAACCCCAAACTTGGCGAACTGTTAAATACGGTTGTTGATGAAATTGAAAAGGACAAGACGAAATATTTAGGCCAGGATATCTCTGTGATAGTAAACCGGATGAGATATGATGCAATTGATAAAGAAATAGAAGAATACGCCAGAAAATGGTATGTGGCAGCAGAGGATGTAAGATACGAGGTATTTAACTACAGGGATGGGGTACTGGCCAATGAGAACAATTTAAAGGAAAAAGCAGATTACACTACATATAAGGATAACACCACGGAACCTATGACCAAATTTAAATTCAGGAAAGAAATGATAGAAGATTTTAAAAATGGGCTTATGGTGAGTATTGGGCCGCTGTTGTAGGGTGGGGTTGTGTAAGGCTAAAATGCGTGGTAGATAACGCTGGAAAGGGTAGGAGAAAAAAATGCACGAGATTGCAAAACATGAGTTTGTTACATGGGTAGGCTTATTAGATTATACGAAGCTTACGGAGTACGAAAAAACATTCTTAAATATAGTGATACGTAATTTTGACAAAATAGCTAAATTAAGTACTGCAAAGGGCACAAGAGCAAAATATCTTGGCGAAAGAATCGCAGGACTAAATAACAAAACTATAGATGAGATACCGTCTCTCGTGTCCAATTCCGTTTCATCAGAAAGAATTGAGAGGATTGAAAGTCTTACAGATAACATAGATTGTGATTAATGATATTTGGGAAAGTGAGCATTTTATTTATGACAAAAATACTATTCATCTGCCACGGCAGGATATTCCGGGCAAGGCGAAAAACTTGAAAATCAGCTATTTCCTGCGTTTCTTACTCAGATTTACCAACGGTTTACCAATATTTCCGGAGAAGCCAGACCTTGCTATTATAATATTTGAAATGAAAAGTATTGTCGGGAAATGACAAAAAGGAGTCGAATAATTATGGAGAATAGGCTGATATATGATGAGCATAGCATTATGAGTGATTTTATAAAAACGGATGATATCTTAAAAGATATGTGCGGCATCATAGAATTATCACAGAAAGCCGCATATCAGGCAGTCAATACAGCCCTTGTTCGAAGAAACTGGCTTCTTGGATACAGAATTGCCAGTGAAGAAATGCGAGGGAAAGAACGGGCCAAGTATGGAGCGGAAATTATAAAGAAGCTCGCTAAAGAATTGTCGGCAGAATATGGAAAAGGATTTACAAAATCTAATTTATACAGTTTTTACGCGTTCTATAAAACTTATCCTGAGATTTTCCAGACAGCGTCTGGAAAATCTCAGCAACTATTATCGTGGTCGCATTATGCAGTGCTACTGCAGGTAGATGATGAAAAAGCCCGTGCTTGGTATGAGAAAGAAGCGATGGAGCAAACATGGAGTGTCAGAACATTACAGCGCAATGTTTCTTCGCAGTATTATTATCGCATGCTTCAAACACAGAAAAGAGAGATTGTGGAAGAAGAAATGAAGGAATTGACCGCAGAATATCAGAGCGATAAACTGGAATTCATAAAAAATCCGATGATTGCAGAATTTTTGGGACTTGCCTCGAATACAGATTTCACGGAAAGTGATTTTGAAAAGAGCATCCTTTCTAATCTGCAGAAATTTTTGATGGAACTTGGAAAAGGCTACGCCTTTGTAGCAAGACAGCAGCATATTCATACGGAAAAGCAAGATTATTTTATTGATCTTGTGTTTTACAATTATATTCTCAAGTGCTTTGTACTGATTGATTTGAAAACACAGAAAATCACACATCAGGATGTGGGGCAGATGGATATGTATATCCGTATGTATGATGAATTAAAACGAAGTGATGGGGATAATCCTACGATCGGTATTGTGCTCTGTGCTGACACGGATGAAGATATTGCAAGGTATTCTGTACTTCATGGTAATGAGCAGTTATTTGCTTCCAAGTATAAGCTGTATTTGCCGACAGAGGAAGAATTGCGAAAAGAAATTGAAACACAGAAAGCGATGTTTTATTTGCAGCAGGAAGAGAGAGATTAAAACAGCTATATACAAAATCTAAGGTATTTTGTTAAAATTATATCTTTAATTTTTTATCAATGTTCATGATATAAAAGTGAGAGGAATCATAAGAAGGTTTGAGAAGAAAACCCGGAAACCATGAAAAGCTCAAATATTGTAAAGTTCTGCAATATTGGGCATTTGAGAAGAAATACAGGAGTTATACGGAGATATAAAAAGATGGTAAAAATATTATTCATTTGCCACGGCAACATCTGCCGTTCCCCCATGGCCGAGTTCATTCTAAAGGATATGGTCAAAACCCGCGGACTTTCGGATCAGTTCCGAATTGCCTCCGCGGCCACCAGCCGGGAGGAGATCGGCAACCCGGTCTATCCGCCGGCCAGGAGGATCCTGCGGGAGCATGGGCTCGATCCGTCGGGAAAGACCGCGCGGCAGATGACGCAGGAGGATTACCGGGAGTACGATTACCTGCTGGCCTCGGAGCGGTACAATATCAGCAACATGCTGCGGATCACCGGCGGCGACCTGAATCATAAGATCTTCAGACTGCTGGATTTTTCGGAGAGGCCGAGGGACATCGACGATCCCTGGTATACGGGGGATTTCCGGACGGCGTGGGCGGATATCGTGGAGGGCTGCGAGGCCTTTCTCGGATATCTGGAAAAGACCGGGCAGATACCGGCGGAAAAAGGTGCCGCCGGACGCGGCAGATGAGAAACGCGCGGAAAGAGCGGAGTCTGACGGATTCAGGAGATGATGTTTTCAGAAAGCGCGGGATCAGGAAATGATGAATCCGGAAGCGCCGGAACAGAAAAGTAAGAAGCGCCGGAACAGAAAAATGACAGGAGAGAACAAAAGATGCTGAGCAGGGAATTTCACAGATCCAGAAGGGAACGTTATCATGAAATGCTGTCGGACGGGCAGATGGGTGTACTGTTCGCGGGCAGTCCGAAGAAAAAGGCGGGAGACGAGGATTATCCGTTTTCCGTCTATCGGAATTTTTATTATCTGACAGGCTGTGAGGAGCCGGAAACCGTATATCTGGCATATAAGAACGGCGGCAGGGTTCGGGAAATGCTGTTCATCCGCCGTCCCAATGAAGGGATGGAAACGTTCGAGGGCCACAGGCCGCGCCCGGACGAGGCGAAGGAGCTGTTCGGGATTTCGCAGGTGCGGTATCTGGATGAGCTGGAAAGCTCCATTTCCGGGCTTATGTCCTGGTATCCCGTTACGACGCTGTGGCTGGATCTGGAGGAGCGGCAGATGGACAGGCCCAGCCTGGAGCGGGATTTCGCGCGGCGGATGCGGGACTGCTATCCGACGCTGACCGTGGCCGACAGCTATGACTGGTTCGCGAGGCAGCGCAGGGTGAAGGATGCGGAGGAGATCGCGAAGCATCGGGAGGCCTGCGATGTGACGGTTGAGGCCGTTCAGTATATGATGCGGCACATGAGGCCCGGCATGACGGAGGGACAGATCGAGGCCTATTTTGATTTCATCCTGAAAACGAGAGGCTGCGATCACGCCTTTGAGACGATCGCCGCCGCGGGGAAGAACGCCTGCACGCTCCATTACAGCGTCAACAGGGACGCGGCGAGGGACGGAGATATGATCCTGTTCGATCTGGGGGCCAGCAGCGGCTATTACTGCGCGGACGTATCGCGGACCTTCCCGGTGAACGGGAAATTTACGGCGCGCCAGAAGCAGCTTTACGACATCGTGCTGAAAGGGCTCGATGCAGCGCTGGAGGCGGCCAGGCCGGGACAGATCAAGGACGATCTGCAGAAGATCAGCAGGAAGGTGATGGCGCAGGAGCTGATCCGGATTGGCATGATCGAAAAAGAGGAGGAGATAGCGAAATATTATCTTCACAGCTCCGGTCATTTCATCGGGCTCTATACTCATGACGTCGGAGAGGATCCGACGCTTCGGCTGGAGAAGGATATGATGTTCACGCTGGAGCCTGGGCTTTATTTCCCGGAGGAGGGCCTGGGCATCCGCATAGAGGATACGCTGCTGGTCACGGAGGACGGCTGTGAGGTGCTCAGCGGCGCGATCCCCAAAACGACAGAGGAGATCGAAGCCTTTATGGCGCAGGGCACGAACGACATGGCGTAACTCTGGAGCGGAGCCGTCCCGGAAACAGCGAAAAGGATGCATTCTCGAAAAACACTGCCGTGTGCAGGAAACAGGGAGGTTTTTATTCTATGAAGGTGATCACCCGAATTTTTATTGCCGTGCTGTCGCTGGCTGTCGTCGGCTTCCTGGCTGTCGCCATGTTCGCGCCGGAAAAAGGCAGGGAGCTGGAGACGAGGCTGGAGAATTTCGTGAACCAAAAGAGCGAGGAAATCGAGGTCTCTCCCGTTCGGGAGCTGTCCATCGAGTATGAACTGCCCCTGGAGGACGAGAACCTGCTTTATACGGAATACGGTTTTGAATATGGCGTTGAGAATACCTGGCCGGATAAGGTGTATACCTGGTTTCGGGATTTGGGGCGGGATCTGTGGCTGCCCTTTGATACGAACGATGCGGGACTGCGCTTCACCGTTGGAGATGTGGTGCTCATCGGTCGGGAGGGCATTGTGAAGCGGCTGTCTCCCGGGGAATACGCCGGGAGCTCCGATTCGGGGGAAGCGGTGATCTATGCGTCTGCGCTGGAGGACGTGCCCCAGGGAGATTACTGGGCGGCGATTCTTTTTTCGCCGGAGCATCCGAAGGAGCCCTATCATATGCCTTATTATCTGCTGCGGTATGTGGGGATCTATGACGAGTGCACCTTCCATACGGAGGATTACGATTTATCCGTCTCAAAAGCGTCGAATCTTCTGGTGGACCGCAGCACGGGCGAGGGCTTTACCTATCATCTGCTGAACCTGGGTGACAATGTGGTCACGGATGTGTGGAAGCTGGAAAATATGATGGGACAGTATACCCGGAAGCATCTGACGAAAGGGGAGGACTATACTGTATCGGAGGACGGCGCATCCGTCACTCTGACGGCGGCGTATCTGGATTCCCTGCAGAATCTGTACGGCTATCATTTCATGTTCGGTCTGGGGGACCACAGTGAGTTTTCTACGGCGGACACCAACGAATGGGGCGGAACGTGCATTTATCTGACGGACGGACCGGTGTCGGATCTGCCCTATGTGAGCGGGCCGGAGACCTATTCTGTTTCCTCCGGAGAGGATTATGTGCTCACGGTTCATACCGGCCGGGCCATTCAGATCTGGGAAAACGGCGGCGGCATGTTCTTCTTCAACGCGCAGGGGCCTGCGCTGGTGAATGAGAACGGCGATGAGATCAGCGTATTCACGGTGAAAAACGATGATATCCGGGAGGATGAGACCTGTGTGATCCCGGCGGCGGTCTTTCAGGAGGCGGCAGAGCGCGGCGATGAGGGCTGCTGGCTCGGCGTATCCTTTCAGATCACAGATTTCGGCGCATCCGGCCTGTACTATTACCGGGGACTCAATATTTACCTGACGCCGTGAGCCGCGGGGAGATGCGGCATCCGGAGCGTGAAAAGCGGGACGGCGCCCGGAACGCGAAAGGCGGCATGGCGTACAGCGTCCGAAAGGGCTTGAATTTCTGGGAAAATACGGTATACTAAAGGATGGAATTGCGCCGCGTGCCGCCTGAGAACGGTCTCTTGAGAGGATATCGCGGAATGGCACTGACGACGGATACAGGGGAACCGATATGAATCTAAATTCCATGCTATTCCTCACGGCCTTTCTGCCGGGCGTGTTCGTGCTGGACCGGCTCTGCGGGCTGGGCGGGAGGAAAGGTCATATACCGCTGCAGAATGCGCTCCTTCTGCTGGCGAGCCTCGTGTTTTACGCATGGGGCGAGCCGGTGGGGATTGTATTGCTTTTCTTTTCGATCGTGCTCAATTATGTCCTGGGACTGCTTCTGGAGCTCTCCCTGCGCGCGGACGGAAAAGCGGCTGCCGGTACTGTCCGCGGGTTTCGCTCCCGTCTGGTGCTGACGGCGGGCGTCGTGATGAATCTGGGGCTTCTGGGCTATTACAAATATTTCAATTTTTTTCTGCGTATCCTGAATCGAATCAGCGGACGGCAACTGTTTGAGATGCGCGACATCCCGCTGCCTATCGGCATTTCCTTCTTCACCTTCGGCGCGGTGGCTTATCTGGCGGATCTTTATCGGGGGCTTTATCCCGCAGAGAAAAATCCGGTGGATATGGCGCTCTATATGTCCTTTTTCCCGAAGATTTCCGTGGGACCGATCGCGCGCTACCGGGATTTCGGGAAGCAGTTGAAGCACCGTACGGAATCGCTGGAGAAAACGGCGGAGGGCATCCGGCGTTTTGCCTACGGACTGGGCAAGAAGGTTCTGGTGGCGAATGTGCTGGGCGGCTGTGTGGATAAAATTTACGGGCAGGACATTTCCAATGTGACGGGCGCTATGGTCTGGTGTGCGGCGCTGCTGTACACGCTGCAGATCTATTATGACTTCTCCGGATTTTCCGATATGGCGGTGGGGCTGTCCGGGATGTTCGGCTTCGAGATCTGCGAGAACTTCAACTATCCTTATCTGGCGGGCTCCATACAGGAGTTCTGGCGCAGATGGCATATTTCCCTGAGCACCTGGTTTCGGGATTATCTGTATATTCCGCTGGGCGGCAACCGGAAGGGAAAGGCGCGCACCTATCTCAATCTGGCCGCCGTTTTTCTCGCCACCGGGCTGTGGCACGGCGCGACTACCGCGTTTCTGTTCTGGGGCATGCTGCACGGCGCGTTTATGATCGTGGAACGGCTGGGCTTTAAGAAGGTGCTGGAAAGGTCCGGCATATTGAAGTATGTGTATACCATGCTCATCGTGAATTTCGGCTGGGTGATCTTTCGGGTGGCGAACCTGCAGCCGGCGTTCGCCTATCTTCGCAGGATGTTCATGCCCTGGCGGTATACCGTCAGCACCTGGGCGCTGCGGGAGCTGATCAGCAACCGGTGCATTCTCATGGCGGCGCTGGGCGTGCTGGGCATGGGACTGATCCAGGCGGCGATCCGCCGGTTTCTTCCGGCGTTGGAGCGCATGAAGGGCGGCATTCTGGAAATGCTTTACTGTATGCTGCTGGTGGCGTTTTCTGTGCTGTTCCTGGTGAACGGCACCTATAATCCGGCGATCTATCTGAACTTTTAGGCTTCGGCGGACCGCGAAAGGGCGCGGCCCTTCACAAACGGTCTGCCGGGAAAAAACGGAACCTTTTACATCCGGTCCTTCTGTGAAAACTGTGCACGGGATCCGGATTTTCCGGACAGGAGTTTTCCTATGAAAAAATGCATTGCGGCCGCCTGGCTGGTCTGCTTCGCGCTGCTCCTTCTGGCGCCGTGGGCCGTCTGGATGGCGGCGGGCGGGCGTTTCGCCACACAGGCTACGGAGAATACGATACCGACGGAAGCGCCGGTGCTGACCCGGGAGAATTACCGGGATTTTGCTGCGGCCTATGAAAATTATTATAACGGGAACGTGCCGTTCCGGAGCCAGCTCATCACGCTGAACAGTCTGATGGATCTGGAGCTTCTGAAAGAAAAGTCCATCAATGACAAGGTGGTGGTGGGCAGCGATAACTGGCTGTTTTACAGCGCGGAGAGCAATATCGACGATTATAAGGGAACGAACCTGTTTACGCAGGAGCAGCTTTCGCAGATCGGGCGCAATCTGGAGACATCCCGCGCATATCTGGAAAGCCGGGACATCGAGTTTGTGCTGTTCATCCCTCCCAACAAGGAGGCTGTCTATGGCGATGTCTGTCTTCCTTCCTATTATAAAAAAGGGGAATTGAGCCGGGCGGAGCAGTTGACAGCCTATCTGCGGGAGAATACCTCTGTTCGTGTGGTATTTCCGCTGGAGGAAATGCGCGCGCACCGGGACGATCATTCCCTGTACTGGCATTACGATACCCACTGGAACGCGGCAGGCGGCTACATCGGCGGCCGGGCGCTGCTGGCGGAGCTGGGGATCGAGGTGCCGCCGCCGGAGGAAATGACGTTCACGGAGGACACCTATTCCGGATACGACCTGGCGCGGATGATGAATCTCCAGCCCTATTATGAAGAAAAAAAACCGGCGGATATCAATTATTTTGTATCAGGCTATAACGGAAACAATCTGCAGGCGGTCTCTGTGGACGACGCCACGGCGCTTGTCTACCATTCCGACGCGCCCGATGCGCGGAAGCTGTTTCTGGTGCGCGATTCCTTCGCGGGCGGAATGGCGGGCGTGCTGGCCAGCAGCTTCCGGGACACCTATATGCCGCATTGGAACGGCTTTTTCCAGCAGTCCATGATCGAGGAACAGGATCCCGATGTTTTCGTGCTGGAGGTGGTGGAGCGGCGGCTGGACTATCTGAACACGTTCTGTCTGTCGGAATAAACAGGGCGGATCAGCCTGCAAAGGGGATGTTTTATGGCGGCGCAGAAAAACAGGAGTGAATCCTTTGTAAAACAGGCCGGTATCCTGGCGGCGGCGGGCATTATCTGCCGGATCATCGGGCTTTTGTACAGAAGTCCGCTGACTCATATCATCGGGGAGACCGGCAACGGTTATTATACGCCCGCATATCGCTATTATCAGATGATTTTGCTGATCGCCTCCTACAGCATTCCCGCGGCGATCTCCAAGGTGGTGTCGCAGCGGCTTGCGGTGCGGCAGTATAAAAACGCGCAGCGCATTTTCCGCGTCGCGCTTCTTTATGTGGTCATCGTGGGCGGCGCGGCGAGCCTGTTCGCTTTTTTCGGCGCGGGTCTGCTCCTTCCGGAAAAACCCGCGATGGTGCTGCGGATGCTTGCGCCCACCATTTTCTTTTCCGGCCTGCTTGGGGTGATGCGCGGCTATTTCCAGGCCAACCGCACCATGGTGCAGACCTCCGTGTCCCAGGTGCTGGAGCAGATCGTGCATGTGGCGGTGAGCCTGAGCGCGGCCTGGCTTCTGATGCGCGCTTTTTCAGAGGCGGATATGCAGACACGGGCGGCCTGGGGCGCGGTGGGGAGCGCGCTGGGAATCGGTATCGGCGTTCTTTCCGCGCTGCTTTTCATGTTTTTTCTGTACCGGATCAACCGGAGGATCATCCGGCGGCGCGTGGAGCGGGATGTCTCCGAGGACTTGCTTTCCAACCGCGAGATCGTGAAGATCATCCTGTATATGGTCACGCCTGTGCTTTTGAGCACCTGCGCCTACAATGCCAGCTCGCTCATCAACCAGACGCTCTATCTGAACCTGATCCAGTCCGTTCACGGTATTTCGCAGGAAGAAGCGCTGCGCATCAACGGGATCTACGATACCGAGGCGGTAGGACTTTCCAATATCCCGGTGGCGATCGCGTCCGCGATGGCCTCGGCAATACTTCCCAGTATCGCGGCCAGCTTTGAGACAAAAAATAAAAAAGAAGTGCGGAAAAAGATCCGGACGGCGATCAAAACCATCATGTTCATCGCCATTCCGGCCGCGGTGGGGATGTCCGTGCTGTCCCGGCCCATCGTCCGGCTGCTGTACAATACCGGCGAGGAGAGCGTGAAGCTGGCCGGATGGCTGCTGGCGGCGCTGGGCATGAGCATCGTTTTTTTCTGCCTTTCCACGCTGAGCAATTCCATTCTGCAGGCGGTGGGAAAGGTGACGAGACCGGTCACCAACGCGCTGGTGGCGCTGGCCGTTCAGTCCGCGACGGCGGCGCTGCTTCTGATCTATACGGATCTGGGCATATACAGTCTGGCGATTTCGGTGACGCTTTATTCGCTGCTGATGTGTGTGCTCAACGGGATCTCCGTGCGCAGAGCCACGGGCTACCGGCAGGAGGTGGTGCACACCTTTCTGCTTCCTCTCTGGGCCGCGCTCATCATGGGAGCTGTGGTGGGCGGCATCTATTACGGCCTGACGGCGGTGCTGCCGGAAGGGAGTCTGGGGAACGCGGTTGGGATCGCGGTATCGGTATCGGTGGGCATGCTGGTATATTTCGCCCTGTCGGTCCAGCTCGGCGTGATGAACAAAAAGGAATTGTTGGCTATGCCGGGCGGCACGAAAATCGTCGGTTTGGCGGTAAAAATGCATTTGCTGAAGGAATAATGGGGTATTTGTAATAATATTGTAATAAAAAAGAGAAAAAGACTGGATTTTTACCTCATCCGGGAGTATAATACATGGGTGAAATTTCAGGAAATTCGGTTGGGGAGTAAACCATGAAGAAAATCAGTTTGTTTTGTATGGCCCTGTTTCTGACCGTCGGCCTTGCGGCCTGCAAGGACCAGGGGCAGGATGAGCCGGAGAGCGAACCTTCTCAGGAAATGGCAGAATATACGGAGACAGCGGGAGAAACGGCAGAGGAAACGGTGCAGGAGAGTGTGCCGGAGGCGGAAGAAACAGATGAAACGGAAGAAGAGGACAGCGTTCCCACGAGCTATCTGACCGGTCTGGAGTGCAGCGAAGAGGAGCGGGAGCAGCGCCCTCTGGCGATCATGCTCAACAATATCAAGGCGGGCTGCCCTCAGGCGGGAATCGGACAGGCCTCGGTCATCTATGAAGCGCCCATGGAAGGGGCGGATGTGACCCGTCTGATGCCCCTGTTTGAAAACTGGCAGGATCTGGATTACCTTGGCTACGTCCGCAGCAGCCGGGATTATTTTGTGTACTGCGCGCTGGAGTTCGACGCGCTCTATGCCCATTTCGGTCAGGCCACGCCCTATGTGGGCGCGATGCTCAACAGCGATCAGGTGGACAATATCAGCGGCGCGGTGGCCGGCATTGACCGTCCGGCGGCCAACGCCTATCTGCGCACGGATGAAAGGAAGGCTCCGCACAATGTCTATACCAGTGGGGAGGCCCTGCTGGATGCGGCGGAGAAGTTCGGGTACAGCCTGACCTATCATGACACCCACAGAAAGAAATTCACCTTTGCGCCGTTGGGGGAGCGGGCGGAGTATGCGGACGCGCCTTCCGCCACGGTTCTGTATCCGGGCGGAAAGTCCAAGGGGCAGCCTAACGGTTATTCCAACGTGCAGGCGTGCTTTGAATACAATGAGGAGGACGGCAAATATTACCGTTCTCAGTACGGCGATGCGCATATCGATGAGCTGACCGGCGAGCAGCTTGCGGTGGACAACGTCATTTTCCAGTACTGTCACGGGGAATTCCGGGACGACCACGGATATATGTCCTTTATGTGCCACGGCGGCTGGGAGGAAGGCGTTGCGTACGGCGATGAGTACAAGGTGCAGGTATTCACCAACGGAAAGATGATCGAGGGGACCTGGTCCCGGTACGCCGATACCGATCCGGCTCTGTACGTGGATAAGAACGGCGATCCGATCCGTCTGAACCGCGGGAAGACCTGGATCTGTCTGATCTGGGTGGAGAAGCAGGACGCTGTTGTGATCGAGTGAGGAAAAGCCTTTTTCCGAAGGCGGATCTACCAATGAGAATCAGGGGGTGCCTGATATGAAGCAGATTTGGAACAGCTTTCGCCTGGCGTTTTCCATGTATTCGATTTTCCCGGCGCGCCAGGTGGAGAAGAATAAGGATAATATGCGGTATATTCTGATCTTCGTTCCGCTGATCGGACTGATCATCGGTTTCCTGATCCGGGAGTGGATGGTCATTCGGCCGTATCTGATCAACTATGATCTTCTGGGAGCTGTTGTCTGTGTCATGGTGCCGACCCTGCTGTCGGGAGCCGCGTATCTGGACGGCTTTTTCCGGACCGTGGACGCGCTCTGTTCCCATCAGCCGCGGGAGGGGAAGCTGGAGATCCTGCGGGATTCTCACAGCGGCTATTTTGCCATCATCATCTGTGTCTGCTACTTTTTCATCATCGTGGGGATCTGGAGCGAGGTCCCGCTGGACACCTGGCCGGTTCTGGCCTATGGCTTTGTGCTGTCCCGGGCGCTGTACGGTCTGTCCATCGTGACGTTTAAGCATACGCAGGAGAGCAAATGCTCCCTGTATCTCGGCTCCCGCCGTGATCAGGCGATCGTAGTGTTTTTCATGATCTTTTATATCGCGTTTTCTGTGTATTCCATGATCCGGATCGATCCGCAGATGGCGGTTTTCTGCCTGGCGGGCGCGCTGCTGGCGTTCCTGTATTACTGCTATGTGGCGTTTCACCATTTCGGCGGGATCACGGAGGATATTGCCAGCTTTTTCGTGCAGGTCTGCGAGATTCTGATGCCGTTCGTTGTTTTGCTGGCGAATCTGCTTTCCGGCATTGATATCACGAGCATCAAGTACTGAACCTGAAAAGGAAGAAAGGCCGTATGGACGGCATACAGGCTGCGGCAGAAGACGGAGGACATGTTTCGGAGGAGATTTCCGGAGCATGTCTTTTTTGATTTCACAATTCCGCCACGTGTATCACAGTTTTTTCACAAAAAGAACAAAAAAAGCACAAAGGTTTTCGGTATGGTATAGGCAGAGCAGGAGAGAAGGGAGACAAAGGCAGAAGGGACCGCGAGGGCGGCTGCCGGAGCGGAGGCCGGATGTCTTCGGAGGCTCCTGCGGGATCTGGAAAAACGAGGTTGGGCCGGAGGGCCCGCAGAAAATAAGGAGGCTATACCATGTATCAGGAAAACGAACAACAAAACGGGTATCAGTATCAGAACGGACAGTCATATTATTATCAAAACGGACCGCAGGGCACCGGTCAGAGCCAGAGCGGGCAGCAGGATGCGAACCGGGGAAAGAAAGGCAAACGCGGCGGACACGGCATCGGCAAAAAGGTGCTGGGCCTGACGCTGAGCGCGCTGCTCTTCGGCACGGTGGCGGCGGGCGCGTTCGTGGGCGTCAGCTATGGAGCCGGGAAGCTGTTTCCGGCAGGGACTTCGGAGAGCCAGGAGGTCCAGGGAACGGAAAATAACGGAGCGGGAACGAATGCCGCACAGGATGCCAATACCGTGAACGCGGCGGCGAACGGACAGAACGCTTCCGGCAGCGTGGCGCTTTCCACGGTTTCGGACGACGGAAAGGATAACAGCCAGTCGCTGGATGTCAGCGATGTGGCGGCGGGCGTGATGCCCTCCATGGTGTCCATCACCAATGTTTCCGTGCAGGAGGTGCAGAGCTACCTGAGCCTGTTCGGCATGGGACAGCCGCTGGAGCGTGAGGTGGAAAGCACCGGTTCCGGCATCATCATCGGTCAGAACGACAGCGAGCTGTTGATCGTGACCAACAATCATGTGGTGGAAGGCGCACAGACCCTTTCGGTTTGCTTCGTGGAAAACAGCGTGGTGTCCGCGGTGGTCAAGGGCACGGATCCGGACAACGATCTGGCCGTGGTTGCGGTGAAGCTGGAGGATATTTCCAAGGATACCATGTCTCAGATCAAGATCGCGCAGATCGGCAATTCGGATGAGCTGATCGTCGGGCAGCAGGTGGTGGCCATCGGGAACGCTCTGGGCTACGGACAGTCCGTCACCACAGGCATCATCAGCGCGCTGAACCGTCAGATCGACTCCACGGACGCGGCGCTGATCCAGACGGATGCGGCCATCAACCCCGGCAACAGCGGCGGCGCTCTGCTGAACATGAAGGGCGAGGTGATCGGCATCAATTCCGCCAAGTTCGCTTCCACCGAGGTGGAAGGGATGGGTTATGCCATCTCCATCACGGCGGTGTCTCCGATCATTGAAAACCTGATGAACCGGCAGACCAGAGAGCAGGTGGCGGAGGAAGACGCTTCCTGGATCGGTATCAGCGGACAGGATGTGTCCGAGGCGGTGGAAAACGCGTACGGAATCCCGGTGGGCGTCTATGTGACCAGCGTGGAAGCGGATTCGCCCGCGGAGGTTGCCGGACTCGCGGTGGGCAATGTCATCGTATCCTTTGACGGACAGACGGTGAAAAATATGGATGAGCTGAAGGGAAGGCTCGCCTATTACGCGGCGGGAGAGACCGTTCCCATCACCGTAAAGGTCTGGTCGGACGGCGAATACACGGAGAAGGAGCTGACCCTGACGCTGGGCTCTCAGGCCGAATATCAGAAGCGGCAGGAGGAAACCCAGTCCGAACAGGCGCCGGGACAGAACGGCGGACATATCAGGACCTATCCGTTTAACTGATCACCGGATGTCTTTTCCGGTATATCTCCAATATGCCATCGCAATACCGATGCAGGCGCAGAACATCCCTGCCGCGACGGGACCGGCATCCAGCCTCCCGGCGGCAAGGATGTCTGCGCCTTCGCAGTATCCGAAGGGCGTCAGGAATTTCAGGAATCCGGCGTGTTCCGTCAGATTGGCGATCAGATTCAGGAAGTACATCACCGCCGCAAGCCCCATACCGATCCCGGCGCCGCCGCGGCGCAGGAACGCGGATATCCCGAAGCAGATGCCGCCCGTTTCCAGTTGGAGCAGATACCAGGCCGTGTGCAGCAGCAGAAGCTCCTTCCAGGGGACGGTCTCGCCGATCAGCCGCACCGACAGCAGACAGAAGCCGAGGACCAGCAGATTCATGGCGGTGATCTGGAGGAACAGTGCCGCCAGCTTCCCGGTGACGACGCGCGCCCGTGACATGGGATGCGTCAGCAGAAACTCCGCTGTTTTGTCCCGCTCTTCTTTGGAAAGGATCGAGACGCCGGTGAGGGCGGCGAAGAACGCGCCGCCGGGTCCGAGAATGTTTCCGCACTCCACCGAATAAAATCCGGTCAGCGTGCCGATGTTCAGACGGTCCATGCCGAACGCGGCGGAAAAACCGCCCATCGATGCGAACATATCGCCCAGCACATCCATTTTTCCTCTCATTTCAGGAAACAGGAAAATACAGATAACGAGCAAAAAGGAAATGGCCGCCGTCCAGACCGCGAAGGCCGTCCTGCCCTGCCGGAGTTCATGATGTAAGAGGGTCATTTTTCGCCTCCTGTCCGTAGTAGTGCAGAAATATTTCCTCCAGATCGGGTTCGGTGACAGAGAGGTCCCGGACATCTCCGTTTGCCATCGCCGACAGGAGGCTTTTCATATCCCCGCTGTAGAGAAAATCGACGCCCTCCGGCGTCACGCGCAGGTCCCGTACGCCGGAGAGCGCGCCGCAGTGAACGGCCCCGCGGATGCTGATGCGCTTCACGCCGGTCCGGGAGAGCTCCGCCACGCTGCCTGACGCGATGAGCCTGCCCTCGCGGATCATGGCGGCATGGCTGCAGTGGTGCTGGATCTCTGACAGGATGTGACTGGACAGGAAGATCGTCGCCCCGTTTCGGCTGCGCTCCTCCAGGATTTCAAAAAACATCTTCTGCATCAGCGGGTCGAGACCGCTCGTGGGTTCGTCAAAAACGAGCAGATCGGGCTCATGCTGCAGGGCGCAGACGATGGCGGCCTTTCTGCGATTGCCGAAGGAGAGCTCCTCCGTCTTCCGGGTTGGGTCTAACTGCAGGCGCTCGCACAGCCGCCCGGCGGTTTTCCCGCAGTCCACTCCCCGCAGCCCGGCGGACAGCTTCAGCACGTCCCGCACCCGCATGCCGGGGTAGAAGGAGACCTCCGAGGGCAGATAGCCTATCCGCGCCAGGATCTGCCTGCGTTCCTTCGCGGCGTCCAGCCCGAAGATCTGTGCCCTGCCGCAGTCGGGGCGGATGAGGCCCAGCAGGATGCGGATCGTGGTGGATTTGCCCGCTCCATTGGGGCCGATGAAGCCGAAAAAATCCCCCTGCCGGACAGACAGATCGATGTGATCGATGCCCCGCGTCCGGCCGTAATATTTTGTCAGGCCCTCTGTTCTGATGACGTCCACAGGCTTCACTCCTTTTTCAGATAGATATGCTTCCAGAATCCGATGAGCTCGGTAAAATCCTTTTCCATCCGGTCAAAATCCACGTTCCCGCGCTGTACCATTTCCCAGAGATACCCTTCCGAAGCCCAGTACATTTCCCGGTACATCAGAGAGATGTCCAGACCGGGGATGAACTGCGCCGGGTCGAGGTTCAGACGGTTCCTATCCGCCTTGAGATTGAAATACCGGTGATAGCTTTCCTGAATGGCGGCGCTGATCTCCGCGTCCTTTTCGCAGAACGCATGGACCGAAAAGTTCGCCATATCGGGATACCGGCGGATGATCTCCATTTTCGCCCGAATCCCCCGCTCAATGCTCTCGAAGAGCTCCGTCTGTCCGTAGCAGCCGTACTGCGTCAGGACATCGATGGTCGTTTCCGCGCATTTGTCCCACAGAAAGAGATACAGTTCCTTTTTGTTCCGAAAGTAGTGAAAGAGCAGGGATTTGCTGATCCCGGCCTCCGCCGCGATCTCGCTCATGGGACTGTTTTTGTAGGAATTCCGGGAAAATACGCGGTATCCCGCGTTGATGATCCTCTGCCGCTTTTCCTTTGGCAGGGAAAAGAATTTTTCGTTCATGACGCACCCCCGTTGACCGTCTGACAGGAGAAACCGTATCCCGGCTGACCGTCCGGTCAAAAAAATTGTATCTCTGTTGACCGTTTTTGAGAAGACCCTGTGGGAAAATATCGTGAGAAGAAGGGATGTCTTTTATGGGAAAAAGAAGGGACGGCGTCCGGCGGCGGACCGCCGGAGGGGATGTCGGGGCGTGCCGGGTATCGGGAGTTTTTCCGGGACCGCGATACGGAATGGAGCGCTATACAGAATGTTACGCGGAATGGAGCGCTTCCATCCGCTCCTTTGCGCAGGCCGCCGCTCCCAGCATCCCGGCGGCGTCGCCCAGGACGGCGGTGACGATGGTGCAGGCACTGTAGGGGATGCGAAGTGCGTGGCTGTCCAGCACGTCCCGCGTGTACTGCAGCAGGCGGTCCCCCATATTGGACATGCCGCCGCCCACGATGATGATCTCCGGATTATAGAGGGAGAACACCGCGCACAGGCCATACCCTAAGAGCTCGCCGGTTTCGTGCATGGTCTCGATGGCCAGCGGATCGCCCTCGTCATAGGCTCTGGAGAGCATATCGGCGGTGACGGCGTTCAGGTCGTCGTTCACCCATTCGCAGATCACGCTCTGACGGCCCGCTTCCACCTTTTCCCGGAAGGTGCGCAGAATGCCCAGTGCGGACACATAACGGCCCAGACAGCCGGAGCTGCCGCAGCGGCACTTCCGCCCCTGGCGGAACATGTTGATGTGGCCGATCTCCCCGGCGGAGCCGGTGGCCCCGTAGATCACGCGCCCGTCCACCACGGCCGCGCCGCCCAGGCCGGTGCCCAGCGTGATCATCAGCACGTTCTTCCGGTTTTTTCCGGCCCCGAATTTCCATTCCCCGTACAGGTTCACCCGGGCGTCGTTGTCGATGAAGGTGGGAATGCCCAGGTGATTTTCCATCCAGGCCACGATGGGAACCTCCTCCCATTTGGGGAAATTGGGAGAGAACCGGGAGATGCCGTTGGGGATGTCCAGGATGCCGGGAACGCCCATGCCCATGCAGCGGATGTCCTCCGGTTTCAGGTGCAGTTCTTCCAGAAGCTCCGTGATCCCGTGCCAGATGCGCACCAGCACGTGTTCGGAGCCGTATTTCACTTCGGTGGGCGTGCGCTTCTCGCCGCATTTGCGGAACCCTTCATCAAAAACCGCGATCTTGATGTTGGTGCCGCCCAGGTCTACGCCGATATAATAGGTTTTCATCCGTTTTCTCCGTTGCTGTATTTTGAATCGCCCCGGTCCGGCGCCTCCGATACGCGCCGCGGGACAGTGCCCGGTCCGGGAAGAGCGTGCACACAGACCGCGGGGCCGGTGTCGGAACGCATCATCCGTCCGCCGTCCTTTTCGGCCCGAGGCTGTCGGAACATACGGGAAACTCGCTTCGCTCGGACAGCCCGTATGTTCCGACACGGGCCCAAAAGGCCGACTGCCGGATATCCGATGCGTCCCGGCACAAGGGCACCGCGGTCTGTGTGCACGCTCTTCCCGGACCGGGCGCTGTCCCGCGGTGCATATCGGAACCGCCGGGTCCGAAGGCTGGAATACTTCCACTGATATGATATGCGGGAGGCCGCCGCGGGAGAGTATCTTCCGGGCGGCGAACCTGATTCAGTATAGCGCATTTTCGGAGATGATTCAAGCGTGGGCCGCGGCCTGGGTTGCAGGGCTGCGATAAAAGATTGCCCGGCGCTTTCTTGTTTATTTGACGCATATCCGGAAAAATTTATTTTTCCCGAGCCGCAGGCAGTATTCCCGGCCTGCCTCGAGCTGAATGTCTTTTGCCTCCCGGACCGGCAGGCCGTCCAGGCGGCCGCCGCCCTGGGCCAGTATCCAGCGCACTTCGCTTTTGGAGGTGAAATGGCCGCCGTCGGTCAGAGCAGAGAGGATCTGTTCCCCGGCGGGCGTCTCCAAATGCAGGTCTGCACAGAGACATGGAGCGTCCTCCGGCATTCTGTTTTTCTGAAACACTTCCCGGAAGCGCCTTTCGGCTTCGTCTGCCTTTTTGGCCGATGTGTACAGAGCGGTGATCTCATGGGCCAGGCCCATTTTCACATCCCGCGGATTGCTGTTTCCCTCCAGAAGGGCCTTGATCTGCCGGATCTCCTTCGGGGATCTGTCCGTGTACAGCTCGTAGTAAGGGATGATCATGGGGTCGGGTATCCGCATCACTTTTTCGAATATGACGGCGGCGTCCTCGCTGATGCCGATATGGTTTCCCAGACTCTTGCTCATCTTTTCCACGCCGTCGATGCCCGCCAGAAGAGGCATGAACAGGGTGATCTGCGGCTCCTGTCCGTAGTCCTTTTGAATGCTCCTCCCCATGAGCACATTGAAGGTCTGGTCCGTGCCGCCCAGCTCTATATCCGCTTTTACGGCCACGGAGTCGTAGGCCTGCATGAGCGGGTAAAAAAATTCGTGAACGGACAACGGCTGATGGTTTTTGTACCTGTTGGCAAAATCGTCCCGTTCCAGCATCCGTGCCACCGTGCATTTGGACGCCAGACGGATCACGTCGCCAAAGGTCATTTTTCCGAGCCATTCGCTGTTGTAGTGGATCTCCGTTCTGTTCCTGTCTATGATCTGAAACACCTGGGAGAGATACGTTTCCGCGTTTTGTACCACCTCCTCCCGCGAAAGCTGTTTCCGGGTCTTCGACTTTCCCGTGGGATCGCCGATGGCCCCGGTGTAATCGCCGATGATGATCACCGCCAGATGCCCCAGATCCTGGAGCTGTCTGATTTTCCGAAGACACACGGCGTGGCCCAGATGCAGATCCGGCGCCGACGGGTCCAGGCCGTATTTGACCCGCAGAGGGCGGCCCTCCTTCCTGGCCCGCGCTGTTTTTGCACGGATTTCCTCTTCATCCGTGTGTCCGGCCGCGCCCTTCAGCATGACCTCCATTTCTTCTCTGATCTCCATTTCCTTCCATCCTTTCCTTTTGTTTTATGACTCGGGAGCAGTGCCCCGGATCGACCGCGGATCTTGCCGCACAAAAAAATCAGGCAGTTCTGCCTGATGCGATAATAGGATGGATAGGAAACCGGTATGTTCTGCAGTTCGTATCAACTATTTATGCACAGACAGATAAGCCTACTGACTCACAGCCGTGCATCCTGCATCCGGGCTATAAGCCACCAGGTTTTTCGTACAGATACATATAATAGTTGAAATAAAGGTGCTTCATTATCGTAGGTTTCTCCAAAAACGATTTTTCTGCATTATAATTCGCGCCGGATTTTTTGTCAATGTTTTTCTTCTGATGACTTGCAGGACAAAATCGGTTGATTATTCAGAGCGGATTCCATATAATAGAAACATAATGTGGATGGGGACGAAAGGACCTGAGATTTTGGGGAGGTGAGAGAACATGCCCAAGGAAATACATGAGGAATTGGATGAGTTTATTTTACTGCTGAAGGACCGTTTTGGTGATGATCTGAAAAGTGTTATTGTATATGGCTCTTATGCAAGAGGCGATTATAATGAGAATTCCGATATTGATATCATGGTTCTTGTGGCGCTGCCGGATAATTTGATCAGACAGACAGAAAATGATGTTTATGATGGCGCATATGATCTGGAATTAAAATATGGCAAGGTTCTTTCACCGATCATAAAGAATCAGGATTTCTTCGAATACTGGTCGGAAACACTTCCTTTCTATCGCAATGTAAAAAATGAGGGGGTGAAGGTTGCATGACAAAAGAGCAGATCGCATTATGCTCGTATCGGATGTCAAGGGCAGAGGAAACTCTGAAAAGCGCAGAGTTGTGTCTCAATAATCATTTTTTCAGAGATGCGGTAAACAGATCCTATTATGCGGCATTTTACGCAGTCAAAGCAGTATTGGCTTTAGAAAATATTGATTTTAAAAGACATAAGGATGTAGTTGCTTATTTTAATCATCACTTTGTGGCAGTCGGGATTTTTAATGGAGATACCGGACGGCTTCTGTCAAGACTTCAGAAAAAACGGGAAAGCGGTGATTATGACGATTTCTTTGCGGTGTCAAATGAAGAAGCAGCAGAACAGATGAAAGCCGCTGAATACATTTTGGGTGAAGTGAAAAAATATTTGGAAGCCAAATATAAAATGTGATGTTTTATATGGGTTTCAGATGGAGTTGTATAGTTGGCTTTCATTATTCTAGGAATCGGATCAATGGATATTCACGCGGATTATGACATCAATGCGCTGCGCAATGTAATCCTGAGCAGTCAGCATCTGCTTGAGAAAAGCACGGACAGTATTGAGAAGATCGTATCGGACATTTGCGGGCTGCAGTACGATCCCAATCCGACGATACATCTGAACCAGTATATGATGCTTTGGAACAGAAAGACGGATTTCAAAGCAGAACAGTTGGATATCGCGGCGTACAAGGAGTTCAGGGTCGTCGAAACATGGACGTTTAAGCGGAATATGTTCTTCGTGCCGAGGGAGGAATATTCTCTGTACAGGCATGCCGCGAAAGGAATCGTGAGGTGGGGAGAGTCCGACGAGACCTGGCTTCAAAACGGCGACAGTCCCGAGGTTCGGGCCGCGGAGGAGGAGCTGAGGGAAAGGCTGGCGGATTCGGAAGGGCTGACGCTGAATCAGATCTGGGAAAAGCTGGATCTGGCCTACGAATGGCATCAATATCGGAGAGAGCACGACCGCAGCTTTAATCTGCCCATATTCCGCGCTTTTTACAGAATGTGCCGCAGAGGGGACCTTTTGACCTGCGGCAGGAATCCGGGAACCTTCCGGGAGCCTGTTTATATCTTGAAGGAAAAGGCGGGTTTTTCGGATTGGACGGCGGATGCGGTCGAGGAGAAACAGGCCGTAAAATGGATGGTCGATAAACTGACAGCTTCGTTCGGAATAAACGTTTGAGTATTTCAAGAAAAAAGGCATGAAGTGGCCGCTTTCTGTTCTGGTTGGGTACCGGTTCGCCGGGTATATCGACTGCAAGATGGACTGGAGGACGAAGAAATTTGTAGTCAAAGAAAGGAATATCTTCGATCCGGAGCTTGGCGGCCGCGAAACCGTCGATCGCGCGATCAGGGAGCTGGCAGAGTTCCACGGGGCGGAGGAGATCGTTGAAAAGGGCCAACGGGCGCTTTTTTGAAACTTTCGGCAGAGAATATGCTTCCTTTATGAGAGACAGCGAAAAACTGTCATCGTAAAGGGAGCATTTTTGTTCCCTTTTTTTGACAGCGGAGTCTTCTTCAAAAAGCGAAAAAAGATATTGACAAACACCGCATAAGCACATATACTGTACTTATCGAATAAGTACGCATATGACGGACAGCACGCACAGAGAGGGTGAATGCATGGAGATCATCATAAGCAACAGCAGTGAAAAGCCGATCTATGAGCAAATCTGCATACAGATTAAAAACCTGATCATGAACGGCACCTTATCCGCCGGGGAGGCGCTGCCGTCCATGCGGGTACTGGCCAGGGACCTGCATATCAGCGTGATCACCGTCCAAAGGGCTTACGAAGACCTGACCCGTGACGGCTTCATAGAAACGGTGTCCGGGAAAGGGAGCTTCGTGGCGGCCCAGAACAGGGAATTCATCCGGGAGGAACAGCTTCGGGCGGCAGAGGAGCTGCTGCAGAAGGCCGCGGAGATCGGCAGGGCGCACGGGATCGGCTATGAACAGATGGCGAATATTCTGAAGCTGTTTTATGAAGAATGATCGGGAGGAGAAACCATGGAAGACAACAACATTTTCGTGCAGGATCTGTGCAAGCGGTTTGACGGTTTCCTGCTGGACCACGTTTCGTTCCGGGTCCCCAAGGGCAGGATCGTCGGTTTCATCGGCGAAAACGGCGCGGGAAAGAGTACGACCATCCATCTCATTCTGAACGAATTGAAAAGGGACGGCGGCCAGATCCGGCTCTTCGGCAGGGAAAATACGGACCCTTGCGTCAGGGAGGATATCGGGGTCGTCTTCGATGAGTGCTGTTTTCATGACGTATTCAATCCGTCGGACATTGAGAAAATACTGTCCGGCGTATATCGGTCATGGGACAGCGGCCTTTACAGGCAGTACCTGAAAAAATTCGGGATCCCCGAAAGGAAACCGATCGGTTCATTTTCCAGGGGAATGAAGATGGAGCTGTCCATCATCTGCGCGATGGCGCATAGACCGAAGCTGTTGATTCTGGACGAAGCGACCGCGGGGCTCGATCCGGTCGTGCGCGATGAAATGCTGGATCTGTTTCTGGAATTCATACAGGACGAGGAGTGCTCCGTTTTCCTTTCCTCCCACATCACGTCGGATATCCAGAAGGTCGCGGACTATGTGATCCTCATTCATCAGGGCAGGATCATCTTCGAGGAGCAGAAGGACGACCTCATCTATCATTTTGGGATCGTCAGATGCGGCAAGGAAAAATTCGCTTCCATTTCCCCGGACGATTACCTGATCCATCGGGTCACCAATGTGAGCGTGGAGTGTCTCGTCCGGGACAGGGAAGCGGTGAGGCGCAAGTACAGGGATATTGTGGTCGACAATGCGACGCTGGAGGATATCATGCTTTTTTATGTCAGGGGAGGTGCGGCATGAAGGGACTGATCTACAAAGATATCGCGATCTTTTTTAAGAGCATTGACAAAAAAACGGCGCTGATAGCGGTCGGCGCGACCGTACTGCTCATGGTCAAGACCGGCGTCTATGCGGGGCTGCTGGCTTCGGTCATGTTTGCTCTGTTCATAGCCATCCAGGATCTGAACGGTTTTATGAGCGATGAAAGGGCGTGCTGGGGAAAATATCAGATGGCGCTGCCCGTAAGCGCTGTCTCCGTGGTGGCGGGCAAATACATTTCCGTTGCCGGCACTTTGATATTCAGCCTCGCGGGAAGCATCCTGTTCAATCTGATCGCCAGCCTTGCCCACCGGAGCTTCAGCGGCGCTGTTTGGGGGGCCTCCGCGGCGATCGCCGTGATCGTCCCGTTGCTGTGGACGGGGATCGGTCTGCCGCTGAGCTATTGGTTCGGCTTCCCTTCCGCACAGGCCATGGGGCTGTTCGCCGTATTCCCCATGTTCTATTTTGTGAAGTATTTTGAAGATGGAGCCGGATTTTCCGCCATGGTGGATTCCGTTCTCTCTTTTGCCGTGCTGGCAGGGGCAGCGGCGGCCGCGCTGTTTGTCATTTCCATGGGGATCAGCATGGCAGGGTATAGCAGGAGAAAATAGGAGGGCGGGCTTTCAAGGGAAACGCTTTATCTCCAGCCGCCTCTCATATCGCGGGCCGGAGCACCCTCATATCTTTCGCAAATACCAGTTATACCCCTCAAACACCATCGATACGGTGTCGGTGCCGAAGATCGGCGCGAGCGTGGAGCGCATCCACGCCCGCGCCTCTTTCACGCCTGTTCGGCCGTTTTCCACCGCCTCGTTGACATTGGACTGTATCATCATGAAGTCGATGAATTCTTTCAGAGAAAAGGGATAAGCCGTCTCATAGGTTACCTGCCGTTCGATGTGAAAATAGCCCTTCGTATCCGCCTGTGTCCAGACATTCTCGCTGCGCTTCGGTTTCGGGAACCGCCGCAGATATTCGTTCCGATACCAGTCCGTATAGCGGCGGCCGCCTTCCTTATCCGACGTCTCGTCCGCTGTCCTGTCGGTGATCCAGAAATCATAGATGAGCAGAAGTCCGCCTTTCTGCATCACGTCCGACATGCGGCGCAAAAATCTGCCGCGGTCCACCCAGTTCACCACGCCCGCGGCCGTGACGATGTCATAGAGACTTTCCGGCACGGCAGTTTCCTCCGCCTTTGCCGCATAGAAATGATAGGAGGCATTCGGATACAGCGTCCTGCAGACCTGTATCATCGCCTCGGAAATATCGGTTCCCGTCACGCGCTCACAGATCAGCCGCAGCGCTTTGGTCGAAAGCCCGGCGCCGCAGCCCACATCCAGTCCGCTGCGGAACGTGCCTGTTATGCCGCAGTCCCGGATCGCCCGTTCGATAGCGCTCCTGTGGATCCACGGTCTTTTCGCATATCCTGCGGCGATCCTTGCCGAGTCAAAAGAGGTGCTGTCCATCTGCGATCCTCCCTTTTTGAAAATGTCGGCCTGTTCAGAACCCGGTCACTCGGAACAGGCCCTGAAGCTGTTCTTCTCCACCGCCTCGTACAGATCCTGTCCCATTTTTTCCTCAAAATAACGCTTTAAGGCCAGATTGGCCTCCCATTTGGCCTGCGGATAGGCGCCGTAGCGGCGCTTTACATCTGCCATCCGGTCTTCCATATCCATCACGCCCTCCGCGCCCGCGATGGAATCGCATAGCTGGATCAGTCTGTCGTAATCGTCGTAGACCATTTCCTGCAGCCTGCTGCGGATCAACTGCAGTTCTTCCTCAGTCGTATCGAACCTGCCGATATACTCATCGACAGTCTGGTTGTTGAAAGAATGTGACAGACAGATCCTGGCGGCCTCGTCATATCCCAGGGACATCATATAGGAATAGCCGTCGGATACATGTCCCAGATGGCGGACGCCGAATCTCCGGCCGATGTCGTGAAGCAGACCCAGGATATATGCCTTGTCCGCGTCCATGCCTTCGCACCGCGCCGCGATCCTCTCCGCACAGTGCGCGGCGGTCCTGCTGTGATCTCCCCAGGGCCCGGGATTCATCGCCTCCGCTTCCTTTAATAATCTTAACGCTTCCTGTTTGGTGGGATACATAGGTTTTTCTCCTTTATAAATTTGATTTAAAACCGCCGTTGGGGCGTTTGTATTCTCTGTCAGGCGCGTGAAAACTTTGCCGCCAAATTTGTATTCGGGGTGAAACCGAAGCCATATTGATCTGCCATAGCTAACGCCTTACGGACATTTCCGATCTCATTTTCAAGAGGAATATATGGGTCTGTCATAGAACCTGTACCCAACATATATTTTTTCCGTTGAATTTAAAACCAATGAATTTCAAATTGCGCTTCCTGTCGAATTATGGTAATATCCTCTTGGGACTGCCAGGATGGTAGGCGGTTAGCCCTCTTCGGAGGGACTGTGACCCTCCGATTACATAGAAACCGGAAACGGAATCTGGGAAAGGAGGGCTGAGCCATATGGATGTTCTGGGACTGATTGCAGTGCTGAGCTTCGGCTTGACCTGTTTTGGAATCGGATACTCTTTTGGTAAAGATAGCAGCAAGACACAGAAATAGCCGCCCCGGTCTGCAAGGATCTTACGCAAAGTAAGTGATTATGTGACGGCAGTGGGAAGAGAACATCATGATGGATGTTCTTTTTTCAT
>CANQVD010000044.1 GCA_947627215.1 uncultured Eisenbergiella sp.
ACTTAATGATAACACAGAAAGGGTATCTTCGTCTTTTATTTATTCAGTTGTAACACATGTATTGTAAACCTACATTAAAAACGCAATATCTCTCATTCCGGGCATTGCATAAAACAGAAAAATGAAGTAAAATGGAATGGGTTTTTCCAGTCCCAATTTCTTATCCCGGAGGTCGCTATGCTGAAAATCATCACGGATTCCGCCACCGATATGCCGAAGGAGATCGTCGAACGCTTTCATCTGCATGTCATCCCCACGCCCGTCGTCATCGATGATGTGGACTATCTGGACGGGGCTACCATCCATACCGAAGAATTTTATCAGATCCTGGACGATGTGAACCGGGACGTCAAGACCTATCATATCAATCCGGATATGTTCGAGGCCGCGTTCCGCCCATACGCCGAAAACGGCGACAGCGTCATCTACATGTGCTTTTCCACCGGAATCGCGGGAACCTTCAACGCCGCCAGCATCGCGAAACAGACCATTCTGGAGGATCATCCGGATTTCGATCTGACCATCATCGATTCCAAATCCGCCTCCCTGGGCTTCGGTCTCATTGTCTATAAGCTGCTCCTGCTGCAGGAGCAGGGCGCGGACAAAGAAACGCTGATCCGCGCGGCGGAATTCTTCGTCAGCCACATTCGCCATGTTTTTACGGTCAGCACCCTGAAATACCTGATCAAGGGCGGCCGCCTTTCCAAGGTGAAGGGAACCGCCGGAGAACTGCTGGACATGAAGCCCGTTCTCATCGTGGATGAAGAGGGCCGTCTGCAGGTGCTGAAGACCGTCCGCGGCCATAAGAAATCCATTAAGGCCCTGGTGGACTATGTTTCCGAATATATCGCCGAGCCTTCCCGCCAGACCATCGGCATCTGTCACGGGGAAGATCCGGAGGCACTGGATTTCGCCCGGGAAACCCTGCTGGGCGTCCTTCAGCCCAAAGCCATCGTGACCTCCGTCGTGGGCTGCGCCATCGGCGCACATACAGGCCGCGGCATCGTGGGCATCGTGTTCTTCGATGCGTTTAATGAAGAATTCGAGTGCTGAAAAAGACGGAGGGCTCTGCCTTCATAAGTAAAAAAAGAACCTGCCGTTTCCTGTTATGTACGGAAAAACGGCAGGTTCTCTTTCGTCATACATCGTTCTCAGGATGTCCCTCCTGCACCGGTCGGTTCGGTGTCTCAGGCGATCACTCTCTGGAACATGGTCTTGGAAACGCCGCACATCGGGCATACCCAATCCGCCGGAAGGTCTTCAAAAGCCGTTCCGGGCGCGATGCCGTGCTCAGGATCCCCCTTCTCGGGATCATAGGTGTAGCCGCAGGGATTGCAGAAATACTTGTCCATACAATTCATCTCCTCTCGCCATTGTGATTTCGCATTGATGGAACCTTTTCCATCCGCTCCGCGGATAAAAAATGAAGGTCCGTACAGGTTCCCCGTACTGACCTTCATTATAACACAATCCTTAACCCCGGGCAATGAAAAAACACATTTTTCGTCAGCATACGCGCTTTACGAATACTGGAACTTGTTTTCAAAAGCCAGTTCCACATTATCGGATGTCAAATCATACCACTCAACATCAGCTTTTTCTTCCTGAGATTCACCATCTGATACGTCTTCAATCGTATATCCTCTCTCAGAAAATCGCAGTTTGTTTATTCCTTTATTATCCATGCCTCCTGATGAGTAGAATGTCCCATCTGTCTTCAAATGCATGAACCCTCTATATGGCAATGTAAATCCATAAACTTCCTGATCTTGCAAATACAAAATCTCGAATCCATAATCTGATCTTTCATTTGCTTGTATCCAAAGAACAACTTCATTTTCCCCATTTCCATCCAAATCAATGATTGTGAATTTAGATACCTTTGCCGTCACCCAGTCTTCATCAGAAACAACCTCTTTAATATTTTCAAGGCTTAATCTTATAGTCTGATCACTTCGATCGATATTGACAAAATCCCCATCCCCTAAAAGTATTGCTTTATACCCTTCTTCCATTCCAGATGACATATTATCATCCTGTTCACTGTCTGTATTTTCTATAACCGGCAGCCCTGCGGTGTCTGTTTCAGAAGGAAAACCCTCAGAGCCTATTTCATTCTCCACCACATTATTCGCTTTCTGAGCTTCCATATCCGTATCATTTTCATTGACTGCGCCGACACTTAAAGAAGGTTCTTGGCCTTCAGCAGAATTTTGTATTCTCCGAACTGTGCAGATATAAACAGGCAGAACTATGATTCCCAATACGAAAATAAGGCCTATTATCCCCTTCAGGTTCATCTTATTTCCTTTAGCTTTACTATTCTTCTTCATGGTCCTGACATTCCTCTCATTATCAACTATTTCCTTCACCGGCAGTATCTTCGTCTAAGTTTCCTGTCGGTTCGTCAGCTAAAAGAATAAGCGCCTTACTCGCTAGCGCCCTTGCAATGGCCACCCTCTGTTGCTGGCCCTGGACAACTGCATAACATTTCGTTTCCGCTGTGCTTCATCCATTCTCATCTGTATCAACAATTCTTCCGCATCGGCCTTCCCACCCAGCTTTACATTCTCAACGGGTGTCAAATAATCGATCGGGGTATCATTTTGAAAAACAAGGGATACATTGTTTTTCTGTGCGCGTTTAAACCTTTCTGCAGAATACCTTGCACCCTAATCTCCAGCGGTCTGCTTTCTATGCCCGGAAATCAGATATTTTGTAAGAAGTTATTTTGATTATACCATCCGGCAGACATTTCGACCATTGGAAATATATAAAATACACCAAATTTTAAAAGGCGGCGGAATTTACTTTTTCACTGGAATTTCGGATTGCAAGTCAGCCTTTCCAAACAACATTTTTCAGCTTTTTCCTTCTGATCTCTCCACGGTGTTCATTGAACGTAATATCAATGATCATCACAAGGAACCCCTGTTTCATAAATCGCTTTGTATATCTTCAGCGGATAATTTGTCTACAACCTGTCAACCATTGTTTTGATAATAGCATGCCTGTCCGAAAACAATAAAAAGCGCACGGTTTACAGTTATCTGTTCCATGCGCCTTTACGCTGTTTCGCTTAATTAAGTTGTCTGCTTCCTGCTTACGCCATCTGCATGATCTCCGCCTCCAGCTGCTTTAATTCGTCCATTGTTAGTGCCGGTACGTAATCTGCAATTTCTTCAAGGGACATCTTGCCCTTCTTTATCATTCTTTCAGCAGTCTTCCTTGCCTCTCTGTGTACAGTATTATCTTCAATATCTTTTGCATATGCTTCCAGAACCTGCTCATCATCAAACAAGGTCAACATAGTATCCACATCCTCCCTGCTTTCCAGATACTCTTTCAGCACGTTCCTGTCTTTGCAGATACGGAGCTTCCATTTTCGCTTACGCCATCTGCATGATCTCTGCCTCCAGCCGCTTCAATTCGTCCATTGTTAGTGCCGGTACGTAATCCGCAATTTCTTCGAGGGACATCTTGCCCTTCTTTATCATTCTTTCGGCTGTTTCCCTTGCCTCATTGTTTTTTATATCCTCTGCATATGCTTCCAAAACCTGCTCATCATCAAATAATGTCATCATAATATCCACAACCTCCTTTTCCCTGCTTTCCAGATACTCTTTCAACACGTTCCTGTCTTTGCAGATACGGATCGTTTCCAATACGGCCTCCTTTGTCTGACCGTATTTCTTTCTCTGCTCATTATACACCTTGCAGAAAATAATATACTCCCCTATGATGTTGCTTTCATCCTCCTGATACAGTACACGGACTTCCGCGTCTATAGCCATCTTCTCGCCGGCAAAGAAATCCCTGGAAAGTGATATGACATCCGGCGGATTCTCCGGCTTTTCACCCGTAAAAATCACATACATCTCAGGCTTTGGCATATTTACTTTCCTGCTGCCATACAGGTTCTGCCTGGTACGCTTAAAATAATCATGATAAGTCTGTATCAAATACATCAGCGCACGGATAATGATATTCAGCGTCCAACTGGACTGACTCTCCACCAATATGACCAATCTGTCGCCGACTGAGAACCCAAGGTCATTATAATCTGCATCCACCAGTATGTGCTTAATGGTAACATCCTTTATGTCATCTTCTGTCACGCTGCTGTCCTCCGGATGGAGAGCCTTATACAGCCGCAGCAGATATTTTTTATCCTGAAACAGGTTCGTGAAAACACTGTCTTTTATCTTTCGTTTTGGTGTCGTCTGCGCCATTTTACCACCTTTCTCATAGTATTTTCGAAAAAACATGATATATGTTCTTCCTCTATAATCTTATTATATCGAAAGCCGGAAGGATTTACAATTAATTTCTTTTCCCCTTTGCTTTTCCCCACTTTTGGACATCGTGTCCAGAAGCGGGACTCGTACTCCCAGGCAGGCTCATGAACCCTGTTCCGCAGGAGCACACCCCTCTGGCCAGCCCCATTCCACTGATACATGTCATGCTGAACCTTTTGCTGAAAATAATGGTTGATCGTGATCGTGGCATTATACAGCTCGGTGATCAGTTATGGATGCAATTTTTGTGTTCTGTGTATTACGGTTCATTTATTATGAAACCATATTTTCCACCTCTCTGCTCCGTCCGCTGCCGCCGTTTCCGGCCGGGGCCGCCCGGCACACAAAAAAGCACGGTGCCCTATGCCGGAATGCAGCAAAAATCCGCCAAAGTCCTTTTCCCCATGCGGGAGAATACGGGTTGTCTGAGCGAAGCGAGTTTCCCGTATTCTCCCGCAGTTTTTGAGGAAAAAGGGCTGCAGGCGGATGCTGCATTCCGGCACTGGGCCCGTACTTTTCGTATGCCGGGCGGCCCTGGCCGGGAACGGCGGCAGCGGACAAAAAACAGCCCGCGCTACTGCTCCATCTGCCGTCCCAGGAATCCGGCAGCCGACTGGATCAGCTTCTGCTCCACATCCCCCATGCTGGTTTTGGGATCACTGTTCAAAAGCATCACCGCGCCGATCACATCTCCCTCACAGATGATGGGACTGATGGCCTGACTGGCCGTATCCTCCGCCCCTTCTCCGGAAACAGGCACAAAATTTTTCTCTCCTCTTTTCGCCATCACACACTCCCGGTTCTCGATCTTCTCCTCCAGCTCCCGGCTGATGGCCTTGCCCAGAAGCTGTTTGCAGCCCCCCGCCGCGGCGATGAACTGATCCCGGTCCGCGATCAGCGCCGTGTGCCCCGACACCTGTGCAAGGCTTTCCGCATACTGCTTCGCGAAGGTGCTCATCTCGCCGATGGGAGAATATTTTTTCAGGATGATTCCCCCGTCCCGGTCGGTAAAAATTTCCAGCGGATCACCACTACTGACAATATTGACAGTAAAGAGGCGTTCTGGCTGATTGCGAGTTTTCAGCCGAACTTCTGTAGTGTTTGGCGCCATATCATCTGCCGTCCGGATCGATGATATATGCTTTCCGTCTTTTAATATAACTTTACTGTCATTGTCAAAATTTACAGCCGCGTTCCTCTCCGTCACCCTTGACAGATTCAACAGTGCGTCTACATCGACTTTGAGCCTTACATCTATATGATTCTCGTAGACAACAATCTTATCGATAAGCAGCTGCAAATCCATTTTATCCAGACTCGGCTTTTCCAGAATGTCATTGAATACGTCTATAACCGTCCTGGCCAGCCGGTTGATCCGGATGATATCATTGCGCTTGTCAGATGTGAGGTTGATCTGATTCTGGAGTCCGCTGACTTTCAGCGTCGCTTCGTCTTCCAATTCAGCGTAGGTCTCTTCGACAATCTCTATCTGACCGGAAATCTCCGGTTCCAGCGCTGCTCTTGCCTCCAGTGCAGCGATTTCCCTGATCTTGCGCTTTTTGATCGCTTTCAGTTCTTCTTTTGCATCATGCAGGTTTCTTACTAAAATGGAGAGTGTATTTTCATTTTCCTGTATTTCTGTCGATTCGTTTTTGATAGACATCTCCAGCTGCTTAATCATGTCTTCCGAATTGTCCCGGATCTTCATGATATACTGCTTCAGGATAGCATCCAACAGATCAACACGGGTATGATGTGCCGTACATCCTTTAACTCCCCTTCTATGATACGTTCCGCATGTATACGCCGGCGCAAGGTCCCCTCTGCTCATGGAAAACATCGGAGAGCCGCAGTCACCGCAATACAGGAATCCCGAATAGATATTATCATACTTCTTAATTCCGCGATAATTATTTGCAGTGCGTTTTGCAAGCAGGTCCCGTGTCAGAAGCCATGTGCGGCTGTCTATGATCGGCTCATGATGATTCTCAAATACATAGTTTTCATCTGATGAGATTTTGACATCCTTGCCGTTGATTTTTTTTCGTTTGTATTTATGCTGCCGCAGGGTCCCAATATAAAAATCATTGGTCAAAATACCCTGCACCGTTACTATGCTCCATGCGGTATATGTCTTTTTCCTCTTATATTCATCCCCCCGTGCCTCTACACGCTGCTTTTCTTTCATCCTAGGCGTTGGAATATTCTGCTCCGTCAGGTAATTGGCAATCCGCTTATAACCCCAGCCATCATTATACAAAGAAAAAACCTTGCGCACGATTTCCGCCTCATCCGGCTCAATGGCTATTTCCTGCTTTTTAATATTAGTAATGATATACCCATAGGGCACTACATTGATCCACTTGCCATCTTCCTGCAGTCTCCGGATAACATTCCGGATCTTTTTGCTGGCATCAGTCACCGGCATTTCATTGATCAGAAACCGAAACTGTATCGACATCCAATCGTCAAATGTCGGATAATCTATGGAATCACCCACGCTGATTATCCTGACTCCCGCATCCCGCAGATCTTCCAGTTCCACCAGCCCTTTGCTGTTTCGTCTGGAAAAGCGGCTGAAATCCTTGACGATCAGTATTTTGATTTCTCCGTTAAGCAGCCGCTTCCTCAGCTTTTGGTAATCTTCTCTTTGTTCAAAGGTATATCCGGAACGATCTCTGTCAACATAAAAGCTCAAACTGCACTTCGGGAATTTCCTTTTCACAAACTCCGCTATAATGCTTTTCTGATTTTCAATAGAAGTATTATCCTTATCTAACTCTTCATCAACAGAGATGCGACAATATCCGCCGATTTCTTCCTGCAGGAATGCATCTGTCTGTTTCTCCATTTTCTCTCCTTCTTATTTGTTTTTAGAGATATATTTACAGACAACATTGTAACCCAGTCATATTATAATTGCAAGCTGTTTTTTTCTTTTTTTATTGCAAGATTTTTGTTATGACTGAGCAATGCTCCCGTAAACTCCACCAGATCTTCCTTTCCGGACTCATATATCACAAACCGATATTTCTTTGCCCGGAACTCACTGATGTGCTCCCGAATGCTTTGTCTGATCTGTTCATTTTCTTTTTCTTCGTTGGTGAGCCATACGCTTGCGAATTTGAATTTATCATTTATCTCTATATTCATGGCACCCCTCCTGTTACATATCCATATATCATTCTCCCCAATGCCTGGAAACATATTCCATTTTCTATAGGTCAAAGCCCACTTTTACATGATAAATACGCTTTGATTTACAGAAAATATCCCCTTTCATCGATAAACAATAATCCACACAGGCGGCAGTTCATTACGCTGCCCGCATCGGTCTCGCACCGTCAGCTTTCTGACCGGATCCTTCCGGAAGTATCATTATCAAAAATATGTATCGTCGCCCCGTGCAACTGCTGCACATTTTGCCAGATAACCCTCGCTACTTGCCTTCGCCTCAATACCGGATTTTGTATTTTTCCGTACCGACTCCCCCCAGGAAGAAAGCAGACATCTCATGGCGTATCCGCATAGTGGCTCCACATATTCCACACGTCCTGTATGCATATTAACATTATGAAATTTTCAAGGTGCCGGATAAAATCATCAGCGGCTTTATCAGCCCTGAAAACACACACCGTACCCTGGTCTGCTATGCACCATACGCCGCTGTGTGCTTTCTGCGAATGACAAATTCAAATATGTATTTTATCCGGTCCGTATTTCCGAATGATCTGAATCAGGATCTTTTTATATCTCCCTTCCACCCGCTCTTTCATCTCACACAGGGTCTCCAGTTCTATCGGCGTCAGTGTATTCGTATACGGTTTATAATCCTCCCGAATATATATGCCCCCATTCTCTCCCTGCTTTGTATAGATCGGATACAGAGGAGAAAGGAATTGGATATCGTACTGTATCGTGCGAATCGAAACACCAAATTCCTGCGCCAGTTCGCCTGCTGTTGCATGCCGCCTGGTGAGAAGAACATTGATAATTTCCTTCCTTCGATACTCCGTATCCAATTCACAATTCACCTCCTTTCGGAAGCCGTTTTCTTTCATTGTAAAAGCGATATATGCAGAAATTTTGCTTATTCAAAAATCTTTTTCAATTTTGAGTGTAAAATAAATCGTTCAGCCACCCATCTGCCGGAAACGCCGCGGATTTTCTCGTATTCTCCCCCCTTATTCATTGACATTCCTTTTGTGAACTGATAGAATTTTCAATGGATAAAATCAAAAATTCAGATTCGATACTCAAACTGCTATGAAATTCCAGGGGTGGATTCTGCCTGCCTTTTTCATGGCAGTTTTTCTTTTCCCTGTCTCCTGTCCAAAGCGGCTGCCGCTCCTTTTGCCAGGGCATATACGCCCTTTGCGTTTTAAACAGGCTGCCTAAGCAGCCTAAAACGCGCAAATTGCCAGGGCAATTTGCAGAAGAACAGCAAGCACTGCCTGTGTTCCCTCACAGGCCCCATTCCCTCCGTTTTTCCAAAGGAAACCCGGGCGGAAATGGGATATACAGGGGATTCCCCTGACCCCTTTGAAAAAATAGAACAGATAGTTTCCGGAGGTTTTTGTGTTTCTTTAAATTGGAAAGGAATGCTAATATGACAAACAGGATCCGGCAGAATGAATTAAAAATCTATTTGAGCGATGAAGAACAATATATATTGGATAAGAAATGGCAGCTTTCCCGTATGAAAAGCAAATCTTCTTTCATCCGTCATCTGATCCTATATGGCTATGTATATCATGTTGACTACGAACATCTGAGAGAATACAATACGAATCTCTCCCGGATCAGCAATAGCCTCAACCAGATCGCCAAACGGATCAACACAACCGGCAGCGTTTATGACGCAGACGTAAAAGAAGTAAAGGAGCTGATGAACCAGGTATGGCGATCACAAAAATCCATGCTATCCGGGCAACCGTCGATAAAGCAGTAAATTACATCTGTAACCCGGCCAAAACAGATGACAGTATCCTGATTTCTTCTTTTGGATGCAGTCCCGAAACGGCAGCATTTGATTTCAAATTTTCCCTGTCTCAGACCAATCAGAGCGACCCGAACAAAGCCTTTCATTTAATCCAGGCTTTTCTGCCCGGTGAGGTTTCTTATGAAGAAGCCCATCAGATCGGCATAGAGCTCGCCGACAAACTTCTGGAAGGAAAATATTCCTACATAGTGGCCACACATATCGACAAAGGGCACACACACAACCACATCATTTTCTGTGCCGCAGATAATGTCGAACACAAAAAATATCACGACTGCAAAAAGAGCTATGCCTACATCCGGCGTATCAATGACGAACTATGTGCGGGCCATCACCTGTCCGTTATCGGTTCTTCTGACCCGAACCGTCCCGGTCAGCGAGGCAAAAAATATAATGAATGGCTCTCCGATAAAAACGGGCAATCCTGGAAAAACCGGCTGAAATCTGACATTGACAATGCCATCCGAAATGCGAATTCCTATGAAATTTTTCTGGAACTGATCCGGGCCGGCGGATATGAAATCAAAGGAGAATCTTTTGCAGAAGGATCACACAAATATATTTCCTTCCGCCCTTTGGACAGGGAACATTTTATCCGCGGCAGTGTCAAATCGCTCGGTACAGAATATACAAAAGAACGCATCCTGGAAAGGATCAGTAACAAGCCACTGGAATATCGCAGCCCGCGCAGTCCTTTCCTGAAGCGTCATAGGCAGCTCATCAAAAACTATTCCTCCAGAAAACTCATTGACGTATCGGAGGAAAAGTTCCGGCAAAGCCCGGCCCTCAAACATTGGGCAGAGATAGAGAACCTCAAAATTGCCGCCAGCAACTATCAGAAGGCGGGATCCATCATCGACCTGAAAAAACAATACACGGAAAAAGCCGCCGTCATGAAAACCGCCCGAAACAGCCTTGCGGAGACCGATCGTCAATTAAAAGAACTGGGACAGATCATAAAATATGCAGAACAATATACAGTCAACCAGATTTATCATGTGCGCTATATCAAATCCAAAAACCCTGAGTCCTATCTGCGCCGACATGAATCCGAACTCTTGCTCCACGACGGTGCGGAAAATATGCTGAGGCGGATGGGTATTGATCCCAAAACACTTGATACGGAAAAACTTCGTCGTCAATACGACTCATTCGTTTCCAAAAGAAATATGCTCCAGGATCAATATAAATCGACTGAAAAGGAAATATCTGTCCTCAGGGAAAGGCTGGATACATTGAATCAATATCTCGGTACTGATGCTCCTAATCATGTAAAACGTGAACTGCAGGCCACAGAAAAGGATGAGATTTCCTCTGATCCCCCAAAGTAACATCCGATTAAATAGTACCTTTTAATACACCAAAAAGTGTACTGAATAGAGGGGCATCACTCTATCGCAGTACACTTTTTTGAACTGGTCTTTCCCTAAATTTTTGTTGCTACTTTTCTCTTATTCGTTTCTCAATAATATTTATTCTGATTGCACTCCGTATAAAACCAGCCATTCAGACTGCGATATGATCAATCATTACACTCTTTCGACCGTGCCTTCCCAGGTATCCACATGCTTGGGCGCAATGGCCTTCTGGTCGTACCAGTGCTTCGTGACGGTCTTCGCCCGGGTGTAGAAGCGGACGCCGTCCTTGCCCAGGACGTGCAGATCGCCGAAGAAGGAATCCTTGTTCCCGGAGAACGGGAAGTACGCCGTGGGAACCGGAATGCCCACGTTGATGCCCACCATGCCGCCGTCGGTCAGCAGCTCGAACTGGCGCGCATAGTAACCGTTCTGCGTGAAGATCGCGGAACCGTTGGCGAACGGATTGGCGTTCATGATCTTGATGCCTTCCTCGAAATCCTTCACCCGCTTGATGGAGACCACGGGCCCGAAGATCTCGCTGTCGCCGATGCTCATGCCGGGCTTCACATGGTCGAAGATCGTAGGGCCGACGAAGAAGCCGTTCTCAAAGCCGGGCACCACATAGTCCCTGCCGTCCAGAACCAGCTCCGCGCCCTCGTCCACGCCCTTCTGGATCCAGTCGCAGACGCGCTTCTTGTGCGCCGCAGACACCACGGGACCCAGCTTGGTCTCGGGATCGTAGGCGCAGCCAACCTTCATCGCCATAGCCTTCTTCTTCAGCATCGCCACAAACTCATCCGCGATGCTCTCCTGCACCACCACCACCGGCAGCGCCATGCAGCGCATGCCCGCGCAGCCGTAGCTGGAGTTGATCACCGCATTGGTGGTGTTCTCCAGGTCCGCATCCTCCAGCACCAGCGCGTGGTTCTTCGCCTCGCACTGGGCCTGTACGCGCTTGCCGTGGGCGCTGGCCACGGAATAGATGTGCTTGCCGACACCGGTGGTTCCCACGAAGGTCACGGCCTTTACGCGGGGATCCGTCAGGAAAATGTCCGCTTCCGCACGGCTGCAGGTCACGATATTGACCACGCCCCTGGGGAAGCCGCACTCAATGAAGAGCTCCATGATGCGCATGGCGGTCAGCGGGGTCGCGCTGGAAGCCTTCAGCACCACGGTATTGCCCGTCGCGATCGCCAGCGGGACCATCCAGCCCCAGGGGATCATCGCCGGGAAGTTGAAGGGAACGATGCCGGCCACCACGCCCAGCGGCATCCGGTAGGTCGCCGTGTCGAAGCCTGTGGTCACCTGGAGGGACGCGTCGCCCTGTACCAGAGTGGGCAGGGAGCAGGCGTGCTCCGTGGGCTCGATGGCCTTGAGGACGTCGCCGCGGGCCTCGGACAGATTCTTGCCCAGCTCCTTGGCGCACAGATAAGCCAGCTCTTCCTGGTGCTCCACCAGCATGTTCCGCCATTTGAACATCATCTGGGTCCGTTTGCTCAGGGAAGTCAGCGCCCAGCCCGGGAAGGCCGCATGGGCCGCCGCAATGGCCTCTTCCACTTCTTCCGCCGTACAGCAGGGAACCTCGGCGATCACCTCGCCCGTGCTGGAATCCGTGATCGGCATATACTTCTCCGTCTTGGACACACGCCATTCCCCGTTTACGCAATAACCTTTTCTCTCGATCATTCTGTCTGCCTCCTGAAATAAATATTCTGTAATGTTCTCGTTTTACGGCGGGCCGCCCGCCGGGTCTTTTTTATTCGTCCAGCCGGACGGGCCTGTGCTCCGCCACGGACTTCTTCGCCGCCAGGCCGATCTTCACGGCCTGCATGCCCGCATGGATGCCCACCGGCACGGGCGTGCCCTTTTCACAGGCGTCCACGAACTGCCGCATCTCCTCGGAGAAGGACTCCATGTAGCGCTCCAGGAAGAAGAACAGGGGCTTCTCACCGGTAACGCCGTTGGCGTCGGAGATCACCGCGCTGGAAAGGGTGTCGTTGGAGGTCGCCACCATGCCTTTGGAGCCGAACAGCTCCGCCCTCTGGTCATAGCCGTAGGCCGCGCGGCGGGAGTTGTCGATGACGGCCAGCGCGCCGTTCTTCATCTTCAGCGTGATGATGGCGGTGTCCACGTCGCCCTGCTCGCCGATGGCGGGATCCACCAGCACCGCGGACTGCACATAGACCTCTTCCACATCGCTGTTCGTCAAAAAGCAGGCCATATCGAAATCATGGATGGTCATATCCAGGAACATGCCGCCGGACACCTTGATGTATGCGGGATTGGGGGGCTCGGGATCTCTGGAAGTGATCTTGAGGATATGCGCCTCGCCGATCTTTCCTTCATCGTAAGCCCTGCGCACCGCCGCGAAGTTGTGGTCAAAACGGCGGTTGAAGCCCACCTGGAAGCGGCACTCGGGATGCTCCGCCAGCACGTCCGCCACCTCCTGGATCTTTTCCAGGGAATGGTCCACGGGCTTTTCGCAGAACACGTGCTTGCCCGCTTTGATGGCCTCGATGGAGATGGCCGCGTGGGTGTCCGTAGAGGAGCAGACCAGAACCGCGTCGATCTGCGGATCCTCCAGGATCTGATGATAATCCTTGTAGATCTTTTTCACGCCCATGCTTTCGATGAGCGCCTTCGTCTCTTCATTCATGAAGGGATCCGCCATCGCCACGACGGCGGCGTTCTTCACATGGTAAGAGATGGACTGCAGGTGCACCTTGCCGATGCGCCCCGCACCGATGATACCGATGTTGAGCATTGTTTTTTCCTTCTTTCTGTCTGTATTATATTCCGGCCTTTTCACGGATATAGGCGCGGGCCTTGATGGCGTATTCCAGCGGATTGGCGACGGCGGGATCCTGCTCGGCCTCCACCAGCACCCATCCGGCGTAGTCATTTTCCGCCAGCACGTCGAAGATCGGGCCGAAGTCGATGGCGCCGTCTCCCGGCACGGTGAACGCGCCCAGGCGCACGCCCTGCAGGAAGCTCAAGTTCTCCGCTTTCACCTTCGCCACCATCTCCGGACGGATGTCCTTTAAGTGCACATGCTTCACCCGGTTGACGTACTTTTTCAGCACCGCCAGGTAATCCTCGCCGCAGTAGGCAAGATGGCCGCTGTCGAACAGCAGGTTTACAAACTCCGGATCGGTGTTTTCCATCATCCGGTCGATCTCCGCCGCGGTCTGCACCACGGTGCCCATGTGGTGATGGAAGGTCAGGGTGATCCCCATGTCCTTCGCCACCTTGCCCAGGCGGTTTAAGCCCGTGCACAAAAGCTCCCATTCCGCGTCATTCATCACATATTTGTCGCGGAAGATCGCCTTGTCGGTCCCCTGAATGGAATGTCCCTGTTCCGACACGCCCACCACCTTCGCGCCCATCTCCTTCAAAAAGGTGATGTGCTCGATGAAGCCTTTTTCCGTTTCCTCATAGGGCTTCGTGGTCAGAAACGTGGAAAACCAGGCGTTGCAGATCCGCATTCCGCGCAGCGCCAGCGCTTTTTTCAGGACGGCGGTGTCCTTCGGGTACTTGTTCCCCACCTCGCAGCCGGTAAAACCGGCCAGCGCCATCTCGGACACGCACTGTTCGAAGGTGTTCTCCGCACCCAGATCCGGCATATCATCGTTGGTCCACGCGATGGGCGCGATGCCGAGACTCACCCTGTTTGCATCCAACATCAATATTTCCTCGCTTTCTTTAAGTTTTCTTCCTTCTGCTCCCAGGCCTCGCACACGGATTTCTTCGGGGATGCGGCGGCCACGCCCACGTGCCACCAGGCGTCATAGCCGTCCGTCATGGTCTTGGGCAGCACCTTGATGTCCAGCAGCGTGGAAACCGTCTGCTTTTTGCTGTCCAGAAGCGCCGCCTCCAGCTCTTCCATGTTGGTGACGCGGTAGGTCTTCACCCCGTACCCCTCCGCGCACTTCGCGAAGTCGATGGGCACCAGCGGCCCGTACAGATTGCCGTCCTCGTCCCGGCTGCGGAATTCCGTGGCCAGGTTGCCGATGCCGTTGTTCATCTGCAGATTATTGATACAGCCGAAGCCGCTGTTGTCAAAGAGAAGGACGTTGATCTTGGCGTGCTCCTGAACGGAGGTCACCAGCTCGGAGTGCAGCATCAGGTAGCTGCCGTCGCCGCACATGGCGTACACTTCCCTGTCAGGCGCCGCCAGCTTGGAGCCCAGGGCCCCCGCGATCTCGTAGCCCATGCAGGAGTAGCCGTATTCCATGTTGTAGGAGTAGCGGCTGTCGGAGGTCCACATCCGCTGCAGGTCACCCGGCAGGGAACCCGCCGCGCCCACGCAGATGGCGTCCGCGTCGATCAGCTCCCGGACCTTCGCCACCACCGCGGTCTGGGTCAGGCTGCTGCCCGTCATCTCCACGAATTCCGGGATCGTCCGGGGATCTCTCGCGCCGATCAGGGGCTCGAAATTTTCATCATAGGAATAGGCGGCCAGCCGCTCCATCTCCTGATCCCAGCCCTGCTTCGCCAGCTCCACTTCATCCGTATAGGCGGACTGATATCCCGCCGCCTCCAGCTTTTCCTTCAGGGCCAGCACGCCCAGCTTCGCGTCCGCTACCACCTTCACCGCGTCCAGCTTGTAGGCGTCGAAGCGGGAGGTGTTGATCGTGACCACCTTCACGTCGGGACGGAAAAGCGACTTGGAAGCCGTGGTGAAATCGGAGAACCGGGTGCCGATGCCCAGCACCACATCCGCGTCCTTCGCGATCACGTTGGCGGAGGAATTGCCCGTGACGCCTACGCCGCCCAGGTTCCAGGGATCGGAGGACAGGCAGGCCGTCTTGCCGCTCTGGGTCTCCGCAAAGGGGATCTTCAGGGAATGGCAGAACGCCTCCACCGCTTCCCCCGCTTCCGAATAGCGCACGCCGCCGCCGCAGATCACCAGAGGCTTCTTCGCGGAAAGCAGGACCTCCAGCGCGTCCTCGATTTCTTCCGGCGCGGGCACAATGCGCGTGATCTTATGCACTCTCTTTTTGAAAAACGTCTCCGGGAAATCCCAGGCCTCCCCGCCCACGTCCTGCGGCAGGGAAATGCACACCGCCCCGGTCTCCGCCGTATCGGTCAGCACCCGCATGGCGTTTAAGAGCGCCGTCATCAACTGCTGGGGACGGGAGATCCGGTCCCAATAGCGGCAGACCGCCCGATAGGCGTCGTTGGTGGTGTTGGAGAGGGAATTCACCTGCTCGAACTGCTGCAGCACCGGGTCCGGCTGTCTGGTGGAAAAGGCGTCCGCCGGGAACAGCAGGAGCGGTACATGGTTCACCGTGGCGGTGGCCGCCGCCGTGATCATGTTGGCCGCGCCGGGTCCGATGGAGGAAGAACAGACGATGATCTTCCTGCGGTTGTTCTGCTTCGCAAAGGAAGCCGCCACGTGGGCCATGCCCTGCTCGTTTTTCCCCTGGAATACCTTCAGGCTGCCCCGGAAGGTGTCCAGCGCCTCGCCCAGGCCCACCACGATGCCGTGGCCGAAGATCGTGAACACGCCCTCCACGAACTTGGTCTCCTGGCCGTCAAAGGACACATACTGGTTATCCAGAAATTTCACCAGCGCCTGTGCCGTTGTCATGTATGCCATATATCATTGCCCCTTTCTTAAAAGAATCTTTTCCTCACGGTTCCGCGTTCAGCCACGCATGCTCCGGCACGTCGATCCGGGTCTTGATCCACGGGTCGCCGTCCAGATGGCGGATCAGCCACGCGAAGTACATCCGGTAGCCCGGCGCCGCCGCCTGCTGGTGCGCGTGCATGGGGGTGATAGCCAGATAGCTCTGGTCCTCCACCTTATAGCAGTCGTCTCCGTTGAAGCCCACGCCGAAGCCCTGGGGCTTGTCGAACTCATAGTAGTACAGCTCCGGCTGGGGATGATAATGCGGCGGGTAGCTGGTCCAGCAGCCCGGCTTGTGGAACACCTCGCCCATCACCAGATTGGACCAGGGCTCGTTGGAATAGTCGAAGACCGTGAGCACCTGCCGGTGGGCCGTGCCGTCCCACTTCTCCTTGCCGAACTCCTCCAGCGTGCACATCTCGGGCGTATAGAAGGTGGTGGCGAACTCCTTTTCGTTCGTCGTCTGCTGGATCAGCAGGCGGCTGTCCAAAAGCGCCCGCACCCGGATCTCTTTGCCCCTGCAGCAGTGCAGGCAGTAGGGCTTATCCAGAAACACGCTGCGGCGGGCGGCCTTTTCGGTGCGCCCCTCGAACGCATACTCCACTTCCCCGGCCAGCAGCAGCACCGCGATCTCCTTCTCAGGCTCCAGCAGGGTCATACTCTCCCCCGTGGCCAGCTTCTTCACCCATACGTCCATGAGCATGATGCTGTTCTTTCCGTTCTCCTGCGAGCAGATCAGCTCGCCGTTCTCGTTGTAATCCGGCTTCTCATACATCGCTGTCATTCCTCCTTACATCGGCCGCTTTACTGCAGCACGACCATCTCGCCGTACTTTTCCTTTTCTTCCTTTATGAACTGCTCCACCGCCTCCAGCGTGGGCATGGCCGCCGAGCAGCTATGGGCGGAGATCAGCATGGAAGCGGAAGCGGAACCGTATTCCAGCGCCTGCGGCACGCTGCAGCCATCGATCAGCGCCCGGATGAAGGAGGACGCATAGCCGTCGCCGCCGCCGAAGCCCTTCAGCGCGTTGGTGGGGAAAGGCTTCACCGCGTAATGCTTCCCGTCGCAGGTATAGGCCATGGAACCCTCCTTGCCGTGCTTGATCACCACAATCTTCGCGCCCAGGCTGTGCCATCTGGCCGCGCTCTCATCGTCGCTTTCGCACACGCCCTGGATCCGCTCCGTCAGGTCGAACTCCTCTCTGGAGCCCAGGATCAGGTCCGCGTTGGAGGCCGCCATGGAATAATAGATGGAGATCTCGTCCGGCCCTCTCCAGGTGTAGGCCCGGTAGTCGATGTCGAAGATCACCACGACGCCGTTTTTCTTCGCCAGCAGGATGGCCTTCAGCGCCGCCTCTCTGGAGGGGCTGGCGGCCAGCGCCGTGCCGGAGATCAGCAGGGCCTTCGCCCTGCAGATGTATTCCTCATCCACATCCTCCGGCTCCAGCATCAGGTCGGCCACGCCGTCCCGGTACATCAGGATATTGCTCTCCGTGGGGCTCTTGATCTCCGTGAAGGTCAGGCCCAGGTTCTCCCCGTGCTTGCAGCGGGTGATGTGGCTGGTGTCGATGCCCTCTTTTTCAAAATAGTGGACGACATAATCGCCGAACTGGTCGTCGGACACCTTCGCCAGGAAGCCGATCTTCTTGCCCAGCCTCGCCATCCCCACCGCGATATTGGCGGGGGAACCGCCCAGGTATTTGTTGAAATTGCTGCTCTCCTCCAGCGGACGGTTTAAATCCACCGGATTGAAGTCGATGGCGACCCGCCCCAGGAGGATCAGATCGTACTCCTTCGCCGGGTCAAATGTGATGTACTGCATTTCGGTACTCTCCTTTCTGTCAGGCCGCCGCCCGCCGGACCGCACCGCGCCCGCGGCCTTCCTCACTCCTCCACGATCGTAAACGTCCGCTCGTAAGGCGTATAATCGTTCAGATAAATGCTGTATCCGACCTCGTTCTTTTCCTCGCCGGAATAGTGTCCCTTAAACGAATGGGTGCCGTAGCCGGGCCCGATGGACAGCTTCTGCGCCCCGGCATGAAGGTGCAGATAGCCGTTTCGCAGAATCAGGCTGTCCCCCCGGTTCGCGCTCAGCGACACCGAATCGGTTTCCAGCGTGCTCCCCGCGGGCACGATGACCTCCACCCGCAGCGGCAGGCCGGAAAGCCCTTCCGTCTTCACCGTCACGGCGATGCCGCGCTCCAGCTCCTTCACCGTCACCGTGGTATCCACCTGGCTGGTGATGACCCGCTCGCGCTTCTTATGGTCCATGGCCCACCAGTCCGTGGTCCCCTGGTCCTGGGCCCAGGGCTCATAATACCAGCCCCTGGCCGTGCCGCGCAGCACGCAGCCGTCCCCCGTATCCTCCGTGCGCTCCGGCACGAAGTAGCGGACGTCGCAGTAGGCCTCCCCGATCCGCACGCAGACCGGCAGGGAGCCAAACTTCACGAACAGGAACTGGGACTTTTTGTTCAGCACGCTGTATACATAGGAGGGCTTCTTCACCCGCAGCACCTGGGAACCGGGGAAATACCGGCGGTATTCCGGCAGGAACCCGTACCCGCGGAACGTGTAGTTCTTCAGCCGGTCGTAGAGCATGAAAATATAGATACAGTCGGGCGCATCGTCCCCGCGCTCCAGGTTGTCCTTTATGATCTTGTGAGCGGCCGCGTCGAAAAGATCGGAACCCGTGTGGGCCGCCATGTATGTATACAGATAGAAATACTGGTCGGGATGCAGCGCCTTGCCCTGGTCCTGTCTGGTGGAGTTCTGCGTAAAGATCGTATCGTCCCCGTCGAAATAATACAGCATCATATCCAGGTTCCGCTCCACATAGCCCAGATAGGTCTCATCCCCGGACATCTCATAGGCCGTGATCAGGGATTTGTCCACCACGGAATTGTAGTTGCCGGTGGAACGCTCCGCGTATTCCCCGTCGGCATCCCCGTCGATGCCCTCCGCCAGATACTGTCCGGCCCGGATCCGGATGCGCTCCAGAAGCTCCTGTGCGGAAGCCACGACGGGCGCGGGTTCAGGCTCCCCGGGCAGGGCGTCCGCCGACACCGCATGGGGGAAGGTGCAGCCGGAGAAATCCACCGTCTCCATGGCCAGCGCCCCGTTTTCCGCCACCAGCTTTTCCAGCGTGAGCAGGGCCGCCAGCACCGCCCACCTGTGGTTAGGCGTATGGAAGCCGCCGCAGATGATGATGGGCGCACAGCGCAGAACGATGCGCAGATAACGCTCCTCCAGCGCCTTTTCCGCCTCCGTGGTCCCGTATTTTTTCAGGATCTCCCATGCGCCGTACAGGCGGCGGAAGCAGAACGCGGTGTCCGGCGCGGAATAGAAGTTGCAGGTGGGGAAGTCCAGACTGCCGTCCGGCCGCTGCCACCGTTCCACAAAGGATACGCCCCGCTCCACCGCCGCGAACAGCGCCGCGTCCTTATAATATTTGCTTTCTTCGGAAAAATACAGGCAGAGCGCGTCCGTCAGCACGTAAATGGAAGCCTTTCCCTCCACCACGTCGCTGTCCATCCTGCCCCGGTCCGCCCTGGCGGGATCGTTCACCTGCTTCTTTAAGAATACCTCCACCCTTTTTTCCGTGGAATTCACCATATGCTGCCAATAGCGCTTCATCTGTCTTCTCCCTCCCATTCCTCGATCCGTCTGATCTGCCGCTTCATCCGTTCCGGGATCGTCGTAAGCAGCGCTTCCCAGGGCATCAGCAGCCCCTCGTCCCATTCCCGCTCTTCAAACACAAAAGACGGGACGAAGGCATATTTCGCCCGGATATAGGCCTTTGTCTTCTCCTGCAGGGCTGCGGGGATATCCGTAAAATATTCCTGCACCATCCTGCCCGGCGCGATGCCGTCCGCGCCGGCCCCTTCCATGCAGCAGCGCCCGGCGCCGCTAAAAAGCCGGAACAGCTCCGGCGCCGCCATCAGCGCGTGCTTTCCCGGCTGGGCATACGCCAGAACCCTTCCCGCCTCATCCAGCGGAACGCGGCCGGAATACGGCTCCACCAGGCGCAGGAACTTCCCGTGAAAGCTGCCCTCCGCATCCGTCACCTTCCCTGCCGCGTCCAGATACACCCAGATGTGCTCCAGCTCGTACAGATGCTGGATGTCGTAGTCGTACCAGAACGCATACTCGACCGCCCGTCCGCCCTCCGGAGGCCGGACGGTCCGTGCCGGGAAGGAACGGCTTCTCTCCTCGCGCGCAAAAACCGTATATCCCACCGCATCCACCGAAAACGGTTCTTTTTTGTCAAAAAACAGCCGGGGCCGGTGCTGCTCGGCCAGCCGTCTTTTCTCTTCCTCTATCACATCCATCTTCTCTTCCTGTCCCGCCCGGCGCACGGCTGCGCCCGAAAAACGGTCAGGCCTTTGCCCCCTTCCGGTTCAGCCATTCCATGAAGAACAGGATCGCCAGCGCCTGTCCGTAGGGCATGGGCTGTAAGGGGATCTGCTTGTAGAAATCCTTCGTCTCCCGCCCCATGGGAGTGCCGTAGGAAACCTGCGTTACGATGCCCTCCTCGGTCACGCAGCCCAGGATCGCATCCAGCGCCTTTTCCGCCGCCGCCATGTAGGAATCATCCAGAAGACCCATGTTCACCGCGCGCATGATGCCGAAGCCGAAGCCCGCCGTGGCGCTGGCCTCCACATAGGAGGTGGGATCATCCACCAGCGTGTGCCACATGCCGTCCTTCTCCTGCAGCGCCACCAGCGTGTCCACCTGATTTTTCAGAACGCCGGTCAGATAACGCTCCACCGCGGGAGGGCAGACGCCCAGGTCGATGAGCTCGGGGATCGCCGCCGTGATCCAGCAGTTTCCCCTGGCCCAGAACGCGCCCGCGAAATGATCCCTGCGCAGGAAGGACCAGCCGTGATACCACAGGCCCGTATCCCGGTCGGCCAGATATTTCACATGGAGCAGGAACTGATAGATCGCCTCATCGATGTAATCCTGACGGTTCAGGATCTTTCCCATGTTCGCCAGAAACAGCACGGTCATGAACAGCGTATCGTCCCAGAGCTCCTCCTTGTTGAGGGAATCGGAAGTGATGTGCTGCAGGCCGCCCTCCTGGGTACGGGGGAATTCCGTCATGATCCACTCCGCCCACTCTTTGCAGACCTCCATGTACTCTTCCTTATGGTAAGCGTCCGCGTAGCAGCACAGCGCCAGCAGCGGCGTCACCGTATTGACGTTCTTGGACGGAAGCCCGATGGCGAGCTGACGCGCATAATATTTCTCCAGCACGTCCAGATACTTCTCGTCCTGATACAGCGCATAATATTTCCAGAAGCCGAACATGCCCACGCCCTGGGTCCACTCCCAGAACTGATATTTACGGATATCGTCCGAGGCCAGGCTGTTGGTCTTCATATTTTCCAGAAAAGTGGTGTCTTCCTCATACAAAACGCTCTGAAAGCTCTCCGCCAGCAGGCTGAGCTTCGCGCGCACCTCGCCGTCCCTGTCGCGGGGCGCCTGCGGCCGTTGGATTTCCTGATTCATGGTTGCCCCTCCTTTACTTTTCCTTTATAATAATATAAGAACTGCAGTTTTGACAACGGAAAACCTCAAAAAGCTTTCCCGCGCATGACGGCAAAACGCGCGCCGTGCGCTTTCCCTCCGCGGAGGCGGATTTCCTCATGCTGATCGAAAATACGCTGATCTATGAAAAACAATATTACATCATCGTGAACAATGTGGAGCAAAAGCTTCTCTATTACTTCGACTACGATGACCGGAACGCCTCCGTGAACATGGTGTTCCAGCATTTCCATCCGTTCTACGAGATCATGATCCTGCTGGCGCCGGAAGCGGAGCATCTGTTTGAAGGAAATCTGTTTCACCTTTCCTACGGGGATATCGTCCTGATTCCGCCCTATCTGCTCCACAAATCCATCTACCGCAAGGGCGCGCCCAGCAAGCGAATCATCATCAATTTCATGCTTCCGGATGAGTGGATGATCGACGAAGCGGGCTATCCGGAGCTCTTGTCCCCGTTCCACGCGCAGGGGCATATCTACCGCTTTTCCTCGGAACAGCGCCTGAAGCTGTACGGGCTGCTCAACAACATCCTGCTGTATACCCGGCGCCCGGACTACGCGGCCCGGCCCATCGATGAGCTGATGATCCATACCAGATTCGTGGAATTCCTACACGAGCTCTACCTGCTCCGGGACCAGAACCTGTATGCCAACGACACAGACACCACGCCCCTGTCCCGGAAGATGTACGCCATCGCCGCCTACATCCACCAGCATTATCAGGAGCCGCTGACGCTGTCCTCGCTGGCCGAGGATTTCTTCATCAATCCCTACTACCTGTCCCACAGCTTCAGGGAAACGCTGAACTTCACGCTGTCGGACTATATCCAGATCATCCGGGTGAAAAACGCCCAGCACCTGTTAATGACCACCGATAATAAAGTGTCCGACATCGCGGCCGCCTGCGGCTTTTCCAGTTTTTCCCAGTTCAACCGGGTCTTTCACAAGCACGCCGGCATGTCGCCCAGGGAATACCGGCAGCTTCCGTCGCCGCCCAACGATATGCGCTGACCCGATTTGTCAAAAAGCCTGTTACAATACTCTGCATACCCGGCCGCGCGCGGCTTTATGAGATTGCGATTATTGTAACAGGCTTTTCTTGTCGCCGCCCCGGGCGCCGCGAAGCGCGGCGCCCGCATCGGGCGGACATGAAAGTTCAATCACACTGCGAAATGCTTGCGATCAGTGAATGCTGTCGTAGTACTCCGCTCTGCCGTCCAGGATATCCTGCAGGCCCGCGTTCACCAGCTCATTATAGCCTTTCTCATAGGTGGCCTCGAACTGATCCGCAGGAGCGCAGATGCAGGTGTATACGAACTGGATCATCCTGGTCTTGATGTCGATGCCGTAGGTGGCTTCGGCTTCCGGAATGAACGCATAGCTCGGGAAACGGAACTTGCCGAGTGCGCAGACATCATAGTAGTTCTTGTACCACTCCTCGGTCGCCCAGTCGGTGGTCTGCTCCATCGCGTTGGCCTTCGCCATGGTATCGAAGTCGTTGACCCAATCGAAGTTCAGGTTCATGATGCACAGGTCATCCAGCGTACCGGGATAGCCCTTCTCGTTCTTCTCATCCTCTTTCGGCTCAACCGCAACGCCCAGCTCATTGTAGGTCAGCTCCGGGCTGTAACGGATCTGCACCGCAACCGCGGGATCCGCCATCCAGTTCAGGTACTTCATGGCCGCGACAGCCTTCTCATCGCTGGTGGTCTCGGGGATCATGACGAACATCGCGTAACGATACTCATAAGGGGTGCGGTAGCTGCCGTCAGCCAGCTCGAAAGGCATGCAGGGCACGAAGGTGGGCTGGATGCCCAGCGTCCCGTTCAGCACCTCGGTGCCGGCCCAAGCCTGAGTCGTGTCGACCAGAACGAAGCCGGTGTTGCCGTTGGCGATATCCGCCAGCATGATGCTCTCATCGGTATCGGTCGGGAAGTCCTGGGTGATCAGGCCGTCGTTGTACCACTCGTTCAACTGCTTCAGACCGTCCTTGCTGCCGGGAGCGATGGCCATGTAAGCCTCGTTGTAGATGTAAGCGGTGCGCTCATCGGGCAAATCCACATAGGAACCCACGAAGTTCAGATAGCCCTTCTCAGTGTCGCCGCGGCCGCTCATCGCCCACGGAATACCCAGACCGGCATCCTTCACCGCGTACAGATACTCGCCCAGCTCCTCTTTTGTGGTGGGCATTTCCATGTTAAGCTGATCCAGCCAGTCCTGACGGATGTAAGCGGTATGGCGGGAGTTCTCAGTACCTCTCTGCTTCATGACAGCGTATTTCTTGCCGTCCAGATCGGCGATGCCTTCCTGCGCTTCCGCACAGTAGTTTGCGATGTTGCCGCCGTACTGCGCGTAGATGTCGGTCAGATCCTTCAGCGCGCCGCTGCTGGCGTAGTTGTAGAACAGGCTCTGGTCATAGGTGAAGATGATATCAGGGGCGCTGCCGCCGGACATCATGATGTTCACCTTGTCGTCGGACTCGGAACGGGGAACGGATACATAGCTGACATTGATGTTGAACAGCTCTTTCACCTGATCCTGGATCCATTTGGTCATCGTGTTCTCTTCAGTTGTGGTGCCGGGCGCCGCATTGCCGCGGTCCCAAACCATCACGCGCAGATCCACTTCATCGCCCTTTAAATCGGCAGCCGCCTCGGCGCCATCTGCCGCGGGAGCCGCGCTCTCCGAGGAAGAGGAAGAGGAATCAGCGGGGGCGGAGGAAGAACTGGAAGAAGACCCGGAGTTCCCGCACCCGGTGGCCGCTACCATCACTGTCGCAAGCAGGATGGCGACGGCCTGTTTCAGTAGACCTTTTCTTTTCATGAAATTACCTCCCATAAAAATATGATTGTTTATTAAAGTATCCTTTCGGATAATTTAACCGCAATGGATCAGCCTTTCACGGCGCCGACCATGATGCCCTTGGTGAAGAACTTCTGCACGAAGGGGTAAACGATCAGCATGGGCAGCATGGAGATCACGATGCTGGCCGCCTTGATGTTGTCCGCCACCAGGTTGGTGGTCAGGCCCTCTTCAATGGATACGTTGACGGATTCCACGAACTGCTTCAGAACCATCTGTACCGTGAAGTATTTGGACGTGTTGATATAGTACAAAACATCGCTGATGCCGTTCCAGCGGCCTACCGCGTAGAACAGGCCCAGAGTGGCGATGGTGGGGTACACCAGAGGCAGCGCCACGCTGATCAGCGTGCGGAACTCGCTGCAGCCGTCGATCTTGGCCGCCTCATAGAGCGCGCTGTCAATGCCCTTGAAGGCGTTGCACATGATGATCATGTTGTATGCGCTCAGCGCGCCGGGGATGACCAGCGCCCACACCGTATCGATCAGCTTGAAGTCCCTGACGTTCAGGTATTCCGGGATGACGCCGGGGCTTAAGTACATGGTCAGGACGAACAGCATCATGACGAAGCTGCCGCCGATCAGGTTCTTCTTGGAAAGGGGATAAGCCGCCAGCACCGTCATCAGCAGGCTCACCGCCGTGGAGCCCAGCATCAGGAGGATGGAATACCAGAAGGCATTGACGAAGCTGCCGCTCTTTAACGCCTTCTCATAGGCTTCTACCGTGAAGTCAACCGGAAGGATGAATACCTTGCCCGCCAGGATCGCGTTCTTGCCGCTGAAGGAAACGGAAAGAACCCGCAGGATCGGGACCATGGCAATACAGGTAACAACGATGAAGAAGATCGTCCAGAAAAGCTGGAACCGTTTTTCGCCTTTACTGTTCAGTACGCTCATTACATGATCCCCTCCTGTCCCATTTTCTTAATGACCGCATTCGCGGAGAGCACCAGCACCACGCCCACGATGGACTGGAACAGGCCGACCGCGGTAGCGAAGTCGAACCGGCCGGCCGCAAGACCGACGCTGTACACGTATGTACTGATAACGCTGGACGCATCATTCACCAGCGTGTTGCCCATCAGGTAAGGACGGTCGAAGCTGATGTTCACCAGTTTGCCGACCTGCATGATCAGCAGGGTGGTAACTGTGGTGGAGATCTGCGGCAGCGTCACATGCCAGATCCGCTGCAGCCTGGTGGCGCCGTCGATGTAGGCCGCTTCACCAAGGGAAGCATCCGTGGCCATCAGGGCCGCCAGATAGACGATCAGGGAATAGCCCGCGCCCTGCCAGACGCCCATGAACCAGTACACGAAACGCCAGATAAAGGTGTTGCTCAGGAACGGCACGCTGGCCGCGCCGAAGGCGTTGAACAGGTTGTTGACCAGACCGCTGTTGGAGAACAGTTGGGTCACGATACCGGAAATGATAACCCAGGAAAGGAAGTTAGGAAGATACAGCAGCGTCTGCGTGGTCTTCCGGATCCTCTCCCCGCGCAGCTCGTTCAGGAAAATGGCCAGGAAGATCGGGATCGGGAATCCGATGACCAGATCGCCGAGATTCAGGATCAGCGTGTTCTTCAGCGCGTTCCAGAAATCTCTGGAGGTGAACGCCTCCTTAAAGTGTGTGAGGCCGATCCACGGGCTGTCCCAGATGCCCTTGAAGACGTTGAATTTCTTGAACGCGACCACGACGCCCAGCATGGGTTTGTACCGGAACAGGATCATGTACACTACCGGAACAATCAGCATCAGGTACAACTGCCAGTTGTTCTTCAGGTAGAGCGCGACACTGCCCGGTTTTTTGGGTTTCTTGTTCATGTAACCTCCTCCTTCATTAAAATTGTTTTTATCAAACGTTCACAGTTCCTGTGAACCGTTTTTCAGTTGGTTCTCCAGCCGCTCCACGAGCTCCGGCAGCTCGGACGGCTCATGGATGATGTAATCCGCCTCTTCGTCCGCGCACCGCGGGACCAGATTGTAGCGCCTGGACCAGTCCAGCAGGACGGATGTGATCCCGAACCGGTTGGCCCCGGCCACATCCTTGCGAATGTTGTTGCCCACCATGATGATGCGGCCCTTGTCGGCGTCCGTCAGCCCGTTCTTCTCCATGGCGTCCTGAAACATCCGTTCCGACGGCTTCTGAATGCCGACGATCTCCGAAATGGTCCTCGTGTGAAAGCAATACCCCAAACCGTTCTCTATGTATACATTCGTGAAGGACTGCTCCTCGCCGTCCGCCACCAGCGCGATCCGATATCCGGCATCATGCAGCGCCTTCAGCGCTTCTCCCGCGCCCGGGATCAGCTCCGCGTGGATCACGATCCCCCGCTCGTCGTACACCTGCGTGCTCTCGTCTATGATCGTATCGCCGCTGTCCGTAAAGATGATCAACTGTTTTTCCAAGACGATACCCCTTCTTTCCCTCGCAACAAAATACACGGGGAATCTTTTTCGTGCACATTATAACCCCCCCCCGGTTCGCAATTCTACATATTTTTTGCCTTTTCATTTGAAAATACATTGCATTTTTTGCGTTTTCGGCGGTTTTGAAAATATACCAACAAAAAAGGACATTTCGTAGGCGAGATTGCCCCCGTTTTGGGGCGCAATTTTTGAGGAACAGGATAAACTGAACATGTTTCACAAAAGATTTTTTAATATGGGGGCAGAATGGGCAAAGCCGCCGGCCAGATGCGGCGAAATGAATGTTTTGCATTATTTCGAGAGGTTTTTTCTTTCTTTTCGAAAAATACATATTTTTCATGGGGCAGGGGAGGACGTTTTTTTACGCGCAAAAAGGACACCCTGCATAACGCCGGGTGTCCGTGAGAAATTCTTGAGCACAAAATCCTGATTATGGCATTTGTCGGGCAGGAGGCCTGTCCTTCGCCGGACAGCGCCGATCCGTCGTCCCGCTTTCGGGGATCACCAGTACAGCTTCACCGCTTCCCGGGCCTGCGCCTCCGTCAGGTCATAGTACTTCATGAGCTGTGAAACGGCGGTTTCTTCCGGCAGTCCTATGCCACGGATCATTTGTACGGTTTTCTTCACCGCCTCTTCCCGGGCCTCTTTCTGCACTTCCTGCACTTCCTTCCGCGCTTCTTTCCACACTTCCTCCCGGGTCTGCCGACGCACCTCCTGTACATCGTATCCTTCAAAGTTCTCAAAAAGCCGTCCCATATGCCTCTCCTTTATCCGCCCGGCAAACTCCGCTGACTCCTCATCCGGTACGTTCAGCTTCGTCAGCAAAGCCTCTACTACCCGCGCCACGATATCCAGCAGATATTCCGGCGATCCCGAAAAGATCTCCTCCAGATACGCCGGGCTCACTTCTCTCCCGATCTCTGAAAAGTCCGCCGCCTTCTGCAGCTTCGTGACCATCATCAGCACCGAAAGCTCGTCCTTCTTCTCCATCAGCTCCGCGGTGCTGTAGTCCTTCAACTGCATCAGCAGACACTGATAGTCCGGAATATATCGCCCGAGGACGTCGCTCAGCAGCACCCGCTCATGCAGGCCGGTGGCCGCCGTCCAGTTCTCCTTCCCGTCATAAAATACCACCGGCAGAATCGGAGGATACCGGAAGCCCTTCGTCCGGCTGATCCCGGGCGTCTGCTTCTCCGCCTCCTTCTCGTAGTCCTCCCAGATGAAGGCCATGTAGCGGAATATCTGCATGACTACATTATAATCCACGTTTGACTTATGTTCAATCAGAGAAACCATATAAAAAGGCGTCTTCTCCCCGCCCAGCCGCACGCGCTTCACCACATCGGAGTCCCGTTCCTCCACAAACATATGTACATAGCGCTCCGTGACGTCCTCGATATCCTCAGGCTGTACGTCCTTAAGCAGCGGGATGTTCAGATATCCCCGCAGGAATTGGGCGCAGAGGATGGGGTCCTCAAAGATGATCTTGCTGGAGCTGTCCCTGTGTCTGGTGTTTTTCAGTTCTTCCGTCAAATTTCAGTCTCCTTCCCGTAAACGATGTAATCCTTCTGATCTCTCCTGCCGTAAAAAATACGGCACTTCTCCCCGCCGCAGCCGTCCTTTCCCGGCGCGGGCAATGTCTGCAGTGCAAAAGAAAACAGTTCCCGATATGAAATTTTTACTCCGCGCACTGTGCGCGCAAAAAAGGATCTCTGCCCGATCCTGGGCACGATTTCAGAAAGCGGCCTGAAGACATTGCCGCTTCAAGAGCCGGTCGGCCACCTGCCTCCGGCGAAAAAGTCTGATAACAGTTTTTGATCCGTTACCGTTCAGGACAGATTCACTGTAGCACAAAAACAGCCGGAGCGCAAGACGCACTTCCCTTGAGTTTCCGCAGTTCTATCAGCAGAGCTCATATCTGGCAGTATCTGTTATAAATACCTTAAAAATTATACGC
>CANQVD010000045.1 GCA_947627215.1 uncultured Eisenbergiella sp.
ATGCACTGCCACATCCTGCCGGGCGTAGACGACGGCGCGAGGGATATGGAGCAGTCCATGCGGATGATCCGGACCGCGTACGGGAGCGGCATACGAAATTTCATCCTGACGCCCCACTATAAGGAAGGGCGACATAACGCAAGCGTTTCCACGATCCGCGGGCGGATGGAGGAGGTGCGGCGGGAAGCGGCGAAAAGGGGGATGGAGGTTTCCCTGTACGCCGGGAACGAGATCCTCTATTCTGGGGAGATCGCGGAGCGGCTGGAGGAGGGCCGTGCGCTTTCCCTGGCGGGCAGCCGGTACGTCCTGATCGAATTCTTTCCGGCCCATCCGTTTTCCTACATCAGGAATGCGCTGGATGAACTCGGCGGCATGGGCTATGAGCCGATCCTCGCCCACGCGGAGCGCTATGAATGCCTGCTGAAAAACTGGGAAAACGTGAGGGAGCTGAAGGGCCTGAACGTGGGGATCCAGATCAACGCGGCAAGCATCACGGGCACCCTGGGGTTTGGCGTGAAGAGGTTTGCCCACAGGCTGCTGAAGGAACGGCTGGCGGATTATGTGGGGACGGACGCCCATGACGACGGACGCCGGTCCCCGGATGTGAGAAAATGCCTGTCCCAGCTTTACAGAAGGTATGATCCCGCATACGCGGACGCGGTCTGCTTTGGCAACGCGATGAAGATAATCAATGACAAAAAACAGGGATGAAGGAAGCGACATGCACGAGACAGACAGAAACGATGAAATCGAGATCGATCTTGGGGAAGTACTGGGCTTAATGCTGCACAGACTGTGGCTGCTCCTCCTTTGCGGGATCCTGGCGGGCGGGGCCGCGTTTGCGCTCAGCTCGTTTGTGCTGACCCCGCAGTATGAATCGACCACAAAGATCTATATCTTAAGCAAGACCGGGGGAGACAGCCTGACCTACAGCGATACCCAGCTCGCCACGCAGTTGACGAAGGACTATGGCGAGCTGATCACCTGCCGGTATGTGCTGGAGTCCGTCATTCAGGAATGCGGTCTGGACGACGATTACGAGGAGCTTCTGGACAGGGTCGATGTGGAGACGATCACGGATACCCGGATCATCAGCATCACCGTGAAGGATCCGGTCCCGGTGGAGGCGCGGATAATCGCGGACTGCATCAGGGACGTCGCCTCGGAGCATATCCAGAACGTCACGGATGTCGAAGCGGTGAACGTGGTGGATCACGCCAACCTGCCTGACGAACCGTCGGAGCCCTCCGTTCTGATATGGACGGCAGTCGGGGGCTTCCTTGGCGTCTTCCTGTGCGCGGCCATCCTTCTGGTCCTGTATCTCACCGACGATACGATCAAATCCGCGGAGGACGCGGAACGGTATCTGGGGATCAGCACGCTGGCCCTGATCCCTGTCATGGAAGAGGAGCATGCCGGCAGAAAGGGCAGGAGAAAGAATAAGAAAGGCGGCCAGGGCGGCGTCAGGCCTCCTTCGGAGGGACCGGAGCCGGACAAAGAAGCTGCCGATGACGGCAGTGAGATGCAGATCGACGATTTTAATGACAGATAGACGGTTTTAATGACAGATAGACGGAAGGAAGATTCCCATGCAGGAGATCGAGATCAAACAGCAGGCGCAGGACTTCAGGACGAGGGAAGCCTTTAAGACCCTGCGGACCAACATTGAGTTTTCCGGGGACAGCATCAGGGTGATCGGGATCACCAGCGCGACGCCCAACGAGGGGAAATCGAGCATTTCCTTTGAACTGGCGCTTTCCTTCGCGCAGGCGGGAAAGAAAACGCTTCTGATCGATGCGGACCTTAGGAAGTCGACGATGAAGTCGCGGTACAGGAAGGGGCGCGTGAAGCTGGGGCTCACGAACTGTCTGGCCGGGAAGCAGGCTTTTGACGACGTCATCTGTGCGACGGACGTCCCCGATTTTTATATGATCTTTGCCGGCCCCGTGCCGCCGAACCCCAGCGAGCTTCTGGGCAATCAGATCTTTAAAAACGCGGTCGAAAAAGCGCGGGAGGAGTTCGATATCGTCATCGTGGATACGCCCCCGATCGGCAGCGTCATCGACGCGGCCGTCGTTTCGAAGTGCTGCGACGGCATGGTGATCGTCCTGGAATGCGGCGCGATCAGCTACCGGTTCGCCAGAAAGGCGAAGGAACAGCTGGAGATCGCGGACGCGAAGATCCTGGGATGCGTGCTGAACAAGGTGAATCTTTCCGGAAAGGGGTATTACGGAAAGTATTATGGCAGGTATTACGGGAAGTACTATGGGCAGTATGGGGACTGAGCCGTAGAGGGATAAGACATTGCCGGTAAATTCAGGTCTGCTATCTGAAAAGGAGAAATATCCAGTAACTAATGTTTAGGGAGCGGTAGATGTAATACGGCTGCCGTAAAGGACAATGCATGAGTGTGGTATCCGCATCCTGACGCCTTGGTGTGGTAGGGTGTGGAGGAATAAAAAGTGTTATGGACGTTATGGTAGGGATGCTGCGGCGGGGACGCGGATCCTGGGATGCGTGCTGAACGACGTGGAACTTCATCCAGCCAGTACTATGGGAAGTATTACGGCTCCTACTATGGCTCAGATTATGGGTAATGCATAGATGGAAAAACGGAGGAAAAACGGATGACCGCATATACAGAAGAAATGGTTATGGTAAATAGGATTGGCGGATTGGCAGCACATCCAAATTCCAGTAAGATTTACGCATTTTTCAAACGTACATTTGACATTATCGCCAGTCTGTTGGCTTTGATCATTCTCAGCCCGATTCTGCTGATTACAGCTATTGCGGTATACATTGGGGATCCCGGTCCGGTATTCTACTCAAACGATCTGGTGGGCAAGGATGGGAAAACATTTAAGATCCTGAAATTCCGCAGTATGTACCAGAACGCTGCCGAGATCAGTGTTTCTGCCCATGAGGATAAGGGAAATGCCAGCGTGACGTTTAAACTGGCCAATGATCCCAGGGTGACAAAGGTTGGAAAATTCATTCGCCGTACCTGTATTGATGAACTGCCTCAGCTCATCAATATCCTGCGGGGGGATATGAGTGTTGTCGGGCCGCGCCCGCTGCCGCCGTATGCTTTTAAGCAGCTGTCAGAGTACGACAGGCAGCGATATCGGGTAAAGGGCGGGCTGTTGTGCTACTGGCAGATCAGCGACCGGAGCAAGATTACACTGGAGGAATGGATGGATATGGACATCCGGTACATAAATGAGGCCAGCATATGGACGGACGCAAAGATTATCATAATGGCCATACCGGCCGTGATAAAGATTATAGTGAAAAACGATCAGTATTGAGCAGGAATGAGAGATGGCGGTATTAATATGCGGCGGAGCCGGGTATATCGGCTCCCATGTGAACAAGCAGTTATATAAGGAAGGATATGAAACGGTTGTCTTTGACAATCTGGTCTACGGACACAGGGAAGCCGTGAAATGGGGCAGCTTTGAACAGGGAGATCTGAAGAATATCAGCGATCTGGAAGCTGTTTTCGAGAAGTATCCCATAGAAGCGGTGTTCCACTTTGCCGCATATGCCTATGTGGGGGAGAGTGTGCAGAAGCCGGAAAAGTATTATTACAACAATGTGGCGAATACCCTGAATTTGCTCCAAGTGATGCGCAAGTATGGCTGTAAGAAAATCATCTTCTCCTCCACCTGTGCCACGTATGGGGAGCCGGAGAAAGTGCCGATCACGGAGGATATGCCGCAGAACCCCATCAATCCCTATGGCTTTACGAAGCTGGCGGTGGAGCATATCTTGAAGGATTATCAAAAGGCTTATGGTCTGGAATATGTCGTGCTGCGCTACTTTAACGCGGCGGGCGCTGACCCGGACGGAGAGATCGGGGAAGACCACAATCCGGAGACGCATTTGATTCCTTTAGTGCTGGATGCGGCGGCAGGGAAACGGCATGACATCAAGGTGTTTGGGACGGATTATCCCACGTCGGATGGAAGCTGTGTGCGGGATTACATCCATGTGACAGACCTGGCACAGGCACATTTGTTGGCGCTGGAATATCTGAAAAATGGCGGGCAGAGTGATTGCTTCAATCTGGGAAATGAGGCTGGGACGTCGGTGCTGGAAGTGATAGAGGCCGTAAGACGCGTAACAGGACTGGACTTTCCTGTAACGCTGACAAAACGGCGTCCGGGAGACCCGGCAGTGCTGGTAGGAAGTAACGAAAAGGCGAAAGCAGTGCTGGGATGGAAGCCAGAGTATACGGATATTGATACGATCGTCCGGCATGTATGGAAGTGGTATCAGACGGGATAGGTTCACTGAGGGCAGTTGTCAATAGGGTGTTCGTTAAATGGCACTAAATCATGAAAAGGAGCGTCGACATGAGAGACATTGTGGCAGTACTTGTTACTTACAATCGCAGGGAATTGCTGGAATGTTGTATTGAACATGTGTTAGCCCAGGAAAAAGTTCAATGTGACCTCATTGTTATTGACAATGCAAGTACGGACGGAACCGGTGAATTTATAAAAAAGGCATACGGAAATCTTCAAGAACTTATTTACATTAACACTGGCGCAAACCTTGGTGGTTGCGGTGGGTTTCAGGTCGGAGTCCGTGAAGCAATCAAGAGGGGATATTCCTACATATGGATGATGGACGATGATACGCTTCCGAATCAAAGTGCGCTTGAAAGTTTTATAGCTGCTGACCAGGAGTTGCATGGGGACTGGGGATTTTTGGTCAGCGCCGCATATTGGACAGATGGCAGCATTTGTATGATGAACAGGCCTAAGACAACCATTTTCCGCCATGTGAAAGAGAAAACCTATCATAGGCATCTAGAAAAAGTGGTAATGGGTACTTTCGTATCTCTTTTTATACGGGCAGATGTGGTAAAAGATGTTGGCCTGCCGATCGGGGAGTATTTCATCTGGACAGACGATTATGAATATACGGGGCGAATTTCCGAAAAGTACTCCTGTTACATGGTTCCTGAAAGCAAGGTTGTTCATGCCATGAAAGAACATAGAAGAGCTAACTTCGCAAAAGACGATGCAGCGCGTCTTGGCCGATACCGTTATCTGTACAGGAATGACGTTCATTGCTACCGCCGGTACGGTTTGCAAGGCTGGTGTTACCTCATTTTAAAGGATTTGTATACAGTCCTCAATATACTATTTCATTCCGACGGACATAAGCTGGAAAAAATAAAAGTAGTCTGGCAGGGGGTTAAGGAGGGATTGCGGTTTCACCCGAAAATTGAGATGGTTTGAGATTGCCAGACGAAATGATCAATGAAACCAGTGCAGTATCATTTCAGGAAAGATAAATAGAAAACGTATGAAACCATATGATTATTTAATCGTCGGCGCCGGACTGTTCGGCGCGGTATTTGCTGAACGTGCCAAAAGTGCCGGTAAGAAATGCCTTGTAATTGATCGCAGAGACCACATAGCCGGGAATGTGTATACATACGAGCATGAAGATATTCACGTCCATATGTATGGCCCGCATATTTTCCACACCAACGATACCGAGGTATGGAAGTATGTGAACCGCTTTGCAAAATTCAATAACTTCAAACTTGGAACAATTGCCAATTACAGGGGTGAGATTTTTTCCTTGCCGTTCAATATGTATACCTTCAATAAAATGTGGGGTGTTTTGACTCCGGAGCAGGCGCAGGCGAAGATTGTAGAGCAGCGTAAGGCAGCAGGCATTATCGAGCCGCATAACCTGGAAGAACAGGCAATCTCCCTGGTGGGAACCGATATTTATGAAAAGCTTATCAAGGGTTATACCGAAAAACAGTGGGGCCGTGAGTGCAAGGATTTGCCGTTGTTCATTATCAAGCGACTGCCGGTGCGGCTTACATACGATAACAACTATTTTAATGCTCTGTACCAGGGCATCCCGATAGGCGGTTATACGAAAATGGTGGAACATATGCTTGACGGTATCGAGGTACAGTTGGGTGTTGATTATTTAAAGCGTAAAAACGATTATGACTCGCTGGCGGGAAAAGTAATTTATACTGGCCCAATTGATGAGTATTTCGGATATCAAATGGGAGCTTTGGAATATCGATCTGTTCGTTTTGAGGTCGAAACGCTGAACAAGCTCAATTATCAAGGCAACGCCATAGTGAATTATACCGAGCGTGAAATACCTTATACTCGTATTATTGAACATAAATGGTTTGGAAACGGTAAGGATGAGGCTGGGAATGATCTGCAAAAGACAGTCATCAGCCGGGAATACAGCGCGGAATGGAAGTTAGGTGATGAGCCGTATTACCCGGTGAATGATGAGAAGAACCAAGAGTTGTATGCGAAGTACAGGGCATTTGCAGCAAGGGAACCGAATGTAATCTTTGGTGGGCGGCTCGGCGAATACAGGTATTACGATATGGATCAGGTTGTGAAAGCAGCTATCTGTGCGGGAAATAGGGAATTATCATAACAGAGGAGAAGCTTTTTATTCAAGAAATCGATGGAAGGCTGGATGGATATCCCCAAGGCAACAATTTACCAACATGAATGTCTTGGTGTTTACAGGATTATACGAGTGGGGGTTTTCTAATGACGATAGATAGAAAGCAACATTCTCTTCTTTCAGGGGGGGGGTATTCGGAGAGCAGTAGGATCCAGTATATTGATGCGCTTAAGGGATTTTCCATTTTTTGCGTTGTGCTGGGTCATCTAGCGGTCGGATATATGGAGATGGGGACATTTCCGGAAGCGCATACATTGCTTTATGCAATCCGTAATCTAATTTATGCTTTTCATATGCCCTTGTTCATGATGATAAGCGGATATGTTTACTCAGCAGCATATTCGGACTCTAGCGGTAGGATTAACTTAAAACGAGTTTATAGGAGAGAAAAAAATTTAATTGCCATTTATATCATCTGGAGTGTATTGACCGGAATCGCCAGAATTCTTTTGAGTCAGTTTGTCAATGCGACAGTGACAGTTCAGGATTTAATGCTGATTCCCGTGAAAGCAATTGCTCCTTACTGGTATTTATATGTCCTAATTTTCTTCTATTTTATCTTTTCTACAGAGTTTTGGGAGAGGATAGGACGATGGAAAGCGATAGAGATTTGTGTCATTTCATGTATTGTCGGTAATTTTATCAGTGTTGACTGGATCTCTTTCAGTAAAATTCTCTATTATGCTCTATTCTTTTATATTGGGATGATATATAGGAAAGAAAATAGTTGGATTTTAGGGAATCGGACATTAATACTGATTTCTTTGCCATTAGCGATTTTGCTGATTGTTTTTTGCTGGGATTATGGACAGGAAGTTATTATCGCTGAACTGCCTTTGATTCGGACGCTAATTGCATTAGGTATATCATTAGCAATCTGGTATGCCTTTGAACATTGGAAGTACTTGAAAGAAAACCGATTTCTCAGCTTTATAGGTAGGCATAGTCTTGAAATTTACGTGATGCATCACTTTATTACTGCGGCTAGCAGATTGCTGCCGAAGTTTGGAGTCACAAATGTGTATGTTGTCCTGATAATCGCACTTATAGCAGGAATTTTATTCCCAATCCTGTTTTCTGCCATATGCAAGAATATAGGGATTTATGGATTTTTCTTTGAACCATTGACTTATCTAAGAGGCAGAGACGGGTATAGGCGAAAAGTTAAATAATCACTGGATCCAGACGTCTTGACGTAGTATTTGCCGAACGAAAAAAAAGTGTATGGGACATATGATGCATTTCGTCTATTAATGTAGATGAAATTTGAACTCAGATAAAACAGTCAGGAGGGAAGTTAGATGGTTGCTGTCTACAGTTGCGATGAGAATTTTGCAGGCATTTTTGCGACATCTGTTGTTTCACTACTTTGAAAACAATGGGGATACGTACCAGGTTGTAGTCTGTCTCACAAAGGATGGAGCGAATGATGAGGAGAACCAGTAGCTTTGTGAGCAGTATCATGCGTTGGTAGAAAAAGAGTCAAAAGCTATTTGGGGGGGGCTGGCAGAGTATAAGTAATTATGACATGAATCAGATGAGTCAAAGAGACTAGTGTGAAATTATTTGGATATTTTATGAAGGAAAATTTGATTGTATATGGCAGAATATTTGTTATATGTCAATTCGCGCAAACAAGTTGTGTATAAGAGTTGAAAGGAAAAGAGAATATGAAAAAATTGGAAACAATGCTTAAATTACATGAGAATAAAGGAGTCAGATTATTGTGTTTTCCGGCTGTGATTTTAATGAAATATGTGCAGAGATGCAGATTTTCAAAAACAACGGATTCCTATTTCATTAAAACATTTAAAGGAAAATATAAGGGGAAACGCTGCTTTATTATTGGCAACGGTCCCAGTCTGACAGGAGAAGATTTAGAATTGTTGAAGGGGGAAATCTCCTTTGCGTGCAACAGGATATACAACATTTTCGATAAAACCACTTGGAGACCGGATTATTGGATGTGTGCAGATGTAGAGTGTACTGCTGATGAGATAGAGAATATTAAAGCGTTGAAAGGGCCGGTTAAATTTCTTAGAGATGTTTCACTAAAAAAATATAAGATCAAGCCGGAGGATGAGATACATAAATTTATTATATATGATAGATTTGTTATCGACAGAACTAAATTTGTGAAAGAGAATATCAGCACAGAATGTGATAAGTACTTTTCTCATTCATGTACCGTAACATGTATGGAAATCGAATTTGCAATTTATATGGGGTTTAAAGAGATTTATTTGTTAGGAGTAGATCATAATTATCCTATTTCCATTGATAAAAATGGAAAGAAGACAATAGATAATACTGTAGTAAGCCACTTTGCAGGCGGAGGATCTAAAACTGCGGCGTTGCATTATATTTATCTTGACATAGCCACACAATGTTATCAGGTATATAAGGACTATGCAGACGCACATGGGATACATATTTATAATGCAACCAGAGGCGGTAAGCTGGAGGTCTTCGAGAGAGTGAAACTAGAGGACGTGGTTGGCCAGAAAGGGAAATAATATGAAAATCATCGGAATGATTCCTGCGAGGTTGGGGTCAAAAAGAATACCTTTGAAAAATATAAGATTTATGGGAGACAAGCCCTTGATTCGGTATCCCATAGAATTATCTTTGGAAAATAGAAATATCTCAGAGGTATGGGTCAATACGGAGGATGACCGGCTTGGAAGAGTAATCGTGAAGATGGGGGCAAGGTTCCATAAACGTCCTGCGGAACTGGCTGCAGACACCACCACCAACAGGGAGTTTGCTTATGAATTTTTAAAAGCGCATCCCTGCGACTATGTAATCATGATCAATCCCACCTCTCCGCTTTTACGCAAAGAGACTTTCAATCAATTTGTGAGTTATGTAAGGGAAAATGATTTCGATGTGGTTCTTTCAGTAATCTCAGAGAAAGAAGAAACTTTTTTTAGGGGACAACCTTTGAATTTTAAGCAGCAGGAGAAAATCAACAGCCAGTTTTTGGAGCCGGTGGAGAAGATTGTCTGGGCAATGACGGCATGGAAACGCTCCTATTTCCTGAAAATGCAGGAGGAAGGGAATAATCCCATTTTTGGATATATGGGAAATATGGCAAGATTTTCCATACCGAAAGATGAAGCCTGCGATCTTGACACGGAGGAGGACTGGAGGATCGCGGAAGGGATACTAAAGGCACGAGCGGAAAATCAAGGGGAAAAGAGGTATCTAAACCTTGAATGAAAGGCCTGATCTTTCGGCTATGTTGAGGAAATAAGGTGGTTGAAAACAGGCGATTCGAAGGAGTTTGAAATTAAAATGAACGAAAACGGTTTTTTGAATGTATACTTTGAGGATGTTCAGAAGGCGATTCTGGACATGCAGGTCACGGACTTAGAAGGGAAGCCAGTTAGTTCTGAAAATGCCTTAATGTATTGGACTGCACAGGCAGAAGAGACTAGAAAACGGCGCGGACTGTTTTTCTTTTGCGGGAACGGAGCCAGTGAGACGATAGCGGAGCATCTATCCCATGACTGTTTTCAAAATGCGGATTTTCTGACGCAGACCTGTTCGGAAACTTCTCATATCACAGCTATCAGCAATGACATATCTTATGAAGATGTTTTCTCTTATCGGATCGGAAAGGTTCTTCAGAAGGGAGATATGCTGATTGCTATTTCTTCTTCCGGTAATTCGCCAAATATCATCAAAGCTGTAGATACAGCCAGAAGACAGAGTGCTTATGTGGTTACGCTCTCCGGAAAAGGCGCGGACAACAAGCTGCGAAAGCTGGGGGACTTGAATTTTTATGTTCCGCTGCATACATACGGTATGGTGGAATCTGCCCATGCCATTCTGATGCATGGCTGGCTGGACTGCTATCTGGATCAGTATAAGGGAGGGAGACATTGATGAAAATAGCGGTAGGGGCATCTTCTTTTGGAAACAGCAGTGATAAAGCGGTGGAGATGCTGCAGGAGAAAGGGATAGCGATAGTAAAGAACCCCTATGACAGGAAGATGACCGTAGAGGAGACTATAGAACAGCTGCAGGGGGCTGACGGTTTGTTGGCGGGTCTGGAGACCCTGAATGAGGAAGTGTTTTCAAAAGCGCCGAAACTGAAGGCAATAGCCAGAATCGGCATAGGTATGGACAATGTGGATCTGGAAGCGGCAAGGCGATACGGAATTAAGGTATCCAATACCCCGGATGCACCTACGGCGGCGGTAGCAGAGATGGCTCTGGCAGCATTGCTGACCATTGCCCATGAGATTATACCCGCCAACAGAGACATGCACAACGGTATTTGGAGAAAGAGGATTGGCTTTTCCCTGACCGGGTGCAAAATACTGATCGTGGGATATGGGAGGATAGGAAGGAAATTTGCGGATCATTTGAAAATGCTGGGAAGCAGTATCCTTGTTTATGATCCATACCAACCTGAAATTTCAGAGAAAAACTTGGAAAGTGCACTTGCCTGTGCGGATGTGATATCCCTGCATGCTTCCGGCAAAGAGGAGATTTTGTCAGAGGAAATTTTCCGAAAAATAAAACCTGGGACAGTGATTTTGAATTGTGCCAGAGGAGCTTTGATAAACGAAAAGGCTCTGTATGAGGGACTAAAAGGTGGACAAATTGCTTACTATTGGGGAGATGTATTTTGGGAGGAACCCTACAGCGGTATGCTTCTGGAGTGCGAAAATGCCATTTTAACGCCGCACATATCTACTTATAACGGCCTGTGCAGGGAGCAGATGGAAACGGAAGCAGTACGTCATATTCTGGAGGATCTTGGGTGTGTATAAAAAGATTGGACTCCATTTTTATTTAGATAGTTTTGGCTTTTCAAGCAGTGTATTGGAGAAAAGGAATGCGTAACATTAGATACTGTATTGATAATTTTCAATATGTTTCTTTTGACGTTTTTGATACGCTTATTAAACGCAGTGTAGCAAAGCCAACAGATATTTTTGTTCTGATAGAACGGTATTGCCAAGCGAAAAAGATAAATATTCCTGCCGGGTTTGCAAAGTTACGTAAAGAGAGTGAGCGTCTTGTAAAGGAAAAGTTTGGGGCGCGGACAGACTTGGGGATGATTTATGATGAATTGAGGAAATACTGTGGAAAATATACCGAACTGTTGATGAGTTTAGAAATACAATTCGAATTGGATGGATGTTGGAAAAATGAATATTATACTGAAATTTTGACTGAATGTATCGAAAAGGAGAAAGTAATTATATTAATTTCGGATATGTATTTGCCATCTGAAATTATTAAAAAGATGTTAGCAAAGTGCGGCATCATTGGATATAAAAGACTGTATGTTTCCTGTGAGAGTAACGCCACAAAACATTCAGGTGATTTGTTCCAAATAGTCCTTAATGATTTTCATATTCATTCAGGTGAACTTATACATTTTGGGGATAATTTTAAATCAGATTTCTTGAAGCCGTTATTTATGGGGATAAGATCTGTATGGGTAAAAAACGATTCTAAAGAATTGTGTACGGTTCCTCATGGTGTTTTAAATGGATCAGAATGGACTTACCGGACAGTGAAAGCAAATTTGAAATCCTGTTCGTATGGCATGACAAAATATCAAAAAATGGGATGTGAAATACTAGGGCCCTTATTATTTGGATTTACACAATGGCTTATAGAGAATATTTCGAATGAGGAAATACGAGATATTTATTTTATGTCAAGAGACGGCTATATTTTGAAACAGGCATTTGACGTATTAGAGATAGAAGGTATTCACACCCATTACTTGTATTCCTCCAGAAGATCTTATCAGGTTCCGATGATTTGGAAGCACTCTGAATTTAAGGATATTATACAACCCTTTTTGTATGTACGGAAGATGACTCTTAAAGAATTTCTATTACGCATAGGCTTGGAACCTGAAAAATATAGTTCTAAAGTTTTAGATTATGACTTGGATATGGATTATGTATATGAAAAAGGTGGGTTATTTAATTCAGAAGAGATTATAAATTTTTATAATTCAATAAGAGATGATGTAATAGCAAACTCACGGGAGGAATATGACGCTTTATCGTCATATATTCAATCCTTGAATATGCCAGAAAAGATAGCTGTTATTGATGTTGGATATCGCGGAACAATGCAGTATGCATTAGAAGAACTGCTGAAGGAAAGAGGCTGGAATGTCGAAGTAAAAGGGTATTATGTTGGAATCTCGAATGAAGCCTTTTATGTTAGAAATGGGAAAATATCTGCTGAGGGATATTTATATTTTCTGGATGATGGAAAACTATATCAAGAAATTAAGGGCATGGGTCCAGCATTATATGAAATTCCTTTTTTGGCCCCCCATGGGAGCGTAAGAAAGTTTTCATTAATTGAGGGGGAGAGATGTAAACCTGAATTTGAAATGTTCGAATATGAGAATAATGAAAAACGACTTGTTGATGAATTACATATAATTGAAGAATATCAAAAAGGTGCAATTGGATTTGTAAAACATATGGCAAAGGTATTCCCTATAAATTCGCTTTGTATTACACCAGATGTCGCTTTGTATGGATTTGGGAGGCTTGTAACGAGACCAACATTAAGAGAAGCTGAATTGTGGGGGGATTTTCGGTTTATTAATTATGTTTATATGTATATTGCTCGTCCAGAATCCATTAATTTTTACATTCGGCATCCTGGGAAACTAAAAAGAGATTTTTTGAACTGCAGCTGGAAAATTGGGTTTATGCGGCGACTGTTTAGGATACCATTGCCTTATAAGTCAATCTGTGATTTGTTGAAAACAATATATTATAAACTGTAAATTCGCATCGTTTTAGAAAAAAATACATGAAGATATTAATTAAACGATAAAGAAGCCTGTACAGGGAACAGATGGAGACGGAGGCTGTACGGAATATTTTGGAGGATCTTGGGTGTGTATAAGAATGAATTGGAAATAGCTAAAAGAGCAGCCCTTATGGCAGGAAATTATCTGAGACAGAAAAGCAGTGTTCAGGTAAAGTTTTCCGATGAAAGGGATCTGAAACTTTCTTCTGACCAGCAAAGCGAGACGCTGATCAAAGAAATTCTGCGGGAAACGGGACTTCCCATATTGGCAGAGGAATCCGGAGAAAGTGGGAAGCTGGGGGAGATTTACTGGATCGTGGATCCGCTGGATGGGACGGTAAACTATTATAAGGGAATGACAGAACTTTCCTGTGTGTCGGTGGCGTTGTGGAAACAGAATGAACCGGTGCTGGGAGTGGTCTACCGGTTTATTGCAGGAGAGATGTTTTACGGATATGTAGGGGACGGTGCTTATTTAAATGGACAAAGGATAACAGTTTCCTCTGTCGAACAGACAAATCAGGCCGTGCTGGCGACGGGTTTTCCTGTAAAGCGGTCTTATGAGACGGAAAAGCTGCAGAGGTTTATAAAATCAGTTCAATGCTTTAAGAAAATTCGGATGTTGGGGGCAGCAGCGCTGATGGCCTCCTATGTGGCCTGCGGCAGGTTGGACGCATACATTGAGGAGGAGATTATGCTGTGGGATGTGGCAGGGGCGGCTGCCATTGTGAAAGCAGCAGGCGGCAGTGTGGAGCTGGAGCTGTTGGAGGATCATAAATGTATCTGTCGCTGTTTTGCGAACGAGATGCTGCGGGAGGACTACTATGCTCAGGGCCTTTGATTATACGGAATATTCTTATGTGAGAAAGAATATCCAGAACAGGGAACTGTTTGACCGGGAAAAATGTATTGCCCAGAAATATGTTTACTCTAATCCGGTAAAGATTCGGCCGGAGGTCTGTCCTGTGTGCGGAAATTCCCGGCTGGAGTATCTGTTCCATCGCTGGGATATCAATTATTACCGGTGTCAGGAGTGCGGAAGCATCTTTGTAAATGTGCAGGAAGATGCAGCAGCCGGATACCTGGAAAATAAGGAACTGAAATCTCTTCGGATCTCTTCGGAATATCAGAAAGAAGCAGAGGACAGGCGCAGCAATATGTGGGATGAGTGGATTCATTGGATTAAATACAGGGCGTATCGATATATTGGGAAAAATACAGAACTGTATGTGGTGGATTATGGAGACCGGTATCAGGGGCTTGTTGACAGACTTCAAGGCTCCGGCCTGTGCGGAAGATATGTTCTTACAGATTCAATCCTTGAACCAGGGACAGAGGAGCCGGAGGGTGCGGATATAGTGCTGTATTTAAATCAGCTGCAGCATGTAGTCGAGCCGGTAAGCGTATTAAAAAGGCTTTCTGAGCAGTTGAAAGAAGACGGGTTGTTACTGCTGAGCACCAGGCTGGGAACCGGATTTGATATTTTGACATTAAAAGGCGGCCTCGATAATATTTTTCCCTATGAACATATTATGCTGCCATCCAAAGAAGGATTGGAGATATTGCTGGATAAGGCGGGCTTTGAACTTCTGGAGTTTGTCACGCCCGGGACATTGGATATCCAGTACGTACTGGACAATATAGAAAGGGTAGAGGAAGGAAATCTTTTTGCCCATGCGCTGTTCAAGCCAGAGAATGGGCCTAATCTGATGGATTTCCAGCGTTTTTTGCAAAAGGCGGGGCTGAGTTCTTTTGGACAGACAGTGGCAAGAAAAAAGAAGAGAAAGTCTGGAGGAAACATTGCGGATATGGCGGAGTGAGAAGCTATGAGGAAAGTAAGGACGGCCATAATTGGAATGGGCCGGATGGGAAAGCTGCGGTATCAGAAAATGGAAGAGCACGGAGGGTACGAAATCGCAGCCGTGTGTGATGTGTCCGTGGAGAAATTGCCGGATTATCCAGTGGCGAAATACAGTGATTGGAAGCAGTGTATTGATGAGAATGACATAGATGCGGTGGTGGTTTGTACATATAATCAGATTATTCCGGATATTGTCTGCTATGCGTTGAGAAAAGGGTATGCTGTGTTCTCGGAAAAGCCGCCGGGAAGAAACCTGTCGGATACCCTGCGCATGAAAAAAACGTATGAGGAAAGAAAAAAGCCAATTTTAAAATTTGGCTTTAATCACAGGTATCATAATTCTGTACTGGAAGCCAGGGCACTGTTGGATTCGAAGCTTTTAGGAGATGTGGTCTGTGCCAGAGGGGTATATGGCAAGGCGGGGAGCATGGACTTTGCGGATGAATGGAGAAATCATACGGAAATATCCGGAGGAGGGATCATGCTGGATCAGGGGATCCACATGCTTGATCTCATGTATTATTTCCTCGGGGAATTTGTGGAGATACAAAGCTCCGTGGATAATCTGGTGTGGAAGGATATCCATGCGGAGGACTCTGCTTTTTCAATTTTGAAGACAGCGGACGGGAAAGTGGCATCACTCCACTCCAGTGCGATCCAGTGGAAGCATAAATTCAATCTGGATCTGATCTGCACAAAAGGATTTATTTCTTTAAATGGCCTGCTGACTTCTACGCAAAGCTATGGGGAGGAGCAGATCAGTTACTACAGAAAGGATCTGGAAGCGCGTGATGGAAAATTAGGGAAGCCGATTGAACATACTATGTGTTTTGACTCGGACGAGTCCTGGGATTATGAGATGGAAGAATTCTATCAGTCGGTAGTAAATGGTGTTCCGGTCAGGCAGGGGACGATTTATGACGCTGTGAATTTGATGGAGATGGTAGACAAAATTTATACCCATGGATTATGAGAGAAAACGGCGGGGAATGCATTCTGTGTTCTATAAAGAGGGAAAATCCAATCGGAAAGGTAAATTAGGTACTGTGAAGGGATAATTATAAATGGAGAATAAACTGGTTCAGAATAGTAGGAGAATTAAGGGGCTGGATGGGCTTAGGGGGGGGGTATTCTCTCTGTATTGTTTTTTACCATTTTTGGGCGGCCAGAGCTGGAATCTTTAAACAAGGATATTTAGCAGTTGATTTCTTTTTTGTTTTAAGTGGTTTCCTGCTGATGCGTACCTGTGAGAGCGGAAAATATCAGAGTGGTGGGCAGTATGTTGTGCACCTCCTGAAAAGATATTGGCCTGTTACCTCGATCTTCTTGGTGGTGTATTGGCTGAAAAAGTTTCTGAAGATGGGAATCAGTGTAAGATGGGGTATTCATCTGATTTATGAAATATTGTATCTGCATATATTGGGAATTGCATCGGAGGATTATTTATTTTCAGCGATATGGTATCTTCCTGTTCTGATTTTTATTTCTGGTATTTATTTTGAATTATACCGAACTAATAAATCCGTCCTGAAAGGAGTCCTCCTGCCGATTGTAATTCTTTTGTCCTATTCATATTTGTTTGCCCAATATGGGGATTTGAGTGATTTTCGTGCGATTGGGGCAGGAAATTACTTTGTGAAAGGGATTTATCGTGGAGCCGGGGGAATAGGGATTGGATGCCTGTTGTATGAGGCAATGCCTTTTATGAAGGAATTTTGTCAAAAAATCCGCAGCGGTATTATTTTGATAATAGAATTTTTTGTTACCTTCTTGGTAATTGGAATTGTATTCTTGCCGCTTGGAAGCGGCACGGATATTTTGATCCTTCCCTGCAGCTGCATTTTGATAGCAAATTGTTATATGGAAATCGGCATGGTTTACAGAATTGCGGAATTTCTGCCTGTAAAATATATCGGCAAATGCAGTCTGTATATATATTTGACCCAAGGCTTGGCGATTGGTCTGACGCCATATGTGGTAAAGCTATTATTTGGAATTACGAATTTGAATATCTGGCGAGTGGAGGCAGGGATTGTCTTGCTGGTCATGACAGTTGGCATTGCGGTATTTTTTCAGTATATTGCTATACCTGCTTTATTCTGGACTATAAGAAAGTTCTTTTATCGAAAAGCTTAGGCAGTATGATGGAGAGAAAAAGTAATGGTTTAAGATAAATATCATGCAATTTTGTTTCTTTCTGGGGCTTAGAGAGTAATAACACTCAGAAATGTTGGGATGAAGTAATAGATTAAGTTTGAAAAGGAAATTGTGTAAAGCAATGCTGTTTAAGATTTATTATAATTTTTTAGTTTTAATTCACACTTTAATGTCTGTATTAAAAAAAAACGTGCCTAAGGTTCCAAACGGAAATATTCTTTTGGTTATCATTGGGGGTATAGGTGATGGAATTTTAGCCGCCCAGGCCATACATGCGATGAGCGAACAATGCTGCAAGAAAGGGAAACAATTATTTGTTATGGCGGGTTCACCAGTATGTGCGATATTAAAGATGTTTATTAATACGGACGATATAAACTATATATCAAATGATTACATGGTTTGTCAGATTAAAAGCAGGCGGGAATACAATTTGCTAAATGAAGAGATTAAAAGCTTTAGCATAAAAGAATGGGAACAGGTTATTGTACAGTTTAATACTTTGAACAGTCGGGCCGTTTTTTTTACAGTTAATATTTCTGCGATTTGTAGGACTGCATTAACATATTATCCTATAAAGTTTACCAAGAAAGTCGTTTATTGTTTGATGAAGCGGAGTTTCAATCAGGTGATAACGGTTTCTGATGAATTAAAACAGATGCAGTTTTCTAAGAAAATGGCTAAGGTTATGGAGGTGCAGGATTACCCAATCAAGATTACACATCTTCCTAGGCAGATGGAGTATAACCGTTATGGTGAAAGATATATTACTGTAGCTGTGGATTCTAGTAATTCAATTAGGAGGTGGGCGATTGAAAAATTCATCGAATTAATAGAATGTTTACTGAAAAAATACCCATTTGATGTGATTTTAGTGGGAGTTAATGTCAGTCAGGACGAAATTGCACAATATGAAATATTTTTTCGGAATGAGCAACGTTTCGAAAATAGAATTGGTAAACTTTCATTAGTGGAATGGATTGAATTGATTCGAGGAGCTCAGTTTCATATAGGCGTGGATAGTGGATCAATCCATATTGCGGCATCCGTGGGGACACAGGCGTTTTGTCTTACGGGAGTATGGGACAATGTCAGATTTTTTCCTTATCAAATTGATATGTATGAAGATAAGACAAAAGAACCGATTTGTATTTATCGTCAAGATGTTGATGTAACCCAGCTTACTTGTAGTAGTTGTAATGCAAGGGGGATTTACGGGTGGAAGAATCAAGAATGTTATAAACAGTGTAGAAGCGGTCATCCGTGTTTATGTTTGTCAAAAATAGAAGTAAATGATGTGCTGAAAGTAATCGATCAATACATGAGGCGAGAGGCAGAATAGAATGAATGCTTTGAAAAAAATATTTAGATCAGAAGTAGTTTGTATGCTTATGCTGACAGTTTTTTTTCAGCCAGCATATTTTGCGGCACAGATTCCACAGATAGACATGGCTTTAAATGTATTGAAATTAGGTGGCTTTTTATTGATGGCAGTCTTGTTTTTTACGGATATTCGGCGGCATATGCAGAAGACATTTAATTGGATATTGCTGCTTTTGTGGTTTGAATTGTTTGTGTCAACGCTTTTATCAGAGAATGCATCAATCTATAGATTTGCGCATGATTTTTCCAATATTCTCGTGATTGTTTTTTTTATAGAAGAAATGGCGATTCGTAATCCATATAAAGGATTAGAGAGTTTATATATTTATTTTTCTGCTTGTATACTGATTAATACATTGACGGTATTTGTTTTTCCAAATGGAATGTATGCCAATAGCCGTGGGCTTTGGGTCTGTTGGTTTTTAGGGGAGGATAATGTAGGATATTTATTTTATATTGCTGCATCTACAATTGCATTACTATACTGTCATTATATCGCAAGAAAAACTACCTTTAATAGTATGCTGATATGGGCTAATTCTTTGGTGTTTGTTTTCTACCGCAATATAGTAACTGGAATTATATGTCAATTATTATGGCTGATACTGGTTTTTGGCCTTCAATTTCATTGGTTCAAAAAGTTGTTAGATGCGACGTATAGTTTATATTTAACAGTAGCAGGATTTGTTTTTGTGATTTTGACAAGAAAACTATTAATTGTACCTATTATAACAAAACTACATCGAAATGCGGATTTAGGAAGGGGAATAGTTTGGAGTCGGGTATTGAAAGCAGTTCCAAGGAGATTATTTTTGGGATATGGAGTATATGAAGGTGAAATGTTTAATCGTTTTTTTTCAATTAGTTTATATAGTTCACATAATTATTTATTGCAACTATTATTCTGGGGAGGTATTTGCGCGGCCATATTGTTTTGCATACAATTGCTTTGTGCCAATTCATGCGCAGCAAAAATACATGATAAGTTCATTTATCAATGTATGACAGTTGGATTGATTGTGTTATCTGTCCGTTATTGGGTTGAGGTAGATAATATGCAGGTATTTTATATGTTTCTAGCTTTACTTGCATATGGCAAAGAGTTTCTAGAAAGTTTGGAACATGAAACGGAACTTAAGAGGACAGCTCAAATCCAGGTTCGTAGTTTACCTAAGATTCGGCTATCCTTCGTGAAGAAAGGTAAGTGTGTATGAGTTATATTGTTACCGGAGGTGTTGGATTTATAGGCAGCTGTATGGTGCGGACTCTGAATGATGCAGGAATAGACGATATCATCGTTGTAGATAATATTGCGCAAACAGACAAATGGATGAATTTGCGGAATAAAAAATATCGAACCTATATTCACAAAACTGTGTTTTTAGAAAGGCTGCCTTTACTTGAAAAGATAGAAGCCATTATCCACTTGGGAGCGTGCTCATCTACCACAGAAAGAAATTTTGATTATTTGTGGACGAACAACTTTGAGTTTACCAAAACTCTTTGGAATTATTGTGCTGAAAAGCAAATCCCGTTTATTTATGCCAGTTCGGCGGCTACTTATGGGGACGGAGCCCAGGGGTTTGATGACAGACAGAATATTGAGAGATTAAGGCCGCTTAACGGATATGGATATTCTAAACAGTTGTTTGATCTTTGGGTAAAACGCCAAGCTGATAGATTTCCTTCTCAATATGTAGGATTGAAATTTTTTAATGTTTATGGTCCGAATGAATACTTTAAAGGTGATATGGCCAGCATGGTGTTTCATGGCTATAGACAGGTTCGGGGAAATGGCGTGATAAAATTGTTCCGTTCTTATAATTCTAATTATGAGGATGGATTGCAGTTACGGGATTTTGTGTATGTCAAAGATGTCTGCGCGGCTATGCTCTGGATATTGGAACATCCGGAAGTGAATGGACTGTTTAACCTGGGAACCGGGCGGGCTCAGAGTTTTTTGGAATTGGCGGAGGCAGTATTCCATGCCTTGGATATGAAGCCCAATATTCAATATATAGAAATGCCGATATACCTCAGGGAAAAGTATCAGTATTATACAAAGGCTGAGATGGGTAAATTACGGGAAAGAGGCTATCTTCGCCCATTTCTGGACGTGGAACATGGGGTGATGGATTATGTCCAGGAACATCTTTCTCGGGGATTTGAAATATACTAGATTTCAGCGTAAAAACTGCATGAAGGAGGGAAAGAGAGTTTCATGACAGTCAGGCTGAACGGAAAAGATTATATATGGAGTTATGTTGGAGTTTTCGTTTCAGTCGGATCATCGGCTGTGCTATTGCCGTTTGCGCTGTACTTTTTAAGCGATGAAATGTACGGGCTTTGGAGTGTATTTCAAAGCGTAGCAGCGATTACGGCCCTGTTCGATTTTGGATTCAGCACAACTTTCGCCCGTAATATTAATTATTGTTGGTGCGGAGCCAAGGAGCTAAAAAGAACCGGCGTTTGCTTTTCCGAAAGCAGTGAACCAAATTTTCCTTTGATGAAGAGGACGTTGACGGCTTGCCGGTATGTATTTCTTTTTTTGTCGGGGTCGGCTTTTCTGTGTATGGCAGGTCCCGGGACAGTTTATATAAGTTATATCAGCAGGGATATTTTCAGCAGGGAGGTTTTGGTTGCCTGGGGATTATACATCACAGCAGTGTTCTTTAACTTATATTATGGGTATTTTAACGCATTTCTGCGAGGGGTGGGGGCGGTCTATGATGCTAACCGGGTTACAGTAATATCAAAGCTGATACAGATTATTCTGACAATACTATTGCTGGTTTGCGGTTTTGGTATAGTCGGAACAGGAATTGCGTATCTGACATATGGATTTATTTTACGGATTTTGAGTCGGCATGCATTCTTGCATTATCAAGGGGTTGGAAAAAATCTTGAGGGAGTACGGGCAAAAGCTGACCGTGGAGAAGTCCGGGAAATATTTCATACCGTGTGGTATAACGCCCGCAGGGAAGGGATTGTGACACTGGCAAATTATTTGGCTAATCAGGCCTGTACGATTATCAGCCCATTATTTTTGAGCCTTGAAGTGACAGGAGTTTATTCATTGGCTGTACAGCTGACGACAGTATTGTCTAATGTGTCGGGAACTCTGTATACAGCGGAACAGCCGGTACTCCAGTCTGCCTACATATCCAGGGATAAGCCTCTTACCTGCCGTACGATGTCTCTGATTGTTGTATCATATATCGGCCTTTATGCGGCTGGGATGGTGCTGATTATCTGGGCAGGTCTTCCTATACTGCGGTTGATTAAACCGGAAACAACACCTACAGCAGGCATCGTACTGGGCGTGGGGGTGTACCAGTTCCTGTTAAAGTTTCGCAATTGCTATACTTCTTATTTTTCTTGTACGAATCGCATTCCTTATATGGGCGCATTTATCGTGTCTTCAGCATCGGGGGTGCTGCTCGCTGTTCTTCTTCTTAACAGTGGCTGGGGAATATGGGGATTGATTGCAGCTCCAATAGTCAGTCAGGGAGTTTATAACGTATGGTACTGGCCTGTTAAAGCGCATCGGGAGATGGAATTAACTATGTTACAGACCTTACGGTATGGAACGGAAGAGATCCGGAAGTTAATACAAAATATTGTAAAAAATGGCGGGCTAAAAGGTGGGAGGATGGTCAGATGAGTCTGCTGGATATTATTGGGAGAAAAAACATTTTAGTTATTGGCGATGTAATGTTAGATACATATTTCACAGGCGAAGTGCAGCGGATTTCTCCTGAGGCGCCAGTACCTGTTTTCCGTAAAGTAAGGGAACGAAGTGTACCCGGCGGGGCGGCGAATGTAGCGGTAAATCTGGTAGCAGCAGGACAGAATGTGTCGCTTCTGTCCTTGATAGGCAATGATTCCGCAGGGAGAAAATTGCGGGGGCAGCTGGAAAAAGCAAATATTAACTGTGAAATGCTTATTACAGGGAAACAAAATACGGTTCAAAAGATCCGATTTATAGCAGAGAATAATCAACAGGTTATGCGGCTGGACGAAGAGGATACCGGGGAACTCGAATCAGATGATTACTGTCATTTGATGGATTTATTACATAAGAAAATAAATCACTTCTCCGTTTTAATCCTTTCCGATTATTTGAAAGGTCTGCTGTCGCCAGAATTCACACAAAGGATTCTCAGGCTTGCAAAGGAACATGGCATTCGGGTTCTGGCAGATGTTAAGGATTCTCGCGCGAAGAAGTATAAGGGAGCGTATTTGCTGAAGCCTAATTTGTCTGAGCTGCGCATGATGACAGATCTTCCTGTGGAAACAAAGGAAGAAATTATTACTGCAGCATATAGACTGCGAGATATTTGTCAGTGTGCGTACGTGCTTGTAACAATGGGCAGCAGAGGGATGCTTCTTGCAGGAAGTGAAAGCCCGCTATTAATTAAAGCGGATGATCATGAGGTATTTGATGTAACCGGAGCAGGGGATACAGCCCTTGCTTATCTGGCCGCATCGCTTGCTAATGAGCTGCAGTTGGGACAAGCAGTAGAGATAGCCAATCATGCGGCGGGACTCCAGGTGACAAAAATGGGGACATCGGCGATCAGCTTGTATGAGGTAAATCGGGAGCTCTCTCATATATTCTATGGAACCGCAGGTAAAATTTTAGATCAGGAAATGGCATCTGAATTACGGGAGTCTGAGCCGGAAAAGAAAATAGTATTTACAAATGGGTGCTTTGACATTTTGCATATAGGACATGTTCGTTCTCTGGAGCAGGCGGCAAAATTAGGTGATTTATTGGTGATTGGATTGAATAGTGATGCGTCGGTTCGCCATTTGAAGGGGGAAAACCGACCCATTAATTCAGCAAAAGACAGGGCGGAACTGCTGGCTTCTTTAGAATATGTAGATTATGTCATTATATTTGAAGAGGATACCCCTTACGAGCTGATCCGTCAGATCAGGCCGGATGTCATTGTGAAAGGGAAAGATTACAAATTAGAGGAAGTAGTAGGAAAAGATATAGTAGAAGCATATGGTGGAAAAGTTGTTCTGGTGGATCTTGTAGAAGGAAAATCAACTACTGGAATTTTGCAGAAAATGTAAAGGGAGTATGGATAAGTGCAGGAATTGATCAGTGTAAGATTAAAAGAATGTATCCGGTTAAAGCAAAAGTTGCTCGAGGACGACGAACTCCTGCAGTCTGTTTCAGAGATTGCAGATGAAATAGTCCGCTGCCTGAAAAGTGATAGTAAATTAGTACTTTGCGGGAACGGTGGATCGGCTTCAGACGCACTTCATTTTTCCGGAGAGATTATGGGAAGATTTCAGCGGGAACGGAGAGCATGGCCTGCAGTTGTGTTAAATGCAGATGTGGCATCAATGACATCAATTGCCAATGATTATGGATATGAGCGGGTATTTTCCCGACAGGCGGAAGGCCATGTTAAACCGGGAGATGTATTTATTGGAATTAGTACCAGCGGGAACTCGGTAAGCATATTAAATGCGCTGAAGACTGCAAAGGGATTGGGAGCTGTAACTGTAGCATTTACAGGAGGAGATGGAGGAAAGATTAGAGAAATCGCTCAATATTCTATCGTTATTCCGAGCAAAGTGACTGCGCGGATTCAGGAATGCCATATTGCATTGATACATATTCTCTGCGAATTGGTGGAAAATGGGATGGAGCAACATGAGTAAGGCGGTTTTCTTTGACAGAGACGGGACTATTAATGTAGATACTGGATACCTACATGAGCCGGAAAAATTAAGGTTTATCAAGGGAGTGCCTGAACTGATCCAAAGGTATAGAGCGGAAGGGTATTTAATTATTGTGATCACAAATCAGTCAGGGATTGCCAGAGGGTTATATACATTAAAGCAGATGGAACAGCTCCATGCAATTATGAATGACAGGCTGAGAAGAGAATTTGGAACGCAGATTGACGCTTTCTATTACTGCCCGCATTTGCCTGAAATTACTGGGGAGTGTAGATGCAGGAAACCAAAGCCGGGGCTTTTTTTAGATGCGATGAAGGATTTTAATATCGACATGTCCCAATCAATATCAATTGGGGATTCTTTGAGAGATGAGCAGGCATCAAGGGCGGCTGGAGTAAACCATTTTTATTATATTCATAATCTTATATGATTTGAAATTAATACCATGTATTGTTCTCATTTTGTTGGTAATGACACTAATACTTTCTCAATAATGGAAAGAGAAAAAAATACTATGCAGCACAAACGAATTTTGGTCACCGGCGGAGCCGGCTTCATCGGCTCCCACTTATGTGAAAAATTATTGGAACAGGGAAACGAAGTCATTTGCATGGACAACCTGTTTACCGGGCGGAAGGACAACATCCGCCATCTGATGGCTCATCCGTATTTCGAGTTTATCCGCCACGATGTTCTGGAATCGGTTTATGTGGAGTGCGACCAGATCTATAATCTGGCCTGTCCCGCGAGTCCGATCCATTACCAGTACGACCCGATCAAGACGGCGAAGACCAGCGTGATCGGGGCGCTGCACGCGCTGGGTTTGGCAAAGCGCTGCCACGCCCGTATCCTGCAGGCCAGCACCAGCGAGGTGTATGGGGATCCTGAGGTGCATCCGCAGCCGGAGACATACCGAGGATGTGTGAATCCCCACGGAATCCGCTCATGTTATGACGAGGGCAAGCGCATGGCGGAGACATTGTTCTTTGATTACCATCGGCAGCACGGCGTGGACATCAAAGTAATCCGTATTTTTAATACGTATGGCCCCCGGATGCGCCCGGACGACGGGCGGGTGGTGTCCAATTTTATCATGCAGGCCTTAAGGGGCGAGGACATTACGATCTACGGGGACGGGAAGCAGACCAGGAGCTTCTGCTATGTGGATGATCTGGTCGACGGGATGATCCGCATGATGAACAGCCGCGACGGATTCACCGGGCCGGTCAATCTGGGAAATCCAGGCGAGTTTACGATGCTGGAGCTGGCGGAGCTGGTGCTGAAGATGACCGGCTCGAAATCCAGGCTGGTGTATATGCCCCTGCCGGAGGACGACCCGATTCAGAGGAAACCGGTGATCGAGCTGGCGAAGAGGGAACTGGATTGGGAGCCGAAGGTTCCGCTGGCGGAAGGGCTGGCCGCGACCATCGAATATTTCCGGAAGCAGTTATAAGAGGCCGGTATTGAAATACGTTCAGAAAGAACAGGGGAGAGATTGCGAATGAATATTGCGGTTGCGGGGACAGGCTATGTCGGATTGTCCCAGGCGGTGCTGCTGGCGCAGAACAATATGGTTCATGCCGTGGACATTGTTTCGGAAAAGGTGGATATGATCAACCGGCGTCAGTCACCGATCCGGGACAAGGAGATAGAAGAGTATTTGACGCATGAAGATCTGTCGCTGGAAGCGACAACGGATTGGGCATCCGCTTATCAGGACGCTGATTTTGTGGTCATATCCACGCCCACGAATTATGATCCGGATAGGAACAGTTTTGACATGTCTTCTGTGGAATCCGTGATCGGACAGGTGCGGGAGATTAATCCGCAGGCATATATCGTGGTGAAGTCTACGGTTCCCATCGGCTTTACCAGGAGCATGCAGAAGCGGTTCCAGACCGGGCATATCATGTTTTCGCCGGAATTTCTGCGGGAAGGGCGCGCATTGCGCGATAACCTCTATCCTTCCCGGATCATTGTGGGAGCGGATCTTACGGACAGCGCTGCAAAGGAGCGGGCGCAGGCGTTTGCCGGGCTGCTTCTGCAGGGCGCGGTGAAGAAGGATGAGGAGATTCTCCTCATGGATTCGGCGGAAGCGGAGGCGGTGAAGCTGTTTGCCAACACGTATCTTGCCATGCGGATCGCGTATTTTAATGAATTGGATATTTTTGCGGAGTCGATGGGCCTGAACACGGAAAATATTATCCGGGGTGCCAGTCTGGATCCGCGCATTGGGAACCAGTACAATAATCCTTCCTTCGGATACGGCGGTTATTGTTTCCCAAAGGATACGAAACAGCTGGCGGCGAGCTATGGCACGCAGATACCGAACCGCCTTATCCGGGCGGTGGTGGAGTCCAACGATGTGCGCAAAGAGTTTATCGCCGCGCAGGTATTGAAGAAGCTGGAAGGGATACCGCATCCAACGGTTGGGGTCTACCGGCTGGCCATGAAGGCCGGTTCCGATAATTTCCGCCAGTCTGCCGTCCAGGATGTTTTGAGGATTCTGCGCAGCCATGGTGTGAAAATCCTGATCTATGAGCCGACGCTTAAGGAGGATATGTTTCTTGGATGCTGCGTCGTCCGGGAGTTTTCTGACTTTGTGGACGAGTGTGGGCTTATCCTTGCCAACCGCCGGACGAAGGAGCTTGAATTGGCCGGGGAGAAGGTTTACACGAGGGATCTGTACTCATTGGATTGAGAATTGATGATATGATGGACTTGGGCCGCAAGGCATGAGGCGCCAGAAATGTGGTAAAAAGGATGTGGCTGCTCGAACTCTGGGATTGATGAAATCCGGCAGTCGCCTTTACATACGGATCAGGGAGGACAGACATAGAAAAAGCCCATCCCGCTCGGCACAGCGAAATGGGCAGCTGCATCGTTCTCTTTCGGACAGAATGAGGCTATAAACTCGCGGATACTGCTTATAGTGGTCTCATAATTGAACCAACAGGGTTTCATCACGAAAAGAGTTCCCGCATTTGGTGTGATAAAACCGCTGTAGGCTGCCGATTTTCTCCCGGGATAGGAACGCACTTTCGGCCAATTTCCCTTGGGGAACCATTGCCTGGTGATCGTTGCTTCTGCGGTGAAATGAACTTCATCCTGGAATACAATGGTAGCATCCGGCTCGAAAGACAGTTTGTTCAGTTTTTTTTTAAAGGCATCACGATGCGGGTCGTCTTCCTGATCTTTATAGGGCGGAGCGCATCGAATCCCTTTTCATCAACAGCCTTCATCCAGGAGATAAGGGTTCTGGTTGTTTCTCTACAGGAAGGGCTGAGAGAAGAGACACTGGCGCCATTGAGCATAAGGTTAACAATGGTAACTTTACGAAGGAGCTTAGCGTCATCCGACATGGAGACAATGCGTTTGCCTTCATCAATTAAAGCCTGCTTGTCAGACAAAAAGGTTCGGATATTCATAATGCACCTCCGATTGTTTTGCTGAACGTTTAATAATGTATTGTATATAGATATATGCCACTTTGGGGGACTTTATCTGAAAAGGAAAGAATCAAACGAAAGGAAAGGTAAAAGATTGGAAATAGCCGTTCGGCTATTTCCAATCTCGGGCCTGATGCTGTTGCACAAAGCCCACCTTGATTCAAACGCCGCATGGTCGGAGGCAGAATGAGAGGAAATATGTCAGATTTATCCAAACTGATCGGAGAGAGGATCCGAAAAAACCGCAAGGCACAGCATCTCAGCCAAAAGGAACTGGCGGAGCGCAGCGGTTTCCATCCGGCTTATATCGGCCAACTGGAGCGCGGAGAAAAGAATGCGACGCTGGATTCTGTCCAGGGCATATGCGCAGGCCTTGGAATTCCGATGGAGCAGCTTTTTGTCGGCATAGCGCCGGAAAATGCGGACGAAAGCACTCGGATGCAGAGCCAGATCAATGCGCTGCTCGCCAGTATGGACATGCCGGAACGCCGCGCTGTATATAATATGATCGTCGAGGTTATGAAGCTGAAATCCTGAGTATCCGTTTTGCCGGAATGCGCAGCGGGAAGCAGTGGAATTGTATGAAGCGGCCTGATCCGCTGGGAATGGGGACGCAGATAGCTGCAGCCGGGCATCAAAGGCAGCCGTGCGGCAGCCCGAAACCGCGGCACGGCCCCTGCGCGGGCGGAAGAATACTTCGAAGTTGGTAAAGGACAGCAGAAAGGCAGGCGTAATTCTTAAAAATTTCAATGACCGGAAAACTGGCTGGGGGACAGCAAACCTGGCGGATATTCCGGGCGCACCGTAATATGCAGGTGTTTTAATTCCCTTGAGTTTCCGCAAACTGCAAAAACCAGAGGGGACTTAACTGCGTGAGACATCCAACAGCCGTTTTTCGAAAGG
>CANQVD010000046.1 GCA_947627215.1 uncultured Eisenbergiella sp.
CTCATAGATCAGATGATTCAGGCCCCTGGTGGACACGCTTCCGATATACATGCCCGGGCGCATGCGCACCGCTTCCAGCCCTTCCAGCACCGTGATGCTGGAAGCGTCATAGGTCTGATTTCCTGCCACTGTTTTTTCCTCGCATTCTTCCAAAGATTCACTTTTTTCAGTATAACACATATGTTCGATTTTGAAAAGGATTTTGTTTCCGGGCGGGCCGCGTCCGGCGGATCATTTTGATCCATTTATTCATAAAAATATTTTACTTATGGGGCGCAAAGGACTACAATAGGATGCGGAAGACACGTATTTCGGGAGGTCATATGGAAAATAGAAGAATGAAATACAAAAAGCTGTTCCTGTCCACTTTCACGCTCAGCGCCTGCACCTTCGGCGGCGGATTCGTGATCATCCCGCTGATGCGCCGGAAATTTGTGGAGGAGCTGCACTGGATCGAAGACGAGGAAATGCTGGATCTGACCGCCATCGCGCAGTCCTCCCCCGGCGCCATCGCGGTAAACGCCTCCATTCTGGTGGGCTACCATGTGGCCGGAATCCCCGGCGCGCTTATTTCCATTCTTGGTACCGTACTGCCGCCTTTGGGGATCATCTCTGTCATTTCCCTCTTCTATACGGCGTTCCGGGATGCTGTTCTCGTGAACCGAATGATGACCGGGATGCTGGCCGGAGTGGCCGCCGTCATCTGCGACGTGGTATGTCGGCTGGGCGGCGAAATCTTTCGGCAGAAAAGAGTGCTCCCCATTCTGATTTTGATTTTGTCTTTTCTCGCCGTGCGGGTATTCGGCGTCAACATCGTGATCGTCATTCTGCTTTGCGGCGTCGTGGGCGCGCTCGATACCCTTCTGGCAAATCGAAAAAACAGGGGGTCGGACCAAAATGCGCTGTCTTGAACTGCTTTTCAGCTTTTTTCAAATCGGGCTCTTTTCCATCGGCGGCGGTTACGCGGCTATGCCTCTGATCCAGGATCAGGTGGTGGACCGTCATGCCTGGCTGACCATGACTCAGTTTGCGGATATCATCTCCATCGCGGAAATGACACCCGGCCCCATCGCTGTCAACTCCGCCACCTTCGTCGGCATTCAGGTGGCGGGGTTCCCGGGTGCACTCGCCGCTACAGCCGGCTGCATCCTGCCCTCTTGTCTCATTGTGACGACTTTGGCGTTTCTCTACTACCGATTCCGGGGGCTCTCCCTGATTCAGGGCATTCTGGCCGCACTGCGTCCGGCCGTGGTGGCCATGATCGCTTCCGCCGGACTTTCCTTGATCCTGCTCGCCTTTTACGGGCAGCGCGAGCTGCCGGAAAACCCTGCCGACTTACGGTTGATATCCGTTTTTATTTTCTGTATCGGCTTTCTTGTCCTTCGGAAATGGAAGGTGAATCCGCTCTGGGTGATGGCCGGAGCCGGCGTGATGGGGATCCTGCTGTATTCGATATTCTGACGGGACCGGACCCTTTCGCGCCCGCACATCTCCCGCGCTCCGGCACCTGCGCTCAGATCGTCCGGTAATCGATCTCTCTGTCAAGCAATCCCATTTTCTCCTCCGGCAGCGATACCTCGCCGGACAGCACCCGGTCCGCCAGCTCCCCGGCCAGAAGAAGCACGTCGGAATCCTGATAAATGTCTCCCAGAGAAAAATTCAGCGCGCCGCTCTGGCGGACACCGAACAGATCGCCGGGGCCCCGCAGCTTCAGATCCTCGCCCGCGATGAAGAAGCCGTCGTTGGAACGGTTCAGCACGTCCAGGCGCTTATTGTTCTGTCCGCTCTCATCCCCGGTCATGAAAATGCAGTAGCTCTGCTCCTTTCCCCGGCCCACACGCCCCCGAAGCTGATGAAGCTGGGCCAGACCGAAGCGCTCCGCGTTCTCCACCAGCATCACGGTGGCGTTGGGCACATCGATCCCCACCTCGATGACCGTGGTGGATACCAGCACGTCCGTTCTGTGCGCGGCGAAATCCTCCATGATCTGCTGCTTCTGTCCGGCCCGCATCCGGCCGTGCAGCGACGAGACGCGAACGGAATCGGGCAGCGCGGATTTCAGCTTTTCCGTATAATCCAGCACGTTTTCCACGCCCTCCATCTCGCCCTCCTCCACCATGGGACAGATCACATAGGCCTGCCGGCCGGCATTCACCTGGGCTTCGATAAAAGCATAGGCTTTTTTTCGGAAAGAAGGATCCACCACGCAGTTTTTGATGGGGAGGCGGTTCTTCGGCATTTCGTCCAGCACGGACACCTGCAGGTCGCCGTACAGCACGATGGCGAGGGTGCGCGGAATGGGTGTGGCGCTCATCACCAGCACATGTACCCCGTCCCCCTTGTTCGCCAGCGTCTCTCTCTGACGTACGCCGAAACGATGCTGTTCGTCCGTCACCACCAGAGCCAGATCCCGGTACTGCGCCTTTTCCTGGATCAGCGCGTGGGTGCCGATGACGATATCGGCGTCACCGGAGGCGATCCTGCCCTGAATTTCCCGTTTCTGCCGGACACCCATGGAGCCGGTGAGCAGGACCGGATGCAGAGAAAGGCCATACCTGTCGGACAGGTTTGTGAGAGCCTCATAATGCTGCTGTGCCAGCACCTCCGTGGGAGCCATCAGACAGCCCTGCCGCCCGTTCTTCGCGCACATCAGAAGCGCCAGAAACGCCAGAATCGTCTTGCCGCTGCCCACGTCCCCCTGCACCAGCCGGTTCATGGCCACGTGCTTCTGCAGATCCGCTTCTATTTCATGCCAGACCCGCATCTGGGCGCCGGTGAGACGATAGGGAAGCGCCCCGATCAGCATATCCGTCTCCGCCGCGGCCGCCAGGGGCCTGTCCACAAGCACCTGATTGTTCCATACCTTCTGACGCTTAATCTGTATCAGGAAGGCCAGAAACTCATCAAAAACCAGCCGCCGTCTCGCCGCCTGCACATCCTCGATTCCCTGCGGAAAATGGATCTTGTGCAGCGCTTCTCCCAGGGGGAGCAGACGGTACCGGCGGCGCAGCTCCCCGTCCAGCGTTTCTTCCACCGTCAGTTGCTCCAGAGCCCGCCCCATACAGCGGATGAGCAGATTGTTGCCAAGGCCCGCCGTCAGGGCGTATCTGGGCTGCCAGGTGCCGGACAGACGGGCATACTCCTCCTCCGAAAACATTCTGGGCTGTTCCATGAGGAAGGTGTTTTTCGTCCCCCGCTTCACCGTTCCGCGGAAAATATGGAAGGTGCCGGGGGACAGGGCGCTGCGGATATAAGGCATCCGGAACCAGGTGAGGCGCAGATTCCCCGTCGCGTCCCCCACGGCGGCATGGGTGATCACGAGTCCCTTCGCCCGCACCGTGGAAGGACGTCCGATCACACAGGCCCGCACCGCCATGACGCGGCCGCAGACCAGCTCCTGCACCGTCACCGGCGCTTCAAAATGATCGTAGTCCCGCGGATAATACCGGACGAGCTGCCCCACCGTTTCGATCTGTACTTTTGAAAAAAGCGCAGTGGTTTTCGCCCCTACGCCTTTTACGCTGCCTATGGAATCCCCTGTGTTCATATGCGCCCCGTCATTCTACAGAAACGATATAGTAGTAGATCGGCTGTCCGCCGTACTGCAGCTCCACATCACAGGCGGGATACTTCCCGGCGACCTTCTCCCGGAGCGCTTCGGCCTCCCCCTCCGGAATCTCCTGTCCGTAGTAAATGCTGATCAGCTCCATATCGTCTTCCATCATCCGGTCGATCATGGAAGCCGTGACCTTTTCCACCGCCTGACCCACCGCCAGCATGCCGTCGTCTCCGATCCCCATATAGTCGCCCTGATGGATCTCATAATCGTCGATGACCGTATCCCGGACCGCATAAGTGACCTCGCCGGTCTTCACCGTGCCGATGGCCTCCGTCATGGCCGCCTCATTGTCCTCCGGGCTCAGGTCCGGCACATAGTTGATCACCGCCGTGATGCCCTGGGCGATGGTCTTGGTGGGGATCACTACGATCTTCTTGTCCTCGCACAGATAGCTGGCCTGATTGGCGGCCAGAATGATGTTCTTATTGTTGGGCAGCACAAAAACGGTATCCGCATTCACCGCGGCCACGGCGTTGAGCACGTCCTCGGTGCTGGGATTCATGGTCTGCCCGCCCTCGATGATATGGTCTACGCCCAGATCCCGGAAAATGGCATTGATCCCGTCGCCCACGGACACGGCGATGAACCCGGTCCCCTTCCGCTCCGGCGCGGCCGCCTGCGCGGGCGCTTCCGGCTCCGTTCCGGCCTCCGCCGCCTCCTGCGCCTGCCGGCTCATCCGGATGACCTTTTCGTGATGCTCCAGACGCATGTTGTCGATCTTCATATTGGAAAGCGCGCCGTACTTCAACGCCTTCTGGATCGCAAGGCCCGGATCGTTGGTATGTACGTGAACCTTCACGACATCCTCGTCCGCCACGACCACAATGGAGTCCCCGATGGTCTCCAGATAGGACTTGAAATCCAGCTCCTGCTTGATATTGAACGCTCTGTTCAGCATGATGATGAACTCGGTGCAATAGCCGAACCTGATGTCCACCTCCGCCTGGGCCTTCGCGTTCTCCGGCGCAAAGGGGGCTCCCGCCACCGGCGCTGCGTCGGTGGACGCAGAAAACGCCACTTCCTTTCCCAGAAGCGCCTCATAGGCGCCCTTCAATACCTGAATCAGGCCCTGGCCGCCGGAATCCACCACGCCCGCCTGCTTTAAGACCGGAAGCATTTCCGGCGTCTGGCTCAGGACGTACTCGGCCTGGTCGATGATGGCGCCCAGGTATTTTTCCATATCGGTCTCACCCGCGTCCGCCAGCTCCCGCGCCTTTAAGGAAGCGCCCTTCGCCACCGTCAGGATCGTCCCTTCCTTGGGCTTCATGACCGCCTTGTAGGCCGTCTCCACCGCGCGCTCCCCGGCCTGCGCCAGAAGCGGAATATCGATCGACTCATGATCGCGGATCACCTTGGTAAATCCGCGGAAAAGCTGCGACAAAATGACGCCGGAGTTGCCTCTGGCGCCTCTTAAGGAGCCGGAAGAAATCGCTTTGGCCAGCGACTGCATGTCCAGATCGTTATTCGCGTCCATCGCCGCCACGTCTCTGGCTGCCGACATGATCGTGAGCGTCATGTTCGTGCCGGTATCGCCGTCCGGCACCGGGAATACGTTCAGCTCATTGATCCATTCCTTTTTGCTTTCCAGATTCCTGGCCCCGGCCAAAAACATCTTCGCGAACAGCTTCGCGTCTATCGTATTGATTGCCACGTTTCGGTCCTCCTTAATCAATCACTCGTATACCTTCCACATAGATATTGATTTTTTCCACCTCTATGCCGGTAAATTCCTCGACTTTGTATTTCACATTGCTGATCAGATTGTCCGCCACCGCCAGGATGCTCACCCCGTACGCGACGATGACATGAAAATTCAGCGTCAGTTTATTATTATTCAGAAAGACCGCGATCCCTTTGTTGCTGCTGTCGCGCTTTAACAGCTTGACCAGGCCGCCCTTGACCGTAACGCCCATCCCGACGATGCCAAAGCATTCCATCGCAACGTTTCCCGCATACTGGCTGATCACTTCTTTATCGATCGTAATGCTTCCCATATGTGTCGTCATAGAAGACCCCTTCATGTGGCTACCTCCTTCTCTTTCCAAAATCTACGCCTATTATAACCGCTTTCCCCTGAAAAGGGAATAAGTATTTTAACTTTTTCAAAAAAAGAAGATATTTTGCTTGCAAAACAGGGGATTTTCTGTTATCATATCACTGTTGTCAGTCACGCGACGAATATGATCTGAGGAGGTGTGAGCATGGCGAAGTGTGATATTTGTGGCAAGGGCGCTCATTTCGGGAATAACGTTAGCCATTCCAATAGAAAATCCAGCCGTATCTGGAATTCCAACGTCAAAAGCGTGAAATGCAGGGTAAACGGCGGTTCCAAGAGGATGCACGTATGTACCGCATGTCTGAGGTCCGGCAGGGTTGAACGTGCATGATCGCATAAAATGGACAGACAAAAGGCTATCCGATCGGATAGCCCTTTTTTTCGCTCTCCGGGGAAAATCCGCTTCCTGACGCCGCTCCCCCGCTCATGGATTCCTCTGCGTACCTTCCGCCCCGCCCGCCGCTTCTCTTCATTTATCGTCCATCATCAGAATGCAGTAGCTTGCCGCCAGCAGCACCAGAGCCACCAGTGCGCCCATGATCCGATAGCGGAAAAAAAGCATGAATAACATCCCTGCTGCGGTCCAGAAAACGGCAAATGCGATGATCCGGCACATATGGTCTGCTCCCCATGCTCTTTACTCTATTATATGCGGTCTGTCTGAAAAAAGTCCGCTTTCGGAAAAAGGAACCCCTCTGCAGGCATCAGGCGTCCCCCTCCTGCGTGCCGTCCCCGTTTTTCTCCGGGAACGCGGCGTCCACCGCTTCCTCGTCGCTCATCATTTCCTCTTTTTTCTTCGGCGCGGTGAATTTGTCCACCAGATCCGGGATCATGTCCAGGATTTTGGAAACGCCGTCCTGATTCTTGATATTCACAAGCTTTGTCTGTCCGTTTTTGATCAGAAGGACCGCGCTGGGAGACATCTTCCCGCTCATGCCGCCTCCGCCGCTGTTTTTGCTCCGATCCCTGCCCGTGCCGCACATGGCCCCGGCGCCGATCCCCACGGATACGTCCACCAGCGGGATGACGATGGTATCGTCGATCTTCGTCGCCTCCCCAACGACGGTTTTGGTGGAAAAAACGGTTTCCGCTCCCTTCATGAGCGACTCCATCACGGAAGCGATATTGTTGTCCTTATGATTTTCTGCCATCCTTCTTCTCCTCCTTTTTGCGCAGACGACCGATGAGCAGTCTGACCTCCTTCTTCAGTATGACCGCAAGGCCGCAGATCAATAACGAAAAGACCGTGATCCGCCCCTTTATGAAAAAGCTGCCCTCCGCCCGCTTTTTCTCAAAGTCTGGGAGGATCAGCACCTTATCGTGCAAAACCGGATACAGCATTCCCTGCCAGGCGGCGATCCGGCCGTCCGCAGCGGGATCACCGGTCCCGACCACAAAATCCGCTCTCAGCTCGCGCGGCATCACATGACGCAGAATCCGAAACGCCTGCCGAAAGACTGTTCCCACTGCGATCCGGGTATCCTCTCTCTCCAGCAGTTCGAGATACCAGGAGATCCGATCGGAGAGACCGTCCAGCTTTTCCTCCGCGTTCTGAATGGAATCCTCCAGCCGCCGAAAGAACTGCGCAAACCTCCCGGACAGGCTGTCCGCGTCCCCGGCGTCCGGTTCTTCCTCCTGACCGTTTCCGGCCTCCGCCTGACCGTCCGCGGCCGCTTCCGCGCCGTCCGGCAGAGCTTCCCCGGCGTCCGCGACATCAGAAGGATCGCGCTCCGCATCAGCGGACGCATTCGCTTCTGCGCCGCTCTCCATCCCGGCAGATTCGCCCGCGTCCGCGCCGCTCTCCGCCCCGGAGGGCGCAGCCGCCTTTGCGGCGGATCCCGCATCCGATTCCGTCCCGCCGGTCTCCTCCGGCGCGCCTGTCCCGGAAAGCGCTCCGCGCTTTTCCCCTTTTTCCTGCGTATCCGGTCCGTGCAAAATACGGAATCCGGCTATGCGCACGCTCCACGAGAGCGCCTCCGCATAGGAAACCCGTACGGCAAGGAACCGAAACAGCCAGGTCACATGCGCCCCGGCCGAAAGCTTTCCCCTGTATTCCCCCTGCGCACCGTAGCGAAAGGGAACGAACAATACGAGCAAAAGACATGCGAGCAGGACGCCCAGAACGGCCAGGAGCAGGATCCCCGCCGCTTTCAGAATCGTCAGAACAACCGTCATCCGGCGCCCCCTTTCGCGCCGTTTTTCCGCAGATACCCTTTGATATCGCCTTCCATCCCGTCGAGAAGCGTCTCGCCCAGCATTTTCCCCACGAGCTGAAACGCCTCGCCCTTACTGCCGGCGATACCAACGATATACAGATTTTCCCGGTCAAAATATTTCTGCTTGAGGAGGCCGCAGTGAAAGATATCCAACTGGTCGCTGTTATGGGACAGGGCGATCAGATAGACGGAAAACTGCCCCACGCCCCTCCGAAGCCTGCGCTTGACGGTATTCACTTTACGGATGGATTCCCCCACATACAGCTTCTGATAAAATTCCATAGACAGCCAACCCCGGCAGCCCACGCTCCGACGGAAAAGCGCCTACCGCCCTGCGTCATACCTCCGGCTGCCCCATAAATTACTCTTTTTCAATTCCAGATACTCGCGGTACGCCCGCTCCAGGATCTGTTTCTCATTCGCAAATTTCAAAAGATGATAGGCCTCGTGATATTTGTAAAAACCGGAATCGACAAAAAATTCCTCTCTCTGCGGTTTGCTGTAATAACTGTCCGCCATCATCAGATACCAGTGCACTTCCTTCTCCACCGTGTCCTCCGGCACATTGAAGGAATACTCACTCTTCCCGATGTATTTGACGATAGAGGCCCTGGAGCCACTTTCCTCCAGCACCTCCCGAAGCGCCGTCTGTTTATAATCCTCGCCTGCTTCCACTGTCCCCTTCGGCAGAACCCAGCCTTCGTACTTGTTGCGATAATTCTTGTAAAGCAGCAGGATCTTTCCACGGAAAATTACCACACCGCCGCAGCTCGTTGCCTCAATCACTGCAATTCCTCCTGTCCGGCGATATCCTGTTTCTGCAAACAAGTATATCCTAAAAGTCCATACAGGGCAAGTCCCATCTTGAAAAAAGTCCGTCTCCCGCAGTTCCTGACCCATCCGTGCCCGCCGCGCCTTCCTCCGGCCCGAGTGCCGCCCGCCCGCTCCGGCGCTGGGTTGATTCAGACACGCTCCCGCTGCATGAAAAACGCAACGGCACTAGGCTCGGTTTCGCTTTTACAAGCTCACCTCGCCAAGGGCCGGCGTTTTTCAAGAGTCTGAATCCAATCCCAGCGCCGGAGCGGGCGGGCGGCACTCGGGCCGGAGGAAGGCGCGGCGGGCACGGCCGGGTCAGGAACGGGCGAACCAGGCGTCGAAAACGCGCTTTGCCAGCGGCACCGCGTAATCGCCGCCGGAGCCGACGCTCTCCACGATGACGGTTACGGCGATCCCTGGATCCTCCGCGGGCGCGAAGCCCGTGAACCAGGCGTGGGAATCCTCCCTGACCTCGTTGAACTCCGCGCTTCCCGTCTTTCCGGCCGCGGTATAGGGCTGCCCGTTCAGCTTCCGGCCGGTGCCGGATCGCACCACCTCCGTCATCAGCTCCGTCAGGATCCCGCTCTCCTCCTCCGTGAGCAGCCTCCGATATACGGAAGGCTCGTTTTCCTCCAGGACACGGCCTTCAGCGCTCATAATGCGGTCCACCAGGATGGGCTGCATGAGCGCTCCGCCGTTGGCGATGGCGGCGGTGATCAGATTCAACTGGATGGGGGAGATCTGGGTCTTTCCCTGCCCGATGGATGTCTGCATGATGTCCTCGGCGCTGCTGTCCGCGGAAAGCTTCACCTCCGTCCGGTTATAGGGCAGCTCCAGGGGCAGCTCCGCATTGAACAAAAGGCCGTCGATCGTGGACTGGAACCGCTGCGGCTCTACGGACATCCCGATATTTGCGAAGGAGGCGTTGCAGGATTTCGCGAAGGAAGCGGCAAAATCCACCCTGCCGTGCACGGACCCGTGATAGCAGCTAATCCGGTTTTCCCCGTTCACATAGGCGCCGCCGCACTGGTAGACATAATTTTGCCAGGTGTCGGGAAACTGTCGGATATAGGCCAGCGCAGTCACGATTTTGAAGGTGGAGCCGGGGGGATAGAGCCCCTGCGTGACCCGGTTGAGAAGCGCCGCATCCTGCGTATCCGCGTTCACCCGGTCCCAGATTTGCTCGATCTCATTGGGATCAAAATCCGGCTTGCTGACCATGGCCAGGATCCGCCCTGTTTTTACCTCGGTGGCCACGATCGCGCCCCGGTATGCGCCCAGCGCCTGATAAGCGGCCTCCTGGATCCGGGAATCCAGCGCCGTATAGACGTCGTTCCCGGGATTTTTCCTCCCGGCCTGCTCGTTTTCCAGCTTATCCGCCTCCGATATCCCGGAATTGACGAGCATGTAGTTTTCCGACGCCTCGATGCCGGTCTTGCCCTTTCCCGTGTAGCCTACCGCATGGGCGTACATCTCTCCGAAGGGATAACGGCGGACCTCCTTTCCCTCCGCGTCCTCCTCACTGAAGGCCAGGGCCTGTCCGTCCGAGGAAAAAATGGTCCCTCTCCGGTTCTCCAGCATCAGCACGCGCTGCTGGGAATTATAGCTGTTGTTGAAAAACTCCTCGTGATTGATGGTCACGTATCGGATCAGATAGGTGAACATGCCGGCAAAAAGGCAGAGAAAAAGACCCGTGCACAGATAAAGCTCCCGGTTGCGCCTTCTTCTCGCCCGTTTTTTCTCAAGCGCACGCTCCCGTGCGCTCTGCTTCGGAGCGTTCCTTCGTTCCCGCTCACGCTTCCCCGCGGCCGGCCTGTTTTTTCCTCTGTCTCTCAACTTTCCGCTCCTCTTCATATCGGATCTCATAAATGCCTTCCATGACAAAAATGAGCAGAACCGTAGCCATCAGGCTGCTTCCGCCGTAGCTGACAAACGGCAGCGTTACGCCCGTGGACGGGATGAATTTGGTGCCGCCCCCGATCGTCAGGAAGATCTGAAAAATGAACAGGCCGGCGGTCCCCACCGCCAGATTCCTGTAAAAACCGTCCTTCAGCCCGCAGGCCAGACGGATCAGCAGCAAAAAAATGACGATGCCGGTCAGCACGATCCCGATGCCGAACAGCATGCCCAGCTCTTCCACCAGCGCGGAAAACACGAAATCCGTTTCCACATAGGGAATATCGTCCGGCGTTCCCTTGCCGATGCCCAGTCCGAACATGCCGCCCCGACTCATGGCGAATAAGGACTGGGTGATCTGATAGCCCTGGCTGTCGATGACGCTCCAGGGATCGCGCCAGGCCTGCACCCGCACCTGCACATGATCAAACAACCTCCAGGCCGCCGCGGAAGCCCCGGCTCCGGCGGCCGCCCCCAGAAGGGAATAGAAAAGACGGTGCGTCGCCGCCGTGACCATCAGCACATAGACCACAAAAAAGATCAGGGCGCTTCCCAGGTCCCTGGAGAGCACCAGGATCCCCACATGGGCCGCCGCCCCGACGCCGCAGAGAAACACCTGAAGAAACCCGGTGTCCTGCGCCAGCAGGGATGCGATGAAAAAGATGTACAGAAGCTTCACGAACTCCGACGGCTGAAACGTGATGCCCGCCACCGTCCAGGACAGCTTGGAACCGTGCGTCACCTGTCCCAGCACCAGCACGGCGGCAAGGGCCAGAAGTCCGGTCACGGCGTATACCCAGCCCAGATCGCGGAGCCGCTTCCATTTTTTCATGATCCAGGGCAGAAAAAGGGCCAGCACGAAGGAAATCGCCGCAATGACGAGCTGCCGGACGGCCCGGGACAGCTCCAGCCTGGTCAGCACGATCATGCCGGCGGTCAGCATCATCAGAACATGGTTGAGCAGGATCCGATTCGTCCCCGGATAGAGCATGACCGAAAACACCGGCGCCGCCGCCGTCAGGATCAGCAGAAACGCGTACAGGATCAGATATTCCGTCCGCTGCGTCCGGATCACGATGGTCAGATAGGCGGCAAACTGCGTCAGGTACAGAAAGAGGCTCTGTACGCCGGCAGCCGCCTTCTGGTCCGAAACGCTTTCATAGCACAGTCCCCAGAACCCGCAGGCCAGAAACAGAAAGAGAAACAGCGTGATGAAATATTTGGAATAGATCACGGTAAAGTGGATCAAATCACTGTACTCCTTTTTGATAATGTCCCGTCGTATATTCCGCGGCCGGCGGCGGAGTGCCCCGCACGAAGCAGCCGATGGCCTTCCCGACGGTCACGGCGTCCTCATCCGTAAAATCCAGCCGCAAAGCGCCCGTTCCCGCCGCGAGAATCTCATCCCGATACCGGTGCAGGGACAGCGGGACCGAGTTATAGACCGTATTCAGACAGTGTACACAATCCGCGTAGACCGGAAACGCCGTTCCGCGGCGGTCAAGGAGCGAACCGGCGAACTCCCGCCTGCGTATCCCCCTCGCCAGACTGTCCGTATCCTGTCCGGCATGGCATGCCCCCGCCGTCCGGCGGATACAGTTGGCGGAAATCATCATGGGGATCCTTCCGTACACCAGGCGTTCCTGATGAAGCGCGGGCAGCGCGCGCAGCTCATGCCGGTTCAGCTCCAGCGGAGCGGTATAGCTGTCTATCTCAAAATGACGCATCAGAAGCGACAGCGTTTCGGCATTGAACACATAAAGGGAATGGGAAAGGCTGATCCTTCTCCCCAGCCGCTTCGCCAGACACAGCCCGGACAGCCCGGAAACCAGAAAACCGTCCGCCAGAGCGCCTTCCGGCGTGTCCAGCCATTTCTGCAGCGCCGCCTCCCAGAGGGCCGAATAAGCGCGCAGAACGGCGGGCAGCGACAGAAAGTAGGTGAACGCGCCGTCCGCCGCTTTCCTTTTCCGGACCGCCGCGAGAAAGGCCGCCGCGGAGGCGTCCCGGGCCGAATCCGCGGGAAGACAGATCCGTTTCACACAGGGCTCCTTTATGGCCTCCAGCCCCTGTACGGGATCGAGAACCGATACGGAAAGGGAAAGCGGCGCTTTGAACGCGCCGGCGCCTTTTTCTGCCGGCCGGTGCGGTTCGGCCTTTCGTATGCCGTCCGCCGTTCCCTTCCGTGCAGACCGGCCGCTCAGTTTCTCATACAGCGCGTCCAATGCCTCCCGCCGGAGACCGTTGAGGGCGGAAAGCGGCAGAAAGCAGTCCCCGCTGACCCGGACATCCACATGCCCGGCCAAAAAGAGCGAGCCTCCCGTTTTGGACAGTTGTCTGACGACATCCGCCTCCTGCACCGGACGGCTCTGCGCCGCCATCACCTCCGGCCCTTCCAGGCACACCTGTTCGCCGCCGGATGCCGCCGTCAGGCGGACGGGCGATCCGGGAGAAAGCTCCGCACTCAGATCGACTGCTCTGGTCAATCCCTTTTTCAGCCATCGCTCCCTGACCTGCTCCAGCAGCGCCGGAGCGCAGCCGCTGTAGCCGGGCGAATCCGGCGTCACCATTTCCCTGCCGTTATGCCGGTGATAATATCCGCCGCAGACCTCTGAACGCACATACAGGCCCGAAAGCAGCTCCAGATCCGCCGGTTCGATCTTCCATTTTCCCGCCGCGCAATCCTCCGAACCGTCCCGACGCTCTCCGGGTACACACGCGCCTTTCTCAGACTGTTCCAGGAATCGGTCAATATACTTGCGGTAAATACCGGTGACCCCCGCCACGTATTCCGGCCCCTTCATCCGGCCTTCAATTTTGAAGGAATCGATGCCGGCGCCGATCAGCTCCGGCAGAAACGGAAGCGCGCAGAGATCCTTCAGGCTCAGCGGATACCGCGGCACGGGCCCTGACGGTCCCCTTCTTTTTCCGTCCCGTCCCGTTTTCTCCCCGCAGCGTATCTCATAGGGCAGACGGCAGGGCTGGGCACAGCGGCCCCTGTTGCCGCTCCTTCCCCCCAGTATGCTGGAAAAAAGGCACTGTCCGGAATAGGAATAACAGAGCGCTCCGTGAATGAACGTCTCTATCTCCAGCCCGCTCTCCTTTTTCAGGATCCGGATCTCCTCCAGAGAGAGCTCCCGGGCGGGAACGATCCGGCTGACCCCCAGCGATTTTAGGAACAGAGCGGCCCGGCTCTCGGTGACGGTCATCTGCGTGCTGGCATGCAGGGAAAGTCCCGGAAACGCCCGCCCGCATCGGGCCAGAACGCCCAGATCCTGCACGATCAGTCCATCCAGCCCCTCCTCGTAAAAGGGAAAAAGCCAGTCCTCCAGGCCGTCCAGCTCCCCGTCCTTCAGCAGCGTATTCACGGTCAGATACAGCTTCCTGTCAAAAAAATGAGCGAGCCGGATGGCCTCCCGCAGCTCGCCGTCCGAAAAATTCCCGGCAAAGGCCCTGGCGGAATATCGCTGTCCGCCCAGATATACCGCGTCCGCGCCCGCCGCGATGGCCGCCCGCAGGCACGCCATATCGCCCGCGGGAGCCAAAAGCTCCGGCCCGCCGCTTCCCTTCTTCGCTTCCGTCTGGCATGCTTCCCGCCTCATAGCCGTCCTTCCGTTCCCCTTCCTGTCCCGCCCGAAAAAGGCATTCCGCTCCGCACCTGAAAAAGGGCCGTCTCGCGGACAGCCCTCTCTTTTCATTCCTTTCTCTGTGTGTTGCGAAGCTGTGTCTCCAGCCGGATGATCTGCTTGGAGCTTTCCTGAAGCTCCTGCTGGGCGGAACGCAGCGTCTTCTCCGTGTTCTCCAGCTTGATCTGTGCCGCCACCAGCTCATGCTTCATGTCGTAGAGCTCCTTCTCCTTCGTCCGGATCTCCTCCTCCAGCAGATCGATCTGCTGTTTGGCCTTGAAGTAATCGTCTGCGATATTCAGTTCCAGAAGAATATGCTGTCTGTCCAACTGCTGTCGGCGGAAATTCTCCACCTTGCTGTACTCCGCAAGCTTATTGTTGATGTAAAAAGCGACCTTCTGCAGATATTCCTCGCTCTCGTATCCGCTGAGCGTCAGAACGCTGCCGCCGATCATGACCTTCGTATCCGTTTTCACCGCCATAATTCTTCTCCCCGCCAGACGCAGACGTGTATTTTCCGTGCGTTATCCCCTGTACCGGCAGAATGCCCGCCGTATTTTATGGTGATATTATACCCTTCCGTTTCGGGAAATGCAACCCTTTCTTCCGGGCGTTACACACCTGTAATGCGAAGAAAACGGCCGTCAGTCCGGCACGGCGATTCCCAGGTGGTGATAGGCCCGCTGTGTAACCACCCGGCCCCGCGGCGTGCGGTCGATAAAACCGTTCATCAGAAGATAGGGCTCGTACACATCCTCAATGGTCCCGGCGTCCTCCCCGATGGCCGCCGCGAGCGTATCCAGACCCACCGGGCCGCCCCGGAACTTATCGATCATGGTCATGAGCATGTTCCGATCCACGCGGTCCAGCCCCATCCGGTCCACATCCATCAGATCCAGCGCCAGCTTCGCCACGCGCTCGGTGATGACGCCGTCGTATTTGACCTGCGCGAAATCCCGCACCCGCTTCAGGATCCGGTTCGCCAGGCGCGGCGTTCCGCGGCTCCGCCTCGCCATTTCCAGCGCGCCGCCCTCCTCGATCTCCACCGCCAGGATCCTCGCGGACTGCAGGATGATGATTTCCAACTCCTCTACCGTATAAAACTCCAGGCGATGGATCATGCCGAAACGATCCCGCAGCGGAGCGGTCAGCAGTCCCGCCCGGGTGGTGGCCCCTACCAGCGTGAATTTCGGCAGGTCCAGCCGGATGGAACGGGCGGAAGCCCCCTTGCCGATCATGATATCGATGGCGAAATCCTCCATGGCCGGATACAGCACTTCCTCCACCTGCCGGTTCAGGCGGTGGATTTCGTCTACAAACAGAATGTCCCCCTCCTGCAGATTGTTCAGAATGGCAGCCATTTCTCCCGGCTTTTCGATGGCCGGGCCGCTGGTGATCTTAATGTTGACGCCCATTTCGTTGGCGATAATGCCCGCCAGCGTGGTCTTTCCCAGGCCGGGCGGTCCGTAAAAAAGCACATGGTCCAGCGCGTCATGGCGCTGCTTCGCCGCTTCGATGCAGATTTTCAGGTTGGTCTTCGCTTTTTCCTGCCCGATATAATCCTTCAGATAACGGGGACGCAGGTTTCCCTCGATGCGGATATCTTCTTCGGTCAGATTCGTCTCTATCGTTCTCGCCATGGGGTCCTCCGGTCGTTCACAGCTTTCTGAGCGCAGCCTTCAGCAGGGCCTCCACATCCATATCCGCCTGCTCCACCGCCTTGACGGCACGCAGGGCGTCGGATGCTGCATAACCGAGGGCCACCAGCGCTTCCACCGCTTCGTTCCTCGCCGAATCTCCGGCGCCGGAGAGACCGTCCGCCCCGGCGGGAGCTCCTGCGCCGGACGCTGTGAACGCATCCTGCAGGGAAACCTTGTCCTTCAGCTCCAGGATGATCCGCTGAGCGGTCTTGCCCCCGATGCCGGGCGCTCTGGCAATGGCCTTCGCATCCTGGGCCAGCACCGCCATCCGAAGCTCGTCCGCGCTCATGACGGAGAGCAGCGCCAGTCCTCCCTTGGGGCCGATGCCATTGACCGCGATCAGTTGTCTGTACATTTCCAGATCGTCCTTCGTCAGAAAACCGAACAACTGTATCGCGTCCTCCCGGACACTGGTATAGGTGTAAATCTTCACCTCTTCCCCGATGGGCGGCAGCATGCCCGCCACGCTGCCCGGTATCCTGATGTTATAGCCGATGTGCCCTACCTCCAGCACCAGAATCTCCTCTGAAAGATCCGCCACCCGGCCGATCATATACGCGTACATGTATCCCTCTCCGTTTCCGTTTTCGTTTCCTTTTCACCCATGGCGCGCGGCCCATCCCCCGCATCCGTCGCCGGGACCAGCCCGCGGGGAAGCCGTTTGTTCAGCTCTCCCGCCACGCTTCCGATCACAAGGCCGGTCACACACCCCGCAGCCAGAAGCCACGGGAGCCAGGAGACCAACCAGCCGGTCCGCACGACGGCTATGGCTGCGGCCAACTGTCCGATATTGTGAAAGACGCCTCCGCAGACGCTGACGCCCACGACGGACAGCCCCGCAGTTCTCTTCGCCAGCACCATCGCCGCGAACGAAACCAGCGCGCCCGAAAGGCTGTAAAGCAGGCTGTACGGGCTGCCGAACAGGACGGACGCCAGCAGCACCCGGGCGAGGCTGATCAGGAGCGCGTCCCGCCAGCCAAGGCGGTACAGCGCGAACACCACGATCAGATTCGCCAGCCCGATCCGGATCCCCGGGACCGGGGGCGTCAGGCCGATCAGCGATTCCACCCAGGACAGCATCAGCGCCGCACAGGTGAGCATTCCCAAAACCGCCGTTTTTTTCATAGAGGCTCCCTCCGGGCCGGTCCGTCCGCGTCTGCCGCCGCCACCGCATCCATTTCTCCGCTGTCTTTGCCCGCCAGCCGGATCACCAGCCGATGCGGCAGACAAACGATCTGTTCGCCGAAGCGGGAGATCCACCCCTGCTGAACGCAGATCTGTTCCGGGCAGTCAGCCTCCGCCACCCGGACGCGTCCGCCCGCGATCTCCAGGACGTTGTAGCCTTCCGCCGCCGTTTCCGGCAGCCGCACCGTCCGGTCTTCCCGCAAAGGAAACCGGGCGATCTCCTTCCCGTCCCGCTCTATCACTACAGTCCCGGCCTCCCGATCTCCGCCGGCCAGACGCGCGCACACAAAAAAAATGCCCGCCATGGCTGCCGCGATGACCAGGATCCCCATGATGAACTGTAAGTCCCTTTTCCTCATACTACCATACCCAAACATATGTTTCAAGTGATGATTTCACAAAAATCCGCCTCGCCGGGCTGAGGGCCCGTCCCATCCGCCTTCTGTGTTCCGCCCGGGCCGCGGCCTTCTCTCTGTCAGACACGCTCTCGCTCGAAAGAAAAACGCAGCGGTTCCGGGCTCGTGAAACACCTCGCCGGGAACCGGCGTTTTTCTACGGTCTGCACGAGAGATGACCGCGGCCCGGGCGGGACACAGAAGGCGGATGGGACGGGCCCTCAGCCCTCCAGAAGCTGCAGCCCTGCGATTTCGGGATCCCGGATCCGGGACATGACGGACAGGGCATGGGCCTCCAGATACAGGTCCTGCGCGTCGGAAAGTCCCTGCTCCCGAAGCTCGCGGATCACAAGCTGACAGATCGTTTCGATCAGCACCGCTCTGGTATCCTTCGTGTTGATGATGCCAAGCAGAAAGTCCGGGGCCTGCGCCGTCTCCCATGCACTCCGGCTGTCAAAGGGCGCGGTGAGCTGATCCAGCAGGCCGTAAATCTCCGGCAGGAGCTCCATATCCTTCAGACTTCTGTGCATCCATTTATAATAGGGCGTATACCTGCGGTTCAGAAGATGGACCATGGAACAGGTGCTGCGGATGAACGCATCCAGCGCCAGAAACGCGCCGGTCCATTCCCCGCGCCGTGCCAGCCGGCTGTAATTGTACTGTCCGGACTGCGCCATGGCGGCCGCCCGGGCGGCGATCTTTTTCAGGCGCACGTCCTCCGGATAAAAGGCCTGCAGCGCGCTGCGCATCCGGCTGAAATCCCCCGGTTCATCCAGGAATACCTTGCCGTTCACCGCCAGCGCCAGCCTCTCCTCCGGCAGCGCCATCCAGTCCTTCAAACTCCGGGGAGGCGTCTCCCGTCCGATCAGGCCGAAATAGAAGTCCTCCAGACAGAGCACGCCTACCCGATCCTGTCCGAAAGCCGTCACCCGGCGCGCGGGATGTCCCTCAAATTCCCCCGGCAGGGCATCGTACGCCTTCTGGCAGGCCGCTCCGTAGGCATCAAACAGCCCTTGGGGCAGCCACAGGCAGAAGGAAGGGCCGAAATCGTGATCCTCCGACCACACGTCGTCAAAGCCGAAGCATTCCGAGCCATGCCCCGCCAGCCCCGCGCAGAACTGCCCGACCAGCGCCGGGTAACGGGCGCGCAGCTCTTCGAGCATGGGTTTCCCGCAGCGCTCAAAATAGCGTTCGGCGAGCGCCAGCCCGTTCATACGGCCTCCTCCTGTCCCAGCCGTTCGTAGCGTTCGGCCTCCGCCGCATCTCCCAGCCTGCGCAGGATTGCGGCGCAGTTTCCGCAAAGAAGCCGGTAGCTGTCATTTCTTCCGAAATGCGCCTCCACCTCCGCCAGCGATCTTTTGTAACAGTCCAGCGCACGCTCCAGCCGGCCCATGCGGAAATACGCCTCGCCCAGCCCGGCCAGCGCCGCGCTGTAGTGGGCGTCCGTTCCCTCTTCGTTTTCCTCGAAAATGGAAATGGCCTCCTCCAGCAGAGCCTTCGCTTTTTCATTCTCGTTCAGCTTGAACCGGATCAGGGCGAGATTCGTTTTGGATGTCGCCAGCTCCATCCTGGCATCCGGCTGCCTTTCCACAATGGAAATGGCGCGCTCCAGAAATGCCGCGGCCTTCTCATTTTCGCCCATCTGCTCCAGCAGGATGCTCACATTGTTGTAAAGGCCCGCGAACCGGTAATCCTCCGCCGGAATGGTGGCCTCATAAATTTTCAGCGCGCGCGCGTAATCGGCCAGCGCCTCCTTCGGCATTCCCGCGGCCCGGTAGGCCGTGGCCACATTGAGCAGCGTGGTGGCAAAATGCTCGGTTTCCTCCATCTGCAGCTCTTCCATCAAAAGCAGCACATCCTCGGAGATGGCAAAGGCCTTTTCATATTGGGAAACGCTGCGGTAAAAACCGATCATTTCATTTCCCACCGAAAGATATGCGCCGTAATCCTTTTCCTCCTTCGCCTGCTCCAGCCCCGCCTGCAGAAAGGGCTCCACCTCGCTCAGCCGGTTCTCCGCGAATAATCTGTCCAGTTCCGTATAAAACGCTTCCACATTCATTTCGACGCTTCTTCCTCCTTCGGCTGCGCTTTGCCGTCCGCCTGCTCTTCTCCGATCCCCTGCCAGCCGCCGTCCGCCAGCCGGTAGGCCAGGCACCGCCAGGCGATCCGCCCGTTTTCATCCCGCTCGATCCCGGTCCGTTCGCTGCAGCGGATCCCGAACAGCAGCTCCATACGGGCTCCCGTCAGCCGCTCATAGACCGCGGTATAAATCAGGCAGCTTCCGTCCCCGGATCCGGTATTGATCGGAAGAAACAGACGTTCCCCCTCCGGGCTCCGGTAGCTCAGCCAGAGCGAACGGGGCCCTTCTTCGGCCTCCGATTCGGAATTTCCGTCTCCGTCCGCTTCCGTCCGTCCGGCATGCCTGTCCGCTCCTTCCTTGTCGGAGCCGGCCGCATTCTCCCCGCCCGCTCCGGCAGAACCGTCCGACTCTCCCGCAGAAGCATCCGCCCCGTCAGAGACCATTGTGCCCGCCGCATATCCGCCGCCTGCGGCCGCCTGCAGCCGTTCCTGCTCCTCGATCCAGTCCGCCAGCGCCTCCTGCGCTTCCTGCGGAATCAGCCCCGTTCTGGCAAACAGATTCCCGCTCATTTTCTCGATCTCTTCATTCCCCAGATAGCCGGTATAAGGCTCCCAGGCCTCCCGAAACGCCTCCAGTTCTTCCTTCTGCGCCTGCAGCGACGCGCTTCTGGCCGTTTCCTTCTGCAGCTCGTCCTCCGCCGCACCGGCCCGCGCCTCCAGCTCCTCGCACTGCTTTTCCCGGGACTGAAGCATCCACGCCTCGAAAATCACGATCCCCAGCATCAGCAGCACCGTGATATACGTACAAATCTTCGCCAGAACCTCTTCTCTGTATTTCATGCGAAAACCTCCTTTCCTGTTTTTACATAAAACAGGAATTTCGCCGCGATACCCTTTTTATATTACAATAATCCGACCGAATTGTCATCCGCTTTTTCTGAAGATTGACATTCGATTCCGGAATCATTATACTTGTTCTGACGGCGGATTCCCTGCGGATATCCGCAAAACAGTGCCGCACAGTCCGGCGGAAATGAGGTATTTTCATGAAAAAAATGACAGAGCTGGAGTCCATGCTGCGCGCCATCGACCATAGAGGCTATCCGGCCTACAAGTCCCTGGCGGGCAGCTACGATTTCACGGACTTTATCTTATCCATTGATCACGTGCAGGGGGATCCCTTCGCCTCTCCCTCGCGTCTCAGCATTTATGTAAATCGCCGCAGGGCGGGTTTCCCGGAGGAATATCTGGATCTTCCGTATAAACGCACCGCGCTGGCAGATTATGTGCTGCGCGCCTTCGGGCGCGCCGTCAGCCGTTTCTCCTTTCAGGCGGGCGGTTCCGGCAAAAGCGGCCTGATCGGCATCAGCAGGCCCGGGCAGGAGGTCCTGGTGCGCTCCGCCTGCGAATTTACCAAAACCGATCTGCTCGTTCGGTTCGAGGTCGGTTTCCCCGCGGCGGGAAGGACCGTGCTGGCCGGAGAGCTGGCCAAGATCCTGTTCGACTATCTTCCGAAATGCGTGCGCTCTTCCCTCTATTACCGCGCCCTGCCCGCCAAAGAGGTGCAGGATGCCGTCTGGCTGAGCGAGGATCAGCATTACATCCGCGGACAGCTTCAGACGCTGGGACTTGCTGCCTTTGTAGCGGACGGCGCCGTACTGCCCAGGGAAAGCGGCGTCTCCGACCGTCCCATGAAACAGGCCGTCCCCTTTCTGGCGCCCGAAAGCCTGGCGGTGACACTGCAGCTTCCTCACCGCGGCGCGCTGCGGGGCATGGGCATCCGACGGGGCATCACCCTGATCGCGGGCGGCGGCTATCACGGGAAGTCGACACTGCTGAAGGCGCTGGAGCGGGGCGTCTACGATCACATCGCCGGGGACGGCCGGGAATATGTGATCACCGATGACACCGCGGTCAAGCTGAGGGCGGAGGACGGCCGGAAGATCACCGCCGTGGATATTTCCCTGTTCATCAACGACCTGCCGGGCGGAACGGATACCCGCCGCTTCTCCACGCTGGATGCCAGCGGCTCCACCTCTCAGGCGGCCGCCATCATCGAAAGCCTGGAGGCCGGAAGCAGGCTGTTCCTCATCGACGAGGACACCTCCGCCACCAATTTCATGGTGCGCGACGCGCTGATGCAGCAGGTGGTCGCCAAAAACAAGGAACCCATCACGCCGTTTCTGGAACGCGCCAGGGATCTTTACGAAAAAGCGGGGATTTCCACCATCCTTGTGGTGGGAAGCTGCGGCTCCTATTTTTATATCGCGGACACGGTGCTGCAGATGGATTGTTACCGAACGCTGGATATCACCTCCGCGGTGGCGGATATCCTGAGGGCGCGGGGGCCTGAAACCTTCCGGGCGGACGGCTTCGCGCTGCCCGATGCCTCCAGGATCCTTCCGCTGACCGGTACGGTCAACCGTCAGGGCGCCAGCTCTGTTCCGACTCAGACTTCCTACGCGGGCAGATCGGGCCGGGCAGACGCCGGTGCGAATTCCTATGGGCGTTCAGGCCGGGGCGCGGATGTAGGCGGCTCCTATGGGCGTCCGGGCCGGGAACACGGCGCCTCCCATGAGCATGCGAAGGTGAAGACGCTGGGCAAGACTTCCTTTTCCATCGACCGGGAGACCGTGGACCTGCGCTATGTGGAACAACTGGTGGACAGCGAGCAGACCGCCGCGCTCTCCTATCTGCTCCGGTATGCCAAAGAGCACTACGGCGCCTCCCGGCTTTCCCTGAAAGCGCTGGTGGATGAACTGGAAAAGCGCATCGCTTCCGAGGGACTCGCCGCCGTCTGCGACTCTCCCTATCCGCCTGTCGATCTGGCGCTGCCGAGGCGGCAGGAGATCTTCGCCTGCTTTAACCGGTATTGATTTTGCGAATCTCTGTCGATAATATGCCGAATAAATTAAAAACCAGGAGGGCAATTAATCCGTCTTCCTGGTTTTTACATACAAAATAAAGATCAGTTCCCAAAATACGCAATTTCATAATCAGAGAAACTATTCTTTTTTAAAAGAATGATATTTTATGATGATTGAGGACGCTTTGTCGAATATATCACCAACAACAAAGGAGGTTTCACCGTCAATAGATATTTCTGCCACTTCACCTTCCTTATTCAGCCACCCCATATGCAAATCGGCCATAGGTTCTGTTTTTATGTTGGTAAAGCCCATTTTTTCTAATTCATTAACAGCAGTCTGATAATTACCATCACATAATTCTTTTGAGGCCATTTCTATTTCAATACGATTATTTGTGAGCATCTTTTTTGAATGATAATTAATAATGGTTTCTGCATGAATATCAAAGGATTCCGCATCAGAGAATTCAATTCCATTTATAAGTATACTGTCCACTTTTCCTTCATCTTTTAAATGCTTCATATTAAGATCATCCATTGGATAGCTTTGAATATTCTTTAGGCCCATTTCAGCCAATTTATTCTCTACATCCTGATAATCCTCTCCTTCATACTTTATTTCCTTCGCATTAAAAATAATAGTTACTATTGAATCATTTGGCACCCATTTCCCGGACACAAAAACACTGTCACCATTGAGAAAAACACTTTGAACTTCTCCATTCTTTGAACCCTCATAAAATTTCAAATCATACTTTGGAATAAGAATTATATTTTGAAATCCAGCATTTTCAAATGTAGATATAATTTCTAAATAATCCTGTCCAGAATATTGTTCCGACCCGATTGGAACTGAAATATCTGTTTTTCGTTCTGGAGCGATTGTATGATACGAAATAACTATCTTAGAATCCTTCGCCACCCAATCCCCTTGGTGAAAATCTATGTCATTGTTGATAGAAATTTGATTTACGATACCATCATCCATCATTTGATCTTTATTAAGGTCTTCCAGAACCTTTGTTTCAATATCAGTAAAGCCAGAACTTTTGAATATATCAATTACATTTTGGTAATTATCTCCAGTACATTGCGCTGCGGATAATGGTATCTCTATATCATTTATCTTATCCGGATTCAGCACATGATATGTAACAGTAATGGTCGAATCCTTGGGGAACCATTCATTTTCATGAAATGAAGTTATCCCATTAATTGATATCTGAGATACTTTGCCATCGATATCGAGTTCTGATTTTAACAAATCTTTTATTGCTATTAGCTCAATATTTTCAAACCCAGCTTCCGTAAGGAGCCGTTTGGTATCCTGAAAATCCCGATTACAATATGCGCTTGCTGCGAGGGGTATCTGGATATCATTTCTGTGGCTGATTTTATATCCACATATAAAACATAGTCCAATGACAAATATAATAATTAGACTGTAGCAGATAATCTTTGCCCATAATAGCGGGATCTTTTTTCTTTCTAGTTCATAGCGCTGTATTTCGGTGACAGTTTCTTTTTCAATCTCTTTTTTGCCAAGTTCAATTTCCTTTTGTGTTTTGGCCCGGATACGTTCTCTCTTTATTTCATCGGTTTCATGTATACTAGCCTCTTTAGTATACGAACACCTCACTGAAAAAAATCCGGGTCTTCCTCGTTTCCTTCCAGACCGTTAAGCAGGCTTTCCCTCATTTTGGCAGCCGCCTCCGTCGGGGTGTCCTGATAATCGCCGAGCATGGATTCGATGGTGCGGCTGTTCTCAATAAGTTGCTTCATTTCCTCAAATGGCAGTTCCCTTCGGTCATCGGTATAATGGAACGTAATCACCAGCTTATCGGGGAAAACATAAATCTTGTCAATAAAACTGTCTAACAGGTGTCTCCGTGTGTCAGGGTTGTTGATGTCACCAACGAAGCTGTCCAGATACCGGAGGATATCTTCCTGCTTCAGGGCATACTTCTTCCTGTTCTGTTCCGCCAGGAGTGCATCTTTCAGCATGATTTTCTGGCTTTCCAGGATGTTCATCTGCTCAGACATTGTATCCCCGAAGATTCCCTTTTCGATCGCCTTGATGAGGTTGGCGAGCTTTACATCGACCTCCTTCAGCCTGGCCTGCAGCGAATCCTCATAGGCTTCACTGCCTTTATTCTGACTTACGTGGTAAGCGTAACACATGCCGGAGACCAGGATACGGTATGCTGGCTGCCGGAACAGTTCCTGTATCACATACAGGACGATCATCTCCATGAGTTCCTTGCGCTGGTTCTTCAGGGGGCAAAGGTGCCTCCTGTGGTTTTTGCACGAATAATAATGGTACGGGTTGCCGATCTTGTTTTTCCCGCTGATTCCCTGCATGGCTTCGCCGCAAAGGCCGCAGTAAATCTTTCCGGACAGCCAGTAGTCCTCTATTGTGGTATCCGGGCGGACTTTCCTGACTGCGCCTTTGCCGCCGCGGCTGTTGGCCCGCAGCTTTTCCTGGACTGTGAGGAACATATCGTCACTGACCAGACGCGGTATCCCGTCCGGGACTATGACACTCCCGAACTTGTATTCCCCGATATATGCCCGGTTTTTCAGGATGCCGTGCAGTGTGCCGACAGTAAATTCGTTCCCGCGGGCAGTACGCAGCCCCGCATCATTCAGGGTGTTGCATATCTTCTGCATCGGTACACCCTCTGCGTAATCCTTGAAGATGCGGCGCACGATGGGGGCCGTATCGGTGTTGACCTGGTATTTCTGATCCGGCTTGCCCGTGTAGCCAAAAACCTTCCGTCCGTTATACAGGGCGTTCTCCGCGTTGTAGGTCAGCCCCCGCATGACGTTTTTCCGGTGCGAGACGATAAACGATGCCGCCATAGCCTCATAGATGCTTTCCATCAGAATCTGCGTGGCCTCGTCATCTTCGGGAATGGCTTCGGCGACGTAGGTTATTTTGACGCCGCACTCCCTGAGCCTTTTCTTGGCAAGGACAGCGTCGATCCTGTCGCGGGAAAGGCGGTCCGTCTTCCACAGGATCAGGTAGGCCGGACGCAGCCTGTCCACCTCGTAGAGCATACGCTGAAAGTCCGGACGCTCATCGCTTGTGCCGGAAATGGCGTGGTCTTCATACTCCTTGACGATGTGGTATCCGTGTGCCTTGGCGTAATCATGTGCCGCCTCGCGCTGCTGGTCGATACTGACGTCACGCTGTGCGCCGGAACTGTACCGGTAGTAGCAGATCGCGCTGTTCCCGGGATTCTGCACGAATCTCCTGGCCGCTCCCATGGCATTTCCCCCTCCCTGATGATAGTCTCTCTGGTTGCTATTTTACACGATTTTTTGCTTTTTTTCAAGCTATGAGGCCATAAGCACCTGCGTTTCATGCGGCCATAAGCACCTGCGATTCAAAACGGTCAACAACGGCCTGTACTTCCGGCGTGGCCGGACAGTTTTTCAGGCCGCGCACCTGCACGGCTTTGCGGTTTCTGATCTCAAGGGTGTAAAACGGTTTATCCATGTTGCTGGATTGCCGTAGGAACAGGATAATACACTCATGTTTTGCCACACGCTCGACGTAGGTGCCAACGCAGTGATGCAACGCCTGCCCCTCGGCAATGATTTCGTCGGGGGTGGACGGCAACACAATCTTCATACCATCTGCCTCGAAGTCCAGATGCCCGGAAATGGCTTTCATCGCAGTGACGAAATCACGGCGGAGCTGGGCATCTGCTTTCACTTTGGCCCTGTGGGCGGCACTGTCGTGAGCTTTCTGCAGGTCTTTCGGGAATAAAACGGAATTGCTGTTCAAGTCATATCCCAACTTGCTGCACATATCCAGATAGTCCTTGTATTCTGTGACGAGATCCTGCATTTTGCGGTAACGCTGGGTCTTGTATTGGGTCAGACGGTGCTGGAGTGTCCCGTATTGGGTATCCAGGTAGCGCATAACCTTATGAGGGGTCATATGCTCCAGAGCCGGTTCGATATCCCGGTCAACTTTTCGTTCCTGCTGCCACATCAGGAGACGCTGACGGTCTTTCAGGCCTTTCTGGCAGTAGCCCTGGAAGATTTTCAATGGGGCTGCGGCTATGTCAATATCCCGCAGAAAGCCCACATCTTCTGCGCCTACTCTCAGGATTTGGTGGGTTCGGTTCCTGGATTCATCCAGATTCAGTCCGTAACTTCTGCCGTAGACCATATCTGAGGCAAGACTGTAAAACCCTGTTTTTACCAGATGCTCCAACCTCGGATGCTTCACATAAGCAGCCAAAAACGGGAGCATCTCCATAGGCTCGCGGAAATGCCCGTAGTAGGTCTGAACAGGGCAGTACTGCCAGGGCGTACCGCGCAAAGCCCGGGGAAGGTTCCCGCTGTAGACGTGGCCGCATGTGTCCGACTCAAAATTGTATTGATAATGAAAGGGAACCGGCCTGTTCCCGCGCCTCCACTTTGTCTCCGGATAGGAATAATAATAGCTCTCGCACTTCACGCTGCCATCCCGGTCGAGACGGATGAATTGCCGGGCATTCTCGTATATCACAGTTCCCGGATTCTCTTTCCGGTAGGAGTGGCAGGCCTTAACGATCCGCACGACCAACTCGCCGCTTTTCGTTCCTTGAATGACCTGGAAAGTCTCGCGGTCGCAGAGATGCCCTGTGCGGCCCCTGGGTTTCATGGTGAGCTCCCGCCCAC
>CANQVD010000047.1 GCA_947627215.1 uncultured Eisenbergiella sp.
TGTTTCCACTGGAATACTGTCCCTGCCTTATATATGCGTCTTCCAGTTTTCCACTTTTCTACCCGGATCCTGCCCTCTTTTTTTCTCCAAAACAGGCCCCGCATCGCGTCAATGTGCGAAATTCCTTGATCTTATCAGCTTTTCCCGGATTTTCGATTGACCTATGAATTGACCTATCTTTTCAAAATTTTACTCACAGGTTAGGAAATTAACGTAAAACCGTATTTTCTGCCTGTCGTGCCAAAACGTCCCAAAGCCGCCCCTTTCCACACCCAAAAGCCCGCAAACCCGCATAAATACTGGCTTTTTTGAGCATCAAAAAACCCGGCAGATCATCTCTGCCGGGTCCTTCTGACAGGGCTACCAGGATTCGAACCTGGAAATGACGGAGTCAGAGTCCGTTGCCTTACCGTTTGGCGATAGCCCTAAGCGCATTCCGGAATGCTTCTTCAGCTTTCCCTTCGCACTTGATAACTATACCAAAAAGCCCGGTAAAATGCAAGCACTTTTTTTGCTTTTCCCAACTTTTTCGCTCTGCCTCTCGTCCGCCCGCCTTCTATGAAGAGTCCCTTCAGAGAAGGCAGGCAGACGGCGCTTTTCCTCACACCTCAAACAGCAGATCCGAATACACCGGCACAGGCCAGAATTCCCGGTCCACCTTCGTCTCCATCGCGTCAACCGGCGTGCGCAGCGCGGCCATAGCGGGCACGATGGTATCCCGGTAGAAGAAAGCCTGCCGCTTTACGTCTCCCCGGATCTCCTGCCCCTCCTTCTCCTTCCACTTCAGGTCCTCCAGCGCGCCGGCGGCTTTTCCCAGCAGCTCGCTGATCTCCCGCAGAAGCACGGATGCGACAGAGACGTCCACCCCGGCAGCCTTCGCGGCATTGACCGTTTCCGCCAGGCTCTTCGTGTAGCGGATCACAGCGGGCAGAAGCTCTCTGGAGGCCATGTCGATCATGGTGCGCGCTTCGATATGTATGGTCTTTACATAGGTTTCGTAAAGGATCTCCTTGCGGGACTCCAGCTCGGCCCGGTTATAAATGCCAAACCGTTCAAACAGCCGGATGGCCTTCTCCGTGGTCAGCGCCTCCAGGGAATCCACCATGCTCCGGTAATTGGGCAGTCCGCGGCGCTTCGCCTCCCGCACCCAGGCGTCCGAATAACCGTCGCCGTTGAACACGATACGGCGGTGCTTCGTCATATATTCCTTGATCAGGTCATGAACGGCCTGTGCGAACCGCTCCGGGCCCGCCGCCTCCAGACGGTCCGCCGCCTCGCAGAACGCCTCCGCTACGATGGCATTGATGGTGGTGGTGGGGCTGCCGATGGAATCGGAGGAGCCTACCATGCGGAACTCAAATTTATTTCCTGTAAACGCGAAGGGAGAGGTGCGGTTGCGGTCCGTGGCGTCCATATGCAGATCTGGCACCGTGGAAACGCCGGTATGCAGCGTGGAGCCCTTCAGAAGGCTGTTGGCCTCCCCGGTCTCCACGAGCTGGCGCACCACATCCTCCAGTTGCCGCCCCAGAAAGATGGAAACGATGGCGGGCGGCGCTTCGTTGGTTCCCAGGCGGAGATCGTTGCCCACATTGGAGGCGCTGCGGCGCAGCAGGTCCGCATGGGTATCCACCGCCTTCATGATACAGGCCAGCACCAGGAGGAACTGGATGTTTTCATTGGGCGTATCGCCGGGATCCAGCAGATTGACGCCGGTATCCGTGGAAATGGACCAGTTGTCGTGTTTGCCGGAGCCGTTGACGCCGGCGAAGGGCTTTTCATGGAGCAGGCAGCGCAGGTTATGCCGTTCCGCCACCTTTTTCATCGTTTCCATCACCAGTTGATTATGGTCCATGGCGATGTTGGCGGTCTCGTAGACCGGCGCCAGCTCGTGCTGCGCCGGGGCCACCTCGTTATGCTGGGTCTTGGCGGTCACTCCCAGCTTCCACAGCTCCACGTTCAGATCCTTCATGAAAGCGCCCACCCGTTCCCGGATGACGCCGAAATAGTGATCCTCCAGCTCCTGCCCCTTGGGCGCGGGCGCGCCGAACAGGGTCCGTCCGGAAAAGATCAGGTCCTTCCGTTTCAGATATTTGCCGCGGTCGATGAGAAAATATTCCTGCTCTGCCCCCACGGAGGGAATGACCTTAGTCGCCGCCGTTTCAGGATCGAACAGCCGCACCAGCCGCATGGCCTGCTGGGAAAGCGCCTCCATGGAACGCAGCAGCGGCGTCTTTTTGTCCAGCGCCTCACCGTTATAGGAGCAGAACGCCGTGGGTACGCACAGGATCACCCCCGTGGCGTCCTCCTTCAGGAATGCCGGAGAGGTGATATCCCAGACCGTATAGCCTCTGGCCTCGAAGGTGGAACGCAGCCCTCCGGAAGGAAAAGAGGACGCGTCCGTCTCCCCCCGGATCAGTTGCTTTCCGGAAAAATCCATCAGCATCCGGCCGCTCTCGTCCGGATGCGTCACAAAGGAATCGTGTTTCTCCGCCGTAATTCCGGTCAGCGGCTGGAACCAGTGCGTATAATGAGTCGCGCCGTTCTCCACGGCCCAGTCCTTCATGGCCTTGGCCACCACGTCCGCGGCGGCAGGAGAGAGCTGACCGCCGTGCTCCATGACGCGCACCACTTCTTCATAGGCCTTCCGGGGCAGCCGCTCCTTCATCTTTCCCAGCGTGAACACATTCCGGGCAAACAATTTTTCCACATTCAAAGCTTCCTGCATGTCCGTATCCTTTCCCCTGTCACATCCGTATGCCGTTTTTCGGTCCGCCTCGCCGGACATCCGCCCGCGCTCACACGGCGTCCTTTTCCGCCCGCAGAATATCCCCTTCTCCGACTCTCTCCGAGAGCGTCAGCCACAGGAGCTGCCTGGGATGGGGCGCGCTCTCCATGGCGTTTCCCGCCGCATCCTCTATCTTTTCCACCGTCACAAAGCTGTCCCGTCCGTCCGGCCGCATCACCTCGATCCGGTCGCCCGCAAAGAACCGGTTGCGCTGTTCGATCCGTGCCCGTCCCTTTTCGTCTGTCTCATATACCGTTCCCAGATAGACATAGTCGTTGATGTAGGTGCCGGCGTCATAGATCTGCGCGCTCTCATCCGGTTTCCCGAAGAAAAACCCTGTACTGTACTGCCGGTGGGTGCATTTGCGGACCTCCTGTTCGTACCATTCCAGATTGGACCGGTAGAGCGCCTCCGATTCCAGGCAGTCATCGATCGCCTTTCTGTAGGCTCTCGCGACAGTCGCCGCATACAGCGCGGTCTTCATCCTGCCCTCCACCTTGAAGCTGTCGATCCCGGCCTCCAGAAGCTCCGGGATATGCCCGATCATACAAAGATCCTTTGAATTGAACAGGAATGTCCCCCGCTCATTCTCACAGACCGGCATATACTCTCCGGGTCTTGTCTCCTCCATCACCGCGTATTTCCAGCGGCACGGATGGGTGCATTCTCCCAGATTGGCGTCCCTTCCCGTCAGATAGCTGCTCAGCAGACATCTGCCGGAATAGGAAACGCACATGGCCCCGTGGACAAAGCTTTCGATCTCCAGCTCCGCAGGGATCTTTTCCCGGATCTGCCGGATCTCCGCCAGCGAAAGCTCCCTGGCGCTGACCACCCGCTTCGCGCCCAGTCCGTGCCAGAACAGATAGGTGCCGTAATTGGTATTGTTCGCCTGGGTGGATATATGGAATTCCGCGCCGGGCCATACGCGCTTCGCCAGTGAAAACAGTCCCGGATCCGATACGATCAGCGCGTCGGGCGAAGCGGATGCGCCGTCCGCGGCCCGCAGATCCCGCAGCGTCTCAAAGTACCCCTCCGCCTCCTCCAGGTCCCGGTTATGCGCCAGAATATTGGCGGTCACATAGACCTTTTTCCCATGCGCATGGGCGAAGCGGATGCCCTCCGCCATTTCCGCCGGTGTAAAATTTTTCGCTTTTGCCCGCAGCCCGAAGATATCCCCGCCGATATAGACGGCGTCCGCCCCGTAGCGCACCGCCGTCCGCAGCACCTCCGGGCCGGCCGCCGGCATGAGCAGTTCCGGTTTCTTCCTCATATTTCCCTTTTTCCCGTGTCTTCGTGCCGCCGCACGCTCACCGTCATGCCGTCCCCCATCGGAAGGATCAGCGTCTCCAGACGGGGATCGTGCTTCAGCACGTACAAATATTCCCGCATTCTGGCATGGATCGTGCGGTCCCGCCGCCGCACCGCGTAACGGGATTCCAGAATATCCCCGCCCCGCAGCACGTTGTCCGACACCAGAAGCCCGCCGGGACACAAAAGGCGCAGCACTTCGGGCAGAAAATGAAGATACTGCCCTTTCGCCGCGTCCATGAATACAAAATCAAAGGAATCGTCCAGCGCCGGAAGGAGCTCCGCCGCGTCCCCCTCCAGCATCGTGATCCTTCCGTCCCTTCCTGCCTCCCGGAAATTCCGTTTCGCCTCCGGGATCCGTCTCCCGTCATTTTCGACCGTCGTAATGCGGCCGTTTTCCGGCATGTACTCGCTCATGAAAAGAGCCGAATACCCGACGCCGGTCCCCACCTCCAGAACGGACGCGGGGCGCCTGACACGGATCAGAAAGCGCAGCAGGCTTTCCGCCTCCGTCCGGATGACGGGGATGCCCGCTTCCCTGGCCCTGCGGCGCAGTCCGGCCAGCCAGGGCGGCAGATCCTCCTCCAGAGAATGAAGAAAAACCCGCATTCTCTCTTCATCCATCACGATTCTTCTCCGCCGATCCCGGCCATCACGTCCATCATCTCATCCGGCGTCATGGCGGTGGAGAGCTTATAGGTGCCCTCCTGGAACCCGTCCTCCGCGTAATTGGAAAGCATCTCCTGAATCCGGAACAGCGTTTTATCCCGAATCAGACCGTTCTGCTGCAGAATCTCGGCAATGCCGTCAAAATCTTTGCCGTCCGTCACCATGACCACGATCTCCTGGCCCGGCGCCTCCGACATGGGCGGCTCCCCGAAAAGCCGGGTGCCGTACTGATAGGCCAGAACGGAGCCGCGATAGATCAGCATGGCGGCCACCACGAAAAACACCGCGTTGAAAACGGTACTGACCGCCCTGCCGGCAAATCCCCTGCCCGAGTCCGGCGGGCCCACGCGCTTTCTTCTCTTTCGATCACTCAAAATCGACCGCCTCCAATATCTGCCGGTTGATGTACTGTATCATCCTGCAAAAATCCAGCTCCGCGCTCAGGAACGGCTCCACCAGCGCGTTGCTGCGAAACTCCTCATACCTGCTCGTGAACTCATCCACCTTATCGAACAGTTCATCCGATGTGCTGGAATGCTGGAGCATATAGTTTTCCCTCCGGAATTCGTCGATCTGCCGTTTCAGCTCCGGATATCGCCGCACCGTCGCATTCTGCCGGTCATATTCCCGGTATATTTCGGAATCGATGATGGCGGCGATCAGCTCCTCCAGCGCCTTCTCCACTCTGTCCATTTCCCGTCAGTCCTCTTTGCGGTTTTTCTTACGTTTCCATGATGATCGGCAGGATCATCGGACGCCGCTTGGTCTTTTTCCAGATAAAATCTCCCAGCGAATCCTTGATGGATGTCTTGATCCGGCCCCAGTCCGTACAGCCTCTGGCCACGTTCGCCTCCATGACGTGCTCCATCAGCTCTCTGGCCTCGTCCATCAGCTCATCCGATTCCTTCACATATACAAAGCCCCTGGAGACCAGATCCGGCCCGCTGACCACATGGCCGGTCACGCCGTCCAGCGCCACCACCACGATCAGGATGCCGTCCTCCGCCAGATGCTGGCGGTCCCGCAGGACCACATTGCCCACGTCGCCCACGCTCAGGCCGTCCACCAGGATCGCGCCCACCTGCACCTGCCCGGTGATCTGCGCGCTCTCCTCCGTCAGCTCCAGCACATCGCCGGAGCTGAGCATGAGCACATTTTCCTTCGGGATTCCCAGCTCCATGGCGACCTCCGCCTGGGCCTTGCGGTGCTTGTATTCCCCATGGACGGGGACCGCGTAGCGCGGCTGCACCAGCGTATAGATCAGCTTGATCTCCTCCTGACAGGCATGCCCGGAAACATGGACATCCTGAAAGATCACCTCCGCTCCCTTGATCTCCAGCTCGTTGATGACCTTTGTCACCGCCTTCTCATTGCCGGGGATGGGGTTGCTGGAAAAAATAACGGTATCATTGGGTCCGATGGTGACCTTGCGGTGCATCCCGGACGCCATGCGGCTCAGGGCCGCCATATTCTCTCCCTGACTGCCCGTGGTGATGATAACAGTGCGGTCGTCCGGATAGTCCTTCAGCCGGTCGATCTCCACCAGCGTGTTCTCCGGGATGCTGATGCAGCCCAGATTGATGGCCGTCTCGATGATGTTCACCATGCTGCGACCCTCCACCACCACCTTCCGGCCGTATTTATGGGCGGAATTGATGATCTGCTGCACCCGGTCCACGTTGGAAGCGAAGGTGGCGATGATCAGGCGGGAGCCCTGATGTTCATGAAAAATCGTATCGAAGGCATGGCCCACCGTGCGCTCCGACTGGGTGAAGCCCTTGCGCTCCGCGTTGGTGGAATCGCACATCAGCGCCAGCACGCCCTTTTTCCCCAGCTCCGCGAAGCGCTGCAGATCGATGGCCTCGCCGAAGACCGGCGTATAATCCACCTTGAAATCCCCGGTGTGGATCACGGTCCCCGCCGGAGAATGGATCGCCAGCGCCGCCGCGTCCACGATGCTGTGATTGGTTTTGATAAACTCGATGCGGAACTGTCCCAGGTTCACGGACTGCCCGAATTTGATCACCTTCCGTTCCGTACTCTCTAAAAGCTCATGCTCCTTCAGCTTATTTTCGATCAGCCCCATCGTCAGCCGCGTGGCGTAAATGGGGATGTTCAGTTCCCGCAGAACATAGGGCAGCGCGCCGATATGGTCCTCGTGCCCGTGGGTGATCACAATGCCCTGCACCCGTTCCGCGTTCTCCCGCAGATAGGTGATATCCGGGATCACCAGATCGATGCCCAGCATATCGTCATCCGGAAAAGAAAGCCCGCAGTCCACCACCACGATGCTGTCCCCGTATTCGAAGGCCGTGATGTTCAGACCGATCTGTTCCAGGCCTCCCAGCGGGATCACCTTCAGAGACGGGCCCTCATGATTCACTTTTTTCGTCTTTCTCACAAATAACCTCTCAATCCTTTTCCAAATCAATATCTTCCAGCATTTCGGAAAAAATGGACGCCACCGCTTCCAGCTCCCCGTCGTCGTCCACGATCTCATACAGGGCCTCCGTCTCGCCCTGTTCCGAAACATCCTTCAAAATCAGCGCGTCCCCGTCGCCGTCCGCGCTTTCCGTCACCAGGATATAATCCACTCCGCCGAGGCGCGTCTGTTCCAACACATAAAGCGCCACCGCTTTCCCTTCCTCCGGGGTAAACACGATCTTTTCCAAACCGAACTCTCCCTTTATGCCCTGTTTTGTCTCTCCTCCAGATAGTTTTGCAGGATCAGAACAGCCGCAATCTTATCCACATATGCCTTCCGCTTTTCCCGGCGCACCCCCGCTTCCTCCAGCGTCCGGTCCGCCGCCGCCGTTGTCAGCCTCTCGTCCCACAAACGGACAGGCAGACCGGTCCTGCGGAAAAGCCGGTCGGCAAATTCCCTGGTCTTCTCTGCGCGTTCGCCTTCCGAAGCGTTCAGGCGTACCGGAAGGCCCACCACGATCTCTCCTACTTCGTATTCCTGGATCAGCGCCTCGATCCGCGCCAGCGTCCGGCGCAGCTTGTTCTCCTCTTCTCTCCGAATGATCTCGATTCCCTGGGCAGTGACAAAAAGCGGGTCGCTGACGGCAACGCCCACTGTTTTCGCCCCGAAATCCAGTCCCATGATCCGCATGCGGCTCTCCTGCTCTTCCTCTGTACGGTTCCCGGGCCGCGAACCGCGATCTCCTACTTCCATCCGTTGCTTCTGATATAAGATCTGAGCATCTCCTCCACCAGCTCGTCCCGCTCCACGCGCATGATCAGCCCTCTTGCGCCGTTGTGGCTGGTGATGTAGGTGGGATCTCCCGACATGATATAGCCCACGATCTGGTTCACCGGATTGTATCCCTTTTCTGAAAGCGCCTCATACACCTGCGCCAGAACCATCTGTACATCTGTCTCCGGCTCCACGTCCACCCTGAAATACTGTGTGTTGCCCAATTCCCTCATAGTGCCTCTCATTCCGCCGCTTCCGTCGCTTTCATAACCCCGCGGAAAATCCCTGCGGCCCCGCTGCCCCTATTTTACATTACTTTCCCAAAATTTTCAACGCCTTATTCCAGCCGCAGGATCTCCTCTGTCAGAAAGCCCGCCGCCCTGCCGCGAAAGAACCGGTTCCGCTCCGTTTTCCCGTCCTCCACGGCACAGACCACGTAGGTGTCGGTATGGCCGGTCCACCATTTTCTGCCGCCGATCTCCTTCTCCTCCTCCACGAGGATCTCCACTTCTTTCCCTATGTAGGACGCGCGGTACTGTTGGGAATGCTCCGCCTCCAGCCGCATCAGCCGCGCGCTGCGCGCCTGCTTCTCGCTCTCCGTCAACTGCCCCGGCATCCGGTCCGCCGCCGTTCCCTTTCTCCGGGAATACTTGAAGATATGCATTTCAAAAAAACGCACCTTTTCCAGAAACGCGCAGGTCTCCTCGAACTCCGCCTCCGTCTCTCCCGGAAAGCCTACGATCACGTCCGTGGTGATGGCGGGACGGTCGAAATGCGCTCTCAGGATCTCCACCTTTTCGTAGTATTCCCCCGTGCTGTAATGTCTATTCATCCGCCGCAGCACATCGTCGCAGCCGCTCTGCAGGGACAGATGGAAATGCGGGCACAGCTTCGGAACGGCCGCCAGCCTGCGGGCGAAGTCCTCCGTCACGATGCGCGGCTCCAGGGAGCCCAGCCGGATGCGTTCGATCCCCTCCGTCTGCGCGATCCGCTCGATCAGGCGGATCAGATGTCCCGCCTCCGGAGCCCGCTGCCGGGCGTCCGCTTTCCGCGCCGCTCCGGGCTCGAAATCCGCGCCGTAGGAGCTGACATGGATGCCCGTGACGACCACCTCCCGGCAGCCGCGGCAGGCCAGCTCCCGCACCTCCTCCAGCACCTCCTCCGGCCGGCGGCTCCTGACCCTGCCCCTTGCGAAGGGAATGATGCAGTAGGAACAGAACTGGTCGCATCCGTCCTGAATTTTGATATACGCGCGGGTGTGCTCCGGCGCATGCGTCAGGCGCGCTTCTCCGTACGCCTCCGCGCTTTCGGACCCGCAGGCACGGATTCCGGCCGCCTGCTGCCCGTTCAGATAAGCCTCCAGGATCTCCACGATGTCCTTCTTGCGGTCGTTTCCCACGATCAGATCCACGCAGGGGTCCTCCTGCGCCTGCCGGGCCGCCGTCTGCACATAGCAGCCCGCGGCCACCACCACGGCGTTCGGATTCTGCCTTTTCGCGCGGTGCAGCATCTGCCTGCTTTTCCGGTCCGCGATATTCGTGACCGTACAGGTATTCACGATATAGATATCGGCGGGCGAATCAAAAGGGACGAGACGGTATCCGCTTTCTTGTAACTTTTGTCCCATGACCTCCAGCTCGTAGGCGTTTACCTTACACCCCAGATTGTGTAATGCTACACTTTTCATTCCCTGCTCCACGATTTTTGTGATGTTTGTTAATTGACTTTTCCCGTCCGCATTTGCTAAGATAAGGGCAGAATCAGAAACAGCGGACGCCTTGTTTTTGCGTCCCAATGCCCGTAAAAGGAGGTAGACTGCATTGAAAACCGTTCAGATTTCTCTCAATTCCATCGATAAAGTAAAATCCTTTGTGAACGATATCAACAAATTTGATTACGACTTCGATCTGGTATCCGGCAGATACGTCATCGATGCCAAGTCCATCATGGGGATCTTCAGCCTGGATCTGTCCAAGCCCATCGATCTGAACATTCATACCGAAGAGAACATGGATGCCGTTCTGGACGTTTTAAAACCGTACATGATCTGAGATCCGAAGCATCGGGGCCGCAGGGCGCTTTCGCCGTCTGCGGCCCTTTTTCGTTTCAGACCTGCGCCACGATCACTTCCGCGGTATCCAGTGCGCGCTGCATCATCTCCCCGATGCAGTCCGCCAGCCGTTCCTCGTGCCGCCGGATCACATTCAGATTGGGCCTGGTCACGGGATGCTTCGCCACGAAGATCGTGCAGCAGTCCTCAAACGGCAGGATCGAGGTTTCATAGGTCCCGATCTTTTCCGCGACGGCCACGATCTCCTGCTTGTCCATTCCGATGCAGGGCCGATAGACCGGCAGGCTGCACACCTCGTTGGTGACGGCGAGGGACTGCATGGTCTGGCTTGCCACCTGACCGATGCTCTCTCCGGTCACCAGCCCCAGGCACTCCGTCTCTTTCGCGATGGCCTCCGCGATGCGCATCATATACCGGCGCATGATGATGGTCAGCTCGTCGTGCGGACATTTTTCGTAAATAGCCAGTTGGATCTCGGTGAAGTTGACCACATGCAGATAGACGGGGCCGCTGTAGCGCGCCACCAGCCGTGCCAGGTCCACCACCTTCTGCTTCGCCCGCTCGCTGGTATAGGGCGGCGCATGAAAATAGACGGCGTCGATCTTCACGCCCCGTTTCGCCACCATATAGCCCGCCACCGGCGAATCGATCCCGCCGGAGAGCAGCAGCATCGCCTTTCCGTTGGTGCCCACGGGCATGCCGCCGGGGCCGGGGATCTCAATGGAATAGATATAGATCTTCTCCCGGATCTCGATGGAAATCAGGACATCCGGCTTATGCACGTCCACCCGGATATCCGGAAAGGCGTCCAGCACCTTTTCCCCCACCAGGGCATTGATCTCCATGGAATCCAGCGGATAATCCTTTCTGGCCCGCCTGGCGTTGACCTTGAAGGTGAAATGCTTATCCGGATAATGGCTGTCCACATAGGAAACCACATCGCCGCAGAGCTTTTCGATCCCCTCGTCCTCTGCCTGCACCATGGGACAGATGCCGGAAATGCCGCACACCGTCCGCAGGCTGTCCACCAGCTCGTCATAATCGTAATCGGAAAGCGCGTCGATATAAATTCTTCCCCGGGTGCGCCGGAGGGCGAACTCTCCCTCACAGCGCCGCAGCGCGTATTTGATCTGCTGCGCCAGGGCCGCCTCGAAAAGATCCCGGTTGTTCCCCTTTACGCCGATCTCCGCAAATTTGATCAAAAAAGCCCTGAACATCATCTGTCCCTGATCTCCTTCCCTCTCCAACGCCTCTGTCCGCATTCCCGTCTTCCGCTTCCCTTCCCGTTTTTTCTCTTTGTCGCCGGCGCGGAGCCGGCCATGCCTTCCCTCTCCGCGCCAGCGGTTCACCGTCTGCGCGTATACCGCCGCAGCACGGGCACCAGCTCGTGAAGCGCCTGCAGCGTATAGCGGATCTCCTCCTCTGTCGTAAAGACCGAAAGGCTGAACCGGATCGTGGAGGAAAGCAGCGGCTTCGGCAGCCCGATCGCCCGAAGGGTGGCCGAGCCCGCCGTATCCGGATGGTTGGAGGCGCAGGCGCTCCCCGCCGAAACATAGATCCCCCGTTCCTCCAGCGCATGGAGCAGCACCTCGCTGCGCACGCCCTCAAAGGAAACGCTCAGCACGTGGGGCGCGCTCTCCTGTCCGGGCAGGCCGTTCACGCGCACCCCGCTCAGCTCCCGGACGCCCTCCGCCAGCATTTCCCGCAGCGCATACAGCCTGGAAACATCTTCATCCAGCGTCCGGCCGATTTCCTCGGCGGCCTTCGCCATGCCGGCGATTCCCGGTACATTCTCCGTACCCGATCTCAGATTCTGCTGCTGTCCCCCGCCGAACAGGATCGGACGGATCTTCACCCGCTGCGCCACATACAGAAAGCCCACGCCCTTGGGGCCGTGGATCTTATGCGCAGAAGCCGACAGCATATCCACATGCAGCCGCCTGGGATAAATACGGAATTTCCCATAGCCCTGCACCGCATCCACATGAAAGAGCACGTCGGGATACTCCCGCGCCAGAAATGCCCCGATCTCCGCGATGGGCTGAAGCGAACCGATCTCGTTGTTGGTGTGCATGACGGACACCAGAATCGTGTCCGGCCGCATGGCCTGTGCCAGGTCGGACAGCCTGACCCTGCCGTTTTCATCCACCGGCAGATAGGTCACCTCATACCCCTGCTCCTGCAGATACTGCATCGTCTGCAGCACCGCCGGATGCTCGATCTGCGTCGTGATCAGATGCCGGCCCCTGCGGCAGTTGGCATAGGCCGCCCCCCGCAGCGCCAGATTATCCGATTCCGTGCCTCCGGAGGTGAAAAAGATCTCCTTCGGGTCCGCCTTCAGGCTTTTGGCGATCACATCCTTTGCATATCGCAGATATCCCTCCGCCTGTACGCCCTTTCGGTGCAGGCTGGAGGGATTTCCGTAATCCTCCCGCATGATCCCGATCATGAGCTCCGCCACGCTGTCTAGACACCTTGTGGTGGCGGAATTATCCAGATAGCATTCCATATGTCTCACCTGCTTTTTCGATTTCGTAAGAAGCCCTTTTTGAAAAAAGATACTTCCTTATTATGATATGCGGGGCTTCGACAAAAGAACGCTCCGACATGACAAAATGTTATCTTTTCTGACCGCGGCTCCGAAAAAACGCGGCTCCGGAGGACGGCAAGGGTATGCCCTCCCTTTCCGTTCCCCGTCTCCGGCTTTCACGTCTCCAGATGGTACATCAGCCAGGCCATCACCACAAGCCCCGCCGTCTCCGTGCGCAGGATCCGTTTGCCCAGCGTCACCGGCACAAAGCCGGCCGCCTGCGCCTGCGCCACCTCTTCCTCCGCAAAGCCGCCCTCAGGCCCGATGAAAACGGCGATCTCCTGCCCCGGCGCCGTGCCCTCGATGCGCCGCTTCGTTTCCGCCATCCCCTCCGATAATTCATAGGGGATCAGCTTCACATCCATCCCGGCCGCCTGCGCCAGCGCCTCCCGCATTGTGCAGACAGCCCCGATCCGGGGCACCGCGGCCCGCCTGCTCTGCTTGGCCGCTGCCTCCGCGATGGCCTGCCAGCGCAGGACCTTCGCTCCGGCCTTTTTTTCATCCAGCTTCACCACGGAACGCCCTGTGGCCACCGGCACGATGGCGTGTACCCCGAGCTCCACCAGCTTCTGAACGATGAACTCCATCTTGTCGGCCTTGGGCAGCCCCTGGAACACCGTCACCCTGGCGGGCAGCTCCACCCCGTCCTCCCGGACGAACCGCAGGGCACAGATCACCTCATCCTCCCGGATCTCCTGAATGCCGCAGCGGTATTCCTTCCCGTCGGAACCGTTGAAGACGGAAATTTCCTCCCCCGGTTTCATGCGCAGCACATTCCGGATGTGGTTCACATCTCTGCCGGTGATGACAACGCGCCGGCCCTGAATCTGCTGCTCATCCACAAAAAACTGATGCATGGCCTTCTGCTTCCTTCTGCTCACACGCAGGGCTTCTTCCGGGCGGTCACGCTGACCCACTCTCCCTGACGCGTCACCTCCAGAACGGTCAGCCCCGCCGCTTCCACGGCCCTTTTCACCCTATTTTCCTTTTCATTGAGAATGCCGGAGGTGATATATACGCCTCCCGGCTTCAGCCGGGACACGATCCCCGGCGTCAACGCCTCCAGCACCTCCGCCAGAATGTTGGCGACCACGATATCATATTTCTCATATCCCACCGCAGCCTGTATCGCCGGATCCGTGATGATATTGCCGATCATCATTTCAAATCGCTCCGGTGCGATACCATTTCGCTTCCGGTTATCGTCCACCGCGTCCGCGCTGCAAGGATCCAGATCCGTTCCCACCGCATGCCTGGCCCCCCAGAGCAGGGATACGATGGCGAGAATGCCGCTGCCCGTCCCCACATCCAGAAGCTCTGTTTCCGGCGCAACATATTTTTTCAACTGCCGGAGGCAAAGCTGCGTTGTCTCATGCATCCCCGTGCCGAACGCCGTGCCCGGATCGATATGAAGGACCGTTTTTCCCTCGTCCTCCGGCCCCATTTCCTCCCAGGAGGGGATCACCAGAAGATCGTCAACGGAAAAGCGGTGAAAATACTGTTTCCAGTTATTGATCCAGTCCAGATCCTCCGTCTCGTCCACCGCCACAGTCCCTTCGCCGATCTCACAGTACCGGCGCACGGACTCCAACTGCTCCCGCACCCGTTCCAGCGCGGCGGCCTCCGTCACCGTCTCCTCTCCCAGAAGAAGGCCTCCGTCTTCCGCCTCTTCCAGAAAAAAGCTCAGGTATGCGGTGCCGTCGTCCTCCGGCCCGTCGGGCAGGATATCCACAAACATCTGCTCCTTTTCCAGAGCGGTCAGCGGAACCCGATCCTCGATCTGCGCCCCCATCAGGCCGATGTCGTACAGCGCGCTGATGATGATGTCCTCCGCTGCCGCAACGGTCTTGATCCTGAATTTCTTCCATTTCATATGCTGTTCGGTTCTCCTTCCGTTTCAGCGAACGCATCACACGGCGCGGTCATTCCATTCATCGTTCAGAAGTCTGATCACACAGGCCAGCTCCTCCGGCTTCACCTTCTCCGGGAACCGTCCCTCCTTCACGCAGTCCGCGAAATACCGCAGCTCATTGGCATAGGCGTCGCTCTTCGGAAGATTGATGTCCCCGGTGTCCCCGTCGCTGTGTACCGACAGGTCCCGCACCTTCCCGCCTTCCTCATAGATCATGAAGCGGCCCCCCTGCCAGGATACTACGGCATGCTCGAACTGGAACAGAAAGCCCGCGGTGAAGGGATAGGGAGACGCGTACCAGGACGCCTCTGCCGCGATAAAAAATCCGTCGTATTCATAAACCGCGTGCAGATAATCCTGCTCCGGCCGCTTACTGCGGTGCGTCACCGCCCTGCGGGGCGCTCCGAAGGCATACACCATAAAATCCAGATCGTGGATGTGCAGATCATAGGGCACCAGCCCGCTGCGCGACTCGTCGCGCATCCAGTTGTCCCAGCTCCACTGGGGGATATTTCCCAGCCGGGACATGCTGCCGGACAGCAGCTTCCCGTATTTCCCGGAATCGTAAAACGTCTTCACCAGTTCATATTCCGGCCAGAACCGCAGCACCTGCGCCACCATGAAATTCACGCGGTTTCGGCGCGCGCAGGCATAAGCCCGCTCCACGTCCTCACTGTGCAGGGACAGCGGCTTCTCGGTTACCACATGGATACCCCGCCCCATGGCCTTCACGGCATAATCCGTGTGCAGATACGTGGGCAGACAAATATCCAGAATATCCAGCCGTTCCTTCTCCAGCATTTCCTCAAAGTCCGTATACAGATGTCTGTCCGGATATTTTTCCAGGCGCTCCTTTCGGATATCGCAAAGGGCGACAAGCTCCGTATCCTCCATCCCGTCCCACGCGGGAATATGGGCGCCGCTGATGCCTCCCACGCCCACAAGTCCGACTCTGATCATCTCTCACCCTCCGTAAACCTCATCCAGAACGCGCTGCAAGTAGGCGCGGGACTCCAGAATATCCCGAAGCTGCTGCTCCCCCTCGATTTCCCGCTCGATGGTCACATGGGAGGTATACCCCAGCGCCTTCAGCTTCTCAAAGAGGGCCTTAAAATCCACCTTTCCCTCGCCGATCTTCACTTCTCTCCCCAGATCGTGGCCGTTGACGGGATACAGGCCGTCCTTGGCGTGCAGATTCCGGACATAGGGGCCGAACACATCCAGCGCGTCCACCGGATTGGCCCTGCCGTACAGGATCACGTTGGCCGTATCCAGGTTCACGCCCAGATTGTCGCAGCCCACCTGTTCAAAGCAGCGCAGCATTGTCACCGGCGTCTCCTGCCCGGTTTCAAACAGCAGCCACTGGCCCTGGGCTTTCAGATGCTGCGCCACCGTGCGCACCGCCACGCAGAAGCCCGCGAAATTCGGATCATTCGGGTTCTCCGGGATGAAGCCCATGTGCGTCACCACGTCGGTGATCCCCAGCCAGAGGGCGAAATCCGCCCCCGCGCATAACTGCTCCACCCGCATCTGCCGGTATTCCGGCGGCACCAGCCCCAGCGTGAGCTGTCCGTCATAAAAATCCCACACCTTCGGCCCCGTCCAGCCGCACCAGAACGCAGAGGGGTCGACCCCATACTGTTCTAACAATCCCTTTAGCTGCGCCGCATTTTCCTTTGTCCACAGCTCCGGCTTCCAGGCCAGAAGCTGACAGGTCCTGAATCCGTTTTCCTGCAGCGTCATCAGCTTTCCTTCCATTTCCTCCATGGAATTCAGATACACGCAGGTGCCGATCTCAGGCATTTTCCCCATAATGATCCCCCTTTCAGAAAACCGCCGTTCCGTTCTCTTTCCCCATATGTAACAGCTATATCATATCCGAAGCCAGGGATATTTTCAAGCACAACGGCACATTTCCCCCAAAAATTCGGATTGGGGACGTTCCTCCCCGCAGGAATCGCGGCGCAGTCCGCAACAGCACGCCGGCCCCGCAGTATCCTGTGCCGGAAAAGCCGTCCATGGATGCGCACATCCCCTGGTACCTTTCCCGGCACAGGATACTGCGGGGCCGCAGCGTCCGCTTCTCTGAAAGCCGTGAAGTCCGATTTTTATTTGAAAAAGCCCCGCTTCCGTTTTTCCTTCGGAGAATCCCCGTTCCGGAGCCGGTCGGAAGCGTGAAGGCTGTCCCCGGTCTCCTCGTCGAACCGGCGCAGCAAATCCTTCGCCTCGGCCGAAAGCCGCTCCGGCGTCTGCACCACCAGCGTGACATAATGATCTCCGCGCACCTCCGGATTGCGCAGGGTGGGAACGCCCTTGCCCTTCAGACGGATCCTGGTGTCCGTCTGGGTTCCGGCCTTCACGTCGTAAACCACCTTCCCGTCCACCGTATCGATCACCACTTCGCCGCCCAGCGCCGCCACCGCGAAGGACACCGGCACCGTGGAATAAATGTTCACATCCTGCCGCTGGAAGATCGGGTGCTGTCCCACCAGCACCTCCACCAGCACATCGCCTCTGGGACCGCCGTTGGCGCCCGGCTCTCCCTGGCCTGCCAGCCGCTTGCACTGCCCGTTGTCGATACCGGCAGGGATGGAGACCTCGTATTTTTTCCGGATCGGCACATAGCCCGTACCACGGCAGTCCGGACATTTTTCCCGGATCACCTTGCCGGTGCCGCCGCAGTCCGGACAGGTCTGTACATTGCGCACCGTACCGAAGAAGGACTGCTGGGTAAATACCACCTGGCCCTTGCCGCCGCACTTGGAGCAGGTCTCCGGGCTGGTCCCGGGCTTCGCTCCGCTGCCGTGACAGGTCTTGCATTCCTCCTTGACCGTCAGCTCGATCTCCTTTTTGGTGCCGAAGACCGCCTCCTCAAAGGTGATCCGGACGCTGGTGCGCAGATTTGCCCCCTTGGCCGGGCCGCTCCTGCCGCCACCGCCGCCTCTCCTGCCGCCGCCGAAGAGATCGCCGAAAATGTCGCCGAATATATCTCCAAAATCAGCGCCGCTGAAATCAAAGCCGCCGAAGCCGCCGCCTCCCGCGCCGCCGTCAAACGCTGCATGGCCGAACTGATCGTATTGACGCCGCTTCTCGGGATCGCTCAGGACCGCGTAAGCTTCGGAAGCCTCTTTGAACTTTTTCTCCGCTTCCTTATCCCCGGGGTTCATGTCGGGATGATATTTCTTCGCCAGGACCCTGTACGCTTTTTTCAGAGCGGCATCGTCCGCGTTTTTATCCACACCGAGGACCTCATAATAGTCTCTTTTCTGTTCCGCCATTCCCATACTCCTTTAAATGCGCGCCGCAGGACACACCGCGCACAAACGGGGGCCAATCCCATGGCCCCCTTATGCTTGCCGTTACCGTTTTTCGTTTCCGGCGCACGGCTGTGCGCCGCTTCATCCGTTCTGCCCGTGCGGAACGCGCTTCCAACTATCCGCCGTCCGTCAGACCTCGCGGAAATCCCCGTCGATGATGTCATCGTCCGGATTGCCGCTGCTGCCCGTGCCGCCCGAGCCCATATCGGGACCGGCCTGACCGGCGCCCTGCGTCTGTTCGTAAACCTTGGCGAACAGCGCCTGCGCGGACTGCATCAGCTTCTCCTGCGCCGCCTTGATATCGGCCACCTGGCTGTCGGAAAGCTCCTGATCCTTGGTGGAATCCAGCAGAGACTTCAGCGCGTTCAGATCGGACTCCACGCCCGCCTTTGCGCCGGGATCGATCTTGTCGCCCACGTCCTTCAAAGCCTTCTCCGTCTGGAACACGAAGGAATCCGCGCTGTTTCTCGTATCGATGGCTTCTTTCTTCTTTCTGTCCTGCGCCTCGAACTCAGCGGCCTCGCGCACCGCCTTATCGATCTCCGCATCGGACATGTTGGAGCCGGCCGTGATGGTGATATGCTGCTCCTTGCCGGTGCCCAGATCCTTGGCGGATACATTCACAATGCCGTTGGCATCGATATCGAAGGTCACCTCGATCTGCGGCACACCGCGCATCGCGGGCGGAATGCCGTCCAGCCTGAACTGGCCGAGGGACTTGTTGTCCTTCGCGAACTGTCTCTCACCCTGCAGGACGTTGATGTCGACCGCCGTCTGATTGTCCGCGGCCGTGGAGAACACCTGGCTCTTCTTGGTCGGGATGGTGGTGTTGCGCTCGATCAGCCGGGTCGCGATGCCGCCCATGGTCTCGATGGACAAAGACAGCGGCGTCACATCCAGCAGCAGGATGTCTCCGGCGCCGGCGTCGCCCGCCAGCTTGCCGCCCTGTACGGAAGCGCCCAGCGCCACGCACTCATCGGGATTCAGGGTCTTGCTGGGCTCGTGGCCGGTCAACTGTCTCACCTTATCCTGTACCGCGGGCACACGGGTGGAGCCGCCCACCAGCAGCACCTTGCCCAGCTCGGCAGCGGTGACGCCCGCATCGCGCAGCGCGTTCTGCACCGGAACGGCGGTGCGCTCCACCAGATCGCTGGTCAGCTCGTCGAACTTCGCCCTGGTCAGGTTCATATCGAAATGCAGCGGGCCGCTGGCGTTCATGCTGATGAAGGGCAGGTTGATGTTGGTAGTGGTCGCGGAGGAAAGCTCCTTCTTCGCCTTTTCCGCCGCCTCCTTCAGACGCTGCATCGCCATCTTGTCCTTGGACAGATCCACGCCCTGCTGCGCTCTGAACTCAGACACCATCCAGTTGATGATCTTGTTGTCGAAATCGTCGCCGCCCAGATGGGTATCGCCGTTGGTCGCCAGAACCTCGATCACGCCGTCGCCGATCTCGATGATGGAAACATCGAAGGTGCCGCCGCCCAGGTCATAGACCATGATCTTCTGCTCTTTTTCATTGTCCAGGCCATAGGCCAGCGCCGCGGCCGTGGGCTCGTTGATGATACGCTTCACCTCCAGGCCCGCGATCTTGCCCGCGTCCTTGGTGGCCTGACGCTGCGCGTCGTTGAAGTATGCCGGAACGGTGATGACCGCCTCCGTCACCTTCTCGCCCAGATAATTCTCGGCGTCCGCCTTCAGCTTCTGTAAGATCATCGCGGAAATCTCCTGCGGAGAATACCGCTTGCCGTCGATGTCCACTCTGTAATCCGTACCCATATGTCTCTTGATGGAAGAAATGGTCTTCTCCGCGTTGGTCACAGCCTGACGCTTCGCGGGCTCGCCCACCAGTCTCTCACCGTTCTTGGAAAACGCTACCACGGAAGGCGTGGTCCGCGCTCCCTCCGCGTTGGCGATAACGGTAGGCTGACCGCCTTCCATGACCGCTACGCAACTGTTTGTCGTTCCCAAATCAATGCCTATGATCTTGCTCATCTTTTTCTCCTCCTCGCCCATCGGCTATCTGAAATAATCGTTTTTCTATTTAAAATGCCTTCGCGCTCTGCGCTGCCGCATTTACGGCCTCTTTCCGTCCGGGGAAGCGCTCCCCGTCCCTTCCCGCTACTGCACCACCGCCACCAGGCTGTGACGCACCACGGTATCCCGGTACATATACCCCTTCTGGAGCTCCTGCGCCACCGTACCGGATTCCAGCTCGTCGTTCTCCACCTGCATCACCGCGTTGTGCAGATCCGGATCGAATGGCTTGCCGACGGCTTCGATGGGCTTCACGCCCAGATTCTCCAGCTCCTTCAGGAACTGCTTGTAGATCTTGGTCATACCGTCCACAAAGGGCTCGCTTTTCTGCTCCTCCGGGACCATCGCCAGCCCCCGCTCGAAATTGTCCACCACCGGCAGGATCTTTTCGATCACGCTCCTGGCTCCGGTCTCATACATAGCGGATTTTTCCTTGTCCGTGCGCTTGCGGAAGTTCTCAAATTCCGCCATCTGGCGCATCACCCGGTCCTGCAGCTCCGCGATCTGTGTCTTCAGCGCATCGTCCTTTTTGTCCTTCTTGCGGGAGAAGAATCCTTTCTTCTCTTTGGCCTCCCCGCCGTCCTGTGCGCCGTCGTCCGCTGCGGGCTCTTCGGGCTGCTCTTCGGCCGCTTCCGCGTCCGCTCCGCCGTCCTGCGCTGCCGGTTCTTCTTCCGCCGCGCCCTCTTCCTGCGCCGTATCCGCCGCATCCGGATCCTGTTCACCGCCGTCCTGAACAGGCTGCTCCGCTTCGCCGCCCGGGCCCTCTTCCTGAGCTGTCCCGATCTGTCCGTCCGATTCCGCGCCCTCTTCTATGATCTCCTCCTGATCCAGATCCTTTTCCTCTGCCATATCATCCATCATCCTTTCCTATCCCTGTCAGGCCGCCCGCATCGGCATCCGTGCCGCCCTGCTGCTTCCCGTATATCGAATCCAACTGGCTCATCAGCGTCTTCAGCGTGCCGATGACCTTATCATAATCCATCCGCTTCGGGCCGATGATGCCGATGGTGCCGCGCATCCCGTCCCCCAGCTCGTAGGTGGCCGTGACCACGCTGCAGTCCTTCATGGACTGAACCGGCGTCTCGCTGCCGATGTAAACCTGGATCCCGGTATTGCCCTCATCCGACATCGTCTCGGCCACCAGCTCGCCCAGCGCGTGCTCCTCTTCGAAAATGTTGATCAGCTCGCTGGCCTTTTCCCGGTTGTCCGTCAGCTCCGGATACTTCAGCATGTTGTTCCGGCCGCTGGTGTAGATCTTCAGATCCTCGTCCGAACGGATCGCCTCCGCCACCGCGTCGATCACCTCGCCCACGATGCCGCTGTGGATCCCGGCCTGCCGCTTCAGCTCCGCGATCATCGCCAGATTGATCTCATCGATGCTGAGCCCGTTCAGATGCGTGTTGAGAAGGATGTTCAGCTTCAGCACCGTCTCCGCATCCAGCGACTCGTCCACGTGCAGAATGGTGTTCTTGATGACATTGCCCTCCACCACGATGACGGCCAGCAACTGTCCCGCCTCCACCTGGGAAAGCTGGATGAACTTCAGCTTGCTGCCCCTGTACCGGGGAGCGGTCACCATGGCGGCGTAATTGGTATTGGCCGCGAGAACCTTGGCGACACGCTTGAGCATGGTGTCCATCTTCTCATCCTTCTCGCCCAGCAGCCCTTTGAGCTCCTCGATTTCCCTCTCCTTCTCCTCGAGCATCGTATCCACATAGAAACGATACCCCTTATCCGAAGGGATCCGGCCCGCCGAGGTATAGGGCTGGACGATATAGCCCATCTCTTCCAGATCGGACATCTCGTTGCGGATGGTGGCGGAGCTCAGGTTCAGGTCGGTATACTTGGATATCGTCCTGCTGCCCACAGGCTCGCCGGTCTCCAGATAATTGCGGATGACAGCCTGCAGGATTTTCTGTTTTCTTTCATCCAGTTCCATCTCCACACCCCCGCGCACCACGCCGTCCGACATATAAATGGGGAAGGAATGACGGGGCTTCCCTCCTCTTTGTCTTTATTAGCACTCTCAAGCTTTGAGTGCTAACACCTTCTGATGCTTAAGATACCACTATCCCTTCTTATTGTCAACATTTTTTTCCAAAAATACTTATGAAGAAACTGTGAAAAAAATATGAAAACCAGGCGGACGCAAAAAGCCGGCGCGAGTTCCCTTCAGCGGGATCGCCCGTGAAGGCCCTCCGGACAGCAAAACGGGCGCCGCACACTGCGCAGCGCCCTCCCATGCCGCTATTCTGTTTTCCTACGGGCCCGGCGGCCCGGCAGCCGTCTTACATGCCCGGCGTATAATTCACTTCCATCACGATATCCTCAAAGGTGACGGCGCGCACCTCTCCGCGCCCCTCGGGAGAAGAGGGCTCATATAGGATCCGGTAACCGTCCGCCTTGAACTTCGCGACGATCCTGTCCAACTCTTCCCTGGTCGATGTCCGGACGCAGATGTGCGCCAGCCCGGTGCGGTTCGGATCCTTCGGCGCGTCCACCATCTCCGGCTTCGTCATCAGCTCCAGCCACGGCCCGTCCCCCATCGTCATGATATAAGAATAATACTGGTTTTCCTCTTCATTGTAGACCTTCAGGACCCTGGCACCGAAATACTCCTCGAAAAACCGCTTCGCGCCCTCCAGATCCCTGACAAAAATTCCCACGTTTCCGATCTTCATGTCAAAATCTCCTTTCCGATCTGATCAAGTCCGCAGCATCCCGCCGCTTCAGCCGCAGTCGTCCGTCACCGTCCGCAGGAACCGCTTCGTGGCCTCCTGTTTCGGATGGTTGAAAAATTCCGCCGCCGGAGCGTCCTCCACGACCACGCCACCCTCCATGAAGATCACCCGGTTGGCCACATTGCGGGCGAACCCCATTTCGTGCGTCACCACCACCATCGTGATCCCGTCCGCGGCCAACTGGGTCAGAATGTTCAGCACCTCCCGCGTCAGCTCCGGATCCAGGGACGAGGTGGGCTCATCCAGCAGAAGCACGTCCGGCCGAAAGGCGATGGATCTGGCGATGGCGGCGCGCTGCTGCTGTCCTCCCGAAAGCTGGTCGGGGTAATAATCGGCGCGCTCCAGCATATCCACCTTTTCCAGCACCGCATCCGTGATCTTCTCCGCCTCCGCCCTGTCCATGTGCCGCGCGGTCACCAGCCCTTCCATCACGTTCTGGCGCACGGTCATGTTCCGGAACAGATTGAAATTCTGAAACACATATCCCAACCGCATGCGGAGACGGCGGATCTCAGAACCCTTCAGCCTGGTGATATCCTTTTCGAAGTCGAGGAAGCGGATCGTGCCGCCGTCCGCTTTATGCAGAAAGCTGATGCTGCGCAGCAGCGTGGTCTTCCCTGAGCCGCTGCTGCCGACGATGGCGATCACCTCGCCCTTATCCACTCTGAAATTGATATCTTTGAGCACCTGGTTCGTCCCGTAGCTGCACCGCAGGTTTTTCACTTCCAACATAGATACTCTCCTCACTCAGTCAGGGGCTGCTTCCAGCTAAGGCGTTTTTCCAGATATCTCTGCAGCAATGTGAGCGCCGTGTTCAGCATCAGGTAGATCAGCGCCGCCTCACAGTAGAGCGCCAGCGGTTCAAACGTCCTGGCCGCGATCTGCTGCGCCGCCTTGAACATCTCCACCACGGTGATGCTGGCCGCCAGGGAGCTGTCCTTGGTGAGCCCGATCAGCGAGCCGAACAGCGTCGGGAACGCGATCTTGGCCGCCTGCGGCAGCACGATGCGCGTCATGATCTGAAAATAATTCAGCCCGATCATATATCCCGCCTCCGTCTGCCCCACAGGGACCGCCTGGATCGACGCGCGGATCGTTTCCGACATGTACGCCGCATAGTTCAGGGAAAAGGCGATCACCGCGGAGGGAAATGCATTCAGCGTGATCCCCACCGACGGCAGTCCGAAAAAGATGATGTACATCTGAACGATCAGCGGCGTGCCGCGAAAGATCCACACATAGATGCGCGCGGCGCCGCTCAGGAAGCGGATGTTCAGGACCTGGACCAGGGCCAGCAGAAACGCCAGGACCAGGCTGAGCGCATAAATGCACGCCGTGAGCGGGATCGTGACCTTCACGCAGTAAAGCAGCAGATTGGGCAGAGAGGATGCCAGGATCTCCCAAAGTCTTTCACTCATATCGTTTCCTTAAATTCCTTACTCTTCATAGGCGGACGAGGTGTAATCGCCCTGCAGATATTTTTCCGAGAGCTCCTTCAGCGTTCCGTCGTCCCGCAACTGCGCCAGCGCCTGATCGACGGCCTCCAGGAAACGCGTCTCGCCCTTGCGGACGGGGATCGCGATCTGATCCTCGGAATCGGGGATCACGAAGGCGACCTTCAGCCTGCCCTCCGCGTCCGGATGCTCATCCATATAGGAATTGAGCACCGGAACGCTGGTGCCGCACAGGTCCGCTCTGCCGGAAAGCACCAGCTCGATGGCCTCGCCGCTGGTATCGATGCCCACGATCTCGGCCCCCATGGATTCATACCAGGGGATAAAGGCGTTGGTGACGTTGGTCGCCACCTTCTTGCCGTTCAGATCCTCCGCCGACTGAATGCTGTCGTCCTCCGCGCGGACGATCACGCGCCGGGCCTCATAATAATAGGGAGCGGTAAAGTCGTATTTCTCCGCGCGATCCTCGGTGATGCTCACCGCGTTGACCACCAGGTCGAGCCGTCCGGAGTCGATGCCGATCAGCAGGGAATCCCATGCCGCCTCCACAAACTCGACCTCCACGCCCAGCTTCTCGGCGATCCGCTCCGCCACCTCCACGTCGAATCCGACGAGCTCGCCGTCCCCGTCATGATAGGTAAAGGGAGGGTATGTGCCCTCGACGCCGACGACGATCTTCCCGGCCGCCAGAACGCTGTCCAGCTCATCTCCGCCCGCCTCCGCGGAAATGCTTTCGGCGGCTTCCGGCTCCCCGGCAGACGCCGCGCCGGAATCCCCCTGGCTTCCGCAGCCGGAGACCAGCGCGATGATCAGCAGCAGCGCCATAACAAATGAGATCTGTTTCTTCCTTCCAATAAACATTTTCCTTCCCATCCTTTCATACAATGATCGTTTCGCAAATCCGGACACAAAAAAACCGGGGGCTCAGAAGATTCCCGGACAAATTCTGTAAAACCGTTCCTGTCGCAATGTCGGATTTGTTGTATCAACAATACACCCATCAACACACCTTGTCAATGGGTTATCAGAGAAAACTGTAACGATGATCCGTTCTCTCTCACGCTTTTTTCAGGAAAAGGAAATACACCAGCACCAGCGCGCCCAGCGCGATCCGATACCAGCCGAACGCCTTGAAATCGTGCCTTTTGATATAGCCCATCAAAAACCCGTCTTCCGACGTAGTACTATGAAAGTTCCGACGTTTCAGATCATCCCTCATACGTTTCGTATGGTTCCGATGTC
>CANQVD010000048.1 GCA_947627215.1 uncultured Eisenbergiella sp.
GGCGTGGGCCTGTTCGCGCCGATCCTGATGCTCATCGGCGCCTTCGCCATGATGGTAGGCTCCGGCGGCGCGCCCCGGACGGCCATCGCCATGGGACAGGGGAACCAGGAGGAAGCGGAACGGATCATGGGCAACAGTTTCAGCGTCCTGCTGTTCTTCGCCGTGATCCTTACGGTCTTTTTCTACGGCACGGCTCCCACGCTGCTGCGCCTTTTCGGCGCTTCGGACACCACTCTGCCCTACGCGCTGGAATACAGCCGGATCTACATTCTGGGCAGCGTTTGCGTGCTGATCGTGATGGGCATGAATCCGTTCATCACCACCCAGGGCTTCGCTAAAATCAGCATGATGACCACCGTCATCGGCGCGGTGCTCAACATCATTCTGGATCCCATTTTGATCTTCGGCTTTCACATGGGCGTCAAAGGCGCCGCCATCGCCACCGTGCTCAGCCAACTGGTCAGCGCAGTCTGGATCCTGCGCTTCCTGTCCGGATCCAAAACCGTCCTGCGCCTGCGCCCGGCCCGCATGGTGCCGGACGCGAAGGTGATCCTGCCCTGTCTGGCGCTCGGGTTTTCCACCTTCGTCATGCTCAGCACCGAAAGCCTGCTCTCCATCAGCTTCAACTTCAGCCTGGCCCGCTACGGCGGGGACCTGGCCGTAGGCGCCATGACGATCCTGACCAGCGCAGCACAGCTCTGCACCATGATCCTGCAGGGGATCTGCCAGGGCGGACAGCCGCTCATCAGCTATAACTTCGGTGCCGGCAAAAGCGAGCGGGTCAAAGAAGCGTTCCGCTGCCAGTTCACCGTCTGCATCGCGTATTCCTTCCTGTTCTGGCTGTGCATGGTCACAATCCCCCGCATGTTCGCCGGCATTTTCAGTTCCGATATGCAGCTCGTGGAATACACGGCCTGGGCGCTGCGCATCTATATGGCCTGCTATTTTTCCACCGGGTTCCAGATGTGCTGCCAGCAGAGCTTTATGGCGCTGGGACAGGCGAAGGTCAGCCTGCTGCTGGCCTGCCTGCGGAAGCTGATCCTGCTGATCCCGCTGATCTTCCTGCTGCCCCGGCTCCTTTCCGATCAGGTATTCGCCGTATTTCTGGCAGAGCCGATCAGCGACACGCTGGCCGCTGCCATCACGACGATCACGTTTTTCACGCAGTTTGGCAAGATCCTGAAAAAGGGAGCCGCAAGGGTTTGATCCTCTGCGGACTTTTTCGAGCCGGCGTTTTTTCCATATATATACATATATACGCACCGTATGCGGCAAAACCGGCGGATATCGCACCGCGCGGATCTCTGTCCGCCGTTCTCATCCTATAGAACAGACAAGGGAGATCGATCATGAAAACGATCCAGGGAACCTATGCGTCCGCACAGATATTTACGACACTTCAGGAAGCCACCGCCATCGATCCCTATGCCGTTTCCCAGCTTCAGCGGATCTGCGACATGGACATTTCCAGCGGCTGTTCCATCAGGGTCATGCCGGATGTACATCCCGGCAAGGTCGGCACGATCGGGCTCACCATGACCGTCGGTCAAAAGATCATGCCCAATCTCATCGGCATCGATATCGGCTGCGGCATGACCATGGCCCGCGTCAGCGGCCGAAAGAACGAATGGCAGAAGCTGGACAGCGTCATCCGGGAAAATGTCCCGTCCGGCTTCCAGATCCGCGGCAGGGCACACCATCTGGCCGGGGATTTCAATTTTGATGCTTTGAACTGCGTTTCCCACATCCGGCGCGAGAAGGCTCTGCTGAGCCTGGGCAGCCTTGGCGGGGGAAACCATTTCATTGAAGCCGGCACGGACGGGGAAGGGGCTCTGTACATCATCGTCCATTCCGGCAGCCGTCATCTGGGCAAAGAAGTGACGGAATACTATTTACAGGAGGGCCAGCGCCTTCTGCAGGAAAAGGGGCTGGAGATCCCCTACGAACTGACCTGGCTGGACGGATCTCTGATGCGGGATTATCTGCATGATCTGCAGACCGTACAGGAATTCGCTTCCCTCAACCGGCAGATCATCCTGATCGAGCTGATCAAAGGGATGAAATGGAAAACCCTCGACACCTGGGAATGCATTCACAATTACGTGGATTTTTCCCGGGAAACCCTGGACGCTTTTCAGGCGCCCATGCTTCGGAAGGGGGCCATTTCCGCCAAAAAAGGGGAAGCCGTCATCATCCCGATCAATATGCGCGACGGGATCCTGCTCGGGACCGGTCTCGGGAACACAGACTGGAACTGCTCCGCGCCGCACGGCTCCGGCAGGATCATGAAGCGCGAGGATGTCGCCAAAAACTATACGGTCTCCTCCTTCAAGTCCGCCATGAAAGGGATCTACTCCACCTGCATCGGGAAGGACACGCTGGACGAAGCGCCCTTCGCCTACCGGGGCATGGACGAGATCCGGGAGGTCATTTCCGATACCGTTACGGTCCATACCGTGATCCGCCCGCTGTATAATTACAAGGCGGGGAATGAGTGAAAGTGAAAACAGTCTCCGCATCGCGTCAATGTGCGATGAGCATCAAAAAACCCGGCAGATCATCTCTGTCGGGTCCTTCTGACAGGGCTACCAGGATTCGAACCTGGAAATGACGGAGGCAAAGTCCGTTGCATATGGCCTGTTTTTGTTTGAATTTATGCGGGTTTTCGAAGGGCCTTGGGGGAAATTGACCTATTTTTATATTTCCCCTGTTTTCGTTCTTCAACAGGAAGTATCCCGCTTTATGCCCATCACTCTTCTATAAATTCGCTCCTCTCTTTTCAAGGCTGTTCAGCGCAAAATCAAGAATCTTTATTTTTCTCTCCCTGAGCATGGTTTTATAGAATATCTTCTGAAGATCAGAAAGGAATGGGGTTTCTTCGATCAACGCATTGATTTTCTCCAGATCGATCCGCGGCACGATCCGCTTCAGGGCCATATTGCAGCCTTCATTCCGAAGAGAAGTAAGGAAATCGAAATATTTGATTTTCTTGCCTCCGATCAAAATTGCGGAAGTCGGAATCTCATATATCCGGTAATTCCTTTCATCTTCGCTTTGCAATACAAGATTCATGATCCGCTCATCGGCCTGGGGATAAAGACTGCTTCCACAGTCAAAAACCGGTGCGAGTTCCATTTTATCCGCCTGCACATCATAGAGGAATCCCCAATTTCCATTATGCCTGTCCCAGTTCCCAATCAGCGCGTCTACAATGAACATGTCCCAGAACCTTTGCGCGAGCACTGCCTGATCTACAACCGTCTGTTCCTCAAATGTACTCAGGATATCTGCTAATTCTGTTCCATATCCGTTTCTTTCCGAATCGATCATCTGATTCTTCATGGACGCGAAATCCTGTAAAACAATGCCCGGACGCGTAAAGTCCAGACAGGCCACAACTATTTTTTCCTTTTCTCCCACCGTAAATGTTCCCATCAGCGTTTTCTGCACAGGTATGCCAATACATTCAAAAATCCGGCACCCCAGATATTCAGAAAAACAACTGTTGCTGTAACTCATATCAGGATTCTGCCTTGACGCTGAGGGAAATTTCAACATATACTGTTCCCCCTCGTAAACAACTGCAATTTTGTTTCCATTCGCGCCAGCATAAGCTTTTTTACGCCTTTGCATCTGCGTAAAATCAATCGGCAGCATTCTGTCTCACCCTTTCTATCCGCAAATACCGTTCTCTCAAATACCACGCCTGTTCCGCGCTGATGATCTGATTCACCTCTGCGCTGTTGATATCGCTTTGCAGATTACAAAAATCACAGTCCCAGTGCAAATAAAACTCTCCGCTGTCCACCTTTTCCCATGCGGCCTTCATCGCATCGACAGACTCCCGCAAAAAAGCGGGCAGGCCGCATTCGAGATAGGAGTTTTCCACCGGAAGCCCTGTTTTGGCATCATATGTGACGGCAAATCCGGCATCCTTTTTTTCAAAAGCATCAGGCAATCTTTACACCCTCCTTCTCGATATTCTGATAGAAACACGATACATTCTTATACTTCTGATACACCTGAGAGCTTTGCAGCACCGGTGTCAGTACGACATCATATTCCCAATCCAGCTTATCCGATATGGGAAAGATCTTTGACTGCTCATGACTGATGGCCTCCCTCGGCACATCCAACAAGATCAAAATATCGATATCGCTGTCTGCCTCAAAATCGCCTCTGGCACAGGACCCATATAAGATCATTTCATCAAAGGCCGTTCCATATACTCTTTTTACTTCCGCTGCAAAAGCCATCACAACTTCGCGTATTTTTTCCGCTGTCATCCGGATGCACCCCCTTCACAGCCTTACTTATAACCTCAATATATATGTAACCTCAGCAGAATGGTCCATCTGTTTTCATTTTTTACCGGATCGCTTCCTCCAGACTGACACATTTAATCAGCAGATCCGGATACCTCTTCCGAAACCTTCTGCAGCGCGATTCCTGTATATCATGAGTCATCGTTTTATGTATGACGACCCTGGGCAGAACCTGATATCCTTTCAGCTTTTCCCCAGCATGTGAACCGTACTTTCTATCTAATCCAATGCCTTATTCAGATCAGAACCTTTTAATTCGATCACATATGCCAGCAATCTGGGCGGTTTTTGTGCTTCAACAATATAATCGCACCGCTCCCCACAGTCGTCTTTTATAATCCTGACAAGATTTCATTTCTCCGTCTGCAAGGAACCACGCTTTGGGTTCTTTCACCCAATACAGCGGATCTACCTTCTCTGCAACACCCTCTTCGAAATCCTTATTCCCGGATAAATGGGCCGCATAGATCAGATTATTCAGCGCTCCAAGAATATACGGGCTGTGCATCGTCAGCATTACTCCGCAGGACTGATTGAAAAAGAGCGCCAGCAGCTTAACCATCGACTTCTGCGACTGCGGGTATAAATGAGCCTCCGGCTCCTCCAGAATGATATACGCTTTCGTATGGTTTACCATCAGATGAAGCATGATATTAAAAAGCCATACGGTTTCCTGCTGTCCGGATGAAGTATAGCTCATCTTTACATATTGGGAATCCGTAATGTACAGCCTTTCTTCTCCATCCTTATAAACATATCTTCCCTTCAGGATCCCATATATGAGCTCCAGCATTTTATCCACGATCTCATAATCGGATCCCGCATCCGCTGTATTCTGCTTCTGCCGGACGATATGAACAGTGTTTCATATTCATCCTGAAATACACTGTTCACCATAAAACGCAAAACATTTCTATCCACATTCTTTTTCACAGACGCCCGTTGCAGGAAAAAATCTATATCCTGGCCGAATTCAAATTGGAGCAGACCATCCTTCGCCGTTTGATGAGAGATCCGAATATACTGCATTGTCTTACATATTTATTATAGATATCACTGATGAAATAATCAAATATTTTGACAATAAAAAATGATCAAGAGTCCTTTCGGTCATTTCACGCGAAAAGCCTGGAGAGCACCAAGAAACTGAAAAGAGGATATCCCTCCAGTTCAATGACTTTTGACATACCCTCTTTTTTCAAAATACATCACATTTGAAGCATATAACCCAGTTGGTCATCATCCATGTCCGGATAGCCGTTATGAGGATAGTCCGGATAAAGGACGATCTCCTTCCGGCTGCCGATCCGGCGGTAATCAGACAGAAACGGCATCTGAGGTGCAGCGCAGTTGAAAGACGGCATAAGGGCTACACAGGTCAGCGTCAGACCACCTCCCTGCGAACCGCCACAGGCCCCGACCCGCGGCTCATCCACCTCCGGCGGCACCATCACAATGCTCGCAAACGGAACTGTATCCCCAAAAACACTATAATAGTACAGTTTTTCCGGCTGCGGTTCATCCAAACCGCAAATAATATATCCGCGATGTGTATTGCCATGGATAAGAGCATTGTCCTCCGACTTGTCCCCTATCTGCGGCAGTCCATCGCCGTGCAGCAGAAGCCTGCCGCCACCCAGGAGAGTAGGCTGGTGAAACTGCCGCAGTTCCCGAATAACCGTGGAACTGCACGACAGCCGGAAGCTTTCTTTTCCAATGACTGGGACGCACATACTGTCCGTGGATTCGTGTACCGCCCATCCCGGTAAACTACAGATCAAAGTGCTATGCATCCGGCACCTGAAAATCTGCCGGTGTCAGCTCATATGGATTTCTTCACGTATCGGGCTGTCAAGATGAACATAAGCGGGCGACTGCATCGAAGATCATCTGGTTGACCGCAGCGCCTTTTGAATATCTCAAAATTCTTTATGCTTTCATTTTTGCCGGCACTAATTTCCGCAAGTAAAATCAGATGCGGAATTTTGAGCAATAAGAGAAACTACGCCTCTAGTTCCGCGAGCATGGACACGGCCAAGAGGTTAAAGTCCAAGAAATCGCCAGTGTAAAGCATGGGCGCGCCTGTCTCTGGCACGTAGGACTCGGAGATGCCGCCATGTGCGGCAATGTCCCGCGCCAGCAGGTTGACCGTCCGTCGGCAGAGATCCTCCGCCTCCTTCCGGTAGCCGTAGTTGAGCAGCCCGCGGAAAACAAAATACGATGCCGGAATCCAGATCGGTCCCAACCAGTTGGACGGGTTGGCGGTGTTTTCGGTGTTGTACATTGGCTCATCCGCCGCAAGCGAGCGGATGCCGTGCGGGCTGAGAAACTGCGGGTCGAGATAATGCTCCCGCACGATGCGTTCAACCTGTTCCGGCGTACAAAGGCCCGCCGCGAGGGGCAGGAACCCGCGCCTTATACAGGCGACGATCGTCCTCAAACCCCAGAGAATCGGAAATTTCGGCCATGGTCTGCAGCTCACAAAACATAAATGCGTTGATATGGATTTCGGCGCAACTGTCATCCGGCCGACCGAAGACGCAAGGGTCGTTGTCCCATCCGATCATAGCGTCGTTCCGGTAGAAGAAGAGGCCAGTGCGGACATCCCACTGATTGCGATAGTAGTAGTCGAGATAGGCCCGCAACCCGTCATACGCCTGCCGCAGCCAGCGCATATCCCCGGCAAAATCCGCTGCCAATTTGGTGCTGCGACACAAAAAGGGCTTGTGCTGGTTGATAGCACCGCCATTTTCCTTCTGGATCCGACGATAGGTGGCAAACCACTTCCCCGGCACCTCTTCCATCATAGGAATAAAACCGTCCTCCTCCTGCAGATCGAGAAACAACTCCACGCTTCCCTTGCCGTGACGGACGATCCGGTCGTGCAGCGACTGTGCGTCAAAGTCCGCGTCCTCGCGGCAGAGCCGGTACAAATCGATCATCGCTTTAAGATCACAGTAAAGGCTGTAATCCCACAATTGCCCGCCATAGGCAAAGCCACAGGAGATAACCGGCCGGCCCCTCCGGCATGGAAAAAATATTCCGCTTGATGTACTGCAGCAAAATTTGTTTGTTGTCCACGATTCAAAAAACCTTCTAAGTTCGTTTGACACTCGGGTTACAGAAGCATCGGAAGCTCGGTCAAACGCAGGTTGGTGCAGCCATAGGGGATGAATGTCATCCGCCTCGACTCTCCCCTGCCCTTGCAAAAAGCCGGCTGCAGGGCTGCCATTCCGTTCTCAAGCGGCCAGTCAATCTCCTGGCACCAGACCGAGGCGGTAATCGGCGGCGTGTCGGGCGACCAGGGTTGCGCCGCAATGGGATGCTCAGTAAAGGTGACCGACGGGTTTGCCACGCCGAAATTCCACGGGCTGCGGGGTTCCAGTTCGTAATTGTCAGGATACCACGGGCAGCCGGGCACCTCCTTTTCCACCCGTTTCCATTCCTCTTCAATTTTCAGCGCATACACAAGCGGCCCGCGCTTGAGAGTTGAAAGACCATTGGCGCGCTTGATCCAAATATAGGACATGGGGAAATGCAGACGCAGCTTCTGCGTCCCCTCCCAAGTGCGGATAACCTGGTGAATCATTCCAGCATCGACCGGCTCTCCGTTCAGGGTCGCCCCCTGTGCCCAGCCGGGAATGCGCAGTTCCAGCGCGAAGGTGACTGGCTGGCCAGCGGTAACTGTCAGTTCGACTGTCTCCCGAAAGGGATAATCGCCTGTAATCTCCAGCGTGACCGGCGTATCCTTGACCAAGGTTTCCACCCTGGTCGGCACATAGGACGCCGCAATCAGCCCGGTTTCACTGCGCAGCACCTGATGTATGGCAAGCTTGGGGTAGCCCTGTCCCATGCTGCAAGTGCAGCATGGATACTGAGGCGCCAGCCCGAACAGCGCCGCGTCTCCGCCATTGTCGGTGAAGGCGGGATGACGAACCCGTTCACCTTTTTCACTCGTATAGAGCTGCAAATTGACCTGATTGACCTGCTGGTCGTACTGATGGGTCTCCATATCGGGGCTGACCGTAGCAGGATAGGAGTTGAAAGCCAGCGCCTCTGCCCGATCCATCCATTTTGCGTCGCCGGTAATAGAAAAATTGATGAAGTAGACGAAAATCGAGGAGACAATCGAGCAAAGCTCTGCGCCCTGCAGCGGACCAGGACCGGAGAAGCACTCGTCCCCGTTGAAATGCCCGATGACAGTACCCTGTGCGCGGGTCATCGAATCGAACATGAGATCGCCCAGCCGCAGGTCGTCCTCGTCCCCCGTAATCTGCCAGCACAGGGGGCCGACAGCCATCGAAAGCGTGTTGTTGACAATGTGACTGAGCAGGTTCCAGTGTCCCTGCTCGGTGGGATGTTCCCATGGCCAATGCGCATAATAGGCTTTGAAATCGAAAGCGCGGCAACGGATACGATGCGCCAGTTCAAGAATCCACACCTCCGGCCGGCGCTCATACAGCCAGTACAAGCTGTACAGCCCCTCCGACCACATCATTTGTGACCAGCGCTGCAGGCAATGGCTATCCAGATAGTCGTAAAGCTTGCGATAGGCGCGGTAGATGTATTCCTCCACCTTGTCGTTTCTTTCCGGGTCGTCGATCTGGCTCAAGGCGTTTGTAATCTGGAAAACGCTGAACACCTCAAAGGCGTTGCGATCGTTATCCGAAAGGTTCAAAGTATTGACCGGCCCGGCCCATCCGTCAGCCTCCTGCATCGAAAGCAGCCTGTCGATGTAGCCGTTTGCCCGCGCTTGCAGTTCGGGATCACGCAGCAGATAACCAAGCGGCAGAAATCCCTTGAACCACAGAGGGAACGCATCCTCCGTTTCGGAGGACATTTCATGTTCGCCGCCAAGCCAGCGACTATCGCCGACGATTGGAAAATGCTCCCCCATTTGATCCAGCCGACCGGGAAGCCCCTTCGCCTGTATCTCCAGCACCTGCTGCATCCACCCCTTGGGCGCAAAAGACTTCACCGGCAGGCGGTGATACACAGCAGGACGATATGACAACATACAAATCCCTCCTTTTTTCGTGCATTTCGGTCGTTCCGAGTTACACAAAATGGCGGCCGCGCTTTGCTGTGATACGAGACCATGCCATACGCCGTATAGCCACGGCCGAATGGGACCTTCACCTTCCGCTTTAGACTTCGCAGTGCACAAACTCCGTACGGCCGCACGTCGGAAAATCCTCCTCCGCCAAACAACTTTTCACGCTATTCGTGCGGATTCATTTTATAGGCACCAAGGCATTGATGCCTTATGAAAAAACTTATTTAAAAGTCACTGTTCCACAGTGACGGTCTGTTCGTCGACGCCGTCCAGAAAATGGATCCATCCGTCGGAACCAACACGACCGTTCACCCGGTTGTCGCGCAGGATGATGTCCTTGCTGTGGCCAATCCAGATACCGCACTCGGCACGGTCCGAGAAATCGGAACGAGCCACCTTGGCAATGTTACTGAGCGTATTGCCTTCAATCACAAAATTTTCCGCACCATTGATGCAGATTGTCGCACCGACGTCGGAAGTTTTTTCAATGGTGTTGTTGCGAATTTCGATGTTGCGGAAGAGGCCAGGCCAGGGCGAATCCGCCCAGGAGTCGGTCAGAATATCCCCCAATACCGCAAAATAGCTGCTGCCGCCGATATAATTGTCCGCAATGACAAGGTTAGCGGCGGGTACCGACTCGTCGTTCGTCGCAACCATTTTGATGGCGGCGAAGAAGTTGTTGACAAATCGGTTGTTGCGCACAATCGAGGCGCGATCAGTCTGCACGAAGACACCATGTCCGCGGATATTGGTTACTGTATTGTTCTCAAACACCAGTTCCGGGCTGCGGGTCAGATCGTAGAGGAGCGCGGACTGCATCTCCTCGGTCAGGGGCTGATCGAAGGTGAAAATTACCTCGGAAGCCTGCTCCTCTATCTCGGTGAGCACCGCTGTACCGATAGGATGCAGCGAGTTGTCCCGAAATTCGATCACATTTCCCACCTCATGCAGGCGGTTGCAGGAGCAGCCGTTCCGCATTGTGGTGACGGCAACCTTGTTGTCGGCAATCTTCCGGCGAATCCTCATCCACGAGCTGTGGATATTCAGCGCGTCATCGCCGAGATTTTCCAGCGTACAATTGCGGATAGAAACCGTGCCGCCGCAGTTAAGGAAGTGAAAGCCGTCTCGACAGGCTGAAAACAGCCGGTCGGTATCCCGGTCAATCAGCATGTTGTAATTGTCGATGGTAATGTCGTCACTGTCGGTACAAGCCATCCCCATGCCCGGTACCATGTAGAAAGTAAGATTCCGGAAGGTGATCTGCGAGCAGCCTTTCACATTAATTCCCGTAACATCCAGCGCCCTTTGGGAAATCACCACGTTGGTTCCGGCCGGGGAGACCTTAATTTGCCCCTTGAACCGGATTTTCAAGAGCCGCTCCTCCTGTGAGACGATCTCAACCGATTCTACGTCGCCCAACGGGTAAAGGTCGTTGCCGCCACGAAGGGGCGCGCCGGTAGCGGGATCAAATTCGACAAAGGAGCTGACGATCATCTCATCGCTGAATTCATAGCCGTCGTTGATCCGCACCACAGCCTCATGGGTGTTGCTCTCCTGCAGCACCGCCATGGTGAAGTTGAGCACGGTATAGTCCACCGTGAAATCGCTGAAGGTGAGGTGATCGGAATCGCTCAGTTCAAACAGCGTGCAGGAATCGTGCACCAGGAACCGGGTGTTGTTCCCCTGCAAATGCAGGTTATGGACATCATCCAGTTCAATCGGAAAACGGATGGACACGTCCCCCTCCGGGAGCATCACCGTTACCGGTTCCTGCTGCTTCTTGGCTTCCTGCAGCGCCTCCCGGATCGCCCTGTCATAAAAAGTATCGCCTTGCTGAAAATCCTTTACATACAGCATGAAGCTATCCTCCTTTTTCAGATCACACAATCAACCACGGAGAATCCCCGGTTATCTGTTTTCGCTGACAATATTCCTATCCAGGATTTCTTCCAATATCTCCTCTACATCCCCAATTGCCCTACGCTCCGTTAAAAAGCTCTGACGTCCAGCCTCTTCCTCCCGCCAAAACGTGCAGCCCTTTTCATCCACCCAGATCTTCCCATAAGGGTAAAGGTGAAAATACCCTGCCTCCGGCCGGATGGCATACAACATGGTTGCGCTGTCCCAGCTCTCCCTTCCATAGCCGCCATCATTCTGATGCCAGCATTCATAACATCTGCGGATGGGATTGTCAGCAGGCCCGTTTTTCTGCAGATTTTTACAGGTGATCATTTGAATCCCAATCTCATAGCTGCAGAATACCAGTTCAGACGGCCATTTCTCACATACCGTGCGGCTCGCCGGGATGTCGCAGCTGATGTTCCACTCTACATCCACCCGGTAACCATCTCCCAGGACTACGGGCTCCGGCCAGGCCTGATGGAAGCGTCCCCCCATGCAAACGCCCAGCTTCACTTTTTCTTTCACCAGCTCCACTCCGGATAAGGGACTGTACTCATCAGGGCCGCTCTCTATAAGCAATGCAAGACTGGTAAGTGCGCCAGTCGCTACGAGCGTAATCGGCTTTTCGGACTCTGCCAGAAGCCGACGCAGCAGTTTTACTGTATTTTCATAAGTTATGCCACGGGTAAACTGCGTATCATACTCCTTTGCCACCGACGTTGCATAGACATCGTGCCAATCCGTACCGACCGGCTGTTCGTCTGCGGCGAGGCAGCCTACCGAAATCTCCGGATGGCCATAATAATTCAAGATAGCCTCTGCGCAGCCGCCAGCCGCCTGACTGGCTGTGCATACGGTAACACCGACCAGCTCGCATTCCCCAGTCTTCATCAGTTCCAAAGCGATGCCCAACGCTGCTGCATCGTCACAATCACACCCGATATCTGTATCGAAAATCACTCTCGGTATCATATGTTTTCTCTCCTCACTTTATCTGCTCTTTGAAATTTTTTTGGATACAGCAGCGGTACTGCTTTTCAGCGCTGCGGACAGCATCCGCTGTATTCAACCCTTCAAACCGGTCGTCACAATCCCCTGTACCAGAAACTTCTGGCAGAAGAAAAATAAAATGATAACCGGAACCGTAAAGAGTACGCAGGCAGCCATCTGTACCGGTTCCAGAGTGATTTCCGGTTTATTCGGCAAAAAATACAACTTACCGAACATCGCCGCAGCCAGTGTAAAATTCTTTTCCGTCAAGAACATGGACGGCCCCATATAATCGTTCCACGCAGCAACAAACGCGTTAAAAAACAAAAGCACATATAGCGGCTTAGAAAGCGGAATCACAATTTTCGTAATCTGCGTGGCAAAACCCGCTCCGTCTATCTTCGCAGCCTCTTCAATCTCTCGCGGAAAAGAAGAGAGGAATTGCTTTACCAGAAAAATATTATATGCGCTGCCGCCCAAAGCACTTAAAAAAAATACCCAAAATGTATCCATAATCCCAATGGTATTGTACCAGACGAACTGCGGGATCTGAATCGCGATATATGGCACCATGATCTGAAAAAGTACCAGTTTGAACAGGAAATTTTTACCAGGCGCATTTAGCTTGGCAAACGCATATCCCACCAAGAAGTCCATCACTACACTGCCAAACACGCCGATAGCAACCAGCTTCAACGTGTTCAGAAGATACCGAAAGAAGGGGATCATCGCCACTGCGAAATAATAATTTTCAAAATGAAATTCCGTAAAAAACATGATCGGAATCCTGTCCATATAATGCCGCAGAGAATTGGCCGCCAGAAATACCAGCGGATACATAAAGATGACTCCGAGGGCAATCAATGTGGCATAAGCCAGTATCGCTTCCCTTGTCTTTTTGGTTTTCCTTCTATTTCTCACCTGTCCCATATCTCACCCCTCAATCTCCATAGAACACCCAATACTTCTGAGATCTCATCACCACTACTATAAGAATGGCGATCACAAACACCAGCACCCACATCATAGCTAAGCCATATCCGAACCGAGAATAACCGAGAATCTGCTGGTAAGCATGCACCATATAAGTGTAAGTCGGCCTCAGGGGTATACTCAATATGCCGTTACTGCCATCAGGCGCTAATAAAACTACCTGACCATATAACTGCAACCCGTTGATAATGCCCATAAGAAGATTGAAAAATAAAATAGGAGAAATCATCGGAATCGTGATCCTGGAAAACTTAGCCCATCCATTGGCACCATCCAAGGCGGCCGACTCATACAACTCCACTGGAATTCCCTGCAGAGCTGCCAAATTCAAAAGCAGCGTACCCGTAGAACTCCACAGCATCATAATAATAAGGGCTGCACGAATATGGTCATATCCCAACCAAAGGATTTTTTCAACGCCAAAGACTCCCAATATGGTATTCAAAAGGCCAGCATTGGTGTTGAAAATAATCCTCCACATCAACCCCGCAGCCACCGTGGGGACGATGGATGGAAGATAAATCAGTGTTCGGAATACACCCAGGCCCTTGCGCGCCTTGTTCAGAAGCAGAGCGCAGCCCAGCCCAATCGCAAGGCCGGCCGGAATAGTGAGAAGGCCGATCAGAAAGGTGCGCCCCAAAGCAGCCATGGCTTGAGCATCCGTCAAAACTCTCTGATAATTATTGATTCCAACCCAATTCAGCCTGTCATAATTGTATCCGGTATAATTGGTCATGCTCAGATACAAGCCATTAAAAAAAGGAACCAGCTTAATCGCGATAAATAATGTCACAAATGGAAAAACCAAAATATAAAAAAGCATCGCTTCCCTTCTTTTCGCGTTCCAAAACTTCTTTTTTGACACCAACGGCGCCTCCTTTCTTCAATTCCATATGTACCCGTTCCATCGTTCTGTCAGGCCTGTCCAGCCGTCTGATAGGGAAACGCAGTGGCAACAGATATTCGGCCCATCGCGCAGACGATGGGCCGGATACCCGTAACAGTCCGCTCTCATTCGGGCTGTTACTTTACGTTATTCTACGCCGCAGATCTCTTTTCCTTCCTGAACCATAATCTCAAGCTCTGACTGCATTCCTGCGATGGCATCATCCAATGTCATACGATCATACAAAGTCTCGTAAAAATACTGTTGAAATATACTGCTTAAACCTTGAGGAGTAACATACGGGCAGGTCTGCACGGTGATCATATGCTCCATTCCATATTTATTCGCATCAAATGCCTGTTTCTGAAACTCAGTTTCCTGAGGCATGTACTCGACAAAACGCTTCGAGCCCGGATTCCCACGACCAGATCTGGCCAGTTGTTTTCCCCATTCTCCGCCAAGATACATCTCCATCAGACGGAATGCAGCATCTTTGTTTTTACTTCCCTTCCAAATAGCTACGCCATAACCGGTCAGACACGCGTCGGAAGGTTTGGATGGATCGACGCTGGGAGCCTGAATCAGTTCGAAGTCCTCCAACCGAACTTTTGCAAGTTCGTCGTTCGCTAGCTGGCTGCCAAACCAATAACCGCAGCACACCATTCCTACCTTATCGACTGTCAAAGAATTTCCGCCCCAGTCCCCAGGAGTGCTGATATCACTAATCGCCGCTTTAGAAGAGTACATCTCTTTCCAATATTCAAACGCAGCCCTGACTTCTGGCGTATCGACATTCACCTTGCCACTATCATTATCGATCAGGCTGAGTCCTTGGGAAGCGAGCATAGCAGTTATAAGCTGCATTAAATCATTTGTGCTTCCGAATCCCCACCGGATCTGCGTTCCATCTTCATCATATTCCACACATTTTTTCGCCCATTCCATAATATCATCATAGGAATAGGTAGTTTTGGAATCCGGAATCGGAATACCCGCGTCCTCAAATACCTTCTTATTGATCCAGAACTGATTATCCAACGACCAGTCCCTGGGAATCCCATATAAAGTACCTTTCCCCACTTCTTTGCCATCCCAGCGGAACAAATTCGCAGCATCTACAAAATCGTCCTCATCAAAAACTTCGCTCTTGGCAATATAATCATCCAAAGGTTCCAGCAGGCCTCTCGCAGCAAACATCGCGCCTGATCCAAAACCCGGTATAAACCAGACATCTGGCGCCGTGCCGGAAGCGATCATGCTCATCAGCTTAATATCGTCTGCAAAGATTACATCCATTGTCATTCCGCTGTTGGCCTCAAAATATTCCTTGAATTCCGTATTTGGATTCTGGTCAGCAACCCATACTCTCAAATTTACGCCATTGAAATCCTGCTCTGCTACTCCGTCTACAGAAGTGCTTTCGTCTCCCTCCTCTGTGCTCTCTTCTGCAGATGCTGCCACGCTTTCCTGCTTGGACTCAACGGCACCCGTCTCTTCTCCCGGAAGCGCCGGTGTGGCACATCCGATCATACTCACAAGCATCGCCGCTACCAAAATCAGGCAACTCAGTTTCTTTCGTTTCATAATACCCTCCTTTTCTACACGCTTTATTCGTTTTACTGTTCCTTTGCTATTATGAGATTCCCTACCGGGTAATAGCCATCTTCAGTGCGCCCATCCAAAGGCAAATTGATATACCGGTCATCATACCCGCGAACCGCAAATTCCACGGGATGAATTCCTCCGGGCAGTTGCTCTGGAATCCTGACCGGCGTATGAAAAGTCCTCGGTTCTCCTTCCGAAAGTGCGCCCGGATCAAATCCGGTATCTTCCGTCACATATCCCGCTACTCTGATCAAAAGACTGCCCTGACTGCAAAATCTCCCCACCGCCAGATTTATCCAGGTATGACGAATGGTCACATAACCTTCCCCATGCGCTACGTTTGGTATCTCGACCTCTCTCGGAAGCAAACGATACCCCATGCGCCGAAGCCCATGATCGATCAGATCCGGCCTTTTTTCATAAAAATCCACGCTATCCCACATCAACATCATATAATTGGGATGGAGTAAGAGCGCCTCCTCCACGCTGTCTTCTACGAAGTAGCCTCTGCCGCCTACACTTTTGCTATGGTATCCATCAAAATATTCAGAGATCATAGGAAGCCTCCTGCCGGAGCGATAAAACTCCCGCATCAGATGAGCATCCCAGATTTTCACTGCCCCGCCGATCCCATCTCTTCTGAAGGAAATTCCCGGTTTGGTCAACGCATAATCGAAAGCAGACCAATAAAGATACTCCTCATAGTTTTTCGGCGCATGAAGCGGAGGAATCCGACTGTTCGACCATTCATAGCTGCAGGAAAGCATCAGTGTCTTTTTCCCGGAGAAAGCGTAATGCCAAGCATCTATGATACTTCGCAAGGCCGTCACCCTCTGCGCATAAGTAGGGTATTCATGTCCGCTATGCCATTCCCCCCAGGTCCCATATCCCCTTAAATCCACGGTTTCCAGGTCTTTCTCATCTCCATAACGATCCGCCAGCGCACAGAGAAAGCGTTTTAAAGCCTTTTGATATTCCGGATCCAAGTAATCCGGATATCTCCCCGGCTCCGCAGCATTTCTTCGGATAAAAACACCGGGATCCAAGTGCCGGGCTTTGAGTGACTCTGCATAGCTTTCCGAAAAAGTCTGGCAAGGTACCTTTTTGTGATCCATAAGCCAATCCGGCGCACCATCTGCCAATCCTGACCCCAACGACATGCAATCCGTGGAGATACGAAACTGCAGCTTCTTTCCCAGACTCTTCCATTTTGCGATAGAAGCATCCAGATCCTCAAAAAAATACTTCCCTTCTTCCGGCTCCAAATAAGCCCACCAGGAGAGCAGGGCCACATTATCCAGCTTCTCATAGTGATCCGGTTCGTTGGGATCATTCTGCACTTTTCGAATGTCGTGATGAATCACCCATCCCATACCGGGATTGGAAAAAACCTTTTCATTATCTTCATGGTAATACTTCGCCATTTGTCAATCTCTCTGTCCTTTCCAGCGGAATCTACGCTCTCTTTCTCAGTGCCTGCCTTAAGCCTGCATCCTTTTCAATTCCTGAAGTTCTCTTTCTACCTCCCATTTTTCAGGAAGAGAGGCCTGAGCCCCCTGCCTCGTCACCGACAGGGCAGAAGCATATAACGCGAACTGCACGGCCTCCGCCTCCGTCATTCCTTGCGCCAGGCCTGCCACAAAAGCGCCGGCAAAGCAGTCTCCAGCGCCGGTGGTATCCACTGTATCCACGGCAACCCCGTTATAATATTCTTCCCAGCCCTTTTGAAATACGCCGCACCCATTTTCCCCCAGAGTAACAATCACCGTTCGTACCCCTTGAGAAAGAATTTCACGCGCTCCTTTTCCAATCTCTTCCCAACCCATCTGGCCATTCATCGCCTTCAGTTCTTGCCCTGTCAGCTTAAGCAGTTCTATTTCGTTCGGTATCAAATAATCGATATTCGCATAAATATCGTCTGGCATTGTCTCCGGAGCGGGAGCCGGATTCAATACAACACATTTCCCTTCAGCATGCGCATAGCGAATCGCCCAAAACAGAGATTCTTGTGGAATTTCCATTTGAACCAATAGGAAATCACTTTCCAGAATTGTTTCTCCGACTTCCCGCATATATGTTTCGTCGCATTTGAAGTTCGCCCCCTGCTCTACCATAATGCAGTTACTCCCGCTTTCTTCTACGCATACAACGGCAGTACCTGTCGAGACGCCGGTAACGATCCGGATTTCCGAGACATCCACTCCTAGCTGTTTCAGAGCGGCCAGTTGTTTCTTCCCGAAATCATCATCACCCACGCAGCCCAGCATCTTTACATTTCCGCCTAGGCGAGCAGCCGCGCATGCCTGATTCGCCCCTTTTCCGCCCAAGTTATATAAGATTTCCTGCGCAAGAACAGTTTCTCCGACTTTAGGCAGGGCTCTGAGTTTTACTGTCATATCCATATTCATGCTTCCGATTACCAGTATTCTCTTATTCATTCCCCTCTCATTCCCCATTTTCTCATCATATCTGATAGTAAAATATTTTCTGAAAGTGTTTTTGTGTTCTTATCATATTTTATTTTCAATTTTATGTCAATAGATATTGTGCTATTTGTTTAAGAAAGTGCTTTCTTTATAATTTTTCTTTATATTTTTCTATAAAAAATTGTTGGTTTTTACTCAGCACGCTTATTGCAGTGGCAAAACACAAATGCCCCCATACGCAGTTAGGGGGCAAATAATAGAAACCGATATATCATTTTCGATATGGAGAATGCTCTCACAGCACTTCTACCTTGGCAGGGATTCTGTCCCGGACTTTTTCTACAAAAGGAACTATTTCCTCTGGATTCAAAAAATTTTCCGCGGTATAAGGCGGTTTTTTCCCCAGGCGAAAGTTCTTTCTCACTCCGAGCGGATGATAAGGTTCAAATTGCACCGCCTGGAGATGAGAAAGCTCTCGGGCAAGCAAGGCGACCCCTCTGAAATGTTCCTCCGTCAGGTTGACATCCGGGATGATCGGGCACCTCATTACAATGTGTGCACCTATTCTGTTGAGAAAGCGGAGGTTTTCCCAAATAATTTCCGGGAAAACGCCAGTATACCGGAGGTGCTGCTCCCTGTCGGTCAGTTTAATGTCGTATAGCCAAAGATCAACATAACGATTGATTTCCTCCAGGTTGCGAGTACAATATCCGCTGGTTTCCACCGCAGTATGAAGTCCCATCGCTTTAGCTTCCGCGAGAAGCGATGTCGAGAAATCATACTGCAGCAACGGTTCCCCGCCCGAAAGTGTCATACCGCCGTTTGATTGCCGATAAAATATCTCATCCTTCAAAACGACAGAAAGAATTTCTCCCGTTTCCTTTTCTTCGCCGCAACGCTCCAGAGCCTTCGTCGGGCAAACCCCGGCGCAGCGCATACAACGAAGGCAACCCTCGCGCTGAAAAAAATGGTCCCCTTTTTCAAAGCGATGTAAAGATTTCGGACAAACCGCCTCGCAGCGGAGACAGCCGGCGCATTTCTTTTCCTCATAGAACAATTCCGGACGGCAGTCGCCCGATTCCGGATTGTGGCACCAGAGGCAGTGGAGAGGACATCCTTTCAGGAATACCGTAGTTCGAATTCCCGGGCCATCCTGTATGCTGAACCTTTGAATATCAAAAATCATTCCTGTCATCCGCCGCACTCCTTCTGTCGAAATGATTCGCCTTATCCGCCCCAGCTTTACTCATATGCAGTGCGGTTCAGCACGGCAATCTGCTGCCAAAGTGGAAGGTTGATAAAATATTCACTGAATCCATAGAGCCGAACCGTCAGGCTTTTATATTTTTCTGGATTTTCCATCGCGTCCTGAAGCGTCTCGCGGTCGATAAAACTGATGCCGGCATGCAAGCCCCCCATTTCAAAATAAGAAAGGACAATCGCTTTTAGCATCTCGGGCGAATGTTTTTTTGAAAAAGATAGATTCAGCCCTCCGGCCGGCATCCTTTCAAAAGGATAACGAGCCAGACTGCGGAGAAGCGCCGTAATCCCCTTCCGGTCCGCCCCATAGACAGGAGACTGGTTCTCGCTGACCGGATCACCGGCGTGCCGCCCATCCGGAGTAGCGCCTATGATTTCAGCCATCGTGTTGTCGCGTTCAAGGGTATAAATACTTGGAATAGCGAAAAAATTAGGTTTCAGGATCAGATCGTCTACCGCCCCGGCAAAAGCTTCTGCGGAAAGGACCGTATAACGATCTACACTCTCATCATCATTCCCAAAGCGTACCATGTTAAAAATTTCAGTCCGCAGTGCCTCATTTCCCTCATAATTTTTATCAAGAATTTTCATAAACGCAGCGTAAGAAAAGCGCTTTTCCTGAAAGACCAATCGATCAAGAGCCGCAAAAGAATCTCCAATTGTAGCGGCGCCGATATGGAAAAAATTGATCAAATAGTAAGGGGCGCGCCCGGCGGCGGCATGTTGACAGTTTTTCGCCGTATCGGAAAGAAAGAGAGAATCGAAAAAGTAGGCCCGTTCCCTTTCGGGGCAATCAGGTCCCATAACCCGGTCAGCGAACTCCTGCATGCAGACACGCAGGTTCTCCCGAAAGGCACGAAGAATTTCCTCAACCGACCGGTATTCCTTTTCATGGAGCGTGGTCAGAAAGAGAACCGGAGAAGGGACATACTGTTCGTTCCGGATTGTGTGATAATGAAGGTCAAGCGCACAGCACCCGGAAAAAGTGAAATCAGAAGCAACTTCTTCCGGAAGTCCCTTGGCCAGAAGGGCCCGATGCGTCACCTCATAATTGTAGACATTCATTTTATCGGAAAGCCTGGAAAATGTGTGAAAAACCTGATCCGTAAAGGCCAAATCAGCCTCCGGCTTTAAAAGCACTGTTACCGTCGGCTGCGCCATATCGGAAAGTTCCGCCGCGCGCAGAACAACTGATGAAAAGGCGTTTGGCCGATCTCCTCCAATCGTCAAATACTGCTTGGAAGAATTCGACGGAATCGGCTTGTGTTTATAATTGTGGGTAGCGCGGCCACAGATCTCATTGGTCTTAATCAGAAACCCCGCAAGAATCCTTATCAATTCCTCCTCCGTTTTCCCCTCCCGCAGGGCCTGTTCATAATATGGGAACATATAGCGGTCAAAACGTCCAAATGCATAGTCACGCGAACCGACGTAACAGCTTGCGATCATATGAATCAGCCAAACCGACTGTAATGCCGAATAGAAATCATAAGCCGGGCGATAGGGCACAACAGATAGCGCCCGCGCCATCTCAGAAAGACCTTTTTCGGCAGCCGTCGCCGCATAGCGTTCCGCATAACGTTTTATCGACTCGGCGATAAGACGGGCAGCATAGACAAAGCGGCGTGCCGACTCCGTTGCCAGCTCTTCAGCCCGGTTTTCCATGTCCCTCAGAATGCCGGAAATCCCCTTTTTTAGCAACGTTTCATAATCATAGCTCATATGGCCAATCGAGTACAGAACACCGCAGGGAGCGCTCATACCAGGATCCGGCTCCTCTTCGACGACACGGCCCGCAAAAAAATCACAGTCAAGAACCGGTGTCGAAACAGAATCGAGAAGATCCGCAAAGATTTTGGCATATTTTTCAGAAGAATTGTCTTCCGCATACTTTTTTTCAAGGCATGGTAAAATCCGCTCCCGCTCAATAAAACAGGCTTTGTTGTCCGATTCAAAGATAAGATCTTTTAAAATTTGTAAATTCGGCATAAAAGTTCGCCCCCCAGAAGAAAAATCAGGTTCCACCTTATAATTATGCTTTCAAATATAGTATTTCTATTTCATATATATACCTTTCTTCCGTTATAGTCAATGAGGATTGTGTTGTTTGTATAGGAAAGTGCTTTCTTGCTAATTTTTCTTTATCTTTTCGCTTGAATATTTCGCGATTTGGCTTGACACATGCAGAAGATCTTTATACAATAAGAACAATTTAAATCAACCGGAGTGAAAAATCCATGACCATCAATGAAATCGCCAAACTCGCAGGAGTATCCATTTCCACTGTGTCTAAGATCATGAATCATAAGGATCATAATATTTCGCCTGAAACCAGGGAGAAAGTCTTATCTGTCGTAAAAGAATACAATTATTCCCCTTATGCCTTTGCCAGAGAAAGTTCCATCTCCAAATCTTTTCTTCTGGGAATTCTGCTCCGAAACGGGAACAGCTTGGGACACTTTCTGGATGGCGTCATGGCGAAAGCACAGGAATGCGGCTACCGTATCATCGTCTGCGATAGCCAAGGGCGAGAAGACACCGAATTAAAGCATATCACTGCCCTTTGCAAAGTGAAAGCGGATGGCGTGATCTGGGAGCCTGTTTCTTCTGAAAGTGCCAAACGCAAAAAGTATTTTGAGGAAATCAATTGCTGCATCACATGGCTCAACTGCGATCAGCCCAACGCCTGCCGGGTGGATTATGGCGCGATAGTCCAACAGGCTGCTGACTATTTCATTGCGGAAAGACATAAAAAATTTTCCTTGCTGACCGATCCTTCCTCTTCTACCTATTCCCAGGTATTGAACGGATATAAGACCGCTCTTTTTGAACACGATATGACGTTCGACCAAGATGCCCTGCTCTCCTATAACAAAGAGGAATGGATGATGCAAATTAAATCCCTGGGGCTGACCGGTATAATCTCCACCAATTATAGTCAAACTCTCCAGTTATACAAATTATTGAAACAATATCTTTATGATATTCCATTTGATTTTTCTATCATTACTCTGGCGGAAGACACCATAGAGGAAATCTCCTTCCCGGAGATTTCCTCTATGAGGATTCCGTATCATGAATTTGGTCAGTATGTCTGTAAGCGGCTTCTCTCTCAATGCGAACAGCATTCCGAAGATCAGGAACTCTTTTCCCCCACAATAGAATTGAGCGGATACGCCACACTGGATTGCCCGGCTTCCGTCAAACCTCCCCGAATTATCGTGGTGGGAAGCATCAATATCGATACCTCTTTGAACGTCCATAGCTTTCCCGGCCTTGGCCAAACTGTGACCACTTCCAAGTATACAATTTCTCCCGGCGGCAAAGGAATCAATCAAGCCGTAGGTGTTGCAAAACTCAATCATAAAGCTATCCTTTTAGGCAACGTGGGAAATGACCTGGAAAGTGGACTGATTTATTCCTGCTTGAAAGAGTATAAGATTGACAATTCCGGTATTCATAAAGACAAATTAGCTAATACCGGGAAAGCCTATATCCAAGTCCAGGACAACGGAGAATCCTCCATCACGATTCTGACCGGTGCCAATACTACTATTACGGCTTCCAACATCCGGGAAAACAGTCGGCTATTTCATAATTGTGCCTATTGTCTGATGCAGACAGAAATTTCTATGGAAGCTATAGAAGAAGCTGCTTCCATCGCCCGGGAATACAACGTTAAAACAATTTTAAAACCCTCTGCCGTTTCCACCTTAAGCGACACGCTTTTGAAGAATATTGATATTCTGGTCCCTAATCAAAAGGAGGCCGCAAGCCTGTGTAAACTTCCATTGGCCAAAGACGCAAACGAGCTGGCATTTCAAGCCGATACGCTGCTGGAAAAAGGCGTAGGGACGGTCATCATCACCCTGGGCAAAGATGGTTGCTTTTTGAAAACTGGAGACTATTCTCGGCTTTTTGCCGCTGCGGAATTTGTTCCCATGGACGTTACGGGAGGGAGCGACGCTTTTATCAGTGCCCTGGCCTCCTATCTCCTCCGGGGGTATGACCTGGACAGCGCTATTCGCATCGCTAATTATGCGGCAGGTTTCTGCATCTCCAGGCGTGGAATCGTTCCCGCCCTAATTGACCAGGTTTCTCTGGAAAAATATATCCGACATGTTTCTCCGGGGTTAATACAAAATGTGCCGGGACAAGAAATAGATCTCTGAAAACGGTTCTGGCACGAACCCGCAAAATCAAGCCGTATAAGCGTCTTCGGCTGAATCGGTAAAACTCTGTTTCTCCAATCATGCTTGTCCCCCGTCATTTTCAGATACATCAATCCATTCTATCTTAAAAATTACGAGTCTTATTCCGTCGTTGCAGCAGGCAATCATCATGCGGTCACCATTTGTCCAGCCCTTCATAATGGATCCGCCTTGAAGGGCCTACCGGCTTATGGCATCCCATGCCTCCCCACAGAATTTTCCGTTCATCAGGTGATAAATAAGGTGAGGCACGTCATCCGGGACAACTGGGAATGGAAGACGTGCGGGTGCCGCCTGATGGAATATAAGGAATTCTTTGAAATCATAGGGGGACCGTAACAGTTATTCCTAAACAGCTCTGGAAGCGACTTTCATGCGGATGAAGAAAGAACACATGCTGAACGGACTGCAATACCCTGACTCCGGTATTGGTGAACACCGGAAGGCATTGGGGTAGGAACCGGAGGAAGTAATAGCAGACAGTGGGTACTGCGGTGAAAAGAAACTTCTGTATCTGAAGGCGAAGGAGATTCTGAACCGCCAGATCCGGTCGGTCCAGATGGAAAGACATTTTAAAAATTTCCGAAAGTCCAACTCCCGGTCAAAAGAGAAAAGTTCCTGCTGTATGTGATAGGCTACAATATCAATAAGTACCACCGATTTCTGCATGACGAAATACGGAAATATGAAGGAAAAACAAAGCAGGAAACAGCATAAAAAAAGATATGCTTATACCGAGCAAGAGCAAGGGATTATTGCGCCATGAAATAGGTCTGGACAGAGAAACAGGATGATCCCGCGATGGGTTCAAAATTTGAAAAAAACTGAATATCACGGAAATCAGGTTTGTCTGGAAATCATCCTGTTTCATTCTCAGAGGCTAAAAACAGTATTATCCGACAGCCCCAGTCTGTTTCCACTGGAATACTGTCCCTGCCTTATATATGCGTCTTCCAGTTTTCCACTTTTCTACCCGGATCCTGCCCTC
>CANQVD010000049.1 GCA_947627215.1 uncultured Eisenbergiella sp.
ACTTAATGATAACACAGAAAGGGTATCTTCGTCTTTTATTTATTCAGTTGTAACACATGTATTGTAAACCTACATTATTGGAAACAGAAACAAAGGAATCTCATTGACACAAGAACGGGCGTATGATAGTATAATAAACGAAAGGGCTCCCGTAAAGCAAACGGTTGGCCTCGATTAGTTGGCTATACAAAAAAGCAACCTAACTTTGGCTGGTGCGGTTGCTTTTTTGATGTTTCCTTTTCATCCGCTGGAAGATCTCAACAGCCTTCACGGCAGAACCGATCAGAGACGCTGCGATCTCCAGGATACGGAGAATCGTGTTCATCGTATGTACCTTTCGCTTTATTTTCCATCTGAACCACCTCCGTTGATTCTGGAAGTTATCGGATGAAGACCCGGCAAAAGATCAACCGCTTACCCGTTTTGGGAGCCCGGCCCCGAAGAGCTGGTTACAGAATAACATATCAGCAAACGCATTGCAAGAATATCTGCTTTGCCGCACGATCACACAGGAGGACCTTCCATGACTCACAACATCCTCGACTACGGCGCCGTCGGCGACGGCGTTTCCAACGACACCGGCGCGATCCAGCGCGCCATCGACGCCTGTGCCGCCCAGGGCGGCGGCCGGGTCCTGCTCCCCGGCGGAAAGGTGTACCGCGCGGGCATGCTGATCCTCCGTTCCCACACGGAGCTGCATCTGGAAATGGGCGCAGTCCTGAAGGGAAGCGACCGGCAGAAGGATTTCGCCCCCGCGGGCGCAGCTTCCCCGGCCGCCGCCAAAAGGGACGTCCCCTCCTATGAGAACAGCGAATATACGGGCCTCCCCACCCGGTTTTTCCTCTATGCGAAGGACTGCGAGAACGTCGCCGTCACCGGGTTCGGCCGGATCGACGGCAATGAGGAGAGCTTTCACGGAGAGAAAAATCCCTGGCACATCGAAGGGGCCGAATACCCCCGGGTCCCGCTGCTTTATCTGGAAAACGTGAGGCACCTGACGCTCCATCAGGTGACGCTGGCGAACAGCGCCTTCTGGACGGTCCACATGGTGGGCTGCCGGGACGTGCTGATCGACGGCATCCGGATTCTGAACAGCCTGAACATGGCCAACTGTGACGGCATCGACCCGGATCACTGCCAGAACGTCCGGATCCACGGCTGCCATATCGAGACCGCCGACGACAGCATCGTGTTCAAAAACACGGCCGGAGCCATGCAGTACGGTCCCTGTGACAATATCGTCGTTTCCGACTGCACGCTGATCTCCACCAGCGCGGCCATCAAGTTCGGCACGGAAAGCGAAGACACCTTCCGCAACATCCTCGTCCACAACTGCACGATCAGCCGCTCCAACCGGGGCATTTCCCTGCAGCTTCGGGACCAGGGCGATATCGAGAACGTCACGTTTTCCAACATCACCATCGAAACGAGGCATTTCTCTCCCGCCCACTGGTGGGGCGCCGCCGAACCCATCGCCGTCACGGCGCTGAAGCGGAAGCCGGAGACCCGCATCGGGCGGATCCGCAATGTGCGCTTCCAGAACATCCGCTGCCGCAGCGAAAACGGAATCCTGATCCACGGGGACCCCGACAGAAATGAGTCCGCCAACATCGGCGGCATCCTTTTCGACGGCGTCTCCCTGGAGCTGTATCACGAGAGCCGCTGGCCCGGCGGATATTTCGATCTGCGTCCTACCTTCGGCCCGTCCTCGGCGAACGCGCTCAGCGCCCTGTATGCCAGGTATGCAGCCAACGCCGTTTTCCGGGACTGCTCCGTGACGGCCGCTCCCGGGCTTTCTGAAGCCATGGACAGGCCCTTCGATGTGGAGGCCTGCGAAAATGTGCAGACGCCCGCCCTTCGGCAGGCATGAACGCCGGAAAGGAGCCTGCGATCATCATGGAAGACCGAGTGATTTTCCCGCAGAGCCGTAAATTTGCCTACCGGGATCCCGCCGCTTTTCTTTTCCGGGGAGAACTGTATTTATTTTTCTCCCTGGTGGAAAACGATGACTGCGGTCAGTATTTTTACACAGCCGTGAGCAGGAGCCGGGATCTGAAACATTTTTCCGAGCCGGAGATCCTTACGGAAAAAAACATAGACAAAAATTACTCTTCCCCTGGCAATGTGCTGGCGTATAACGGCGAATATTATCTGTGCCTCCAGACGTATCCCCGTCCGCACGGCGAAGCCTACGGCAATGAAGACTCTCGGATCTTCACCATGAAAACCCGAGATTTCAAACAATGGAGCGCCCCGGAACTTCTTCGCGTCAAAGGAAATATCCCGCAGAAGGATATGGGCCGGATGATCGACCCTTACCTTTTGCGGGACGGAGAAAGATTCCTCTGTTTTTACAAACAGAACGGCGTTTCCTTCAGCGAATCCCCGGATCTGGTCCATTGGACCTTCCGGGGCCATGCTGCCTGCGGAGAAAATGTGTGCGTGATCAAAGACGGGGACGAGTATCTGATTTTCAATTCTCCGGAAAACGGCATCAATCTGATGAGTACCAGGGACTTTCGCTCCTTTACCTCCATCGGGACCGCCTTTCTGGATCAGGATCAAAAGCCCTGGGCCAGGGATCGGATCACCGCAGGGTTTGTGCTGGATATCGCACCGCTGCAGCTCGGATACCGCTATGCCATGTTCTATCACGGCGACCGGGAGGACGATTATATGTTCGGCGCCACGCTGGCCGTACGGCTGGGAAACGACCTGCGCCGGTGGGATGATCGCTCTTATCCGGGGCAAAAAAATCGGCAGATTTTATGCAAACGATAAAATCTGCCGATCAAATTATCCCGGCGCTGATGCGCCCCGCATATCTTTTTTGCTCCTCAGTCCGAAGGCTGTCCGGGGTTCGCCGCGTCGATGGCCTCCTTGGCCTCCCGTCCGGCCCGCAGATAAGCCTCCAGCTTCTGCGCATCCCCGGCGGCGATGGCGTCCCGCAGCTCCGTCATATGTCCGATCAGGCGGTCGATCTCCGGGATCAGCGCCTCCTTATTCAGGATGAACAGTTCCTTCCAGACCATCTCGTTCAGGCAGGCGATCCGGGTCATATCCTTGTAGCTGCCGCCGGTATAGCCTACATAGTCCAGAGACGCCGGACTTTTCACATAGGAGTTGGAAACGACATGGGCGAGCTGGGAAGTATGCGCGATCATCTGATCATGCTTTTCCTTGTCGCAGATCTTCACCGTCCCGAAGCCCACCTGCCGAAACAGCGCGGTGAGCGCCTCCAGGTCGCCCTCCGCCGTCGCCTTCGTGGGAACCAGGATCATGTTGGCGCCCTGAAACAGCTCCGCAAACGACCTCCCGTATCCGGCCTTCGCCAGTCCGGCCATGGGATGACCGCCGGTATAGCGGATGCCGCAGGCCAGCGCACAGGGCTCCACCGCATCCACCAGCGCCGCCTTGATCCCCACCAGGTCCACCACCTGGGCGCCCTTTTTCATGCGCGGGATCACGTCCAGCAGAAATTGGATCGTCGCCTGCGGATAGAGCACGGGAAGCAGCAGATCGCATTCCGCCAGCTCCGCGTCCCCGGCGATCCCGGCGATCGCGCCCTCTTCCAGGGCCTGTTCAGCCACCCGGCGGGTCCGGTTCCATCCGTACACTTCATAATCCGTATATTTTTTCAGCGCCTTCGCCATGGAGCCGCCGATCAGCCCCAGGCCGGCCACTACAGCCTTTTTTCCCAACTCAGTCACCTCCCAGCGTCATCAGAATGAAATCCGTCGCGTTCCGGGGATCGTCCTGCAGATCCGCACGAAGCAGATGAAGCCCAAAGGCCTCTCCGGCATCTCTGCGGCAAAGCACACCGGCCGTAGGCGGGAGCGTCCCTTCCGCCAAGTACCTGGCGGCGATGGCCGTATCCTCCACCTCCTGACGCCCGGCGTCCGGATACAGCCGGCGCAGATTCCCGGCGCACTGCTTCAGCGCCTGAATATGGGACGCCACCGTATCGATCTTTGTCACGGACGCATCTTTGGTGAAAAGACAGTGGCTGATCGGGATCGTATCCTTTTCCAGAATACGGTAATCCAGCCCGGCCAGGGCCTCTTCACTCTCCCGCACCGGGCCGGCGATGTGATTGTTCACCGCCATGACGCCGCAGTCCACGATCCCGGCCTTCAGCGCGTCCACCACGCCCCGGGAGGTGATCAGCGGCACATATTCCACCTCATCCCAGCCGAGAGCTGCGGTCATATTGCGGGCGGAGGCCAGCGAATTGCTGCCCTCCATGCCCTGATATCCTACGCGCCTCATTTGGCGCGGGAAGCGTCGTATTCGCCCACACTCCTGGCGATGATCAGATTCGCCGCCACATCGCCTTCCACGTTCATGGTGGTGAAGGCCATGTCAAGCAGACGGTAGAAACCGCTGATGGCGCCCATCAGGTCGAAAGGCAGACCGATGATGGAAAGGAAGGAAGCGCCCAGCACCACGCCGCCGCCGGGGATCCCGGGGGCCGCCATGTTGATCAGCGTTGCCACGAGCACCAGGAAAATGATCGTCCCCAGAGGGAGATTGATGCCGTAAAAATCGGATACAAACACGGCCAGGCAGCAGAAGGAGCAGGCGCCGCCGCACATGTTGATGGTACAGCCCAGAGGCAGGGTAAACCGGGAAATATCCTCGGGCGCGCCCAGATCGTCCACGCTGACGTTGATGGTGGTGGGCAGGGTCGCCGCGGAGGAGGTCGTGGAAAGCGTCACCAGAGCGACCTTGCCGCAGGCCTTCATGAATTTGACGGGGCTGACCTTGGTGTAGAGCCACACCGGCAGGACCATGACCACGAGGAACGTGACGATACAAGCCAGCCAGCAGGTGCCGATGTACTTCGCCAGCGCGCCGAAAATGCCCGCGCCGTACTGCGCCACAGAGAAGGCCATCAGGGACATGACGCCGATGGGAGAGAACTCCATGAAATATCCCAGAACCTTGAACATGACGGACGAAAGGCCGTTGACGAGATCCAGCACCGGCTTCGCCTTATCTTCCACCGCCACAACAGCCACCGCGCAGACGATGGTGAACAGAATCACCGGCAGGGTGTCGCCGTTGGCAGCCGCCTGAATGATGTTGGACGGAACGATATTCGCCAGGAAGCTGGAAACAGTAGGCGTGACCAGATTGGCCGGATCGTAGGTAGGCGCGTTGTCAAACACCGTGCCCAGGCCCGGACGGATGATCCAGGCGATCGCCAGGGATACGATGGACGAGGCCACGAACATGACCACATAAAGGATCACGGTCCGCGCGCCGATGCGGCGCAGCAGCGCGCCGTCACGGATGTTGGCGATACCGCAGAACACCGCGCAGAACACGATGGGGATGATCATGAGCTTGATCATGTTCAGATAGATGTCGCCCACGACCTTGGTCTTGATGCTGAGATCGGGCAGCAGAATACCGAGCAGAACGCCCAGGACGAACCCTATGGCGACCCGGATGAACAGCCTGTCCTTTCTCATGACAGCTTTTAAGGCTTTCATTTGTAACATCCTCCTTATAAGAAATTTTCTTAATTAAAAATTATACCGATATCTGCCGCAGGCTGTCAATTGAAAGTTCAGACTTTTTCATTTTAAATTGTTAAATCATTGAATTTTCAAAAAATCCCCGCCGGATCAACGAAATCCCGAAAAGGATTTTCGCTGGTCCGGCGGGGCTCCCGCCTATCTGCCGTCCGGGAAAAGCTCCTCCCAGATCGCGTTCAGCGCCTGATCCGCGGCCTCTCTATCCGCCTTACCCGCATCCAGAGGCAGATCGAAAAGTGCGTTGACGCCGTCATACCCCTCCGCCCGGCTGATCTCACCGCTGGCCTCGTCAAAAGTATAAGCGCTCTGATCGAGAAACGAACCGGAATTGACGGCCAGGTACAGACCGCGGTCCGCAAACTTTTCCAGATTGTCGCATTCCAGGATCCGGTACGTCACGCCGTCGACCACCGTCTCCAGATAACCGCCGCCGCCCAGCGTGAACACATTGATCCAGGCCGGATCCTCCCCCCGGATCAGCGGCGTCACGAAGAAGGGCTCTTCCCCGTAGGCATCGTCCGAGATGTCGGGCATGGGCGTGCCGTCCGTACGCTCCGTCGCCGTCACCGCATAGGTTTTGTCCTCCTCGAGCGTCTCCATTCCCTCATACCGGGACAGATTTTTCCCGGAGACCACGCCCAGAAGCGTCACCCGATAATCGCCGAATTCCTGCACCGCGTTGACGGAAACGGCGTCCGGACCCGCAAACGCCTCCTGCAGTCCCACATTTCCCACCTCCTGCGCCACCTGATCGGGACTCAGATAGTGCCACACGCCGAAGGCCGCCAGCGTCCCCAGCACCAGCACCGCGGCCGCAGCCAGCGCCGCATAGGATATTCTCTTTTTTTTCTGTTTTCCGCTCATCGTCACACGTCCTCCCATTCTTTCCATGATCCTTTCATTCAGCCGGGCATCCGGCTCTCTTTCTGGAGAAAGGGCGCGTTTTAGAAGCTGATCCATTTCTTTATCAGTCATGATAAAAATCCTCCAGTTCTTTCCGCAGCAGCAGTCTCGCCTTATACAGCCTGCTTTTCACCGTGCCCGCAGGGATCCCCAGGAGCGTTCCGATCTCCTCCACGGACAACTCGGCGGTATAGTACAGGTACACCGGTATCCGGAACTTTTCCTCCAGCCTTCCCACTGCCTGCCGCACCTGTCGGCGCCGCTCTTCGGTGATCAGCGCCTCCTCCGGCGCATCTGCGGCCGTTTCAGGCCGGTCAGCCTCCTCCGCATAGAGCCGTTCTCCGACGATGCGCTGCCGCCAGGCGAATTTGCGCTTCCGGTTTTTCCAGATCCGCAGACAGACGGAGAGCAGCCAGCTTTTGGGATTGCCCTGCGCATCGATCTGCTCCATGCGCTCCACCGCTGTTAAAAAGGTATCCTGATACAAATCCTCCGCCTCCTGCCTGTTCCGCGTGAGCGAACAGCAAAAGGAATATACCTCTTTTCCGTATGCTTCCATGCACTGCTGCATCTGTGTCAGGTTCATGCCGTGCATTTCCTCCAGTTTCCAAAGACGTCTTTTGATCCGGGTTTCGCGCCCTTCACTCATACATTGTAATAAAAAATACCGAGGTTCACAAAAAAGATATTTTCACCTGGCCGACCCGAAAGCTGCCGGAAACTTCTTGTCAGGCGCAGCATGATCTGCTATAGTGATAGAAGAAAATCTTCATCTGAGCTCTCAGATCCTTTTTCTTATTTCTGATAAGGAATCTAACTCTTTTCAACGGCGCCGCACCGCCGCTGAATATCGGTCAGCATCCCTGAGGAACCAATCAAATAAAGCTTAGGCAGGGATGCGCGATCCGAAAACCGCCTGAATCCGCATCCCGTGCCGGAAAGGAAGGTATGTCGAATGACAGACGGATTGAAAAATTCCAGACACAGAGACAGCTCCAGCAAGATCATTTTTGAGGATCCAATCCTTTGTGCACAGTTTTTGAGAGGGTATGTGGATATTCCGCTGCTCCAAAATGTGCAGCCGGAGGACATTGAGGACGTATCCGAACGGTATGTACATATGTTTGTGGAGGAGCGGGATTCCGACGTTGTCAAACGGGTGAAGCTGCAGGATGCGGAAACACCGTTTTATTTGATTTCCCTTATTGAACATAAGTCGGATGTCGATTATAATGTAGTCATGCAGATCTTCCGCTATATGGCCTTCATCTGGGAAGACTATGAAAAGGAGATGGAGAAGAAGCGGGAAGGGATCAGCAAAACAAAGGACTTTAAATATCCTCCGATCCTGCCGGTTCTGTTTTACGACGGCCAGGAGGATTGGATGGCGGCGACCAGCCTGCATGAGCGCGTGATGCTGAGCGATGTGCTGGGGGCATATATCCCGGATTACAACTGTATCTTAATGCAGTTGAAGGATTACAGCAACGCGGATCTGATGGAAAAAAAGAACGCTCTCTCGGTGCTGATGATGATCACGAAGCTGCACCGGGCGGCGGAATTCTCAGTCCTGGGAAAAGAGGTCGGTCCGGAATATCTGGAGAAAGCGCTTGCGGAGACGCCGGGATATCTGCTGAATACGGTGGCGCATGTGGTGGAAATGCTGCTGGACCGGATCAATGTCCCCGCAGAGGAGTCGGCGCGTCTGGCAGGGCAGATAAAGGAGAGACGTATGGGAGAATTATTTGCAAATTTTGAACCATATGATGTGCAGGAAACCCGAAGGATCGCGAGGGCTGAAGGGATACAGGAGGGAATAGAGAAGCTTGTCAGGATCGCACAGAATCTGGGCAATCCCCAGAATCTGGTAGTCCAGCAACTGGCAGAGCAGTATGAATTGACAGAAGCGGAGGCTCTGGAAACCGTGAAGCGATATTGGCAGCAGAAATAAAAACAACCGCCGAATCCTGATATGAGGTCCGAAGGCCTCGTATCAGGATTTTTTATGCATTCGCCGCCGCGGCCAGAAGCTCCGTAAGGCGCGCGAACTGCTCCAGCGTCAGGGCCTCGCCGCGTATGGTCTCCGGCACTCCCATGGAAAGCAGGGCTTCCCGCACGGTTTCTTTTGAAAAGGACAGGCCAGCGGCGTTGTACAGGCTGTTCACCAGCATTTTGCGGCGCTGGTTGAAGGAAGCCCGAATGACGGAAAAGAGCAGGTCCTCGTCGGGAACGGACACGGGCGGCTCTTCATAGCGCTTCAGGCAGACCACAGCGCTGCCTACGCCGGGGCGGGGGATAAAACAGTTGGGCGGCACATTGGCCACGATCCGGGCGTCGGCGAAATACTGCACCGCCAGGGACAGCGCGCCGTATTCCTTCCCGCCGGGACCGGCCTGCATCCGCTCCGCCACCTCCTTCTGCACCATGATGGTCATCGAATACAGCGGCACCCGCTTCTCCAACAGGCTCATCACGATGGGCGTGGTGATATAATAAGGAAGATTCGCCACCACCTTGATGGGTCTGCCGCCGTTTTTCTCCTCTGTCAGCCTGGCCAGATCCACCTTCAGGATGTCCTCGTGGATGATCTCCACGTTCTCACAGTCCGCCAGCGTCTCCTGCAGGATCGGGATCAGCGCCCGGTCGATCTCCACCGCCGCCACGCGCCCGGCCCGCTTCGCCAGATACTGCGTCATCGCACCCAGGCCGGGGCCGATCTCCACCACGCAATCCTCCGGCGTCAGCTCCGCGGCCTCCACGATCTTTTCCAGCACATGAGGATCGATGAGAAAATTCTGTCCGAACTTCTTCTGGATCTTAAAGTCGTATTTTTTCAAAACGGCAATGGTATTTGCCGGGATTCCCAGTAGTTCCATAATTCTCTCCATTCCCCTTTCAGACGCCGAACAGCTCCTGCGCGTTCCGCCAGGTGACGCGCTCCACCTCATCCGCACTGACGCCCTTGATCTGCGCGATCGCCTGTACGACACAGGGCAGATACAAGGAAGAGTTGCGCTTTCCCCGGTACGGGACCGGCGCCAGATACGGGCAGTCCGTCTCCAGCAGGATCCGCTCCAGCGGGATGTACTCCACCGCTTCCTTCAGCTTCCTCGCGTTCTGAAACGTGACCACACCGCCGATGCCGAAGTAAAAATCCCATTTCAGGTAGTCCCTGGCCGTTTCCTTCGTATAGGAAAAGCAGTGCATGACGCCGCGCAGTCCGTCCCACCGGCACGCCTCCATTACATCCCAGGTATCCTTCGCGGCATCCCGGGAATGGATGATCACCGGCTTTACCGTCTCCCGGGCCAGCGAAAGCTGTCTGGCGAACCATTCCTTCTGCAGGGCGCGCGCCGCCTCTTCCTTTTCCCAATGATAATCCAGCCCGATCTCTCCCACCGCCGCGGCCTTCGGATGGGAAAGACGTTCCTTCAGCCAGTCGTAGTCCGGATCCGTCAGACCCTCCAGCTCCGAAGGGTGAATCCCCACCGCCGCGTAAATGAACGGCCATTTTTCAGCCAGCGCCAGCGTGGAATCCACGGAGGGCCGGTCCGAAGAAACATTGATCACCCGGCCGATCCCCGCCCCCGGCAGGGACGCCAGCAGCGCGTCCCGGTCCGTATCAAAGGCTTTATCGTCAAAATGTGCATGGCTCTCGTAGATCATCTGTTTTTCGCCTCCTGATAGCTCTTTATGATCCCCTTCAAAATATCGATGTGCGCAAAATCCTTATGATATACGATGTTCATTTCCCGGATCATGCTGAGGTTCTCGATGGGCAGGGCGGTCAGCTTCCCCTTGCGCAGCTCATCCATGCAGGCGCTCTGCGGCAGGATGGACACGCCGAGCCCCTTTCGGATGAGGTCCTTGATGGTGGAAATGTTATCCACCTCCAGCGCGACGCTGAAATCCTCAATGCTCTCATTGATCCCGATCAGCGTCGCCTCGAACAACTGTCTCGTCGCCGAAGTGGGCAGGCGGAGGATCATATGCTCATGCTTCAGCTCGGAAAGGGTGACCATGGACTGTTTTGACAACGGATTGTCGTTGCACAGCACGCAGAGCAGACAGTCCGTGTCCAGCATCAGATAATTGAGCCCCGGCGAGGTCTTTCTGCCCTCCACGACGGCGATATCCAGCTCGTATGCCTCCAGCATATCATAAAGATTTTTTATGGTATCCGTTATGATCGTTATGCTTATGTCGGGATTGAGGTTCCCGTATTTCGCCAGCGCCTCGGTGATGATATTACTCTCAGAGGTATGGGTGATCCCGATGCGCAGCTTTGCCATGCGCTGCCCCTCCAGCGCGATCTCCGCCATCATCTTCTCGTGCATGGCCTTGAGCCGTCTGGCGTAACGGATGGCGATCTCCCCCTCCGGCGTGGGTTTCAGGTCCCCCGCGCCGCGCAGGAACAGCCGGGCGTTGTACTCCTTTTCCAACTGGCTGATATGATGGCTGACGGCGGGCTGTGTCAGCGACAGCAGCTTCGCCGCCTTGGTAAAATTCCTGGCGGCGGCGACGGCCAGCAGAGTCTCCAGTTTGGCATCCAGCATGTAAAACCTCTTTTCATAAAGAAACGGAATGATCGTGCAAAATATTATAATTTGCTTTTATTGGAATTGTAGTATACCATGACTCATATATTTCCGCAAGCGGTATCTTTTCCGCCCGAAAACCAGAAACCGAAGGGGGTGATCCTTTTTTATGCCGCATTCGTTACTTGAAATCCCCGGAGCAGCATCTCCCGCTTCCGCCGCAATTTTTTCCATGGCAGCGATGCTGCTTTCCGGTTACCTGATGACGAGGATCACAAAACGGCTGAAGCTCCCCAATGTGACCGCCTACATCGTCGCGGGGATCCTCATCGGCCCGTTCTTTTTCAATCTGATCCCGGAATCCTTTATGGAGGGAACGCAGTTCCTGCCGGATATCGCGCTGGCCTTCATCGCCTTCAGCACCGGAGAATTTTTCAGATTCTCCGCGCTGCGCAAAAACGGGATCCGGGTGCTCGTCATCACGGTCCTGGAAGCGTGTACGGCCTCCGCAGCGGTATTCGTGCTCGCATGCCCGATCCTGCATCTGGATCCGGCCTTTTCCATCGTGCTCTCCGCCCTCGCGTCCACTACAGCGCCTGCGTCCACGGTCATGACGATCCGGCAGACCGGGGCCAGGGGAGATTTCGTGGATACGCTCCTGCAGGTGGTGGCGCTGGATGATATCGTTGGGCTTTTGGCCTACAGCGCGGCGATCTCCGCGGCGGTGCTCTCCGCATCCGGCGGCTCATTCCGCGCGGCGGACATCCTCATACCGCTGCTGGAAAATCTCGGCGTTTTCGCCCTGGGCGGCGTATTTGGCCTCCTCATGATGCTCATGAACCAGAAACGGCACTCCACTGACAACCGGCTCATCATCGCCGTCGCCCTGCTGTTTTCCTTCTGCGGCGTATGTACCATGCTCGACATCTCGCCGCTTCTGGGCTGCATGTCCATGGGGACCGTTTACATCAATCTCACGGGGGATGAAAAGCTGTTCCGGCAGCTGAACTACTTCAGCCCACCCATCCTGCTGATGTTTTTCGTCCGGTCCGGCGTCTCCTTCAACCTGGAAGCGCTGGTGAACCCTTCCGGCTCGGTGGGCGCCGTGCCGCTTCTCACCGTGGGCATCCTGTATTTCCTCACCCGCATCGCGGGCAAATACGCCGGGGCCTTCGCGGGCGCCCTTCTGGTCAGAAAACCCGCAAAAACGCGGAATTATCTGGGACTCGCGCTGATCCCGCAGGCGGGAGTCGCCATCGGGCTCTCGGCCCTGGGCGCCAGAACTCTGGGCGGGGAGACCGGCGAAGCGCTCCAGACCATCATCCTGGCCTCCAGCGTCCTCTACGAGCTGATCGGACCCGCCTGCGCCAAGCTGTCTTTGTACCTGTCCGGTTCCTATTCGGATAAGCTCGAAGATCTGGTATCCGTACCCGATACCACGTCCGAAGGCACGGCCCGATCCCAGGCGGAGCTTCTCATCGAGCGGATCCGGAAAATACAGGAGGAGCTTCCCGCCCACGACGTCAATGAGGAGGAAGCCGCCTTTACCGAAGAGGCCGAAAGGCAGTACGCGGCGCTCATGCACACCAAACGAAATCAATTTTTACAACGGAGGTAACGGAACATGAATACAGTGATCGATCCGATCGCTTCTCTTCTTGGAACATGGTCATCCGGGCTGGGCGCAGGCGCGGTAACGCTGAGGATCGTCCTGTCCCTGCTCCTGTCAACGATCATCGGGTGCGAGCGGGCCAGCAAGCGCCACGCCGCGGGACTGCGGACGTTCATGCTGGTGTCGCTGGCATCCACGGTTGCGATGCTGCTGGACGTCTATATCAACGCCGCCACGGACAGCAATCTGTTCCTGCTGTCGGCGGCATCCGTGGTCGCCCTGTCCATCATCAGCATCAACTCCATCCTCTTCAGCTCCGGGAACCGGATCAAGGGGCTCACGACCTCCGTCGGACTGTGGACCTGCGGCGTCATCGGCCTCAGCATCGGGATCGGCTTCTATACCGTGACGCTCGTCTCTTTTCTGGCCGCCCTCTGCAGCCTGTCATGGTTCCCGCAGTTAGAAATATACATGAAAAACCGGTCCAACCACTTCGAAATACGCCTGGAGCTGACCAACAGCAGATATCTGCAGGACTTCACCTCCGTGCTCCGAAAGCTGGGCCTGTCCATCGACGACATCGAGCTGAACCCGGCCTACGTGAATTCCGGCCTGAGCGTGTATTCCATCGCCGTCTCCATCACCAGCCCGGAGCTGAAAAAGTATAAAACGCATGCGGAGATCATCGAAGCCCTGCGCACCCTGGAATACGTCCATTACATCAATGAAATGCACCTGTATGAAAAACGGCGGGCTTTCCCGCCGTTTTCGCGGTTTTAAGCAAAAAAAAGCACCACTCCCAAGGCTCATACGTCCTCAAAAATGGTACTTCGTGCACCATCAGGGGCTTGAACCCTGGACACCCTGATTAAGAGTCAGGTGCTCTACCAACTGAGCTAATGGTGCAAAGTCTTTGTTTTTTCAAGACAAGAGTTACTCTATCATATCTTTCCCGCTTTTGCAAGCCCTTTTTCATGGAAAATACAAAAAAATTATCCTTTTTGTTACCCCTGCCGCCCCGGGCATCCGGCGAAAGCGTCCCCGGCGCAGGGGATTGTGAGGCCCTTTATGCCGAACGCATCAAAAATCCGCTCCGCTCCCTTTGGAGCCGTGTCGGGAAATACGAGCTGTCTGAGCGAAGCGAGTTTCCCGTATTTTCTGACAGTTTCGGGTCCGAAGGGAACGGGGCGGATGATGCGGCTCGGCATCGGGCCCGCAATCCCCTGCGCCGGGGACGCTTCCGCCGGATGCCCGGGGCGGCAGGGCACAAAGCCTATTCCGCGTACAGACTGTACATCGCCACATGGTCATAGATGCAGCGCCAACTGCTGTGCGCGTCCGCCGTCACGCAGATGTAAGGCCTCCCGCTGTCCGTGATCTGATAGCTGGCCGCGCAGTTCCCGGACTGATTGACAAAACCGGTCTTGGCGCAGAGCACCTCTCCCCCGGTATCCTTATCCTCGATCCTGCGCAGGAACCAGTTGGACAGCAGGATCCCCTCCGGATGCGCCTCCGTCTGCGCCGTGGTATAGGTATGCGCGGACAGCACTTCCCTGCAGAAATCGTTTTCCACCGCCGCCTTCAGGATCATCGCCATATCGTAGACCGTGCAGTGATGCGCTTCATCGTAGAGGCCCACGCAGTTGGTGAAATGGGCGGTGGCGGACAGCCCCAGCTCGTCCAGCTTCTCGTTCATCAGCTCCACGAATGCTTCCTGCGATCCCGCCGTGTGAATGGCCAGCGCCACCGCCGCGTCCGCGCCGGAGGGCAGGACCGTCCCGTAAAACAGATCCCGCACCGGCACCTGTTCGTCCGCCGCAAAGCCCGCCGTGCTGCAGTCATGGGAAAACGCATAATCCGTCGCTTCAATGGTGACCGCGACCTTTTCGTCCAGATCCTTCACCCGCTCCGCTGCCACCAAAACCGTCAGGATCTTCGTCATGGAGGCGGGATTGATGATCTCATGCGCGTTCTGCTCCGCCACGATCTCGTTCGTGCTCTCGTCGATGAGCAGCGCGTAGATGCTGGTCACCTGCTCCGGATCAACCCCGTGGGTATCCTCCGTCTCCTGTGCCGTGAAGCCGGCCAGGAACTCTGTATCCCCGACCTGGAGCATGCCGCCCTGCTCCGATGAAGCCGAAACGCTGTCCTGTCCCGATCCCGAAGCGCCGCCCGCTCCGGCGCCGTTTTCTTCCCCGGCCGTCCCGGCGCTCTCCATGCGTTCGGAACCGTCCGGATCCCCGGCGCCCTCGGCCACGGCGTATCCCGTAATATCCGCCAGATCATATCCGGTCACGCCGGCCATGTTATCCTCCGCCGCACCGTTCTCCGTCTGAACCTCCTCCGTCCCGGCCTCGCCGCCTTTTCCTCCGGCCGCTTTCCTGAAAACCGCCGCCGCACCGATCGCCGCGGCCAGACAGAGCGCGCCCGTCAGACAGACCCGCATTCTCCTCCGCATCCGAAGCTGCCGCTCCTTTTCCCGGCGCGCTCTGGCATACCGCTGCGCGCGTTGCTGCCTGCGCAGCTCCGTTTCCCGCTCATCTTCAAATTCGTCAGACTGTATTCCCATTCCGAACTCCCGCCCGCTGCCGGCTCCGCCCCGCAGCATCCGTGCCGCCTTACGCCCGCCGGACCGCGCTCCCCGGATCGCCGAGCCGCCGGCATGATTTCATCATTATAAAAGGATTTTCTCTTCATTGCAAGGGTCCGTCCGCCGAATTCACACTTTTCACACTTTTTTCCATTTCTCAGGAGATGTCAGAATCGTGCCATCACTTTTCTTTGACATTTTTTTCCAGAAAAGGTACAATTCTGATATGGAATTTTTTGGAAAAAACCGTTTATCACCTGCAGGACAGTCGCGTTCTCACTTTGAAGGAGTGGCCGAAATTGGAAAAACGATATCTGGATATCAACGTATACGAAGCGCTTCAGCAGCGATTTGATTTCATTTTTCAAAAATTCGACAACATCTATGTCTCCTTCAGCGGCGGCAAGGACAGCGGCCTACTGCTCCATCTGCTCATGGATTACATGAAGCGGAACAGCATCCGCAAACGGATCGGCGTTTTCCATCAGGATTTCGAAGCGCAGTACAAGGTCACCACCGAATATGTGGAAAAGGTCTTCGAGATGTATCTGCCCCGGATCGAGCCCTACTGGGTCTGTCTGCCGATGGCCGTGCGCACCGCGCTGAGCAATTACCAGATGTACTGGTATCCCTGGGACGACAAAAAAAAGGACATCTGGGTACGTCCGATGCCCAATAAGCCCTATGTCATCCATATGGGGAAAAATCCGTTTTCCCTGTATAAATATAAAATGCTGGAGGAGGACCTGGCCAAGCAGTTCGGCCGGTGGTACCGCCAGATCCACGCCAACCGCACCACCATCTGCCTGCTGGGCATGCGCGCGGACGAATCCCTGACACGGTATAACGGATTTCTGAACAAAAAACACGCCTTTGAAGGACAGTGCTGGATCTCCCAGCAGTTCAAGGGCGTCTGGACGGCGTCGCCCCTTTACGACTGGACCACCTCCGACGTCTGGATCGCCTATTCCAGATTCGGCTATCCCTATAACAAAATATACGATCTGTACCACAAGGCCGGGCTGAAGCCGTCCCAGATGCGCGTCGCCTCCCCCTTCACCGACTGGGCGAAGGAGGCGCTGAACCTGTACCGCGTCCTGGAGCCCGAGACCTGGACCCGGCTGGTGGGCCGTGTGCAGGGCGCCAATTTCACCTCCATCTACGCGAAGACAAAGGCCATGGGCTACCGGAACATCTCGCTGCCGCCGGGACATACCTGGAAATCCTATACCATGTTCCTGCTGGACACCCTTCCCGCCCGGCTGCGGGAGAATTATCTGAAAAAATTCAAGACCTCCATCGACTTCTGGCACAACACGGGCGGCGGCCTCTCCCCCGAAACCATCCAGGAGCTGCGGGATCACGGCTATCAGATCGCTCTGAACGGCGTCTCCAACTATACGCTGGATAAAAAAGCGCGGGTGATCTTCCTGCAGGAGATCCCGGACGATACGGACGATATCAAATCCACAAAGGACATCCCTTCCTGGAAACGAATGTGTTTCTGTATCCTGAAAAACGATCACCTCTGCAGGTTCATGGGATTCGGTCTGCTCCGGGACGATAAAAAAAGGATCGATGTCATCCGGGAAAAATACAAAGGAATGGAGAATATCTGAATGAACTATCAAAGTCCTGTCTACAACATCGTGCGGGTCCCCATCGAAAAGATCGAACCCAACAGCTACAATCCCAACGCGGTCGCCCCGCCGGAAATGAAGCTTCTCTACGACAGCATCCGGGAGGACGGCTATACCATGCCCATCGTGTGCTATTACAACAGCAAAAAGGACACCTATATCATCGTGGACGGCTTTCACCGCTACCGCATCATGCTGGATTACCCCGACATCTACCGCCGGGAGGAGGGCAAGCTGCCGGTTTCCGTCATCAATAAACCCCTGGATCAGCGGATGGCCAGCACGATCCGGCACAACCGCGCCCGCGGTTCCCACGATGTGGAGCTGATGAGCAACATCATCCGGGAGCTTCATGAGATCGGCCGCAGCGACGCCTGGATCTCCAAGCACCTCGGCATGGACAGGGACGAGATCCTGCGGCTGAAGCAGATCACGGGGCTGACGGCCCTCTTTTCCGAGACCGAATTCGGGAAGGCCTGGGTGCCCGAGGAAACGGTCCGGGAGTAGCGGCATTCTCCGCCAAAGAGCAGACCGCCAGCCGCAGACCCGCCGCCGCATGGCAGGACAGGGCCGCAGACAGGTTCCATTTTCCCGGACCGTAGAAAAACGCCGGTGCTTGGCGAAGCAAGTCCGTCAGGACGCGGCTGAGCCTAGCATCCGCTGCGTTTTTCTCCGAGCGCAAGCGTGTCCGGAAAAGGAACCTGTCTGCGGCCCTGTCCTGCCATGCGGCGGCGGGTCTGCGGCTGGCGGTCTGCGCGTTGCCGGAGGATACCCTAAAAGCCCTCCGCGCCCTGTTTGGCTGCGTCCTCGATCCGGTACTCGTCCATGAGCCGGACGCAGCCGGGCACATCGGTCTTCCCGCGAAACAGGCTGTCGAAGGCGCTCATCACATCGTCCGCGCTGTAGCCGACGATCTTGGAGGCGGCGGTGGACACACGCTCCCTGGCCGCAATGGAGGCCGCGGCGTCCGTCACCATCGCGGACTGGATATTCGTGGTCTGCCCCTTGAAGCAGCTCACCGTGGAGATCCCGTCGAAGGCGGCGTTATAGTTCTCCGGGGCTGCGCAGAACGCCAGGAAATCCAGCGCCGCCTGCAGCTGCCCGCTGTCCCGGTTGACCATCATCATGTTCAGGTTGCCGCCCTCATAGGTGCCGCCCTCCACCGTGTTCATGAAGACGGGCATCAGCGCGAAATCCTCGATGGAATACCGGTTTCCCTGCTCGAAATCCGTATAAAACCACGTATCCCAGATAAACGTCATGACCGCCTCTCCGGAGCCTAAGAGGGGGCTGATATCAGACCAGCCGTGGTCCAGATAGTCGGGACCGAACCAGCCCTTTTCGGCGGCGTCGGCGACCCACTGCACCATATCCGTCACCGCAGGGATCTCGGCATAGGTGATCTCATTGGCGTTCAGCTTTTCCAGGAGCTCGGGATCGTCCGCGAAGATCGGGTCCAGCCCGAACTGGAACATCCAGGAGCATCCGTCCCCGGGCCAGCAGACCGGCGTATAGCCGAGGTCGGCAAGCACCTGACAGAGCATGTCGAACTCCGCCTGCGTGGCGGGCGCCTTCATTCCCAGGCTGTCCAGCAGCGTTTTGTTGTAATAGCATCCGGACACGGAGCTCTCCCAGAAGGGCAGGCCCAGGATGTTTCCGTCCTTATCCTCGCAGTAGGCGCGGGCGCTGTCGGTGAGCTCATCGATCCAGCTCTCCCCGTTCAGATAATAAAAGTGCCCATCTGCGTGAAAGCGGTTCAGGTCCGCGTTGTGGAAATGGATGAAGATATCCGGCGCATCCCCGGCCGCGAATTTCTCGGCGGCCTTCGTCTCGAACTCCGCGTCCTCGTAGGCGATGATCTTCAGCCTGTTTCCGGTGGATTCCTCATAGCGGCTGAATATCTTGGTCATATAGCTTTTTTCCATATCCGTTTTCTTGCCCATGACCGTCAGCACAGTGCCCCCGTAGCCCCCTGACGCCTTTGCGCAGGATGTCAGGAAAATGCCCGCGGCGAGCGTCAGCAGAAAGGAAAAAAACCTTTTTTTCATGTATTTCCTCCTTCGCCCGGGTCCTGTCCCGGGCCCTTTTTTTCCTCATGAATGTCCGCCGCCTGCAGCGTCCCGCCCAAAAGCCGGGCCACCGTGCTCCTCACGGCCGTCATGTCGATGGGCTTCGCCAGATGGCCGTCCATACCGGCCTCCATGGCGTCGCGGACGTCCTCGGCGAAGGTGTTGGCCGTCATGGCCACGATAGGGATCGACGCCGCCCCGGGGTGCCCGCAGGCCCGGATCCTTCTGGTGGCCTCATAGCCGTTCATCACGGGCATCTGCACATCCATCAGGATCATATCATAATAGCCGGGCGCGGATTTTCGGAACATATCCAGGGCCTCCTGCCCGTTCGCCGCCAGCTCATAGACGGCTCCTTCCATGTTCAGCATCTCGGTCAGGATCTCGGCGTTCAGCTCGTTGTCCTCCGCCACGAGGAACCGTCGGCCCTCCATCACCTGCTCGCTCACCTCCGCCTCCTGAATCGTCTGCTCCCCCTGTTCAGGGAAAAGAGGGGCTATCGTCTGCCAGAAGGTCGATGTGAAGAAGGGCTTGGGCATGAACGCATCGATCCCGGCGCGGCGCGCCTCCTCCTCGATCTCGCTCCAGTCATAGGACGTCAGCACCAGGATCGGCACATTTGCTCCCACCTGCTCCCGTATCCTGCGGGCCGTCTCCACGCCGTTCATCCCGGGCATTTTCCAGTCGAGCAGGATCACGTCGAAATCCTCCTGCCGCCGGTGCGCTTCGATGGCCCGTTCGACGGCGGCGGCGCCCTCCGTCACATAGGAAACCTCCACGCCCGTATCCCGCATCATTTCCCGGATATCCCTGCAGATCTCCTCTTCATCGTCCGCCACCAGCATACGGGAAACCTTCTGGCGGTACCACAGCTCCGTTTTTTCCTGCTCCGGGTACGCGAAGGACAGCTCCACCGTGAACGTGCTCCCTTTTCCGGGCTCGCTCTCCACCTGGATGATGCCGCCCATCAGGTCCACCAGGTTCTTCGTGATCGCCATGCCCAGGCCCGTTCCCTGTATCTTATTGGTGACGGAGCTGATCTCCCTGCTGAAGGGCGCAAAGATATGCTCCTGGAACTCCCTGCTCATCCCGATGCCGTTGTCCCGCACCGTGAACCGCAGCTTGACGTACTGCTGCGCGGGTCCGGGCAGCTCGCTCACCAGGAATTCGATCCTTCCGCCGTCCGGCGTATACTTGACGGCGTTCGACAGCAGATTGAGCAGGATCTGGTTCAGCCGCAGCCTGTCTCCCAGAAGCTGTTCCGGCGGCGCGCCCTGCACATGGATCGTGAAGCTCTGTCCCTTGGCCTTCACCTGCGGCATCAGGATGATGTTCAGCTCCGAAAGCAGCTCCGGCAAACTGAACCGGTCCACGTTCAGGGACGTTTTCCCGCTCTCGATCTTGCTCATATCCAGCACGTCGTTGATCAGGCTGAGCAGATGGTGGCTGGAGGCCGTGATCTTGCGGGTGTATTCCCGCACCCTGTCCGGGCTGTCCGCGTCCTTCTCCAGCAGCATGGCAAAACCGACGATGGCGTTCATCGGCGTCCGGATATCGTGGGACATGTTGGACAGGAAATTGCTCTTCGCCTCGTTGGCGCTCCTGGCCGCCGTCAGCGCCTCCTGCAGCTTCTGATTCATCTGCTGCTCCAGCGTGCGGTCAGACAGCACGATGATATATTTTTTCACGTCCTGGATGCTCATGCGGTATACCGTCATCCTGTACCAGCGACGCTCGCCGGTGCTTTGATGCATATACTCGCATTCCCAGTATCTGTTTCCCTGAAGCGGGATCGATTCGAGCACCTCTTTGGGGATCACAACATCGTAATTGACCGCGCATTTTTCCATCACGCGGATATCCGCCCGGGCCTCCTCCACCGGAATGCCCAGAAGCCGTTCGATATTGGGGCTGATATAATCCACACTCTGATCGTCCGTATTCAGCATGATAAAAATATCGTCCACGCTGTTGGACAGCACGTCGAACATGCTCTCCCGGTACTGCAGCTCCATCCTGTTTTTCCGGGACTGCCTGCTGTTGCGGACCAGAAGGATCGCTGTCACCGTCACGCCTACCAGCAGGAAAATGCTGATCAGGACATTCATGGTGATCTTCTGGACCGACAGAAAACCGGCGCTGACCGCGCTCTGCGGCACAGCGCTCAGCAGAATATAATCCCGATACCCCACGGGCTGGTACAGGATGCAGTAGTCAACGCCGCCGATCTGACACTGCAGAAGGCCGGGCGTCCCGTCGGTCCAGTCGTCCTGGATCCGCGCCAGGGCATCCTCATCCAGATCGGAGGCGGCCCGCAGATACACGAGATAATTCTGGAACACGCTGCCGCCGGTCTGAGTGGAAAGCAGCACGATCCCGTCATTATGGATCACAAAGCTCATGGCCTTTCCGTCAAACGCGCTCACATTCAGGGAGCTGGCCAGATCCTCGTTCGTATAGCTGACCGCGATGGCGTCGAAACCGAATCCTGCGTATTCCCCGTGCTCCACCGGAACGGCGAATACGATGATCTCCTGTCCCGTGGGAAGCGTCTCCCCCGCCATGACAGGATCCTTCTCCTGAAACAGGCCGTCCCAGGCCCATCCCAGCTCCATATCCGCCTCCGCGCCGTCCAGCGTCCTGCAGGTCCCGCCTTCGGAGAGAAAATAAAACTCGGAAAATCCCCAGATCTCCTTTTCTTCGGCTATAAAATCCGCCGCCTCGCCGCTCTCCGCTCCTCCCGCCAGGGCAAAGCAGTCCTCCCAGCCCTCCAGAAGGCCCCAGTTCCGCTCGACGAACGAGCTGAAGGAGCGATTCACCTGGCCGTAGATCTCCTGCAGATGGTCCGTGCTGTCCTCATAGATCTTCCGGGAAATGAAATGAAAATAGGCGATCCCTATCAAAATGGCGGTTGCACCGGCCGCGCATATCAAAAAAGACGGTAAAACTTTTCCAAACCATTTTTTCATGAAAACGCCCTGCCCCTCGATCGTTTCATAGACGGCAAAACAGCCGCCCTGCGGCTATTTTAACATGCACCGGCGCGGAAATCAATTTTTGCTTTTCGTTTCCCGGAAATATTTCTGTTTTCGGAAATCATTTTTCGGTTTTTCCCATTTTTTATCTTTCTGCCGGATCAAGCGATCATCTGTACGGATTTTGCGGGAAACTATGCTTTTCCAAAAATTTTCGCAAAAAGGCTTGACTGTGCACCTTGTTCATACCTTACCCTTTAAGGGAAAGGATGATTGTGCGGCAGGAGGACACGATATGACGATAAAAGAAGTCGAAGAACAGACAGGATTAACGCGTTCCAACATTCGCTTCTATGAAAGAGAAAAACTCATAGAACCAACACGAAATGATAAAAACGGATATCGGGATTATTCTGAAAGTGACGTCGAGAACATCAAAAAAATTGCCTATTTGCGTACATTGGAAATTTCCATTGAGGATATCCGTAATATCATGTCTGATAAGGTGTCATTGGCTGAAATCATTGAGAAGCAGACTGCAACAAAACGCAGATAGAGGGCTTGAATAAAGCTAAGAATATGTGTGAAAGAATGCTTAAAGCCGGAGATGTCAGCTTTGATGCATTGCAGGTTGAAAAATATGTGGCAGACCTGGAAACTTACTGGAATGATAATAAACCTGTTTTCAGGCTGGACTCTGTTGGCTTCTTGTATCTATGGGGAAGCCTTGTCACATGGACGGTTATTACATTGCTATGCCTATTCGTCGGAATATTATCGTATACGAATCTGCCGCCGGAAATTCCTGTTCAGTGGGATCACGGGGTCGCAGTTTCCTTTGTCAATAAGAATTTCATTTTTCTATTCCCGATAGCCTGCATGATCATCCGTATTTGGCTGAGGCCGATCATTTATGTGAAATGGTTGATGAACTGTCCTTATGGGGAGCTTGTCAGGGAATACTTATCAAACTATATGTGTTTCGCTGCTCTATCAGCAGAATTGTTTATGATACTGTTTGTGCATGGGATACTAAAAAGTATAGTGGCTGTTTTGCTTGCAGATACAGTTGTACTCATTGGGCTATTGATCATAGGTATCAAAAATAGATGAAAAGTATGGGAAAGGAGCCGCGGAATTTTTTACAGGGGCGATCGAAGCATTTTATAAAGGGGTGCGCGGTCAATCTGCTGAGGGACTGCGGTAACGACAACCCCTGCGCGAATGCTCATGTACGGTAAAGAAGCAAGCAACCGAAAACAAGAGATAGACCGCCAGCACCACACTATTCCGAACCAAAGAAA
>CANQVD010000050.1 GCA_947627215.1 uncultured Eisenbergiella sp.
AAACATCTTCGAGTATGCCATGCTCATTGACAGTTGAGTACTATGTTTTTAGAGAAACGACGGAAGTCAGGTATTATTTACTCTAGCAGGAAAAACACACATAGGCAACGGGAGATTATTTCGATTTTGTGGTGATTTTTCAGGAAAAGGTGAAACGTGTACGCTTAAATTTGGTTATATTTTACCAATTCCATTGACGAACAAATTCCATGTTGGTATACTGAACGGAAGGGAGGGGCTTTTTCATGTCGCATTTTTTTTCCAAACGGTTCCGGAATCTGCGTTTCCGGACCAAAATCCTCTGTATCGTCGGACTCGTGGCAATGATTCCGTCCCTGCTGGTATTCGCTCTTTTTTACAGCAGGCTCCTTTCGCTGCACCGTCAGCGGCTGGAGGATATCGACCGTTCTTTTTCCCGGCAGGCGGACGAGCTGGTACGGCAGACGGATTCCGTCATTTCGAACGCGCTGCAGATCGGCACAAATCCAGAGCTCGCCCGGTTTTTCGCCATGTCCGGCAGCAAAGCGGATTACGTTCTGGAATACGCCGGCTCCATACGTCCGCTTCTCTCCTATATGCAGTCCGTCCGGGATCCCGGAATCAGCGCGGTCCGGATCTACACCCGCAATCCGAACCTGTTTTCCACCCTGAACATTCAGAACATCCGGGCCGCCGAAGGGGACGCCTTCTTCAATGAAATTTCCGGCCTGCTGAAAGAACGCAGACTCCTGGTCCGGCTGGCGGCGGAACCGCGGCGGTACCTGGGCACCGAATATGCGGGAGCCGAAACGCTGTCGGTTTTTGTCCCGATTCTGACGTCGGCAAAGCAGTTCACCTTCCTGGAATGCGAGCTCTCCTTTGAGGAATACTTCCAGGCCCTGCGCGATGTGACAAACGGATTCGAAGACACCGGCTATGTGCTTTATCACAGCTCCGGAAATGTGCTCTTCGCTTCGGACGAGACCCTCTCGGAGTCGTTTCTCCCCCTTCTGAACGCGGACGCCTCCGGGGAAAGCCAACGGCTTGCGCTGGGGGGCAGGACCTATCATGTCAATTTTCGTTCCATCCCCTCGGTGGACTGCATGCTGGTCAGCTACAGCGATCTGAACCGGATCGTTGCCCCGCTGCTCCAAAGCATCCTCCATGGCGTATTGGTCATGCTGATCTGCGTCCTGTTCGTCTGTTTTCTCTCCATCACGCTCGTCAATGGCCTTCTGAGGCGAACCGAGTCCATCAACCTCGCAATCCGCCAGATTCAGGACGGCAACTTCGATGTATCGGTGCCCGTGCAGGGGAAGGATTTTATCGATCAGACCGCCGCGAATCTGAACGCCATGGCCGCCCGGATCAAGGATCTGATCCAAAATAACTATGAAAAGCAGCTACAGATCAAAAACCTGCAGATCCGTATCCTCTCCCAGCAGATCTCTCCTCATTTTCTCTACAATACACTGGAAGGGCTGAAAATGAACGCCGTTCTGAACGGCCAGAACGATATTGCCAGAGCGCTCACCTCTCTGGGACGGCTGCTCCGCTATTACGCGAACACCTCCTCGGATTTCACCTCTCTGGAGAGCGAGCTGAAAGAAGTACAGGATTATGTCGAGATCATGAATCTGATCGAAGAAGGGGGCTGCACCTATGAGGAACAGGTTCCGGAGGAATGTCTGGCCCAAACGGTGCCGCGGTTCATCATCCAGCCGATCGTGGAAAACGCCATCCGGCACGCCGGCCAGGGGCAAGCCGGCGTCCTTCACATTTTCCTTACGGCAGTTCTGGAGGATGACCGGATGCGCATTACGGTTTCAGACGACGGCGTGGGGATCCCGGCGGAAACGCTCCTGCAGTTGCGGCAGAAAATGGAGGATGGGCAGACTTCCTATAAATACGGCAGCAAACCGTCCTCCATCGGCTTATACAACATCAATGCCCGCATCAAGCTCATCTATGGAGATGCCTACGGGATTTCGGTTGAAAGCGTTCCCGGGGAGGGAAGCCGCATCGCCTTTACGGTTCCCGCGCACCGATAAGAACGGAAGGAAAGGAGAACACCATGCATTATCTTCTGATCTGTGAAGATAACCCGCTGATCCGAAGAGGGCTGAAAAAAATTGTAGAGAGCTTCGGCATCCCGCTGGAAATTTATCTGGCCAAAGACGCGGAGGAAGGCCTCAGGATCTTTGCGGAACACCCTTTTGATCTGGTGATGACCGATATCCGGATGCCGGGATGCGACGGTCTGGAGCTGATCAGGCGAATGCAGACGCTCCGAAACGGCTTTCAGGTCATCGTCATCAGCGGCTATGACGACTTCACCTATGCCAGAACAGCGCTGCAGCTCGGAATCAGCGATTATCTGCTCAAGCCCGTGGATCCGGACGAACTGAAGCGGGCGCTGGAGCACTGCATCGGGAAGCTGACGCTGCATGTATCGCAGAAGCAGATTCTCTCCCGCGTCATGTACGAACAGCTCCAGAAAGCATGGGGAACGCCTCTGCCGGAAGATGCCGCCCATCTGCTGGATGCGGCGGAAAACAGCTTTTTTCAGGCTCCGTCCTTCGGCGTTTTCCTCTTTCACCTGAATCATACTGCGCCGGAAACGGCCCGGGATGTCCTGACGCGCGCGAAGCTTTTTCTGGCAGAGCAGTCGCCGCAGCTTCTGTTTTTCCCTGTATACGGGCGCTGTTTCTGTGCGATCCTGGGGCTGTCGCCGGAAAAGAACGAGGCCCTTCCCGCCCTCGCCGAACAGATGGACGCCTTTCTGAAGGACTGTCGGGAAAAGACCGGGGCCGTGCTCTTTTGCGGCATCAGCGCCCGCGCAGAAGGCATTTTCCGCCTGGAGGAGGCAATTCTCCAGGCAGAGCAGACTCTGTGCGAACGCTTTTTCAGCGAAGAGCGGCTGGCTTTTTTATTCCGCGGCCGAACCTGCGCAGAAAAGAAAGGCCGGGAACCGTCCGACCAGCCGATCGATCTCCTCTTTCAGGCGCTCCGTCTGGCGGAGCCGAACGCTGTGGAACGGCATCTGAATCTTCTTTTCGCGGAGCTTAAGGCGGATCCGGACAGGCTATGGGACTGCCTGACGCAGATCGGGAGCTTCGTGCATCAGGAGCTGGAAGAGGAAGCCGATGCGTTTCACGCGCTGCGCATCGTCCAGGATGCAGATTCCCCTGAACAACTGGAGGCGCACATGCGGGATACGCTGCTGGAGCTGGCCGGAAAGCGGCTGGCAAAACGATGGTATCCGCAGGACCCCGTCTCCCAGGCGATCCGTTATATGGAAGAAAATTATGACAAGCCGCTGACCCTGACGATCCTGTCCAATGTGGTTTCTCTGAACTATACCTATTTCAGCAGCATCTTCAAAAGCCGGACCGGTGTGGGCGTCATCACGTATCTGCAGAATCTGCGCCTGCAAAAAGCCAAGGAAAGGCTGGTATCCACGGATGACCGGATCGGCGAGATCGCACACAGGTCCGGCTTTACGGACGAGCGGTATTTTGAAAAGCTGTTCAAACAGTCAGAAGGCGTCACGCCGCGGGAATACCGGCGTCAGCAGGAAAATTTCACGGAAGGCCGCCTTCAGACCCGTGTCACGCGGTAACCGACGCCCACCGGCAGATCCACGTTGACGCCGCCGTCCGCTTCCACAACGAGCCTCCGGGCCGGAAGCTCCACGCCCAGCGGCACGGCGTCAAGCTCCGTTCCGGGCGCGAAACCGGTCTGCCAGCGCACGGGAGCATAGGGCTCCTCGCGGCAGCAGTAAAGCAGTGTGGAGCCGTCCTCCTGCGGAAGCATGGCGCTCCCGTTTTCGATCAGACGTTTGCCGCCGACAGTAACTGTGCATTCCTCAGTTTCAAAATTGACACGCACCACGGCTCCGGATTCATATCGGACGGTCTTGAAACCATCGTTTTCCTCATAGGAAACCGCCGGATCATCACGCAGCAGATCGAGCGGGACCTGTACCATATAATAGGCATCCGTCAGCTCCTTGATGGGCGTCGCCGCGGTCACATCGTTGCAGTAGAAGCCGCCGTAGAGCAGACCGTCCAGCATATTTCTGGGCGTATCCACATGCGTGCCGGCGTAATCGGCCTTCCCATGGATCAGGAACGGGATCATCGGAATCCGCACGTCTCCTTCATAAAGGCTGCGGGGTATGCGCGGCATGTTCCAGAAATATCCGAAATGTCCCACAAAAGGCAGGCCGCAGGCTTCACTGGTCAGATCCAGGCCGTGAGAACGAAACCGTTCGGCGATTTTCCGGCGGGCGATCAGATCCTGCTGGCGCCCTGTCGGATCACCGCCCCGGAAGTCGATCCGGAACACGGAGGCCGTAAGCACATCCAAATGGTAGGTATCCTTTAAAAAAGGATACTTCTCCAGCGTACGGCAGATGCGGTCCTCCACCCGGTTTTTCTCATACCAGGGCATGCTGTTCCAGTACGCCTGCACGCCGTTCCAGACGCCGCCCTTAAGCAGGTGTCCGGTGCTGTCTCTGGAGATATCGTCCGCACACCAGGAAGAGCTGTCGGCATACGCGTCGTCATAATTGTCATGAAAGCTCAGAACGCAGTTGAGCTTCCGCGCCTCCTCAAAAAGCCCGCCCAGCGCCTCCACGCTTTCCAGCGCAGGGTTCAGAGTGAAAACATCCGGATATCCGCTGTCATGCCCCTCGTGCTGAAACCCGACCAGATACGGAACCTGCCCCGCATTTCCCGTCCGGCGGGCAAATTCGGAAATCAGCGACCGGATCTGTTCCAGATTCGTCGCCGCCGGATGATGAGGGATTCCCACCAGAATCTTATAGACCAGACGCCCGCGATAAAAATCGGAAGGTTTGCCGGGCAGCGAATCCCGCACATGCCGGGCGCCGACAGTCCAGCCGCTCACCGGCGAAACCGGTTCATGCCCAAGAAGCTCTACGGTGACGCAGGGATCCTCCGGGACGGCAAAATCGCGCTCAATGGGGAGTTCTGCGCCGTCCTCCGCGTTCTCCGGATCCCGGTCCTGCCGCGCACGGCGATAGGAAATGTCATTGACCGTATAACGGTGGCGCAGGAGCGCGCCCATCTGGGCACAGCCCTCCTCCGTGACGGCGGACGTCAGTTGATCATCCATCTGATGGATGCGGACAACAGCCGTCATGCGGGCCGTAAAGACGATGGCGGCGCTTCCGAAGGAATCCAGGATCCAGTTATATCGGTGATCCGTACGGCCGGGCGCACAGGCCGCCGGATCAATGAGGCGTCCGCCATGGGAGGGCAGCGCCAGCCGTCCGTCAGGATCCTTTGCGGTCACGCCGGCCAGTCCGTTCAGGCGAAAAGAAACAAGCCGTATCCGGTCTCTCTCCGCGAAATCTGTCACGGTAAAGCGCACGCCGTTCCCTTCCAGCCGGGCCCGCACGGCCGCCTCCGCACAGCCGCCGGGCGCGGTGAGCCTGACACACCATATCAGACCGTCCGCCTCCCGGCGGACTTCATAACATACCCTGTCAGAATCATCCGAAAGCTCCAGACATTCCCCGGTCACGGCGTCATAGACCGTCCACACGTTGGCCCATCCGGCCGGATTTCCCTCCAGAGCCGCCGTGCCGTCCAGCCTTTCCAGCCGCCGGATACCGGGCCTTTCCGAAAGGACCGCCCGAAAGTCAGGCATTTCAACACAAAACTCCTTCATCTGTCCACCCACCTCTCTGTAATAACCGCTGAAATAAAACCCCTTTTTTACACTTTAACAGAAAAAAAGGGCCGGAACAACGTGACTTTGTTTTGATTTGGTGGCGATTTTTCTGGGGATACCGGTTCCCCTTCCGATCGCATCCATCCTGTACGGTCCCGTTGATTCCGCGCCCTCTGCGCGCCCGTATATCCTGTTTTCTCCGGAAAACCGGGGGAATTCCCTCCTTTATTTCCGGCTCATCTCCATGAGCTTGGAACGCATGGCGTCCTCGATCTGCACCAGCTCCGCCTCCGCTTCGCGGCGTTTCGTGCGGCCGTCCTCCTGAATGCGCATCACCTCGTCCAGCGTGGAGATCAGCGTCTCATTCGTCTGCTTCAGCGTTTCGATGTCCACGATGCCCCGTTCGGATTCCTTCGCCGTCTCTACGGTAGCCAGCTTCAGGGTCTCCGCATTTTTGCGCAGCAGCTCGTTGGTCATATCCGTCACTTCCCGCTGCGCTTTCGCGGCCTGCGCGGAATGATCCACGCCGATGGCCAGCACCATCTGGCTCTTCCAGAGCGGTATGGTGTTCACCAGCGTGGACTGGATCTTTTCGGACATCACGGTATCGTTGTTCTGGATCAGACGGATCTGCGGCGCCATCTGCATCGCCACGGTCCGGGTCAGCTCCAGATCGTATACCTTCTTCTCAAAGCGGTTGCAGAGCTCCGCCATGTCCTTCGCCTTCTGGGTATCCTCGGGAAGCCCGCTGCGCTCCGCGCGCGCCAGAAGCTCCGGCAGTTCCTTTGTGCGAACCTCCTCCAGCTTCTGTTTCCCGGCCAGAATGTACATGGACAGCTCCTTGTAATAGTTCAGGTTCAACTGATACATCTGGTCCAGCATGGCCGCGTCCTTTAAAAGCTGGATCTGGTGTCCCTCCAGCACCTTGCAGATGCGGTCCACATTTTCCTCCGCCTTCGCGTATTTCGCCTTCATGCTGGCGAGGCGGTTCGTATTCTTTTTAAAGAGTCCCAGAAAGCCCTTTTCTTCCTCTTCCTCGTCGATGCTCTTGAGCTCTGTGACCACCATGGCGAGACTGTCACCGATCTCGCCCAGATCCTTGGTGCGCACATTGCCCAGCGCTGCCTCCGAGAAATCCGCGATCTTCTTCTGCGAGCCCGCGCCGTACTGCAGCACCATCTGGGAATTGGTGATATCAATCTGCTTCGCGAACTCATCCACCATCCGCTGCTCTTCCGGCGTCAGGGCGGCCTTCATGTCCTCTGCCGCGTCCTTCGCCTCAGGCTTCTGCGCCGCCTCCGCCGCGACCTCCTGCTTCTCCTGCGGGAAGGGCTCCAGCGTGAGCGTGGGCGCTTCCTTTAACAATGTCTCCAGATCCGTTGCCATTTTGCCATACCCTCTTTCTTCCGTTTCTCTATTGTCATGTGCCATGAAAAGCGCCGCTGCGTTCACGGGCTGTCCGTATCAAAATCCTTCTGTCCGTATCCGTCCTGCGCCAGGACCGTCTTGAGCACCCGGGCATCGGCCGTCGCTTCAAGAGCCGCATCCTGATACATATCGTCCAGAAGCTTCTCGAACGCCCGGTTGATGGTCTCCATCGTCTTTTCGATCTCTTCCCTGGCTCCCTTTATATTTTCTCCCTGTACCCCGGCCCGCTCAAAATCCGCGTAGGATTCCACCAGCTTCACCGTGGTGGGCAGATAATAGTCCATGAATTTGCGCATCTGCGGACATTTTTCCGGGTGCTTCTTAAGCACCATGAAAATACGCTGGAGCAGATAATCCAGTTGATACAGCTTGTTGGAGATTACCTCTCCCGGAATCTGCAGATTGAGCTGACGAAGGCGCTCCATATAGGCCTGTCCGTCCTTTTCGATCTGCTGCTCCGCGGAAAGATCCGCCGGTTCCGGCTCCGGCTCTTCCCGCACGTCCGCCGCATCCTCCGGACGGCTTTCTTCCTCCTGTTTCAGCGCCAAGAGATACTGCCCCCAGGTTTCGTCATTGAGCACCAGCACAGATTCTTCCGCATCCACATGCCCCTCCGGAAAGATCCCGGCCTTCAGCATCCTGCGCACGTCCCGGCGCACTTTTTTCAGACTCATTCCGGTCCGGGCCGCCAGATCCTCCAGCCGTATGTACCACCGTTCGCCCATCAGCTTCAGATAGCGTTCCGAACGCTTTAGCCGCGCCCGCAGGCCGATGCCCCGGTTCAGCAGAATGCCCCCGGCCGCCGCAAAAGCGGCTATGAACAGAGTCCCCTGCAGATCCTGTGCCGTGATCCCGTAAAGATTCGTGAGCAGATCCAGCAGGAGAAAAAAAGTCGCCGTCCCGAAGACGCCCAGGCCGATGCCGCCGAACGCCGTACACAAAACGCCGGACACCCGTCCTTTTCTCCGATAATAGCTGGGCGACAGCTTCCGCTTGTCGATCGTCCCCAATTCATTCTTCCGGTACAGCGCGGGCCTGTCCGCTCCCGCGCCGGGCTGACCGCTATAGCCGCCGCTTCCGCCCACGCCGGGCTGACCGCTGTAGCCGCCGTTTCCGCCATGCCTGCCGCTGGAGTATATCGTCCTGCCTCCATAATCATATTGGCGCTGTCGTCTCCTGTAGCGCGCCGCATAATCCACCGGCGGCTCCGCCGTAAAGTCCGGCCGCCCGGCCGATGCGTCATACGCAGAGGAAGCGCGCTCCCTGCCGGTATCCCCGCTGAAGGTTCCGTTTCTTCGCTCCTGCGCCTTAAAACCCATCCGCTCCTGCACCTGGCTGACCTGCCGTTTCACCTCATCGATGGCGGCGTCCACAGACTCGTTTATGATGGAATTGATCCGGCCAAAATCTCCGGTCTCAAGGGCCTCCCCGACCTCCCGCAGCTTTTCCTCCACAAAATTCTGCCGCTCACCCATTGTACAAAACCCTCCTATGGTAGGATAGCACAAATCGCCCCCGCTGTAAAGACTGCCGCAGGCCCTCCCCGCGCCACACCGCCCTTCGCCCCCGCACCCTCTCCGCCCGGTCCCGGCAGGCATACGTTGATTCCATTCAGACCGTCAGAAAAGCACCGCCACTTGGCGAGGTCCCTCACGAGCCTAGTGTGCGCTGTGCTTTTCTTCGAGCGAAAGCGTGTCTGAATGAACAACGTATGCCTGCCGGGGCCGGGCGGAGAGGGGCGGAGGCGAAGGGCGGTATGGCGCGGGGAAACGGCCTCAGCTTCCCGCCGCCGGGCTCTGTTCCTTCGCATCGACCCGGATCCGGCAGTCGGCCACGTACTGGTAATTGGCCTCCAGCACATAACTCACCCGCAGATGCAGGCCGGCCGCATCTTCCCTCCAGCGGATCTTTCGGGTATCAAGACCGACCATAATGACGCCGAACGGCGTATGGTACTGCGTCAGCGTTTTTTTCCCTTCCTCGAAAAGCATCTGCACGTTCACCAGCCCGCGCTTCACCAGAGAAGCTTCCTTATCCTTAAAGCGCAGAATGTTCTTCACCGGCTGCGAAAACCCTTCCATGTATTCGTCATAGATCAGGAAGTGGCTTCCGCCGCGGAAATAATACTGTCCCTTCTGCAGCGTTTCGATATCGCCGTCCGTAAGGCCGTCCAGAACCTGAAGGCCCCGGACCGAAATCATCACGTCCCTGTTCATCCTCAATATTCCTCAATGTTGACGACCTTCGCGCTCAGGATCCCGTATTTGATGATGGAGTTGGCGAACTGCTTGAAGCGCTGTGCGCCGTCGCTGACAAAAAAGCGATACTGGGCTTCTCCCAGGCGGGCGGGCGTGGGATTGTCCAGCCCCTGCGCCAGCAGCAGCCCCTTCAGCTCCCGCGCCGTCTCGTAGGCGGGATTGATCAGCGTCACATGCTCTCCCATGATCCGCGCGATGGTGGACCGGATCAGCGGATAATGAGTGCAGCCCATGATCAGCGTATCGATCCCCACGTCGATGAGCTCGCTCAGATAGCGCGACGCGATTTCATCCGTCACGGGATCCTGCCACAGGCCCTCCTCCACCAGGGGCACAAACAGCGGACAAGCCTTGCTCAGCACTTCCACGTCCGGCCGAAGCTGCCGAATATATGTAGTATAAATGCCGCTGCCGACAGTGCCCTCCGTCCCGATGACGCCGATGCGCCCGTTCCGGGTCCCCTCTACGGCCATCTGCGCGCCCGGCCGGATCACGCCGACGATCGGAATGTCGATCTCCTTTTCGATCTCATCCAGCGCATAGGCGCTGGCCGTGTTGCAGGCCACCACAATGGCCTTCACCGGCATGGTCTGCAGAAACCGGATGATCTGCCGGGAATACCGGGTCACCGTCTCCCTGGATTTGCTGCCGTAGGGAACCCGCGCGGTATCTCCGAAATAAACGATCTTCTCATTGGGAGTCTGCCGCATGATCTCCCGCGCCACGGTCAGCCCGCCCACCCCGGAGTCAAAGACCCCGATGGGAAGCTCCCGGTTTTTCTGCCTCTCTGCTGCTTCCATATGCCTCCCTTTCCAGGAGCCATTCCCGCAAACGCTCCCAGACGGCGAAGCGGATCTCTACGCCGTCATGCTCCGCCGACAGGATACGGAAAAAATCCTCCGGGCACTCCCTGGGCAGCACCTCGCCTTCGCTCCCCCGCACCTCGTACATATCCTCCGTCAGCGCGTACTGCGGGTATAAAACCCCCCAGAACATCAAAACTGTCAACAATACGGTTCCGGCACGCAGTCTTTTTTTCTCCATTCCAGCCATCCTCTTTTCCGCTGCGGCTTCGGATGACTGTCCGCCGTCCGGCCGCTGCTGTTAGAGAGTATGGACGGCCTGCGCGCCGCTATACATCCGCATTCTCCCTCCGCAGACCGCGCGGTCCGCGAAGGTTCATTTTTTCTTCCGTTCGTAGATCATGCGGATGACCGCCTTTTCCTGATTGTCAATATGGACCTTCATGGCCGCCGCGCCGCTTTCCTTGTCCCGGCCGCGGATCGCTTCATAGATCTGGCGGTGCTCCCGGATCAACTGGCCGTAATGGCTCTCATCCTTCACATACTCCAGACGGTAGCGGTACATCTGCTGGGAAAGGTTGCTGATCATCTGCACCAGCTTGTCGTTGCCGGCCGCTTCCAGAATGATATCGTGGAACTTCACATCCGCGCGGGCCACCTGATTGGCGTCTCCTTTTCGCGTTTCCGCCTCAAAGTTGTCCAGAGCCTCCTTCAGCTCCTCCAGCTTTTCCCGGCCGATCCGGTCGCAGGCCAGCTCCACCGCCAGCGCGTCCAGCGCACGGCGCACCTCCAGCACGTCCTTCAGGCTCTTTTCGGTGATCTGAGCCACCTCGGCCCCCCGGCGGGGGATCATCGTCACCAGCCCCTCCAGCTCCAGCTTCCGGATCGCTTCCCGGATGGGCGTCCGGGATACGCCCAGCTTATCCGCCAGATGAATTTCCATCAGTCGCTCCCCCGGCTTCAGCTCGCCGGTCAGGATGCTTTGGCGCAGCGTATGAAATACCACGTCCCGCAGGGGCAGATATTCCTTTTCAAAATCTCTTCCAAATTCGTTCATAGCCCGCTCCCTTCCCGGAATCCTATGCCGAAAACCCGGTCAGAAATACCTCGTCCGAAACAGCTTCCGCGCGCAGGCACTCATACGCCTCCCGCGCCGTCTCTTCACTTTCAAAAATCCCGAACACCGTGGGTCCGCTGCCGCTCATCAGCGCCGCCAGCGCGCCGTGCGCTTTCAGGAACGCTTTTCTTTCTTCGATGACGGGATACCGCTTTGCGGTCACCGTCTCCAGCACGTTGGAAAGCCGCGCTGCCATCCCGGCAAGATCTCCGCTCCGGATGCACGATACCACGCCGTCGATATCGGGATGAACGGTCAGCCGGTCCGCATGCAGGTTCTCATAGACAAATTTCGTGGATACGCTAAGCGCCGGCTTCGTCACCACCAGAGATGCTGCCGGCGGCATGGGAAGCGGCGTGAGCGCCTCTCCGATGCCTTCGGCCAGCGCCGTCCCGCCCATCAGGCAATAGGGCACATCCGCGCCGATCTTCACGCCCAACGCCTGCTTTTCCTCCAGCTTAAGGCCCAGCTCATAGAGAGCATCCACAGCATGAATCGCGGCGGCCGCATCCGCGCTTCCTCCGGCCATGCCGGCGGCGATGGGAATCTGTTTTTCCAGCCGCACCTGCACGCCTCCCCCAATCCCATAGCGCTCCTGCATCCGCCTGACCGCCTTCCAGATCAGATTGCCCTCGCCGCAGGGGAGCTCCTCCCGGTCGGTCCGGATCAGAATACCGGGATCCGCCGTCCGCACAAAGGTCAGCCGATCGCTGATCCCGACCGTCTGCATCACCATTTTCACTTCGTGATAGCCGTCCGGACGGCGGCGCAGCACGTCCAGCCCCAGATTGATTTTGGCATTCGCCCGCAAGGTGACGGTATCCATCCGCGATCCCCCATTTTCTGTATTTTGTACTTTGTATACATTGATTGTACTTCATTTTATACAATCCGGGCGGTTTTGTCAACGGCAAAGCGCGGCAATGTCGATCGGCTTTGCCAGATGGCTGTATAACGCAGGATATGAGGTTTTGAAAAGCATGACATCCGTTTTTCGCACTGCCCGTGCAAAAAAGCACCAGCCGTTCTGATATGGTACGGAAGCGGTTTTCTTTTTTTCACACATATTGCCGCTGTATTTCGAGATATTGATGTATTTCTCCTAAACTTTAGGGATTACCATTGCGGGCATGACAGTAAATCAGGTATAATGACAGTATCCATCATATTTGGCTGAAATGGAGGAACGGTTATGAAGATCAGCTATAAAAAACTCTGGGTGATGCTGGCAGAACGCGAGATTAGCAAGGCTTCTTTCCGGAAGGACCTGGGCCTGTCTGCCGGTACATATACGAAACTGAACAGGGGCGACGAAGTCTCCCTCTCTATCCTGCTGCGGATCTGTGACTGGCTGGACTGCGATATAGGGGATATATGCGAGGCTGTACGTAGGTAAGTCCTGATTATCGGACAGGTGCAGTGTTAAATTTTTGCCCGCAGACAATTAAGAGAATCGAATGTGCAACGGAATCTGCTAAAAAAGCAATTAGAAAAAAGTTGAATATTGAAATACGAAATTAAATGAGAAAATTGCAAACAAGGGGGCTCTATGTTCGACCTAACCAAATTCAATGAATACAGAGAAGACAACCGCCTGGAGGTCAAAAAAGTATTGTTTTAACAGTAGAGCATATCGTGATATATTTAAAAATATAGAAAGAGAAAAGGACGAAAAGGTTCCTGAAAAGGAGACATTTAGCAAAAAGATCCCAAAAACGGAGACATTTGGCAAAAAAGGTTCCAAAAATGACGTCTTTTTTAAAAAGGTTCCAAAAACGACGTCATTTTTCAAAATAAGGTTCCAAAAATGACGATATTTGGCAAAAAAGAGCTCTGAGGAGGTGACAAAATAAATAAGACAAAACGACACTCCATCAACCTGCAGATAGACGTTAATTTTATTGGAAACATAGTAAAGTAATCCTGCTTTATTGGGCAGGAGATGAAACATATTTAAACAACAATTAAGCGAGACAGCATAAATGGGAGGTATCCCATGTTCGATCTAAACAAACTCAATGAATACAGAGAAGACAACCGCCTGGAGATCAAAAAGGCATCAGAAAATATCCCTGTATCCCTCTGGGATACCTATTCCGCATTTGCGAATTGCTATGGCGGCGTCATTGTCCTTGGAGTAAAGGAGCTTCCGGACGGCTCCTGGTATACAACCGGACTGAAAAATCCTGCCAAACAACAGAAACAGTTTTGGGATACGGTCAATAATACCACCAAAGTGAGCATCAATCTTTTAACAGAAAAGGACGTTGAACTTTATGAAATAGACGGCGACGTGATCATGGTGATCCGCGTTCCCATGGCGAAGCGGGAGCAAAAGCCGGTCTATATCAATAATGATTTGATGGGCGGCACCTTCCGGCGGGATGGGGAAGGAGATTATCATTGCACGTCGGCACAGATCAAAGCGATGCTGCGTGACCAGACGGAAGATACGATGGATATGATTCTTTTGGAAGATGTTCCGCTGGAGGAACTGAATCAGGAAACGATCCGGGGATATCGAAACCGGCACCGGACGTTGAAAGAAGGACATCCCTTCGGGCAGTTAGAGAATGCGGAATATCTGAGGAGTATCGGGGCCGCGGCCCTGTCGAGGAAAGACGGGAAACTGCATCCTACGGCGGCAGGAATGCTGATGTTTGGGGACGAGTATAACATCGTGCGCCATTTCCCGGAGTATTTTCTGGATTATCGGGAAAACCTCGATCCGACCATCCGCTGGACAGACCGTCTGCAGTCCAGTTCCGGAGAATGGTCCGGCAATCTGTGCGATTTTTATTTTCGTGTGTATAATAAGATCATCAAGGACGTCAAAGTCCCCTTTCGTATGGAAGGCGGAGACCGGATCGACGATACGCCGGTTCACAAGGCGCTGCGCGAAGCGTTGGCGAACTGTCTGGTCAACGCGGATTATTATGGGACCTGCGGCGTTGTGATCCGTAAAGAACCGGACAAGCTGATTTTGGAGAATCCGGGATATATCCGAACCGGAAAGAAACAGATGCGTCTGGGCGGGATATCTGATCCGAGAAATAAAGCCCTGATGAAGATGTTCAACCTGATCAATATCGGCGAGCGGGCTGGCAGCGGTGTGCCCAATATTTTCCAGGTCTGGGAAAAGAAGGGGTGGACGGAGCCTGTCATCGCGGAGCGGTTTAATCCGGATCGGACGATCCTGGAACTTTGCTTTGCAAAAAAGGCTTCGGAAAAAAGTGCGGAAAAATCAGCAGAATCAGCAGAAAAATCAGCAGAATCAGCAGATTATAATTGGGCGGATTTATCAGACAGACATAGGCAGATTTTAGAGTGTATGGATATAGGAAGGGAATACAAAACAGAAGAAGTAGCTGAGAAAATCAGATTAAAGGGTCCCAGAACGAGACAACTGTTAAATGAATTGGTGGATAAGGGATTTGTCGCGTGTACCGCGGCTACAAAAAAAAGAAGATATATAAGAATAGGAGACTCCTCTCATGGACGTCAATAGGATCACAGAGGATTTAAAAGAACGGTTTTCTGCCCCGCTCAGGGACTTCTATAAACGCCGCATCATCTTCTGGCATGATGAAGACCGGGAGTTTGAGACCATGCTGGACGAGCTGGATATCCCCGACGTCACGCTCATCAGGCTGACCGGTACGAACAACTTTGCCGTCAAGAAGCTGCTGCTCCATGATCACTTCGGCAGCGGATCTCGCGGCCGTCCCTTCTGAACTGATCGGATGCTTCAACCTCATCTTCTATCAGAGCGCGGAAGACGCTGTCTTTAAGGCACTGGACGTTGAATAAAGGAGAGACGGCAATGGCAAAGAAACGCAAAAAGCCTTCCCCAGAAGGATGTCCTGAACCGCTCAGTACCATGATCGATCTTGCCGGTGCGGCCGCGATGGGCGCTTTTGCAAAGCAAAAGATAAGGAGCGATCATAGGGCGCAAGTCTGAACATATATTATTATGAAATTACTGCTGATCGCCAGCCAGAAAACGGCTGCGGAACCCAAAAAGAAATACAGTTCTGCCGAATTTGACGAAATGATCCGGGACACGCTGGAGGGCGATATCGTCCCCATCGAAAACGGCCTGCCCGGCACAGACGGCCGCCCCGTATATGTGAGCACGCAGAAAACGGCCCTGCAGACCGCCGAACAGCTCTTTCCCGGCGCGCCGCTCATCCCGGAACCCCTGCTGGACGAGGTGCCCCTGCGCGCCTACCGGGATACCGACAGACCTCTGTCTCTGCAAAGATGGCTGTTCATGGCCCGCTGGCAGCGCTTCCGGAAAAATGACCGCCAGCCGGAATCCAGGGCCCAGGCCGTCCGGCGGGCGGATAAACTGATCTCCCTGCTGGAGAAAAAGGGACAGGACTGCATTCTCGTCAGCCATCCCGTCTTTCTGAAGCTGCTGACAGACCGGCTGAACGCCCGCGGGTGCAATATCATCCGGAGCCGCAGCTTCGGCATCGCGCCCCTGGAACGCATCCTGGTCACCCGGCGGGACATGCACTGCGGCGGCTGCGGTCACAACTGCCTGCTGTCCCATCCCGGCTGCGGAGTGGGCAAAGAGGCCGCCGCCAGGAAGGGGATCGCGGCAAAGTAAATGCGGCCGGGCCGTTCCGTTTCCTGTTTTCCGCCGCAGAGAGTCGGGCCGTTCCTCCTTCCTCATCCTCCCTGAGGAATACGCAGCACCTGCCCGACCTGAAGCATATCGCCGGTCAGACCGTTGGCCTGTCGGATGGCCTCCACCGTCGTTCCGTATCTGCGGGAAAGCTCCCAGAGCGTATCGCCGGCACGGACCGTATATTCCACATACGGCCCCTGAGATACCGGAATGCGCAGCACCTGCCCGATCCGGATCACATCGCCGGTCAGACCGTTGGCCTGCCGGATGGCGCTGACCGTGGTCCCGTAACGCTGTGCGATCAGCCACAGGCTGTCTCCGGCCTTTACCGTATAGCGAACCATCCCCGACTCCGGCACGGGCACATTTTCCCCGATCCCCAGATAAGTATCGTACAGCGACCGCCAGGTGCCCGCCCCCACGATCCCGTCCGGCGTCAGCCCCTTTGCCCGCTGGAAGGCGATGACCGCCCGCGTCGTTTCGCTGCCGAAAACACCGTCCTGCGCGGGAGCCGGGACAGAAGGGTCATACCGGGACGCCATATTCAGCAGATATTGCAGCGTCACCACATCCTGTCCGCCGTCTCCCTGCCGCAGAACCGAATCCGGCGGCACCGTCCCGATCCCCAGCGCCGTTCCCTCGCTGTCCAGCTCCGCCAGCCGGGTCACCGCCGTATAAATGTCGGAAAGCTCATACCAGGTGGCCTTTCCCACGATCCCATCCGGCGTCAGACCGAAAATGCTCTGAAATTTCATCACCGCGGCCCGCGTGCTTTCCCCGAAGGTTCCTGACGGATCCGTGACGACGGGGATGGCCGGATAATTGCGCCGGATGCGGTTCAGCCAGGTCTGAACGGTCTGCACATTCAGTCCGCTGCTCCCCTGCCGCAGCGCCGTGCCGGGATAAGAGGACAGCGCGCCGGTGACAGCGTTGGTTTTCGCGATCCCGACATCGTTCGGATAATAATAACGGAGGATCTGCAGCGGCGTATAGCCCTGATCCGCCAGAGAAACCGTCCCCCACTGCGAAAGCCCCGGACAGGTGACCGTGCTTCCGTTGCAGAAGGAGGTAAAATAGGGCGCGTACTGCCCCTGCCTGCGGACATATTCTCCATACACCTCATCCACCGCGTCGCTGATGGAATCGTAAATGGGGCGTCCCGGAACGTAATACTGATCATAAGCGGTGCTGTTCGTGATGTCAAAATCGTACCCTTTTCCCCGATACCATTCCGTATAGACGCGGTTCAGGGCAAACGTCATGATCGCGTAAATATTCGCCTTCAGCGCGGCCTCGGGCCAGGTGGGATAGATCTCGCTGCCCGCCGCATTTTTTACATAATCCAGAAACGGCACCCGCACATTGGCCGCATAGGAATCCGGCGCGCCCAGATGCACGGTGATGGGGTCCGGGATCACCACCTGCCGCAGCACCCGTCTGTCCGCAGAGGTTCCCTGCTGGTCCCGCCCGGTATCCATGGTGACGGCGGGGGGCCCCACGGAAACGGTTCCGCCCTCCCGGAAAAGCCGCTGCGCCGATTCCTCCTGTGCCGTCTGTTCCTGCAGCACCTGATATTCCTCCGGCATCTGCCGCATACGTCCGGCCTGCCGCTCCTCCAGCGGGGCCATCGCCACCGGCAGCATGGCCGTCTCCCCGTCGAAAATGGGAATCCCCGTGACTGTCTCCGGCGCAAAGCCTTCCGTCTTCACCGTCACACTGTATCGGACATAGGGCATCCCCAAATAACCGGGGCTGAGCGAAAAGCGCCTGTCTACCGTTTCCAGCGGGACTGTCTGCGTCTCCCCGCTTTCGTCCGTGACCAGGTCGTAGAGCGCGTTTCCCTCATCATCCAGCACCCGGACCCTTACCCCGTCCAGCGGAACGGCTTCCTGCGCCGTTCTCGCCTTTACCTGCAAATATCCAATGGCCATTTTTTTCGTTCCTTTTTGACTGATCACTCTATAAGTATGAAAAAAAAGAAGGGGTGTGATGCACATCTTTTTTCTGTTTTGTTAAACAAACGCCACTATAATTCTGTATTGATTTCATATTTTGCCTAATTTCATATCTGGTATTATTCAATCCGCTGGGAAATCCCGAAAATATTTAGGAAGCATTCTGCTCCAAAAACATGGTACAATTTGAAAGCAGAACACAGCAGCGCCAACGAATGCGTAAATTTTACCGGAACGCCATTCCCACACGGCAAACGATACCATTCTAATTGCTGTGGCTAGCATACGTCAGATAAAATCATAAAAAGTGAGGAATTACAAATGAAAAAACTAAAACTCTTTCTCGCTGCGCTTTTAATCTCTTTCTGCTTTTGCCAGTCCTTTTCCCTGCCTGGTTCCCCGATAACCGTAGAAGCACATTCCGGCAGAACAGACTCTCATGGAGGACATAAGGACAATAAAAACAAAAGCGGCCTAGGATCTTACCACTATCATCATGGATACCCAGCTCATCTGCATCCCAACGGTATCTGTCCTTACAGTTCCGGTTCCACCACAACGCAGTCACGTTCCTCTGCAACGCAATCCGATTCCGCCGCATCAACAGCATCTGAACATCCCGCTGGCCTGCAGGTTTCACTGACACAGAAATACTCAGATACATTAACTGATTTCAACAATAAGGTCATCAACAATTATTTTAAAGAGAATATCAAAACTGCATCTGCTAATTTTCTATCTGCAAAGAGCCCCCTGGAACAGACACAGTACCTGAACTCTCTGTTAACCGCATCTGAAGCCAACGATCTTCTCCCCTGCGACACGGCAGAAAAACAACAATTATACAGCACCATTACCTATCTGCGGATGTATGACCAAATCGAAGCCCAGGCGATTGCTACATCAAAAACGCCATCTTCCATCGCTGTACCTGCCGCCGGAATTCCTTCCGTTACAGCTTCTGCAGAACAATCCGCCGAGCAGGACGCAATCGTCCTGTCAATGGTTACACAATTGCAAACACACCTCACTAATCTGGGATTATATACAGGCAATATCGATGGTGTCTTTGATACAAACACGCAACAGTCCCTCCTCGCTTTCCAGAAAATGTTTGGGATAACAGAGGATGGCATAATCAATCAGGATGTAATCCAAATTCTAAAGATCTCGATTTAACTGCAAAATCGAGGGGCAGACGTGTATGAACACTTCTGCCCCCTGATTCTTTCTGCTGTAAAAATGCAATCCGCAGGAAAATATCAAATCCATCGCTGCCTTTGGGACTATTCAATGCTGTCATTAATGACATTGATCCATTCACTGTCACCGCTTTCGAAAAATCCCATAAATTTTCCAAAATTACTGCTGCCAGTAATAGTATCCACTGTCTGCAGTTGATTTGTCCGAAAGCGCATATCAGCATAATTCTCCACCGTAACACATTTCATAACAGCCTTAATCTGATCCGCTCTCCCTTTATAGTTCATTACCCCGGTAAATTTCTTTATCAATGGGGAATTTACCGATTTGGCTGACGATTTGAGAGTCTCATCCGTCCAGTGTTTCATAATAATCTGCATGGTGCAGGGATTTCCGAAAATGATTACTTTATTCGCAGCATCATCATTTCCATGAAACTCATTGATTTTCCGTTTAATATCCTCATACTGCTCATAGGGCTTCCTATCAGTATCGCAAAAAATGAGCACCAGCTCATATGCACCGTTCTGATAACGATCCTGATATCTCGCCGGAATATTCCCATTCCCACGTGCGTTATCCAATGAAATCTCATATTGACTATGCCACACATTCAATGATCTTAACCGCTCCAAATATGCATACTCTTCATTCCCCTCACAAATAATACACAGCTTTTTCTTATTGGAAAAGGCGGGAAGTCTATTCACCATTTAGCATTACTCCCTTCCCATTTCCCTTCATATCCAGCAATGAATTAATCAATTCCGGATCCGGAAGTGCTCCTAACGCGCCTCTTCTGTATTTTTCCATGACATCTGTCGTATCCCGAACCCCTTTTTGTGCAGTAAAATCGGCAAGTGAATACACATATACCCCATCTATATCTTTGTGTACAAACCATATCTGTTCCTTACGGAACATCTTCCTGCAATCCATAAGGTTAATATCATGAATCGTAAATATTATCTGTGCATCTGTATTCAGCTCATTATTGAACATTGCTACGATCGCTCTGGTCAGCTTAAAATGGATGCTGCTGTCGAGTTCATCCACTACCAAAATCCTTCCCTGTTCAATTCCCTCTATCACATAACTCGCCAATGCCGCGATTTTCTTTGTTCCGGTAGAATCAAATAACATGCTTGGAACATGCACACCTTTATATGTGGAAACAAGTCTTATTTGATCCATTATCATTTCGGGAATATCCAATACCCCCTCCTCCGGTTTTCTTCCCTCATCATTTACTTTCAGCTTGATCTGATCCATTCCCACATATTCAAAATTATCCATATAAAGGTCTGCGTTCTTTATAAAATCAACAACCTTTTTCTGAAGCCCATTCTGATTTTTCATCAGTTCAATCGTATGCTGCATGGGAATGTTATTCATATTTATAATGTCAATTTTATCAGCGAAACTGATGATAATCCTCTTCATTTCTTCCAGATGTTCAAATTTACCGGTATCAATCAGATAACACAGCAAATTGTTCTTTGCTATAAAGGGCATCATCCGGGCGGCATCCTCATCCGCACAGAAATACTGCTCTTTGGCAGAATCCTTCTCCAGCCATAAAACCGCCTTTTCATTTCCGTACTGATCCTTTAATATCTCCGCAAAGCTTTCATACAAAAAAAGCTCTTTTTCCGCATCATATTTAAAATCATATGAAAATTTTCTCCCGAATGCGAGAAAAGTCACCCCAAGTTCACAAACAGGGCTTCCTGTGAATATATTGGGCATCAAATCTTTTTTTCTGTTAAGCAATATTTGTTTTATTGCCCTGATGCATTTTACAATACAGGTTTTTCCTGCGTTATTAGGTCCATAAATCCCAGCCGCCTTCAATATATTAAAATTGTTTTCCTGATGCACATTCGAGGAAAATTTTCTGATCCTCATATCAGCCTTCATGGAAAAGAAAATCTGGTCCTTAAAAGCAAAGCAATTTTTAACTCTGACTTCTATAAGCATTTCAACTCCCTCCCAACATTGAAGTTCTCATTTCAATATAGTATATCATGTTTTAATTTTTCATGCATTTTTTTTCATATAATATTTTTTGAAATAAAGCGAAACGTTATTAAAATCCGACGCATAAAGAGGGCAGAAAAACGCACAGCGGGATTTTCCCGCCAACGTCTCGCACGATCTGGGGACGCTGCTGACCATGATAAAAGGCTATACGAAAATGATGAAAGAGATTTCAGGGAAAGATACACAGAAGCGTGAAAACGCTCTCGATCTCATCATGCGGAAGGCGGACAGACTGACCCGCTGCAACGCGAAATTCGGCGTTGACAGCGAGCTGTACGTTCTGGTTCGCTCTTCCGGCATATCCGCCCCAACCCGCATGATTCTGTTTACTTCCGCTCTGTTTCTTCATGGCGGCCCAGGTGGAAAAGCTCCGCGGGCCGGTTCCTGTGCCGGGCATCGGTCCGTCCCTCGGTATGGATCTCGCCGGCGGCCATCAGCGCATACTTCGTCAGCGCGGGGCCTACCAGCTCATATACCAGCACGGAGAACAGCACCACACTGCGGATCGTGGCCCCGGCCTGAAGCTTCTGCGCGGTGAGGGCCATGCCCAGGGAAACACCGGCCTGAGGCAGCAAAGTGATGCCGAGATATTTTGTGATACTCGGGCTGCATTTCGTAAGAGCACAGCTACCGTATGCCCCCGCATATTTGCCGAAGGACCGGAAGACGATATATACGACACCGATGAGCAATACCATAGGATTGGACAGGATGCGCAAATCCAGCTCCGCCCCGGAAAGCACAAAGAATAAAACATACAGCGGCGCGGTCCAGTCCTCGACATGCTCCATCAGGCTTTCGGAAAAGTCACAGATGTTGCAGAACACGGTTCCCGCCATCATACATGCCAGCAGGAGGCTGAAGCTGATGTGAACCCCGGCCACGTCAAACTCCGCCATGGATACGCTCACGGTAAACAGAACACAGGAAATGGAAATGCCGAGCCGTTTGCTGCCGGAATGGAAGTACCGTTCCACCCAGTTTAAGAGCACTCCGGCCAGAGCGCCCAGCAGCAGGGACAGCACGATCTCCAGAATCGGCTCCACCAGCATGCTCTGTATGCTGACCGTGCCGCTTTCCAGCGCATCCGCAATGCCGAAAGAGGCGGCGAACACGACCAGCCCCACCGCATCGTCGATGGCCACCACGAGCAGAAGCAGCTTGGTCAGCGGCCCCTCCGCCTTATACTGCCGCACCACCATCAGCGTCGCGGCTGGCGCCGTGGCGGCAGCGATGGCGCCCAGCGTAATGGCCGAGGAAATGGTGATCACCTGCGGGAAGATGAAATGCAGCGCCGTCAGCGCGAGATCCACCAGCCCAGTGGTGATCACCGCCTGTAAAATTCCCACCGTGATCGCCTGACGCCCCATATGCTTCAGTTGTTCCAGCCGGAACTCATTGCCGATGGTGAACGCGATGAAGCCCAGAGCCATCTGGGAAATCAGGTCCATGCTCCCCACTTCCTCCAGCGTACGGAAGCCAATGCCCAACGCTCCCAGGCAGAACGGCCCCAGCAGCACGCCCGTCACCAGATAGGCGGTAACGGCGGGAAGCTGAAGCTTCTTCGCCAGACGGGTCATTAAAAGACCGCCGAACAGGGCGGCAAACAACTGTATCAGAATCTGCATTTTGCATGCACCTCCAAACCATCAGCAGGAAAGACGCCCGCTGCGGCATTGTTTTCCCAAAGCCGGAATCCTTCTGCGCGCCGGAAAACCGGGCCCGCGTCTGAACGGGCAGGCCTTTCCTGTTCTATATTCATGAACAGCGCCCCGCTGGATCGCGAGGCGCTGTTTGTGCGTTCTTCGTTGCCATGGCAGGGGCCCGGAGATCCTTGCCGATCCCCTTTTATGTCCGGGTATCATTATAGCACGCATTCGGACACTGTCAAGGCGGGAATTCGATCTGCAGCCTCTGCAGCTGTAGGTTTACAATACATGTGTTACAACTGAATAAATAAAAGACGAAGATACCCTTTCTGTGTTATCATTAAGTCGC
>CANQVD010000051.1 GCA_947627215.1 uncultured Eisenbergiella sp.
GCGACTTAATGATAACACAGAAAGGGTATCTTCGTCTTTTATTTATTCAGTTGTAACACATGTATTGTAAACCTACAATTGCGGAATGGGCCGCCGTTTTTCTGTCTTGACAGCGCGCATGGAAGAAGGTAAACTGTCATGGAATACGCAGGAAAAGGAAGATCGTCTAATGTATACAGTCAGGACAATGCAGATCGAAGATTATGAACAGGTGCACGCGCTGTGGATGACAATCCGCGGATTCCGCATCCGCAGCATCGACGATTCCCGGGAAGGGGTCGCACGGTTTTTAAAGCGCAATCCGTCCACCAGCGTGGTGGCGGTGATCGACGGAACGGTCGTGGGCGCGATTCTGTGCGGCCATGACGGCAGGCGCGGCTGCCTGTATCATGTGTGCGTGATGGAGCGTTACCGCCGTATGGGCATCGGCAAGGCCATGGTGGTGGCCTGCATGAATGCGCTGCGGGCGGAGGAGATCAGCAAGGTGTCGTTAATCGCCTTTACCCGGAATGATGTGGGAAACGCGTTCTGGAGATGTATCGGATGGACGAAGCGGGAAGACCTGAATTATTACGATTTTGTTCTGAATCAGAAAAATATTGAAAAATTCAATGAATAATGCTTGCATATTATTCATTGAAGATGTATATTTATACAGTCCGATAAGAAAAGACAGGAAAGGCTGGGAGAGAAATGGAATTTATTGCAGGCGGTGTGACGGCGGCGAAGGGCTTTCGGGCCGCGGGCGCCGAGGCCGGTGTGAAATATCGGAACAGAAAGGACATGGCGATGCTTTACAGCCCTGTTCCCTGTAAGGCGGCGGGCGTTTTTACCAGCAATGTGGTGAAGGCGGCTCCGGTGATCTGGGACAGGGAGATCGTGACGCAGAGAGAGGGCGTGCATGCCGTGGTGGTCAATTCCGGCATCGCCAATGCCTGTACCGGCAAGACGGGATATGAATATTGCCGTCAGACGGCGGCTGCTGCGGCGGCTGCGCTGGGCATTCCGGAAAGGAGCGTGCTCATCGGCTCCACCGGCGTGATCGGCATGCAGCTTCCCATGGACAGGATCACAGCGGGCGTCGGGAAGCTGGCGGCTTCTCTCGCATCCGGTGCGGAAGCGGGACATATCGCCGCGCAGGCCATCATGACCACTGACACGAAGCCCAAGGAGGCGGCAGTGAAGCTCACGGTCGGCGGAAGGGAAGCCGTGGTGGGCGGCATGTGCAAGGGGTCCGGCATGATCCATCCCAATATGTGTACCATGCTGGCCTATGTGACCACCGATGTGAACATTTCCGCTGCGCTTCTGCAGGAGGCCCTGTCGGCGGATGTGCAGGATACCTTCAATATGGTTTCGGTGGACGGAGACACGTCCACCAACGATACGCTGCTGGTGCTGGCGAACGGGCTGGCGGGCAATCCGGAGATCACGGAAAAGAATGCGGATTATGCCGCCTTCTGCGCCGCCCTCCGCGCGGTCAACGAGACGCTTTCCCGGAAGATCGCCGGGGACGGAGAGGGCGCGACGGCGCTGTTTGAGACGAAGATTATTCACGCGGATACGAAGGAGAACGCGAGAAAACTGGCCAGATCCGTCATCTCCTCCAATCTGACCAAAGCGGCAATCTTCGGGCATGACGCCAACTGCGGCCGGATCATGTGCGCGCTGGGTTATGCGGGCGTTTCCTTCGATCCGGAGCGCGTTTCCCTCTGGCTGGAGAGCGCAGCGGGGAAACTCCTGGTCTGCCGGGACGGCGCCACGGTGGAATACAGCGAGGAAGAGGCGACGAAGATCCTGTCCTGTCCGGAGGTGACGGCGCTGGTGGATATGCAGATGGGCGGCTTTGAGGCCACGGCATGGGGCTGTGATCTGACCTTTGATTATGTGCGGATCAATGCCGACTACAGAAGCTGAGGTTTTTCCGCGCCGTCAGGCGCGGAAAAACCGATACTTCGCGAATGCGGAGCATTTGCGAAGTTTCCCGTGCAGTCGGCCCTTTCTAAATACCGTCAGGCGCGGAAAAACCGATACTTCGCGAATGCGAAGCATTTGCGATAAAGAGGAGTTTGTATGAAAACCGGAATGGAAGAGATCATGAAAAAGGCGGAGGTGCTGGTGGAAGCGCTTCCTTATATACAGAAGTTCAACCGCAAGATCATCGTGGTCAAATACGGCGGCAGCGCCATGAGCAACGAGGAGCTGCAGCGGAGTGTGATCCAGGACGTGACGCTGCTCAAGCTGGTGGGGTTCAAGCCCATCATCGTTCACGGCGGGGGCAAGGCCATCAGCTCCTGGGTGGAAAAGGCGGGCAAGCAACCGCAATTTGTCAGCGGTCTGCGGGTGACGGACGCGGAAACCATGGAGATCGCGGAGATGGTATTAAACCGCGTGAACAAAAATCTGGTGTCCATGGTGCAGAAGCTGGGCGTGCTGGCGGCGGGGATATCCGGCAAGGACGGCAATCTGCTCCGGGTGGAGAAAAAATATGTGGACGGGCAGGATATCGGATATGTGGGCAATATAAAAGAGGTGAATCCCAAGATCCTGCACGATCTGATTGATCACGATTTTCTTCCCATTGTGGCGCCTGTGGGCATGGATGAGAACTGCGACACCTACAATATCAATGCGGACGACGCGGCCTGCGCCATCGCCAGGGCGGTGGGCGCGGACAAGCTGGTGTTCCTGACGGATGTGGAAGGGCTTTACCGCGATTTCGAGGATAAGGATACCTTCATCAATCGGATCGGCGTCAGGGAGGCGGATGAGCTGATCGTCGGCGGGTATATCGGAGGCGGTATGCTGCCCAAGCTGGCCAACTGTACGGCGGCGGTGAAGGGCGGCGTGAATAAGGTGCATATTCTGGACGGCCGGATCCCGCACTGTCTGCTGCTGGAGATTTTTACGGACAAGGGCGTGGGAACGGCCATCGTGGGCGACAGCGAGCAGACGGCGCGCTGATCTGCGGAAAAGGAGACAGAGATATGGCGGAATACATGCAGCGTCTGATCGGGGACGCGGAGCGCGCGCTCCTGCACACCTATAACCGGTATCAGATCGTTCTGGAAAAGGGTGAGGGCGTATATTTATACGATATCGAGGGGAAAAAATATCTGGACTTCGCGGCGGGCATCGCGGTGTTCGCGCTCGGATACGGCAACCGGGCATACAACGATGCGCTCAAGGAGCAGATCGACAAGCTGATCCATACGTCCAATTATTATTATAATCTGCCCGCGATCGGCGCGGCGAAGCGGCTGAAAGAGGCATCCGGCATGGACCGGGTCTTTTTCACCAACAGCGGCGCGGAGGCGGTGGAGGGCGCCATCAAGGCGGCCCGCAAATATGCCTGGCTGAAGGACGGGAGGACGGATCATGAGATCATCGCCATGAATCATTCCTTCCACGGGCGCACCATGGGGGCGCTTTCGGTGACGGGAAATCCCGGGTATCGGGAGCCCTTTGAGCCCGGCATCGGCAACATCCGGTTTGCCGATTACAACGATTTTGACAGCGTGGCCGCGCTGACCGGCGGGAAGACCTGCGCCATTCTGCTGGAGACGGTGCAGGGCGAGGGCGGGATCTATCCGGCCGGGGAGGATTTCCTGCGCAGGATCCGGGCGCTCTGTGACGAGCGGGATATTTTGCTGATCCTGGACGAAATCCAGTGCGGCATGGGGCGGACGGGTACGATGTTCGCCTGGCAGAGGTACGGCGTGAAGCCGGATATCATGACGGCGGCAAAGGCCGTCGGCTGCGGGGTGCCGGTAGGCGCGTTCCTGATGACGGAGAAGGTGGGACAGCATTCTCTGGCAGCGGGCGATCACGGCACCACCTATGGCGGCAATCCGCTGGCCTGCAGGGCGGTGGAAAAGGTGCTGGAGCTTTTTGAGGAATATCATATAACGGAGCATGTGCGCGAGGTGGGGGCGTATCTGGAAAAGCGCCTGGACGGGCTGGCGGCAGAACATGCCTGCGTGAAGGAACGGCGGGGCGTCGGTCTGATGCAGGGGCTGGAGCTGGACCGTCCTGTGGGCCCCGTAATCCTTTCGGCCCTGGAAAAGGGCCTGATCCTGATCAATGCGGGGACAAATGTGATCCGTTTTGTGCCGCCGCTTATCATCACGAAGGAAAATGTGGATGAAATGATCGGGATTCTGGAAACATGTCTGGAAAGCTGACAGACGGGGACGTCTGTGCGGCATGAAGGGAATCTTATGCGGGGAAAGGGAAAATTTGCGGTTGTTTTCGCCGTGGCAGCGCTTCTGGGAGCGGCTGCCTTTTCGGCGTTTCATCACGGCGGCGGGGCGTGGGAACGCCTTTTCGGGCAGGGCGGAGAGCTGGAGGAGGTGCTGCCGGATCTCCTGCCGTCGAGGCCCACGCTCACGCTGTGGTATACCGACGAGGCGCTGGAGGATTATCTGGCCGGGGCGGCCGTTCATTATATGGAGGAAAACGATGTGCGCGTCCTGCCGGTGCTGGTCTCCGGTCTGGATTATCTGGAAGCGGTCAATGAGGCATCCCTGAAGCAGGAGAATATGCCGGATCTCTATCTTGTGACCAACGATATCCTGGAAAGGGCGCATCTGGCGGGGCTGGCGGATGAGATCCGCGATACGAAGGGCTTTGCGACCAGCGAAAGCTTTTCCCAGACCGCGCTGCGCGCCGTGACTTACCGGGGGAAACGGGTGGCGTGGCCTTTTTATTATGAAACCAGCGCGCTCGTTTACAACAGCACCTATCTGGAGCAGGCGGCCATGGAGCTGGGCGTGAAGGAGAGCGATCTGATCCCGGAAACCATCGACGATATCCTCAGCTTTGCGGATGTCTATAACGCGCCGGAGACGGTGGATGCGGTCTTTCGGTGGGATGTATCGGATATTTTTTACAATTATTTTTTCGCGGGAAATTATATCAATGTGGGCGGGCCCTGCGGGGACGATCCGGGCCAGATCGATATTTACAACGCAGAGGCGGTGCGCGGGCTGAAGGCGTATCAGGATCTGAATCAGTTCTTTTCCATCGATGCCAAAAGCTCCAGCTATGATGCCGTGGTACAGGATTTTCTGGACGGGCGGCTGGTGTTCACGGTGGCGACCAGCGACATCCTGGCGCGGATCGCGGATGCCAGGGCGGAGGGGAGCTTTCCGTACGGGTACGGTGTGGTGCCGCTGCCGGATATCGACGGGACGCTGGCGACGCGGGGACTCTCCGTGACGGACGCTCTGGCGGTCAACGGCTACAGTGAAAAGAAGGATCTGGCCAATGCCTTCGCCGCGTGGCTGGTATGCGGCGGAGCGGGCGATATCTATGCCGGAACAGGGCGGCTGCCAGCGCTCCTGGACGCCGTTCCGGACGTGCCGGGGGCGGAGGGCTTCGCGGCGGAGTACGCGGATTCCATATCCATGCCCAAGATGATGCGCACGGCCAATTTCTGGGTGAGCATGGAGATCGCCTATATGAAAGCCTGGGAAGGGGAAAATGTGTCCGACATGCTTAAGGATTTGTCGGAACAGATCATGGAGCAGGTGACAGGCGTTGAATATACGGAAGAAGCATATATCGAGGTGCCGACAGAGGAACAGGAGGCGTATCCCGATTTGCCGGAGGAAACGCAGGCGGCGGAGGAGTGACGGGCGGAGGCCGCGGCGCGCGGTTCCCCGGTCCGCGGCAAAAGGAGGGGAAACGTGAAGAGACCGAATATTTTATTCTATTTCACGGACCAGCAGCGGGCGGATACCCTGGGCTGCTACGGACAGAAGCTGGAGATCAGTCCGGTCCTCGACGCGCTGGCGAAGGAGGGCGTCCTGTTTGAACAGGCGTTCACGGCTCAGCCGGTGTGCGGGCCCTGCAGGGCGCTGTTCCAGTCGGGGAAATATCCGACGCAGATCGGCTGTCATCGGAACGGGCAGTCGCTGCCCCGGAATATCAGGACGCTGGCGGACTATTTCACGGAGGCCGGCTATGATACGGCCTATGTGGGGAAATGGCATCTGGCCAGCGACCGGGAAGGGTATGGAATTCCTGCCGCGGCGGATTATGAGACCAGGGCGGTTCCGCCGGAGAGAAGAGGCGGATACCTGGGGTTCTGGCGGGCGGCAGATGTGCTGGAGGCCACCTCTCACGGCTATGACGGCTATGTGTTCGATGAGAATATGAACCGGCGGGAATTCAAGGGCTATCGGGCGGACTGCATCACCGATTTCGCGCTGGAATATCTGGAGCAATATCGGGGGGAAAAGCCGTTTTTTCTGACCGTTTCCCATATCGAGCCCCATCATCAGAACGATCGCGGATGCTATGAGGGACCTGTGGGTTCCAGGGAGCGCTTCGCGGACTATACGCTTCCGGGAGATCTGGCGGCGCTGGGCGGGGACGCGAGGGAAATGTATCCCGATTATCTGGGCTGCTGCAGGAGTCTGGATGACAATCTGGGCAGGATCGTGGAGCTGCTGAAGAAAAAGGGACTGTATGAGAATACGGTCATCCTTTTCACCTCGGATCACGGCTCCCATTTTCGGACGAGAAATCAGGACGCGCATCGAAGGGGCGGAGACGACTATAAGCGTTCCTGCCATTCCGCCTGTCTGCAGGTGCCGCTGGTGATCGCGGGTCCGGGCTTTCGGGGCGGAAAGCGGATCCGGGAGCTGGTGAGTACGGCAGGGCTTCCCAAAACCATGCTCGCCATGGCGGGCGTGGACGTAAAGGAGGCGATGGTCGGAGAGGATCTGAAAGCGGCGGCGGACCGGCAGACCGCCGGCCGTGCCGGGCGGGTGTTCGCCCAGATCAGCGAGAGCCGGGTGGGACGCTGCATCCGTACGGCGGATTATCTGTACAGCGTTTACGCGCCGGACCGGGACGGCTGGAAGGATGCGGACAGCGATTACTATGAAGAGGATTTTTTTTACGATCTGAGAAAGGATCCGTATGAACTCCGCAATCTGGTGCGCGATCCGGCCTATGCGGCCGTTCGGAAGGAGCTGGCCGCGCAGTTGATCGGGGAGATGGTGAAGGCGGGAGAAAGGGCGCCGGTGATCGCGCCCTGCAGGGACCCGGCGTGAGCGGGAACGTTTCGGCGGCTTCCCGGCATGAGGTATAAAAGATCCGGTCATATGGCATACTTGTAAAAAAACAGGAGGCCAATATGATCGGATTTTTGATTGCTGTTTTGTCCGGCGCGCTGATGAGCGTGCAGGGCGTTTTCAACACGCAGGTGACGAAGGCGTCCACAATCTGGACGGCCAATGCGTTTGTCCAGTTCACCGCGTTCGCGGTCTGCATGCTCGCGTGGCTGTTTACAGACCGCGCGAATCTGCTGGGCGTGTTCCGGGCGGAACCTAAATATATGCTGCTCGGAGGCGTCATGGGGGCGGCTATCACGTGGACGGTGATCCGTGCGATGGACGATCTGGGCCCCGCCAGGGCCGTGCTGTTCATCGTGGTGGCGCAGATCGCGGCGGCTTATCTGATCGAGCTGTTCGGTCTGTTCGGGACCGAAAAACAGCCGTGGGAATGGCGCAAGGCCATCGGGATGGCGGTGGCGGTCGCCGGGATCACAATATTTAAATGGAAGTGAAAGATGGGTCTTGTAAAATCGCTTTTTCTGGCATAAAATGAATTTACGGTGTATGGGGCTCCTTTTTTGCGCGAACGGGGAAGGAGAAAATGCCGGACTACAGAAAAAAATCGAATATTTTAAAAGGGATCCTGTCACTTCTGATGATCGGAAGCGCGATAACGGCGGGCGCATGCGGAAAAGAGAATGCGGCCGTTTCCTTTTCTCTGGAGGGTGCTGCGTTGTCGGAGCCTTCGGCGGGGCAGGCAGAGCAGGCCGAAACAAAGGACGGCGGGGCCGCCTTGTCCGGAGGCGATTCCGGAATGGCTGCCGCTTCTGTCGCCGGAGAGGATGCTTCTGTCGCAGTGTCCGGTGCGGCGGGGACGTCCGCGGGAGACAGCGCGGCAGAGGCTGCGCTGTCTCCCGGGAAAAACGGCGCATCCGGCGCCGCGTCCGTGTCTGCCGGGGACGGGGCTGCGTCGGACGCTTCCGGGACGGCGGCTTCGGATGCCGCGGCCGGGACAATCGTGGTACATATCTGCGGCGCGGTGAAAGCACCTGGCGTCTATGAGCTGCCCGGAGGCAGCCGCGTGATGGACGCCGTAGCGGCGGGAGGAGGTTTCCTGGAGGAGGCGGATCAGAGCGCCTGCAATCTGGCCGAAAAGGTGACGGACGGATGCCAGATCTACATTATGACCCGCGAGGAGAGCAGCCTTGCGGCGCAGCCTCTGGCGGCCGGGATCCAGCCGGCATCCGCCGGCGCGTCTGCCGGAGGAGAAGCGGGTGCACAGAGCGGCGCGACCGCCGATACCGGAGGGAGCGCGGACGGAAAGGTGGACCTGAACACCGCCGACGCGGCGGCCCTGAAGACGCTGCCGGGCATCGGGGACAGCCGCGCGGCCGCGATCCTGGCCTGGCGGGAGGAAAACGGACGGTTTACCTGTATTGAGGATATCATGAAGGTGAGCGGGATCAAACAGGGCGCATTCGATAAGATAAAGGATCTGATCACTGCGGGGACGGGATAAGACGCCTGCGGGATGAGGGAGGAGAAGATGGCGAAGAAGGTTCTGGTGGTGGATGATGAAAAGCTGATCGTAAAGGGGATACGGTTCAGCCTGGAGCAGGACGGCATGGAGGTCACCTGCGCCTATGACGGGGAGGAAGCGCTGCAGTATGCGCGCAGTCAGCCGTTTGATATGATTCTTCTGGATATCATGCTGCCGAAGCTGAGCGGCACGGAGGTCTGTCAGCAGATCCGGGAGTTCTCCAACGTGCCCATTGTGATGCTGACCGCGAAGAGCGATGACATGGATAAGATCATGGGACTGGAATACGGAGCGGACGATTACATCACCAAACCGTTCAACATCCTGGAGGTGAAGGCGCGCATCAAGGCGATCATGCGCCGCACCGCGGCCAGAGAGGCGTCCAGCCCTCCGGAGAACATCATTGTGCGGGGCGATATGCGTATGGACTGCGAAAGCCGCCGCGTGAGCATTGCCGGCAAAGAGGTGAATCTGACGGCCCGGGAATTCGATGTGCTGGAGCTTCTCATCAAAAATCCGAATAAGGTCTACAGCCGGGAGACGCTTTTAAAACTCGTCTGGGGCGCCGATTATCCCGGAGATGTCCGCACCGTGGATGTTCATATCCGCCGTCTCCGTGAGAAGATCGAAGCGAACCCCAGTGAACCCCGTTTCGTCCACACCAAGTGGGGCGTGGGCTACTTCTTCCGCGCATAAGCAGAGCCGGACGCTTCTGCCAGACATTCGAATATGGATGCCTGCATCCATATTCGAATGTCTGCAGAAGTACCCGGCGAGCAACGCGAGCCGGGCATTCCGCGAAGCGGAATGGACCGGCTCCCGCGGCCGTGTCCGGAAAGCCGGGTATGATGCCTGCATCCATATTCGAATGTCTGCGGAAGTACCCGGCGAGCAACGCGAGCCGGGCATTCCGCGAAGCGGAATGGTCCGGCTCCCGCGGCCGTGTCCGGAAAGCCTGAAGCGTTTCCACCATCCCACCGGAGGGCGTTATGCACGTATCCCAAAACGGCCTGCTGCAGCGGATCCTGCGCAGCGTGCCGATCCTGCGAAGCCAGAAAGCATATATATTCGTCCTGATGCTGGCGATCGGCGTGATCCCCAGCGTGGTCATGCGCGCCGGCATTCTGGAAAGCTATGAAAAGCGGGCGGTTTCGGTGCGCGCTTCGGATGTGACCACGCAGTACCGGATCATCGCGGACCATCTGCTGCATTATAATTATCTGCAGGATACCTCCTCCGAGGTCATCAACGCGGAGCTGGAGCAGATGTCCAACCTGTATGACGGCCGCGTCATGATCATCAGCGGCAATTTCCGGATCGTCAAGGATACCTACGCCATCAGCGAGGGACGGACGATGATCTCGGAGGAGGTCATCAAATGCTTCAACGGAGAGAGCACGACCCGCCACGACCGGACGAACGGCTATATTGAAATGACGGTGCCGATTGTGGAGACGCTGCAGAAGGACGGAAAGGCGCTGTCCCAGGTTCGGGGCGTGATTCTGGCCAGCGCGTCCACGGACAGCATCGTCGCCACCATGGAGCTGATGCGGCGGCGGGCGCTGATCCTGGAGATCGTGATGACCATTCTCATTCTGGGGATCGTGCCGTTTCTGGCCCATCTGCTGACGCTGCCCTTTAACCGGGTCACCCGCGCTATCAACGAGGTACGGGACGGATATACCGATAAGGAGATCTCCGTGCCGGATTATATCGAGACGGAGCGCATCGCGGACGCTTTCAACCAGCTCCTCGCCAGGATGCGCGTGATCAACGAATCCCGGCAGGAGTTCGTGGCGAATGTCTCCCATGAACTGAAGACGCCCATGACATCCGTCAAGGTGCTGGCGGATTCCCTGAACCAGCAGCCGGACGCCCCGGTGGAGCTCTATCGGGAATTTATGCAGGATATCACCCAGGAGATCGAGCGGGAGAACAAGATCATCAACGACCTTCTTTCGCTGGTGAAGATGGATAAGACGGAAGCGGAAATGGACATCCGGACCGTCAACATCAATGAGCTTCTGGAAAGCACCCTGAAACGGCTGCGGCCCATTGCGCGCAGGCAGGATGTGGAGATCGTTTTTGAAAGCCTGCGTCCTGTCACCGCCGAGGTGGATGAGATCAAAATGTCCCAGATCTTTACGAATCTGGTGGAAAACGCCATCAAATACAACAGGGAGCACGGCTGGGTGAAGGTGCTGCTGGATGCTGACCATCAGTTTTTCACGGTGGAGGTGTCGGATTCGGGCATCGGGATCAGCGAAGAGGATTACGATCACATTTTTGAACGCTTTTACCGGGTGGACAAGTCCCATTCCAGGGAGATCGGCGGCACGGGCCTGGGGCTTTCCATCACCCGCGGCGCGGTGCTTCTGCATCGCGGTTCCATCAGGGTCAGCAGCGTGGAAGGGGAGGGCACCTGCTTTACGGTCAAAATACCGCTTTCCTATATCAGGGTTGGAGGAAAAGGCAGATTATGAGACGACGGAAGGGCGGCCGGCGCCTTCTGCGGCGCGGTCTGGTTCTGTGGGCGGTTTTTCTCTGTCTCTGTCTGTCCGCGGGCTGCGCGGGAGAAGAAGGGACGCCGCAGGAGGGGACTATATCCGTATATTATATCAATAAGGCGGAGACCAGGATCACGCCGGTGGCCCATGTGCTGGAATCCGAAGAGGTACGGGACCAGGTGGAGGAGGCGGTGGGCTTTCTGATGGAAAACCCGGTGGAGCTTTCCCTGCGGACCGCGGTCAACGGATATTCCATCGTAAACTGGGAGCTGCAGGAATCCCTGCTGGTGCTGGATGTGAGCGAGGAATATAAAAATATCGCGCCGACCACGGAGGTGCTGGTCCGGGCGGCCATCGTGCGCACCTTGACGCAGATCCCGGGGGTGGAGCATGTGGCGATGACGGTGAAGGGAGAGGCGCTGACGGACGCGCTGGGCGCGCCGGTGGGTCCGATGGCGGCGGATCTGTTCATCGATAACGCCGGAAATGAGATCAACGCCTATGAAAAGGTGTGGCTGACGCTGTATTTTGCCAATGAGACCGGAGATCAGCTTGTGCCGACCAGCGTCCGCAAAGTGTACAACAGCAACATTTCTCTGGAAAAGCTGGTGGTGGAAAGCCTGATTGGGGGCCCCGGGGCGGACAGCGAAGGCATTTATCCGGTGATCAATCCCGATACGAAGGTGCTGAGCGTCACCGTAAAGGACGGGACCTGTTATGTGAATCTGGACGACAGCTTCATGACCCAGATCTACAATGTGACGGGAGAAGTGACGATCTATTCCATCGTCGATTCCCTGGCGGAGCTTCCGAATATCAACCGGGTGCAGTTCTCGGTGGACGGCAGTACAGAGCTCATTTACCGGGAAAATTTCAACCTGGCCTCCGTATATGAACGGAATCTGGATCTGGTCTACGGAAATCAGGAATGAGGATAAAAGGATATTGAGAAGACCATTATGTGCGATCCTGCTGCTTTTTCTGACAGGGTATCTCATGCTGGCCGGGCCGCCGCGCGAAGAGACGCGGTGGGAGGCGTATGCCTGGGATACCGTGGTGCTGACAGGAAAGGCAGCGGACCTTTATCTGCCCGCGGACGGTTCGCGGGAGAAAAGGAGCTTTACGCTGAAACAGATCGGCGTTCTGCGCGGTTTCGGCGATTCATCGGGGGCAGATACGGCCCCATCTGAAGACATTTCGGAGCAATCAGAGGATTTCCCGGATTTTACAAAAGAAGAAACGGTTTTATGTTATTTATCGGAAGAAAGCGCATTTCCCCGGGCGGGAAGCACGGTGCGGATAAAAGGGAAGGCGGTCCCCTTTTCCGGGGCCACAAATCCCGGCGAGTTCGATTACCGGGCGTATCAGCAGGCGCGGGGCTGCGTGTTGTCTCTCCGGGATGTCACTGTGCTGGAGGAGGACGGCTGCAACCGGATCGGGCAGCTTCTGTTTGAGCTGCGCTGCCGGACCGCGTCCTTTTTCCTGGAGAGGCTGGGGAAGGAAGACGGTGCGTTGGCCTGCGCCATGGTGCTGGGAGAGAAGAAGGAGTTGGACGATCAGGTCAGGACGCTTTATCAGGAGGCCGGCATTTCCCATCTGCTCGCCATATCGGGCCTGCATATTTCCATGATCGGGCTGGGGCTTCTGACCTTTCTTAAGAAAATGCGGCTTCCCGCCTGGCTTTATCTTCCGGCCTCCGCCGCAGCGCTCTGGGCATACGCTGCCATGGTGGGAATGAGCGTGTCCACCAGGCGGGCCGCGTTCATGTTTTCCCTGACGCTGGCCGCGGGTTTTCTGGGACGGACGGCGGATCCGCTGACATCTCTTGCGGCGGCCGCCTTCTGGCTCCTGCTCCCCCATCCTGCGCTGATCGGGGACGCGGGATTCCAGCTTTCCTTTTCCGCGGCGGCGGGTATCTCCGTGGTGGTTCCCGTGATGCGGGAACGCGGCCTGCAGCCGCCGGAACGGGAGCGGGGGCGGATCGCGAAGCTGGGGAGTACGGTCCGGGAAGGGGCGCTGACCAGCTTCGGCATCACACTGTCCATGCTTCCGTTCCTTCTGATCCACTATTATGAATGGAATCCCTGGTCCATTCTCGCGAATCTGGCGGTGATCCCCCTGATGAGCGTATTGCTTTTTCTCCTCCTGCTGCTGGCGGCCCTGGGGCTGTGCCCGGCCGGGCTCTGGCCCGCGCGGTGCGCGGCCGGCGCCGTTGTCCTGCCAGTGAAAGCGATCTTTTTCCTGTACCGGACGGTCTGCGAGGGGATCGCGGCGCTGCCCGCCGGGCGTTTGCAGACCGGCGCGCCGAAGGGATGGCAGCTCGCCGTTTTTGCTGTGGGGCTCGCGCTTTGGATCCGGTTCGGCCGGAGGATAAGGCCCTCCCTGCGGGTCCTGCTGGCCGCGCTGCTTTCCTGTATCTTTTTGCTTCGCTTCCCGGAAGGAATGCGCATCACCATGCTGGATGTCGGGCAGGGGGAAAGCGTCTGCCTGGAGCTGCCGGGACGAAAATTCTGGCTGCTGGATGCGGGCAGCACGTCCAGCCGGGAGACGGGGAAATACCAGATCGTGCCGTTCCTGAAGTACAGTGCGGCGCACGGGCTGGAGGGAATTTTCGTCAGCCACTGGGATGAGGATCATGTCAATGCGCTGGAGGAGGTATTTCAGTGGGCACGGGGCGCGCATCTGCATATCGGCGGTCTGTTTCTGCCGGACACGGCGCTTTGGGACGAGGAGCTGGAGGACCTGCTGTTTCTGGCGGAGGAGTTTGAAATCCCGGTGACGCGCGTCAGCGCGGGGATGGCCCTGCGGGCGGGAGAGGCGGAGCTGCTCTGCCTGCATCCCGGCGCGGGGCAGGCCGCGGCGGACAGAAACGATGCTTCCGCGGTGCTTCGGCTGGAATACGGAAGCTTTTCCGCGCTCTTTACGGGTGATCTGGAAACGGAGGGAGAGCGGCGGCTTTTGGAGGCCTGTCCGGAACGGCTTCTGGACTGTACCCTGCTGGATGCCGGCCATCACGGTGCAAAAAACGCGTCCAGCGCCGCCTTTCTGGAGGCCGTATCTCCCCGGGCGATCCTGATCACCTGCGGGCGGAACAACCGGTACGGACATCCGTCGCCCGAAATGCTGGAGCGGGCCGGGGAGGCCGGGATTCCCTGCTTCGTCACGGCCCGGTGCGGAGCTCTGTCTGTTTTTGTGAAAAAGGATCGGATGACGATTGAGCCTTTCCTTTCCGGGGAGGATATGGTAAAATAATAAAGATATGACAGAACGGAGCGGGGAAGGAGGACAGGCCATGAAGCAGCTTCTGGACGATATCAGGACCGATCGCCTGAAACAGGTCTACCTGCTCTACGGAGAAGAAACCTACCTCCGGCTGCAGTACCGGGACCGTCTGCGCGGCGCCCTGACGGAGCCGGGGGATACCATGAATTATCACTATTTCGAAGGAAAGGACACCGATCCGGCCCGCCTCATCGATCTGGCGCAGACCATGCCCTTTTTTGCGGAGCGCAGGGTCATTTTTGTGGAGAACAGCGGTTTCTTCAGGAAATCCTGTGATCTGCTGGCGGATTATCTGCGCCAGCTTCCGCCTACCGCCTATTTTGTATTTGTGGAGACGGAAGCGGATAAGCGGGGGCGGCTGTTTCGGGCGGTCCGGGATGTCGGGCGCGCGGTGGAGTTCCCCAGGCAGGATGAGGATACGCTGAAGAGGTGGATTCTGTCGCTGGTCAAAAAGGAAGGGAAAAAAATATCGGGCCGGACACTGCAGTATTTTTTCCAGAAAACGGCCCCGGATATGGAGAACATCCGGCGGGAGCTGGAAAAGGTATTCTGCTATACGCTGGACCGGGAAGCGATCACGCAGGAGGATATCGATGCCGTTTGTACCCGGCAGATCAGCAATCAGATTTTTGATATGGTGGACGCCATCGCTCTGCAGAAGCAGCAGGAGGCGCTGAGGCTGTATTATGATCTGCTCGCGCTGAAGGAAAAACCCATGCGCATTCTGGCGCTGGTCGGCCGGCAGTTCAATCTGCTGCTGCAGGTGAAGGAACTCCGGAAAAAGGGGTACGGCAGCAGGCAGATCGCGGATAAGACCGGGATCCCCGTTTTTTTCGTGGGAAAGTATATTTCACAGGCATCCGCCTTTTCGGAGGCCTGGCTGCGGGACGCGCTGGAGGCCTGTGTACAGGCGGATGAGGCCGTCAAAACCGGGAAAATGGGGGATATCTTAAGCGTGGAGCTGCTTCTCATCAGCTACAGCGGAGGAAAGGGGGAACATTTTTATGGAGAAAAAGGTGCCGGCATCGCTGCAGAAAATGATCGGCCGCATACGGGAGGCTTTTCCGGATGACGAAGCTATGGTACGGCTTTTTGTCCGGTGCTTCACGAATACGCTGGATACCACCGTGCAGAAAATGCCGGACGGAACCACCCATGTGATCACGGGGGATATCCCGGCCATGTGGCTGCGGGATTCCACGGCACAGGTCCGGCCCTATCTGATCGCGGCGGCGGAGGACGAGGAGATCGCGGATCTGCTGACAGGGCTGTCCAGGCGGCAGTTTTTCTTCCTGAATCACGATCCGTATGCCAATGCGTTTAACCGGGAGCCGGACGGCAGCCGTTGGGATGACGATGAGACGGAGATGACTGACTGGATCTGGGAGCGCAAGTATGAGATCGATTCGCTCTGCTATCCGGTACAGCTTGCCTGGCTGATCTGGAAGAATACGGGGCGGACCGATCATTTTGACGGTGCGTTCCGGGAGGGGCTCTCCCGGATTCTGTCCGTCTGGCGTACGGAGCAGCATCATGAGGAGCAATCGTCTTACCGGTTCGTGCGGAAGAACTGCTATTTTACGGATACGCTTTCCCGGGACGGAAGGGGTGCGCCGGTGAAATCCGGCATCGGACTGCTTTGGTCGGGCTTTCGGCCCAGCGACGATGCCTGTGTGTACGGGTATCTGATTCCCTCCAACATGTTCGCGGCGGTGGTGCTGGGGTACATGGAGACCATCGCCCGACAGATCTTTGGGGAGGAAGCGCTGGCGCGGGAAGCGGCCGCGCTGGGGCAGGAAATCCGTCAGGCGATCGAGCGTTTCGCCGTGGTCCGCAATCCGTATCTGGGGAAGGTCTATGCCTATGAGATGGACGGATACGGGCAGTATCTTCTGATGGACGACGCCAACGTGCCGAGCCTTCTGGCCATGGAATATCTGGGATATGAGCCGGCGGACGCGGAGGCGGCGCGGAATACCAGGCGGATGATTTTAAGCTGTGCGAATCCCTATTATTATGAAGGAAGCGCGGCGCAGGGCGTGGGGAGCCAGCATACCGCGCCGGGATATATCTGGCATATCGCCCTGGCCGTTCAGGGGCTGACCAGCCATTCGCGGGAGGAAAAACTGCGGATCCTGAACCTGATGAAGCAAACGGACGGCGGCAGGGGCATGATGCATGAGGGATTTGACGGAAACGATCCGACCCGGTACACGAGAGAATGGTTTTCCTGGGCGAATGCCATGTTCTGTGAGCTGGCGCTGGATTACTGCGGGATCCGCGTGAAGCGGTAGGGACGGAAGGGGAAGAAGAGAGCCCCGAAGAGGAAAAAGGGAATCGAAGGGAAAAGGGTCCCCGGGGGAAGGGATCCGAAATGGGCCCTGAAGGAGGGCGAGAGAAAGGAGAGGGATCATGTATCTGATACCCGCACCCGCCAGGGTGGAGAAGAAGGAGGGCGCGTTTGTTGTTTCCTATGAGACCTGGGCGGTCCTGGATGCCGGCTGCCGGGAAAAGGCAGGGAGACAGGCGCAGCTTTTCACGGAAAAGGTCAGGGAGGTGCTGGGCTACAGCCCGATGCTGACCAAAGGGAGCGCGAAAAAGGGGGATATCCTGTTCCGACAGGACGACGGAATGGCGGCACAGAGCTATGTGCTGGAAATCGGTCCGGAGGGCGTGACGCTTTCCGGCGACGAAAAGGGACTGTGGCACGGTATGCAGACCCTTTTGCAGATCCTGGAGCAGGAGGGGGCCGTGCTGCCCGCCCTGCATATCGAGGACCGTCCGGCAATCCCCAACCGCGGCTATTATTTCGACTGTGCCAGAGGGCGCGTGCCGAAGCTGGACTGGCTGAAAAGGCTGGCGGACCGGATGGCCTATTATAAGCTGAATCAACTGCAGCTATATATCGAGCATTCCTATCTGTTCCGGGGCATGACGGAGCTGTGGCGGGACGATACGCCGCTGACCGCCGCACAGATCATGGAGCTGGACCGTTACTGCGGGGAACGGGGCATCGAGCTGGTGCCGTCCCTGTCCAGCTTCGGCCATCTTTATAAGCTGCTTTCCACGAAGGAATACGCGCATCTGTGCGAGCTTCCGGATGCCGGGGAAAAACCGTTTTCCCTGTTCGGCAGGATGGCGCACCATACCGTCAATGTGACCGACCCGAACGGCATCGCGCTCATCAAGTCGATGCTGAAGGAATATATGGAGCTGTTTTCCTCCCGCCAGTTCAATCTCTGCGCGGACGAGACCTTTGATCTGGGAACGGGAAAGAGCCGGAAGCTGGTGGAGGAAAAGGGAAAGAGCAACGTTTATATCGGCTATGTGAAGGAGCTGGCGCAGTTCCTTCTGGATAACGGCAGACGGCCCATGTTCTGGGGGGATATCATTGTGGAGTTCCCGGAAATGATAAAGGAGCTGCCGGAGGAGACGGTCTGCCTGACCTGGGGCTATGCGAAGGAGCAGTCGGATTTTTCCGCGAAGGCCATGCAGGAGGCGGGCGCCGTGCAATACTGCTGTCCGGGCTGCGCGAGCTGGAACGAGTTCGTCCCGCTTTATCGTACCGCCTATGAAAATATCCGGCGGATGTGCGCATATGCCGGACAGTATGGGGCCATCGGTGTGCTCAACACGGACTGGGGCGATTTTCTGCATCTGAACCATCCGGAGTTTTCCGCGCCCGGCATGATTTACGGCGCGGCGTTCTCCTGGAATGCGCAGGTGCCTGCCTTTGAGGAGATCAACCGGCAGATCTCCCGCGTGGAGTATCATGACAGCTCGGAGAGGCTTCTGCAGATTTTGAGCGGGATCGAGGAGCAGGGGGCGTTTCGCTGGTATTCTGCCTGCATGTACTGGGAGGCCAGACGGGGCGTTTCCGAAAAGTACAGGAGCGGGGAGGAGATTGCCGGCCTGCTGGAGGGCGTTGCGGACGCTGCGGAGAAGAACAAAAAACTGGAGGAGATCAAGGCGGCGCTTTACGGCCAGATCCGGACGACGGACGGACGGGACAGAGACCGCATCTGGCCTTTTATCATGGCGGCGGAGGGCGCATGGATCTTCAATGCCATCGGCGGCCTGCTCTGCGGCGCGGAGCTGAAAAAGGAGCCCGTCGATACGGTGGGGGCCTGGGCGCTGGCGAAGCGGCTGGAAACCTGGTTCTACTATTATAAGGAAGCTTACCGCCAGGTCAGCCGGCAGTCAGAGCTTTCCCGCATGGAAGCGATGATCTGCTGGTACGGCGATTATCTGAGAGAGCTGAAGTAAAACCGGCCGGAGACGGCCGTTTCTGCCCGGCGGTCCGCAGAGACCGCCGGGCCTTTCTTTGCGGGCGAAAGACGGTCCGGCCCGTGAAGGAGGATCCGCCGGAGGGCGGTTTTTATCATTTCCCGGAGAAAAGCTTTGCGGCGGCGGGCGGGGTATGGTAAAATACAGATAGTGTCAAAAGCGGAAAAACGGAAAGAAAAAGAATCGCTTCCTGTCAATTTGAGATTGACAAAGCGGTATTTGTGCGCTATCATGAGAAAAAGAGAACATTTGTTCTGGTAAATGTTCCGCAGAAGGAGAACGGATATGGAAAGAGAGGAAAGATTAAAGGCTCTGGACGCGGCGATCGCCCATCTGGAGAAGGAATATGGCAAGGGCACCGTGATGAAGCTGGGCGATCCGGCTTCGCAGATGAATGTGGAGACGATCCCCACAGGCTCCCTGAGCCTGGATATCGCCCTGGGGCTGGGCGGCATTCCCAAAGGACGTATCGTGGAGATTTACGGCCCGGAGTCCAGCGGCAAGACCACGGTTACGCTGCATATGATCGCGGAGGTGCAGAAGCGGGGCGGCATCGCGGGGTTCATAGACGCGGAGCATGCGCTGGATCCTGTTTATGCGAAGAATATCGGGGTGGATATCGACAATCTCTATATTTCCCAGCCGGATAACGGCGAGCAGGCGCTGGAGATCACCGAGACCATGGTGCGTTCCGGGGCCGTCGATATCGTGGTGGTGGACTCCGTTGCGGCGCTGGTGCCCAAGGCGGAGATCGAGGGCGATATGGGAGATTCCCATGTGGGTCTGCAGGCGAGGCTGATGTCTCAGGCGCTGCGCAAGCTCACCGGTGTCATCAGCAAGTCGAACTGCACCGTGGTATTCATCAACCAGCTCCGTGAGAAGGTGGGCGTCATGTTCGGCAATCCCGAAACCACCACCGGCGGCAGGGCGCTGAAGTTTTATTCCTCCGTGCGTCTGGATGTCAGGCGGATCGAGGCCCTGAAGCAGGGCGGTGAGGTGGTGGGCAACCGTACCCGCGTGAAGGTGGTGAAGAATAAGATCGCTCCGCCCTTTAAGGAGGCGGAGTTCGATATCATGTTCGGAGAGGGGATTTCCGTGACCGGGGACATCCTGGATCTGGCGGCCAACTGCGGCGTGGTGAACAAGAGCGGCGCGTGGTACGCCTATGAAGGGAACAAGATCGGGCAGGGCCGTGAGAACGCCAAGCAGTATCTGAAGGATAACCCGGAGGTCTGCGCCGAGATCGAGCAGAAGGTCCGGGCGCATTATGGCCTGACCGGAAAAGAGGGATCTGAACAGTGACGGTGACCGGAGTGGAGCCCCTTTCCCGCTCCCGGTACAAAGTGTATCTGGATGACAGCTTCGCCTTTGTATTATACAAAGGCGAGCTTCGTTTATACGGGATCAGGGCGGGAGAAGAGCTGGATGAAAAAGCATACCGGCAGATCACGGAGGAGCTTCTGCCGCAGAGGGCGAAGCGGCGCTGCATGAGCCTTTTGAAGGACCGTCCCTATACCGAAAGGCGGCTGCGGGAGAAGCTGGAGGAAGGGCTGTATCCGCGGGACTGTGTGGAGGCCGCGCTGGATTATGTGAGATCCTTCGGCTATGTGGATGACGCCGGATATGCCAGGGACTATATCGAGAATCAGTGGGGCAAAAGGAGCCGGCGCATGATGGAACAGGATCTTAGGAACCGGGGCGTCGGGCCGGAGGTGATCGGGGAAGCGTTTGCCAGTCTGGAGCGGGACGGAGCGGACGGAGACGAAGCGGAGGAAGCGCTTGCCAGGCGCCTGCTGGAAAAGAAGCATTTCCTGCCGGAGGAAGCCGGCCGGGAGGAGACGCGGAAAATGGCCGCGTTCCTGTATCGGAAGGGGATCGGAGGCGGTACCATCCGCCGAATTCTCGGGGATGCGGGCGGGCAGCCGTGAGACGGCGGCCGCGAAACGCCCGGACACAGGAAGCCCGGCCGAAAGCGCGTAACGGAGGGCAGGGCGGGGAAGCCGGAGCGGGATTTTGCGGACTGCGGCCGCAAAAGCGCGGGGATGGCCGCTTTTCGCGGGGGTTCCCCGGCCGTGCCCTTCGTGAGGGGGAAGGAAATGGGCGTAAATGAGAAAAATGCGGTGTAAATTGTGCTTGACATACCTTATGTATTTGGTTAAAATTGAAGTGTTGTAATTTGATTATAAGGATGTGTTTCCAGTCGCATTCTATAACAGATATCGTACAATGAAAATTAAATAAGGAGGTGCTCCTGTAATGTTTGTGCAAGTAGCGGTAGCGATCATCGTCACGCTCGTTATTTCCATACCGGTTACCGCATTTCTTGCCAACGATCACTGTAAGAAGGAGATCGAAGGCAAGATCGGCAACGCGGAAGACAAGGCCAGGGAAATCATCGACGAAGCGCTGAAAACGGCTGAGGCGAAGAAGCGGGAAGGACTGCTGGAGGTGAAGGAAGAATCCATTCGTACGAAGAACGAACTGGATAAGGAGATCAAGGAACGCAGGAACGAGGTACAGCGCTTCGAACGCCGGGTGCAGCAGAAGGAAGAGAACATCGACAAAAAGGCCGATGCCATCGAGAAGAAGGAAGTTCAGCTCGCCAGGCGCGAGGAGGAAATGCGAAAGCAGCGTGAAGAAATTTCCAAACTGAATGAACAGCGGATACAGGAACTGGAAAGAATCTCTGGTTTAACCTCCGACCAGGCAAAAGATTACCTTTTGAAAATTGTTGAAGACGAAGTAAAGCATGAGTCGGCCATGATGATCAAGGAAATGGAGCATCGGGCCAAAGAAGAAGCGGACAAGAAGGCGAAGGAATACGTGGTGAACGCCATACAGAAATGCGCGGCGGATCACGTTTCCGAGACTACGATCTCCGTTGTGCAGCTTCCCAATGATGAGATGAAGGGCCGGATCATCGGGCGCGAGGGCCGGAATATCCGGACGCTGGAAACGCTGACCGGCGTGGATCTGATCATTGACGACACGCCGGAAGCAGTCGTCCTTTCGGGCTTCGATCCGATCCGCCGCGAGGTGGCGCGCATCGCCCTCGAAAAGCTGATCGTGGACGGCCGCATTCATCCCGCCAGAATTGAAGAAATGGTGGAGAAGGCGCAGAAGGAAGTTGAGAACATGATCAAGGAAGAGGGTGAGGCCGCCGTTCTGGAAGTCGGTGTCCACGGCATTCACCCGGAGCTTGTCAAGCTGCTGGGTAAGATGAAATTCCGTACCAGCTATGGACAGAACGCCCTGAAGCACTCCATCGAGGTGGCGCAGCTCTCCGGACTGCTTGCCGCAGAGATGGGACTGGACGTGCGGATGGCGAAGCGGGCGGGCCTGCTGCATGATATCGGCAAGGCCGTCGATCATGAGATGGAAGGCTCCCATATCCAGCTTGGTGCAGAGCTTTGCAAGAAGTACCGGGAGTCCGCGACCGTGATCAATGCCGTGGAATCCCACCACGGGGACAAGGAACCGACTTCCCTGATCTCCTGTCTCGTACAGGCTGCCGATACCATTTCCGCGGCGAGGCCGGGCGCGAGAAGAGAGACGCTGGAGACCTATACCAGCAGACTGAAGCAGTTAGAAGACATTTCCAACAATTTCAAAGGTGTAGAAAAATCTTTTGCCATTCAGGCGGGCAGAGAGATTCGGGTTATGGTCGTGCCGGAGCAGATTTCCGATGCGGATATGGTGCTGCTGGCGCGCGATATTTCCAAACAGATCGAAGCGGAACTGGAGTATCCCGGTCAGATCAAGGTCAATGTGATCCGGGAGAGCCGTGTGACCGATTATGCGAAATAACAGAATCCGGTAAAAAGCGAATAGAGAAAAGCCCTGTAAGGATCCTTACGGGCTTTTCTTTTGTATGACGGGCATGCCGTCAGTCTGTGGTGAAAGTCCACAAGGGGCGTAGTTGCCGACGAACCCCAAAG
>CANQVD010000052.1 GCA_947627215.1 uncultured Eisenbergiella sp.
GAAGATTTTGCGACACACTCGCAGCGCAGCAGGGCTTGGACGGTTTGAAACCGTCGGTTACCTTTGCAGAAAAATAAGTCCCCGTCGGGCGCACAGAAGAAAGAAATCGGGCTATGCTTTGAGCATTTTTACAAAGAGAGAATAAAAATTTCTTTATTTATTTGTTATTTCATGGTTTATCACTATTTTTGTGCCGTTATTACAATTAGTGATAATGGTACAAATTTAATGAGAATGGATTTGACAATAAAAATAGCGGGCATTGATGTTGAGTTGTTCCTGATGAACCATGATGATCTTCGTGGATTAAATATGCTTTCCATAATGAGGTTTTCCTATTATCGCGGAGTATTCAGCGGTGAACAGATGTGCTTCCTGTTACCAAAAGACAACACGGAACTTACTCCTTCTCATTGCCGCAGATATGCCGACCGAATAGGTGAAGTATTGGGAATGCCAGTCGTTTTCATCTTGCAGACAGCCCAGTATGTAAACAGGAGGCGTTTGATTGAACAGGGTGTCTACTTTGTTGTCTCCGATAAATATGCGTTCCTGCCCATGTTGCTTTTGAACACTCTGGAGAGAGAAAAGAAGCGTAAAAGAAACACTATGCTTTCTCCTGCGGCGCAGTACATTCTGCTTTACTACCTGCAATCGCAGATAGGACCGGTATGCACAATCAAAGACTTTCTGGAAGTTGTGCCATTCTCTTATCAGAGCATCGGACGCGCACTGGTGGATTTGGAGAATCTCGGATTGTGCAGGTCTGAAATCATCCCCAATGTAGAAAAGCGTATATCATTCATTGATGATAAAAGGGCGTTGTGGAATGACGGACTGAAATATATGCGCAATCCGATTAAGCTGGTGGTATATACTGATGATGTGCTGCCAGCAGCACCAACCGCTATAAGCGGCATAAACGCGCTGTCGCATTATTCACATCTTAATCCTGAACGCAGGCATACGGTCGCAATCTACGACAAGGATTACAACAAGAGTTACAAGGATATTCGAAACATTTATGAAGACGAAGGGAACACGAGGATTGAGGTCTGGATATATCCGCCGGAGATGTTCCCGTCTTCAGGGTATGTGGACAAATTGTCGCTATATTTGTCTATGCGGGATATCCATGACGCAAGAGTTGAAAAAGAATTGGAGATTTTAATAGAAAAAATGATATGGTAGTCGGATTAGACAAATTCAAAGAGTTCTTCAGAGAGTTCAATGACAAGTTCGTTGTAATTGGAGGCGCAGCGTGCGATGTAATTCTCGAAGACAGCGAAATCGAGCCTCGTGCAACGGACGACATCGATATGATTCTTATCGTGGATAAGATGACTCCGGAGTTTGGTCGACGCTTTTGGCAGTTTATCGCTGAAGGCAATTATCAAACGAGGGCGCGTAAAAGAGGCGAAGGAAAGGAGCCTGTTCCCGAGCTGTTCCGTTTTATCAAACCCAGTCCCGGATACCCGGTGCGCATAGAGTTGTTGTCCACCCGGCCCGACATTCTTGGAGAGCCGACGGGATTTCATCTTACGCCCATACCTGCCGGCGAAGACATATCGAGCCTGTCTGCTATTATTATGGATCCGGATTGCTATGAGTTTACAATAGCAAACAACATCGTGGAAGACGGCTTGCGCGTGGCAAATCCCGTGAGTCTGATTTGCTTGAAGGTGAGGGCATTCCTCAATCTGACCGAAGAGAAGAAGACCAATCCGAATGTGCGCAGCAAGGATATCAAAAAGCACCGTGATGATGTTTTCAAATTGATGGCCGCGTCGTTCAATCCGCAGTCAAGAGAGAATGTGCCCGGGACGATAAAGGAGAGTCTTTTGCGCTTTGTCGAGACGATGGAAACCTCCATTCCCAATCAGTCATTAGAGGCTTCATTGAAGATTGACACCGAACAGTCGAGAATGCTCATCAACTTGATAAGAAGTACATTTGAACTGTAATGAAGATACAGTACGCATCGGATCTGCATCTGGAATTTGCGGAAAATAGCAGTCATCTGAAAAATAATCCGTTAAATGTAGTCGGCGATGTTCTTGTTCTCGCCGGTGACATCGGATATATCGGTGATGATAACTATTCAAAACATCCGTTCTGGGATTGGGTTTCGGAGAACTATAAGGAGGTTATTGTTATTCCGGGGAATCATGAGTTTTATAAGATGTTTGACTTGAACAAACTCTATAACGGGTGGACGCTTGAGATTCGCAAGAATGTCAAATGCTATTATAATGGCGTTATCCCTCTGCGAGAGGATATAGAACTGGTCGCCACAACTTTGTGGGCGTATATCCCTTTTCAGGATGCTTTTCGCACAGAATCCGCAATATCGGATTTCCGTCGAATCAGAAGCGGTAGTGAGCCGCTCGATTTCAACCGGTTCAATGAGGAACATTATCGCTGCTTAAACTTTTTGAAAGAGACCGTTGCGAAAAGTAACGCAAAGCACATTATTGTTGCCTCGCATCATGTTCCGTCTTTTGAGTTAATTGCTCCCGAATATAAAGGGAGTCCGTTAAATGGGGCATTTACCGTCGAATTGGGCGACTATATTGCGCACAGTCGAATAGAATACTGGGTATACGGGCACTCGCATCGCAACATTGACATGGTTATTGGGAATACAAAGTGTATCAGCAACCAACTGGGATATGTATTCCACAATGAACACACTTCGTTTGATGCCTCTAAATACATTGAAATAGAATAGCACAATCTATAAAAGGCCTTCGTCGTCAGACCGAAAATCCCCGTACCGGTGTAACTACATCGATACGGGGATTTCTTCGCCGTTACCGCCTAATCTTATACAAGTCATCCGTTGAGCTGAAGCGCGCTCCGCCGAGAATATAATCCGGTTCTTTCACCGCTCCAGCCGTGTAAATCTTTTTGCTGTTGCACTCGTCAAGATACTTTTCCAGTTCGTCCTGCGTAATTGCAAAGCTCAAATTTGTTGTTCGGTGCTTGAACTGCCGTCCGCCGACTTCAAGCAATGCGTATGGAGCAAAAAAATCATACTGACTACTGCTTTCGGGGGTAAGAATGCCTATGTCTATCAGTCTGACGCTCTGCAATCCTTCGATGTTGGCGTTGGCATTGTCCTTTTCCACCTGTTCACGGAGCAGACGGAGGTAGTAATCTTTCTTATCCCGAAAGGTCTTTATTGATTTAATCCATTCGCGTAGCCGTTGCTCAAAGTAAGCCATGCCATTGGAGACGAAGAAGGCAATACGTCCGTCCATGATAAATCCGTAGTCTGTCGTGCCGCTCCATTTACCCGTACAGCGGTGGCTTGTACGCTTCCAATTCGTGCCGCCAACCAAAGCTACAAATTCGTTCACTGCCGCTATCTCTGATTTTTTCATTGCTGTATTATTTTGATTGTTAAAATTCTGGAATGGTCGCTGTTTCTACTGCCGTGCCGTCTCGGTAAAGTTCAATTCTTCCGGCCGATACGCCGAACTCGCGGCTGACTGTCGCGAGATAGTTTCGGTACTCGTTTCCTGAAAAGTTTTTGCCGCACAGATTTCTGAAAATCATCGGGACAGACACACCGTCGTCGCCCGATAACAACACTCTGCCGTTTTGCTTGATTTCTTCTTTCATAACTCTGTTATTTTTAATGTTTCACGTTTTTGTTTTCCCTGCTTTCGTTTTTCCGCAGGGTTGTTTATCCGAATTTTCAAGGCATGACAGAGGACGACGCATCCGGCGTAATACACCAAGTCCGTACAAAGACGACAGACCACGCATGTGGTCCGCCGTCCTTGTACGAATGAAATGTGAATTGGTATTTACGCGCGTTGTCCTACATTCGCCGTCGAAAACCGGTAGACAACCTGCCGGTGGAAAGAGAATGAAGAGTATAAAAGTGAGGGTTACATCACCTTCACCAAGGCTGTCACACACTCATCGCGTGTTGCTTTGATGAAGTCGAGCAGCAGCAACGGGTCGATGTTCTTTCCGCCCAGCTTGCAGGTGATATGCAGGTGTTCGCCCGTACTCCGTCCCGTCGAGCCGGTAATGCCTACAACAGTTCCGGCCTTTACTGCCGCACCTTTGGCGGCGGTTATCCGAGACAGATGGCAGTAGCTCACCGTATAGTTTCCGTGCCGCAGGATTACATACTTACCCGAAACATTGTCCTGCCCGGTCTTTATGACCACGCCGTCCATCATTGCGAATACTTCATCGCCTCGTGCGTGCAGGTCAAGCCCATTGTGATATTTCCTTTTCCCGGTAAACGGATCATTGCGGTAGCCGAAGGACGAATTTATTTTGATATGCCGCAAAGGATAGCAGACACTAAGGAAACGGTCGGTCCACTTCTTCCTATATGCGTCATCGTAAGCCGCCGTTTGGATAGGCTGTTTATCCGGCATCGCGGACAGGTCTGTTGTCAGGCAGGCAATATCATCATCGGATGCCGTCTTTACAACTTCCACTTTGCAGAGGTCGGACAGTTGTACGACCGTGTTGAACTGGGCAATAGCGGGTACATTCATCGCTGCAAATCCCGTCATCAAAATAAGCAGTCTCTTTTTCATGCGGCAAATGTAAAAACTACTTTTTGCGGGTCAAGAAATACAGTCCATATTTCGGCGACAAAATAACACAAAATAGCAGTTGAGTTCATTTTATAGATTTATTCTGTACTCAATACATAAAAAATCGGAATTTATAAGGCTTTGTAATATAGTTTTTTGTGCTTGATACAAAAACGCGGTTACATTTGCGAGTACAAAAATTCAAAACAGATATGAAACAAGTACGAATTGAAATGAACGAACTGCCTTATCAGGTGTTGGAGCAGTTCAGTCTCACGCAGGAGATGATCGAGGATTTGCCCATGCACGTTCTGGACGACCTTTGTGACGGGCGGCATTCGCCCGTGCTTCCCATCGAGGTCGCGGACGAGAGCGGCGAGCGTATCAAAAGCCGTACACGTCTTGCCTTTCTGCGCAAGGATGACGGAGCGGTCGATGTGGTGTTCTACCCGGCATTGAAAAACTCTCCGCTTGAGTGTTACGACGAGGTGCAACAGAAGCAGCTGCAATCGGGCAAGGCCATTATAGCCGATGTCCGGACAGCCGACGGGCGTGCCAGCAAAGCCTTCGTGCAGGTGGATGCCGGCACGAATCAGGTCATGTCCGTCCCCACACCCGTCATCGGACGCAATCTGCAGGTGCTGGCGGAACAGCTGCATCTCGGCTCTGCGGAGGTCAAAGGCTTGCAGCACGGCGATCCTTTGACGCTGATTGTGGATAACGATATGGTTACGGTCGGCATCGACCTCAATGCCAAAACCGGTATCCGCATGAGCCGCGGCGATGAACAGAAGTGGCGCGAGCAGGGCAAGCGCGAGTGGGACAAATACACCTTCGGCGTATACGGCTGCTGGATGATGGATGCCGACGGCAACCTCGATTATGTTCCCGAGGCGCAGTACACGGATGAACTGTGGAACGAGCAGAAGAAAGCCGGCGAGCGCAACCGTGCGGCGGCCGCTCTGCACAAGTAATCACAAACTCAATCACAACAGTATGGAGAACAACGAATTTTATCCCGAAGAGGTACTTATCGCGAAACTGGAGAGCGGCGAGTACGGTTGGCTGGATTATGTCAATCACTATTCCAGTGAGTGGCAGGATGAGTATATCCGCTACTGCCAAGACAACAGCCTCTCCGTCGGCGATGCCTCTGCCGCCGCATTTGTCCAGTTCAAGGACGAACAGCTGGAGGCGGCAATGGAGAACGGCGACGCATAGCAAGCAACCTAAACACACAGAACAAAATGGCGATACGAACAAATACCAATCCCCGACAGATGGACCTGCAGCCGGAAATGCGCACCTTGCTGATGCGCAACGGCATGCAGGCTCATATCGTGTCTGCCGGCTCCGGCTACCAGCTGGCGGTACAGGGGCACGATTCGCCGCTGCTGACCTATCCCATTACGGAAAAGCAGATGCTTGCCTTGACGGACTGGGGGACAAACACGGCGAACAGGAAGGCTTACAATATCTTCACGAGTATCGTAGGCAATGACTTTTATATGCCCAAGGATTTTGTGCATGCCCGCAATGCGAACGGCCGTGTGGCTATGGGGCTTCACGGTTATCGTATCGGCATCGGCGAGTACGGCAGGGTCGGACGAATGGGCATGCCGCCCCCGTTTTTGGGATGGACACCGCGTAATCAGTGGGGCTTCCACCTGCGCAGAGTGGGCGGACAGCTCTTCTATCCGGGCCCGTCAATTGTCCCTGAACGCCCTGACGGACGCATGAAGCCCGGCGAGCTGCAATCGGGCGGCTACGGCTTCTATTACAAGGGGCATGGTCAGCAGATGCAGGCGCAGGGACACGGCATCACGCCGCAGACGGATGTACTGGAACAGTTGCAGCTCGTCATCACACCTGCCACGACGTTTCCGCGAAGTCAGGAGTCGGCAAAAAAATACGGCGAACTGATAACCTCGCCGGTCTATTTCTCCAATGAGAAATGGCAGGAGTGCCTCTCATCGCACGGCATCATCATTGATGCCGAGGCCAGAACGCTCACCGTGCAGTCCGACAGTTCGCGTGTCGATATGCGCTACGACCTGTCGGACGAGGAGGTCGGAATACTCACCTCGAATGACATCAAGGCCGCACCTGTCGAGCGCCGGTTGGAAGTGCTGAACAATATCATCAAGGATGATTTTGCCGATTCCGTCACGCGGGAGATGCTCGACAGCGTGCAGCGTATCGATATTGCGCTGCATCCCGAAGTCCGGCAGGATCTGGACGAGCGTGTACAGAAGGAGCGGGAAATCCTGCAACCGTTGGAGGCGCAGCAGGCACAGGAGCGCACTCTCGCCGCCAACGGCAAAGTGCTGGAGGTCATTGACGGCAAGGACCTCGCCTATGAGAACGGCAGCAAAGGATGGTACAAGGAGGGTGCGCACGGGCGCGAGGTTCAGGTGGATGAAATCTTCGTGCATCCCGGCGAGTCGGAGGGAAAATACCGCATGACCGCAGTGATAGACGGCCAGGTCGTCAGCCACGAGATTACGCAGAAGCAGTATGACAAGTTCATGGCTGTCGATGACTACCACCGTATGAAACTCTTCTCCAATATTTTCAGCGAAGTGGATATGAAGACACGCCCCGAAGCGCGTGCAGGTCTGGGAACAAGGATATTCGCAGCCCTTGCCGCCGGTGCTGTCGCAACGTCGGAGGTTGTCCACAACCTCGGCCACCACCATCATGGCCCCGAATTTTACGGCGAGCATTTCGGCGGTCCTCCGCGTCCGTATTTCAAGCCGGGCGTCGATTCACCGATGGATGTTGCAGCCCGCAATTTCGAGGCGCAGATGAATGCCGCAGCATCCGATATGAGAATGGGAAGATAGGTATGGAAACGGGAGAGCTGACATACGACGACTTCCTGAGCCGTCTTTCCATTCAGGATGTGCTGCTCGACGCAGGCTATCACGTCAACAGACGTGACGGCCTGCGCTATCCCTCGTATGTGCGGTTGGACAGCGAAGGATGCAGGGTGCGTGGCGACAAGTTTATCGTCACCCGGAACGGACAGTGCTGCTTTCAGCCGCCGCACCAGAAACTCTACAATGTCATTTCGTTCATCAAGGCACACCCTCATCTGTTTGCGGAGTACCGTGCCGGCATGCAGCCCGACAGACTTGTCAATCTTGTGTGCAACCGTCTGCTGAACCATCCCGTTGCAGAGCGCGAGACGAAGATTGTCCGGCCACGGCAGGAGGCGCAGCCTTTCGACATCGCCAACTACGATGTTCACCGCTTCAATCCGCAGGACAGGGATTCGCAGAAGAAGTTTTATTCATTCTTCAGGAATCGCGGTATTGACCTATACACCCAGTATGCCTTTCACCGTCATTTCTGCCTGGCCGCCAAGCATCGGGAGGACGGGATGAAATATACGAATCTGGCATTCCCCATGACGCTTCCCGAAGATGCGGAGAAGGTCGTAGGACTGGAGGAGCGCGGACGTCCGGCAGCGGACGGCAGCAGCACATTCAAGGGTAAGGCCGAAGGGAGCAATTCGAGTGCAGGGCTGTGGATCGCCAGCCCTGCACGCACACCGCTTGCCGAGGCGGCAGATGTCTACTGGTTCGAAAGTGCCTATGACGCTATGGCGTACTATCAGCTGCATCAGAAGCAGAACAGGGAGTTGCGCAAGGCGGTCTTCATCTCTACGGGCGGCAATCCCACCAAGGAGCAGATGCGGGGTGTGCTGACGCGCTCGCTGGCGGCCAAACAACACATCTGCTTCGACTCCGACACTGCGGGGCTTCTCTTTTCCGACAATCTGAAAGAGGAGTTGTACCGTGCTGTACGCGCTACTGTAGAGCCAACACTGGAGAATCAGCCTTACCTCGATACGGTCAAAGAGGGGCGCAACCTCGACTGGGGCGATATAGACCTGCTGCCCGAAGCTCTACAGCGGAGTTATGGCCGGTATGAATCGGCGTATGAGGAGGCCATGTCGATGCGTTCAAGCGGACTGTGCCATCCGGACGACATACAGGAACAGGTCAATGAAATGGAAAAACACTACAAGGTATTTCGCGGCCAGCTGCGTGAGTTCCTCGGGCTGGAGGCTAAGAATGACACCTCCTGTATCCGTGAGCTGCCCGCCGGCCCATGCAAGGACTGGAACGAGCAGCTTCTCTCCGAGATGAAGATGCAGGCATCTGCCGGTGAGCAGCAGGAAGCCGAACAGGAACATCAAACACGTTTTCACCGATGATACGGACGGGATATTTTCACGAAGTGGTGCTTCGGCCTCACGCGGCGCAGCTTGTCATCGACAATCTGTCCGCCATGCTGCTGTGCTTCATCACCTTGACATACGGCGGCATGGAAAATATGCCGCTCAACTCTTTGGCGATGGCGGTCGCCGTGTTGCTGCTGGCAGTACTGTCATACCGGTTCTTCTACCTGCGGCGTATGCTGTACCGGATAGGTCAGGAGCAGCTGGTGAGCGAACACGGCATCCTGTACCGCAGTGTCGACTATATGGAGCTATACCGCATCGTCGACTTCCGCGAACACCAGAGCCTGCTGCAGCAACTCTTCGGCTTGAAGACGGTGAGCATCCTCTCGATGGACCGCAGCACACCGCGCCTTGACATCATCGGAGTGCGCAACAGCAACGATATAGTCCCTCTTATACGGGAGCGTGTGGAGTATAACAAAAAACGAAAGGGAATTTATGAAATCACGAATCATTAGCCTGCTGCTGGCCGTCATTGCGTTTACACCAATGGCGCAGGCACAGCTTGTATCTGCCAATCCTCTGGAATATGTGGCTCTTGCCGAGGGCAACGAGGTCATCTATGCCGAGATTGACAAGCAGATCAAGGGTCAGACGCAGACCGCCCTGCTGCAGAACACCATTGCAGCGGAGTTCACGCAGATGCACAAGTGGCAGAAGGAGTACAACAGCTACCTCAAAACGGCTGACGGCTATGCCTCGTCGCTCAAAGCGTGTACGCACCTTTACAATGACGGCGTGAGAATCTTCCTCACACTGTGCCGGATGAAGAGAGCCGTGCAGGAGAATCCGCAGGGGCTGGCGGCATCCATTCCGATGAACAATCTCTACATCGAAACGGCGACGGAGCTTGTCTCTGTCTTCACGCTTCTGAAGGAGGCGGTAGCCAAGGGCGGTGCGGAGAATATGCTCACGGGAGCCGAACGCAGCAAGACCCTGTGGGCATTGAATGACAAGCTCGGCGCGTTCAGCCGGAAGCTGCACCGGCTCTACCTGAGCATCCGCTACTACACACTGGGCGATGTCTGGAACAATGCTACGGCCGGAATGCTTGACCGCAGCAACGGAGAGGTGGCGCGTATGGCACTGACCCGCTGGCGCAGGGCGGCGAAGGTATCACATTAAAACCCGACGGAAGATGAAACGAATCGTATTGACCTGCCTGCTGCTGATGGGTGTCGTCGCGTCGAAGGCGCAGGCACCGACCGACCCGACACTCACGGCGATGATTCTGCTTTATACCGAAAAGGCGAAGAAGGAACTGAAGAGCCAGGAGAAGGTGATGCTGTTGCAGACCACGGGCCACATCTGGACGAAAGAGGAGGTGGAGGCTACGGCCAACCTCCAGCGCGAGTTCAACACGTACCTTGACTCCTTCCGCTCGATCGTGTGTTATGCCGCACAGGTGTACGGTTTCTACCATGAGATAACCAGGCTGACGGACAACATGGGCGACTTCACCAAACTGCTGGGCGACCATGCGGCCAATGCGCTGGCTGTGGCTCTCTCGCCGCACCGTAATACGATTTATCGGGAACTGATACTTAGCAGCGTCGAGATTGTGAACGACATCCGCATGGCGTGTCTGTCGAAAAACAAGATGACCGAGAAGGAGCGCATGGAGATTGTCTTCGGCATCCGCCCGAAGTTGCAGGCGATGAACAGGAAGCTGCAACGGCTGACAATCATGGTGAAGTACACCACGCTGAACGACATCTGGTTGGAGATTGACGAGGGCGCACGCCCCCGGGCAAACAAGCGTGATATAGTGGATGCCGCGAGCCGTCGCTGGCGGCATATTGGACGAAGTGTAAGACCTTAAACAATAAAGATATGGGATTTTGGAGCAGTTTACTCAAATACAGCGGCAAGGCTGCGGCTGCCACCGGCAAGTCGGTCGGTAAGGCCGTATTGCATCCCTCTCAGACATTGAGGGGTGCGGGCAATGCCGTGAAGGTCGCCACCGTCGGCTCGGCGGTAGGCTATGTCGGCTGGGAAAAGCTGACGACGGACAAGAGTATCGTGCGCATCGTAAGCGATGCGGTTGTGGGCGAATCGGCTACCGACGCCATCACGGAGACGGCGCGCGATGTCCGCGAACTGAAGAGCAAGGCCGGCGAAGCGGTCGATACGGTAAGCAACGCCATGGGCGACATCAACTCCAAGTGGAGCGGCATGTCGAACTTCTTTCGCGGCATCTTCTCCGGCAACGGGCCGGATATGTTCGGCAACTTCTTCCGCAACCTCGGCAGCGGCAATGTGTCGGGACTGAGCATCGCGGGATTAGTCGCGGCAGCGTTCCTGATCTTCGGACGGTTCGGCTGGCTGGGCAAGATTGCAGGCATGATGCTGGGCCTTACGCTCATCGGCAACAATGCGAATATGGCGCAGGTGCTGGGGCGTGACAGTCAGCCGCGTATGCAGACAGAGCCTGCGGAGACGGAGGAGCAGCGGCAAAGCGGCGGCATGAGACGATGAAAAAAGACAAACCAAAATAAGGAGAGATGAAATATACGGAAGAGATGATCCTGCAATCCGAGAGCGGCTACTGTATGCCTTTCGAGGAGACGCAGGGCAAGGATGTGGAGATGTCGCTCGGCTACGGCGAGCAGACGAATCCGACGACAGGTGAAAAATTCTTTCATCACGGCGTGGACTTCAACGTCAGGTGCTATGCGCTGGCGGCCGTCGCCAGCGGCGTGGTTTCAGCCATCGCCAACACCCCGGAGAGAGGCATCTGCCAGACCATCCGCTATGGACACTATGAGGTTACTTACGGACACCTCTCGAATGTCTTTGCCAGCTTCGGGCAGCGCGTCCGGGCGGGCAGTATCGTCGCCTTGAGCGGCGACAAGCTGCATATTGGGGTCAGGTTCAAGGGCGAGGAGCTGAATCCTCTAGAGTTTCTTACCATGCTCTACGGCAATGTCAAGGCCGTACAGCAGAACGGGATGGGCGGAGTGCCCGACTTCCCGGCATTCGAGATGACGATGCCTACCGATTATGAACGCGACCGTGAGGAGATCGAGCGGCTTATGATGCGCTTCCTGCCTGCCTATATGCAGGATTTGCAGCGCGGACGCTACACGCTGTCCCAGCGCACGGAGCAGTCGCTGCGCCACATCTTCACGATGGGTGCGGTAAAGGAATATTTCTACGAAACGATGCCGAGCATGTCGAATCCGCTCGGGTTGGGTCAGAAGGCTGTGCCCCTTGCCTGCAAAGTGCAGAACCTGCTCATCGCCGACTTCCTGAACTATCTGGCGCTGCAGCATGATGTCTACCTGTCGACGATGAGCGAGGACGTAAAAAAAAACTTCACGGACAGGCATTAGCTCATAGCGGCATCATAGACCCTCTGGCCGGACTGGACATCGACGTGCAGAGTTTCGATATTCCGCGTATCGTGTCGGTATATCAGGACCGTGCCGGGGTACGCTACTGGACAAAGGCGTGGTTCAACAACCGCGAGGAGGGTGAAGCTTCGGTGGAGATAGAGCGCGAACAGGCCATACGGTTCATGCAGGACAATATCGAGAAGGATGCGTGGCTCGAAGAGTATTTCCCCAAGGCTATGGAGGTTTACCACAATGCCATCGAGCAGACAAAGGAGCAGCTGCTGGGGCAGATAAATATGTAAAAGGATATGACAGAGATAAAACAGAGCGGTCGTCTTGCCGAGATAGAGCATCTGCTGGATGACTATTTCAAGTGTCATCTCGCACCTGTCATGCGTCGGACGCAGACGGAACTCACCCGCAGGCAGGGCGAAGAGATGAAGGAGTATTCCACCTCGATAGGCGGCATACTGAGCATGATGGCAGCGTCGAATATGCCTATGGGCGATCCGTATCAGACGCTCAAGGTCACGGGCGAGTGGAACTCCAAGACTACCGAAGACTATATCGGGATGTGCAAGGAGAGCATCATCAGGGACGAGGCTTTGCAGAAAGACCTTGCGTTGATGGCAGTCGAATGGCGCAACGCCGTTGTCGGCGAGGTCGGACGTGAACGCTACGATGAACTGTCCGGGCAGCTGGGCGGAGACCTTGCATACGCCTACGTGGACTATCGCATCGAGCAGCTGATGATCGAGAAGCTGGTCAAAGAGCGTATGCCCAAGTCCACCTCCGACTATATCATCCGCAAGGCGGCCGAGTCGAGCCTGCTGGGGCTGACACAGGTGATGAGCCGTTCCCCGCTCACTGCCGAGATTGAGGCGCGGGGTGAGGCGGCCTACAATCCGAGCAGAATGGAGAAAGGTGCAGGCTGGGCCGTGGGAGCCGTTGCCGACACGCTGATGATGGGCGGAGGCGGTTCGTGGGCCGCTTTCGGCAAACTCGTCGGTGCTGACGTAGCGTTGTCGGCGGTCATGTCGCATTTAGACAAGACGGACAACAAAGAGGCTGCGGTGGAGATGTGTATCAGTCAGGGCGTCTTCGGCAGCGAAAGCAATGTCTTCGACGGCATCCGCAGTGAGGCTTCGAAGATACGCAGCGACCAGAGCGAGTTCATTGCTGCTGCCAACGGGCAATTGGAAAAGAAAATCCCTTTAAGATACGGAACTATGGATTGGTTGGGACAAGGCACGGGCGGCTTTATGTGGACAAAGCCTGCTACGGACGAAGAACGGGAACGGGCAGAGCGGCACAAGGATGTGCCGCTGGTGATTGCACCCGGACACGAAGAGGCCTACCTGCGTGAAAAGGCCGGCGACGCGGCAGCGATTGCCGCACAGCCGGAGCTGCAGCGTACAGAACCGTCTGAAACGGTGACGATGCCGGCGGCAGACTCTCCGGCGAGGATGCAGACGGAGCAGGCAGAAGCGGAACAACGGGCTGTCCCGCCGCAGAATGTGGTGCAGACCAACGAGAGCGGCTGGGGAGGTCTGCTGGCCAGTGTGGGATTGGACGGGTTCGGCGACATAGGCCGTAACCTCGGTTATGTGCTGGCTATGCTGCCCGATATGCTTGCAGGCATTTTCACGGGCAAGACGAAATCGCTCGGCATGAAGGACAACCTGCTGCCGATAGCAAGCATCGTTGCCGGAATGTTCGTCAAGAACCCGATACTGAAAATGCTGCTGATCGGAATGGGTGGGGCCAACCTGCTCAACAAGGCCGGACATGAGGCTTTGGAGCACAAACAAACAGAGGGAAAGGAGAATATCAATACCGGGGTACGCTATCGCCGGTATGCCGATGAACCGCTCAACTCACGCATAGAGAAACCCGTCCTGCAGGGAAACAGCCTTATCGCGACCATCGACAAGGTGCCATGCACAATACAGCTCACCGGGACTGTTGCCGACGCCTGTCGCACGGGTGCACTTCCGCTGAATACATTGGCGAATGCCGTGCTTGCCAGGAGCGACCAGATGCGACAGATGGCATCGCAGAACTATGACAACTCCCAGCAGGAGACCGTAGTCCGCACACGGGGAATACAATAATCAAAAACATAACTCACCATGAAAGAGAAATCGCAAGTAGAAAAGAATGCCGAGAACAAGCAGACGGCTCTGCTGTCAACCGCATTAAGCGAGGCGGCCAATGCCAACGGCCACTGGCTCAATGCTGCGGGCAAGAGCTATCCGCGCTTTTATCCGAAAGGCGTGTCTGTCAGCCCGTTCAATGCGCTGTTCATGGCACTGCACTCGGATAGGAACGGCAGCAAGACCAACCTGTTTACGCTTTACAACGAGGCCAAGGCACGCGGTGCCGCAGTCCGGGAACACGAACAGGGTGTGCCGTTCATATTCTATAACTGGAACAAATACGTTAACCGCAACAATCCCGAAGACACCATAAGCCGTGCGGCATATCAGGCGCTTGACGCCGGGCAGCAGAAGCAGTACAAGGGCGTTCACAACCGGGAGATTCGCACGCTCTTCAACATCGACCAGACTACACTGCCATACGTGGACAAGGAGGGCTATGGCGATGCTCTGAAAGAGCATGGCAGCGCCGAGGAACGCGGTTACGGCGAGACCGAGGAACGCAAGCTCCGCAGCCGCTTCAACGAGTTCGTGAAACGTATGAACGACAATCTCGTGAAGGTGCGCAGCGACGGCAGCGGCGTGGCCCATTATGAGACCGACAAGGATGCCGTCTACCTGCCTCGACAGAAGGAGTTTGAACACTACAACGACTATGTACAGGAGGCTTTGCGTCAGATAGTCAGCGCCACCGGTCATCAGCAGCGTCTCTCGCGTGAGGGCATGGTGATGAAAAGCGGCACGGCTCCGTCGGAGGATGCCCTCAAGTACGAGCGGCTGGTTGTCGAGCTGGCCTCTGCCGTCAAGATGCTCGAACTGGGACTGCCGGCACGACTCTCGCCCGGAAGCATGCAACTGGTGGATTACTGGAACAGGGAACTGCATGAAGACCCCTGCATCATGGATGCCTTAGAGAGCGATGTGAACAATGCACTGGAGGTGATGCGCAAGGCGGAGAAGGGCGAGAAAATAGAGTATGCGACCCTTATCAACCGCCGTCAGACCTCCGAGATACGGGAGACGCTGCCCAAGCATTACTTTGTGGCAGACGAAATCCGGCAGCACCCCGACAAGGAGGGCCGCCGCTTCGTGGTCGTTGTGGACAATGCCCTGAAACGGGCCGATGTCATTCTGCCGGCCGGAGCGTCACCCGATGCCCCCAAGGAAGAGTCGGGAGTAAACAAGGAGCGTATCGAGAAGGCTCTCAACAAAATGGGTATCGACACCGTGCAGTTCTTCAACACGGACGGTGCGTTGGGCTACCGCCCCGACGATAGCTACTTCGCCGAGAAGGAGATTACGGTAGCCCGTCTGCGGAACTGGGCGTTGGAGACGCTCTCCACGCTCGACCCGTCGGCGGCCGTCAAGCAGGCGCACGAGCGGGGGTTTGACCAGGTGCAGATGATTCAGGACGACAAGAACCGCTGGGCGCTCTACATCAAGCCGGAGAACGGCGAGGGTTACAGCATCTACCCCGACAAGGAGGATGTCAACCGCTTCTTCGCCACGCTCAAGCAGTCGCTCGACAACATCGAGAAGGTCCGTATGGAGTTGGCGCAGAAGTACAGCGCTCTGGCCGAGCAGCAGCCCGACCTGAAGGTAGACCTGTTCAGCACGCAGGTGCAGGACATCGACTTGAACCGCATACAGCGCGTCTCGGTTTTCAAGACCAAGAAGGACGGCGTGCTGTGTGCCGCGACCATCGACGGGCAGAAGATGCAGCCCCGGAGTATCACGCCCCAGCAGTGGCAGCGTATGTGGGTGGCCGAGGACACGCAGGAGTACAAGCGTCATCTGGCGGCGACGCTTTTTGCCGATGTGCTTCGCAAAGGCCAAGCGCAGGAGCAGACCGCCGCAGAGAAGCAGGAACACGAGACGGAACAGAGGCAGGGCGAAGACGTCGTGCAGAAAAATGCAGAAGAACACACTTTGCCCAAACAGTGGGAGGAGATCAAGGCAAAACATCCCGACGCACTCATTATTGTAAGAAATGATGTAAACTGTCGTCTGTTCAATGACGATGCGGTGAAGGCATCCGGGATTCTGAACCTGCCCCTGCACGGGAATCAGGAAGCGGCAAACGGCATTACGGCAGCGGTAGAGTTCCCGTATGGGCAACTCGATGAGTATCTGCCGAAACTTGTCCGTGCCGGTGAGCGTGTTGCCATTGCTCATGACTTGCCGCAGGAGACTGTCAGTGAGGCTCAGGAGATGAAAAACGACACCGGGCAGCAGACAGGCAGAGGTATGCACCGTTAAACGATGATAGTTATGAGTAAAAATCAGCAGTATGCAGACCGGTATGCCGAGTACGCCATGGAACAGATGCGCAGGTACGGCATACCTGCCTCCGTGACACTGGCACAGGGCATATTGGAGAGTGCCAACGGACAGAGTACGCTGGCGCGAAAAGAGAACAACCACTTCGGTATCAAGGCAACCCCCGACTGGATTGCAAAGGGCGGCGCATACGGCATCTATACGGATGACAGGCCTGACGAAAAGTTCTGCAGCTACGGCTCGGTTGGTGATTCCTATGAACATCACTCCCGTTTTTTGAAGGAGAACAGCCGGTATGCCGCCTGTTTCGCCCTTTCAGCCGATGACTACAAAGGCTGGGCGCAGGGGCTGGAGAAGGCCGGATATGCCACCGGAGGAAACTATGCGGCTTCGCTGCAGCGCATCATCGAGAATAACGATTTGCAAAGGTACGACCAGATGGTTATGAACCGGATGCAGAATGAGGGCAGGATGTTCGGTGCGGAGGTCGCTCCGCTCGGAACTGCTGCTGCAGAGACGGAGTATTCGTTTCCGGTGCAGCGGGAGGAGTTTCTTTTTATCACCTCGCCCTTCGGTGTGCGGCAGGATCCAATGGATGCTGCCAAACAGCAGACGCATATGGGTATCGACATACGCTGCAAAGGTGATGCAGTGCTGGCGACGGAAAGCGGCGGCAAGGTCGTGGCCGTCAACCGGAACGCCAATGCTGCCGGAGGCAAGTCCGTGACAGTGCAGTTTGACCGTGCTGACGGCAGTAAGGTACAGTGCACCTATATGCACCTGAACGAAGTGGAGGTCAAGGTCGGCGATACGCTCCGTGCCGGCGAAAGAGTCGGCATATCGGGAAATACGGGTACACGCACGACGGGTGAGCATCTGCATTTCGGGGTTGCAACCATATATGCCGACGGCACACGCCGGGACATCGACCCTGCGGCGTATCTGGCAGAGATTGCGCAGAAAGGTAACATCAAGGTTCAGGCTCTGCACAACGGAGCTAACCTGCTGGCCAAATACAAAAGTACGGAAGTGGCAGCGGTGCCGGAGAAGCCTCTTGCGCCCGATGACTGGATGAAGAAACTGCTGTCGTCCGAAGACAGCGGCGTGGGACTGTCAGGGAGCAATGACCCCATTGTCGATATGGCGATGACCGCATTCGCTTCACTGATGATGCTGGCCGTGCAGATTGACAACAAGCGCGAGGAGGAGCAAATGGCCGCCATATCGGAAGCTGCCGACCGCCGACGTATCGACCTCGCGGCGCTGATGCCCGCAATGAAGTCGTGCGCCCTCGTCCTGGGTGAGAGCGGCAGGGCTGTCCTGCACGCCGACAACGGCACGGTGCAGGTGTCGCGCGAGCTGTCCTCCGCAGAACTGAGCCGTCTTTCCGTGACGCTCAACAACGAGACGCTCACCGAGGAGTCCAAGCGTATGCGTGTGGCAGGCATGGTTAACGCCATAGTGCTTTCGGAGGTGGCGTCACAGAACTTCGAGCAGGGAATGAACCGGCAGCAGGGACAATCGGAAAACCTCAGACGATGATGACAAAGCGCGTGATGATACATCTTGTCAAGGGTTTGGCTATGCTCTACGCTGCCATTTTGCAAAAGGCAGTGATTGTCGGATGCCGCATTCGGGCTCCCGACGGGGATTGATTTCCACGGTTCAACATCAACATTCAAACAAAGTACACACTTGTCCGAAGGTCTATAAGCAACAAAAAGTAAAAGGAGTATGATTAAATGTAATGTAACAGTATGCGGCAAGGTCGCCAAGGATGCGGCATTGCGTACAAACAAGGAGGGAAAGTCGTTTCTGGCTGTTCCCGTAGCCGTAGCTATCCCGGCAAAGAAAGGCAGCGGCATGACCGTCGAGATAAGTGTCCGCAAGGACGGTTGCGAGGCAGAGGTCGCGGACTATCGTGCCGGTGCCCGTATCGAGGTGACGGGAACCCTGACGCTGAAAAAGCGCGGTGACAGGCTCTACTTCAACCTTTCGGCAAGCGAGGTCAGCTTATCACCGCAAAGTGACGGGGATTCCATTACGGGCGAAATGGAGTTTCGCGGCAAGGTCGGCAAGAACATCGAGCAGCGCACCGACAAGAAAGGGAATCCCTACATTCAGTTTTCGGCACACAGCACAGAGAAGGTCGATGAGACTTTCGAGTCGATATGGGTGCGTTTCTTCCGCTTCGATGCCGAGCGCGAGGAGTGGCTGCAGCCCGGATGCCGCGTGCAGGTCAAGGGTGAAGTGAATATCTCGGCCTATGAAGGTCGTCTGAACTTCGCCTGCAAAGTCGCGGAGATGAGCGAGGCTGTCAAGCCGGAGTATAACGATAATGACTGATTGCTATGGCAGGCTATAAGAGGGAAAACAACGGACCCAACTCGGAGGACAAGGCACTTGATCTCTTCGCGGAGATGATGATTGAGAAGCTCGAACACGTCAGGGAGGACTGGAGAAAGCCTTGGTTCACCGAAGGGACGATGCAGTGGCCGCGCAATCTGTCGGGGCGTGAGTATAACGGCATGAACGCCTTTATGCTCATGCTCCACTGCGAGAAGGAGGGTTATAAGATTCCACGCTTCTGTACTTTCGATTGCGTGCAGCGCATGAATCGTGATGCCAAGGACAAGGAGGGCAACGAACTGCCCAAGGTCTCCGTGCTGAAAGGCGAGAAATCGTTTCCCGTCATGCTCACGACATTCACCTGCGTACACAAAGACACGAAGGAGAAAATCAAGTATGACGATTACAAGCGACTCTCGCCCGAAGAGCAGGAGCGTTACAATGTCTATCCGCGCATGCAGGTATTTCGTGTCTTCAATGTCGCCCAGACCAATCTGCAGCAGGCACGCCCGGAGTTGTGGGAAAAGCTCGAAGCGGAGAATGGGCGGCCCAGAATCGAGGACGGCAAACATTTCTCGTTCGAGCCTGTCGATACGATGATTCGGGACAATCTGTGGATTTGCCCGATTCATCCCCGGCATCAGGACAACGCCTATTTTTCGATCTCGAAGAACGAGATTGTCGTGCCGGAGAAATCCCAGTTTATGACCGGGGAGGCGTTCTACGGAACGCTCTTTCACGAGATGACGCACTCGACGGGCATCGAGGGTGTGCTTGACCGTATCAGACCGACAACAATGGGTTCGGCCGAATATGCCCGCGAGGAGTTGGTGGCGGAGTTGGGTGCGGCATTGGTGGCACAGCGTTACGGTATGTCCACCCATATCAAGGAGGACAGCTGCGCCTATCTCAAGTCGTGGCTCGACAGGCTGAAAGAGTCGCCGCAGTTCATCAAGACGACACTCGTCGATGTCAAGAAAGCCACGGCGGTAATTACGCAGAAAGTTGACCGCATAGCCCAGGAGATAGAACGGGGTGAACGCGAACAGCAGAAAGAGGAGGCGACCGAGAAAGATGAGCGGAAGCTACAACAGGAAGAACAGATGGAAAGAAGCGATGACGCGCAGAATGAAGAGCAGGAAGAGGAAGTTCATCGCGGATTCCGAAGATAAGAGGGTGATGCCGTTCGGAGTGTTTCGAGCGGCATTTCTGTATAACAGCGGTTGGCTGCGAACAGAGAGAGCAGCCCGCCGGCAATCGGCTGCCCATCCGACAGAAGTGAGCAGCCAACCGACAATGAATGAGGATATGCTATGCCGCCATACGCTTGCGGACGTGTTTTACATTCTTCCGTACCAAAGCAATGATTCGGTCGTGATACTCCGTACTCTTGTTTTGTAGACCGCGCGATTGCAGTATCTTGAATGAGGTAAGGCTCAACTCGACAGTCTCGATACGCCTGCCGTTTATTCGGGCTGACAGTATCAGACACTTGGGATTGAGGAAATAACTCTCCAGACCCACACAATGGTGCAGGGCATCGCCCTCCTGGTAGTGTGCAAGTACGCTGTCCAATACGCTGACAACGATAGTGCCGTCCGTAAACTCCAGTCCGAAGAACCTGCCTTTCATCTTCCGAAACTCCTGCTCGTGTTCCAAAGCCTTGCGCCTGTTTTCCTCCAACTTTTCTCGTTCTCGGAGAATGCGTATCTTCTCTTGATAGTCGTCGTGCGCCGCCATTAAGTCCGTAGGGCATACATAGTGGGCGTTGTGAATATCCTTGCCGCATTGCACAAGCATATTGATATAATCCGCCCAAACCCCAATATCGGCTATATGGTAGTTGTTACGCATAACAATCCGATATGCCGCCCAACATTCGTCCAATCGTTGCGAATTGTAGATAAAGTATTTAAGATGTGCCTTTTGACCTGCTTTCATCATCGTTTCGATACGGTTGTCCGACAGCAACGCTTTCATCAGCCTTTGAGGTGCAATACCGCAAAAACCGCCTTTCAGCCCATTGCGTTGCAGTTTGGGGATAGCCGTATATCTCGGATAGACCTCGCAATCGGCAATGTATTGAAAAACATCGCTGTCATTCCGCAGCTCAATATCCGAGCATAGGGAAAAGCTGTCTCGGTAAAAGCCCAAAGTTCGGCGCAGAGCTGTTACGGCACTTTGTCCGTTTTCATCCAACCAGTAGCGCAAAGTTTCACGGATATGGATTTCCGGCTTTCCGCCCTTGCGATATACGGCAGTCAAAAGAAAGACACGCTGGATTTGCATTCCGTCCTGTGTTTCAAGAACCGAACAATATGATTTGTCCACAGCCTTGCGACATAGCGTATCGTTGATTTCCAACTTTGCACCGCATTTAGGGCATATACATTTCTTGTCGCCCTTTTCGTACCACTTGTGCCCACAATCAAGGCAGGTGGTCAGACCTTTCGGAGAACGAAACGCATAGTGGTTCAGCGTGTGGTGAAAAGCCCACTCGACAGCCTTGTCTTTGATAGGCTGCAACCGTTCGTTGGCGGCTGCAACCTTGTACTGGAAACGTGTTTTCGGCTTCATAGGCTATATATCGAAGAGTGAAAGCATGGGCTGTTCGGGTTGCGGCGTGGTCGGCTTCGGCTTCCTGCGCTCACGCATTTTTCGGACTTCCTCCTCTTCATAGCGTGCTGTGGTCTGCTTTCTCGCCGCTGCCTTTTCCTCTTCCGTCAGCACGATTTGATGATTGACGACAACATTGCAGCTCAACGGCTTGCCGACGTCGATTGTGTCTTCGTCATAATAATGCACGGCAAGTGAGTAGATTTCATCATCGGCGAAGCCGTTGCAACCGCTGTTCTTCACTTGATTGAGAATGAATGTAATGCAGTCGTCTATATTCTTGTTCTCTTTGGCATAGGTTACGGCAAACAGCTCGTCCGTTTTGGCTCTCTCGTCCAGATATGCCTTGATTGTCTTCTTGAATTGCTCCGTTCCTTTCATTGTCGCTGTCTGTTTTGAGATTAAAAATGATAGTCTATTACACCGCCGATATAGAGCAGCGTTCCCTCCTCAAGTCCGCTCACGTAGAACATGAAGTCGTAGGAGGTCTCCGAGATACTTTGCTCTCCTGCTACGTCCATGTAGAACAAGAAATCCGTATCAAGCGGATTGACAACCGCCTCTTTCAAGCGATAGAGCCGACTGCCATAGAAATACTTTTCGGGTGTCAGTGCGGTGAGTTTCTCGTGAATGTTCGCAATGGCCTGCTCTTTCCATTGCTCCATGCCGCCATTGTAGCGAAGAATGTTTGCACCCAAACGTGTAAACATACCTTTGGGCAGTACATCATCGACAAGACAGACAATGCTCTGCTCCCGTTCTTTCGCACTTATCTCGGCGCAATAGTCGATATGACTGCCGTCGCCTTGTACCAGTGTGTCCTCGTTCAGATAGTTCTCGCGCGCTACCTGTTCTTTGGTAATTTGAAAAATCCTGCTGTGCATAATGCTAAATTTTGGTTTGTCAATCTGTTTTTCTTTTTCCCTTGATTAGAAACTGTTTTCGGCTTCCTTGTCGGGATAATTTTTCGTGCAGGACAAGACAGCGAAAGACGA
>CANQVD010000053.1 GCA_947627215.1 uncultured Eisenbergiella sp.
CATCCCGATGGCCTTCATGCTCATCGCTACCATCACCAGCCTGTGCATGACCGTGATCACGAAGATCAAGACCGTTGCCGGCGGCGCTGCTGCCTGGGGCGACTGGTTCCAGATGCTCTTCGCGGCTGCCATGGTCGTTCTGGCCGTGATTCTGGTGGTCCAGGGCGTTCAGACCTTTGCCTCTCTGGCCAAGAAGAAGAAATGATCCTTCGGAAAAGAGAAAAAGCATATCGGTTTTGAAAAATGAATGGGCGGCCCGCGAAAGCGGGCCGCTTTCTGTCGGCGGCATCCGAAGAGAATGAACGCACTTTAAAAGCGCGGATATAACCGCAGAAATCCCGTCCGCGGCGCTATTGACCTTTAAACCTTCGTTTGCTATAATACGAACGGGTTTGCGAAATACACGGCGATCAGGAACGAAAAGGCGGTTTTGCAGCATGAAATTGGGCGAAATGAACATTACGTACGGGAAAACAACACGATGATATCTGAGATAAAAGATATACTCTCGCTGAGCGGCGAAAGAGGGAAGCGCATGCTCCTGCTGGTGCCTGTCATGCTCCTGGCCTCCCTGCTGGAGATGGCGGGGCTCGCCATGGTCGTATCGATCTGTTCTTTTCTTGTGAACGGGGGATGGGCTGCTGAAAGCCCGCTCGCCGTCTGTTTTCGCGTTCTTTTTCATACAGACGACGGGAAAACCATGATGATCTGGACTCTCGCCATGATGATCGGCCTGTATGTGTTCAAGCTGGGCTACCTGTCATGGGAAAGCTATATCATAGCGAAGTTTGTCCGTATTACACGCAGCGAGATGTCTGCCGCGCTGTGCCGCCGGATCGTCCGATGCCCGTATTCGTTCTTTGCCCTCCATACGACGGCGGAGATCCAAAACCTGCTCGGGCAGGATATGCTGCAGTTTTCCCTCGCCATGAACGCCTGTATGCAAATGGCAATGGAAATGCTCGTTGTATTGGGAATGGGCCTGTATCTGCTGCTGCTCGATCCGCTGATGACAGCGTTCGTGGCGGCGGGAATCGCCGTTCTGCTGGCAGTATCCCGGCTGATCCTGGATCGCCCGACGCGCAGGGCCTCCATGCGTCAGCGGGAAGCGAACCGAAAACGCTGGAAGTGGCTCCATCACATCACGGAGGGAATCAAAGACATCAAGGTCGGCCGTCAGGAAGCGTTTTTTGAGGAGCATTTTGCCGACGCCAGCGCGGAATATGCGCGGTCCGATTACTTGAGGCAATTCTGGACAAAGCTTCCGGGCCTGTGCATTGAGACGATCATGGTGCTGGCGGTGCTGGCATATCTCATCTTCCTTGTACAGAATGAGAAATACCTGACCGATTATTTCCCGGGCCTCACAGCCCTGGCATGGACGGCAATACGCTTTTTGCCGGCGTGCAACCGGATCAACGCCAGCCTGACGCAGCTCAACTATGCGAGACCTTCCGTGGACGCGATCCGCGCTGCGATGGAGAAAACGGCCCCGGAGGAGGGCGGATCAGACGGGCCGCAGGAGGAGGTCGGTATCTGCCGGGACATCGTACTGCGTCAGGTTACTTACGCGTACGACGGCAGTCCGGAGCCTGTGCTGAGAGATGTGGATGTGGAGATACCGGCGGGCGCATCGGCAGGCATCATCGGTCCTTCCGGCGCGGGGAAGACCACGCTGCTGGATATCCTGTTGGGGCTGCTTCCCCCCAAACAGGGCGAGGTTCTGGTGGACGGCGTTCCCATCGGCCGGTGCAGGGAAAGCTATCTGAAAAAGGTGGCCTATGTGCCGCAGAACATTTTTTTGCTGGACGATACCATCCGCAGCAATGTGGCCATGGGCGAAGAGCCGGATCAGATCGATGATGCGCGCGTGTGGACGGCGCTGGAGCAGGCCGCTCTGGGCCGGAAGGTCCGGGGGCTTCCCGACGGTCTGGACACGCAGATCGGCGAGCGCGGCATTCGCCTGTCCGGCGGAGAGAGACAGCGGCTGGGTCTGGCGCGGGCCATGTACCGGGATCCGGCGGTGATCGTGTTTGATGAGGCGACCTCCTCTCTGGACCTGGAAACGGAGGCCGCTGTGCTGCAGTCCATCTTCCGGCTGCAGGGAAAGAAGACGCTCATTATCGTTTCCCACCGCCTGTCAGCGATTGAACACTGCAGCGTGATCTACCGTGTTCACGACGGAACGGTGCAGCGGGATTCAGGCATTTTTCACGGGGAGTTCACAGGAGAAAGCGAATGATTATGGGAAACCGCAGTTTCCAATAAAAAAAACTCCCATAAAAGGGAGGATGCCAGACGGCCCGCTGCCGCCTGGCATTTTATTATGAAAAAGCTATTTAAAAAGTATTGGATAAGTCTGATTCGGGTGTTCCCTTTTCTGTTCTGTATGGATTCAGTATAGAAAAAGAAAGTGTCGAAAACATGATGACGAAAAAAACTTTCCGTTAAAGAAATGTGAACAGAAAGTGAACAACTGTTCTGCCCCGATCGGAAAAAGAGACCGGTTCGGATATGAAACCGGTCCCTTTCGGCAGATATCGGCTGCCCCTTCTCACTGATATTTTTTCTTGTATCTCGCCAGCGCATTCTGGATCCGGTCATTGGGCTCCAGCAGATCGCTGATGGAGGCGTCGTGGTTCAGCGTGTCGATCAGATAGGCGATGTATTTGCTCATATCGCAGTTGACATACCATTCCCGCTCCAGCAGATCGGGGATCTGGTAGATCAGGTTGGTGGTGAGGATCCGGTCGATCTCGCCGGCGGCGTATGCCCTGTCAAACTTTTCCAGTCCGTTGGTGAAAAGCCCGAAGGTGGAGCAGATGAAGATCTTGTGGGCGCCGCGCTTCTTCAGCGCCCCCGCCACCTCCAGCACGCTGTCGCCGGAGGAAATCATGTCGTCAATGATGATCACGTCCTTCCCCTCCACGCTGCTGCCGAGAAATTCGTGCGCCACGATGGGGTTGCGGCCGTTGATGACGGTGGTGTAGTCCCTTCTTTTGTAAAACATGCCCATATCCAGGCCGAGGACGTTGGCGATAAAGATCGCCCTTCTCGTGCCGCCCTCGTCGGGGCTGATGACCATCATGTGGTCGGAATCGATTTTCAGATCCGGCACCGCGTTCAGCAGGTTTTTGATGAACTGATAGGCAGGCTGTACGGTCTCGAAGCCGTTCAGCGGGATGGCGTTCTGAACCCTGGGCTCGTGGGCGTCGAAGGTGATGATGTTGTCAACGCCCATCTTCACCAGCTCCTGCAGCGCGATGGCACAGTCCAGGGATTCTCTCTGGGAGCGCCGGTCCTGGCGGCTTTCATAGAGAAAAGGCATGATGACGGTGATCCGTCTGGCCTTGCCGCCTACGGCGGAGATGATCCGTTTCAGGTCCTGGTAGTGGTCGTCGGGTGACATGCGATTGATGTTGCCGCAGAGGGAATAGGTCTGGCTGTAGTTGGTGACGTCCACCAGAAGATACAGATCCGAACCGCGCACGGAGTCGAGGATCACGCCCTTGCCTTCGCCGGAACCAAAACGCGGCACCTGTGTCTTTAAGATATAGGTGTCGCGCTGATAACCGGAAAAAGCCAGACTGTTTTTATGCTGACTCTCGCGTTCTGTTCTCCATTTTGTAAGGTAGGCATCAATTTTCCGGGCCATGGATTCGCATCCCCGCAGGGGGATGATCCCCAGGGAACCGACAGGTATTGTCTCCAGATCCCTGGTTTCTTCACGCACAGACATTCGGGAAAACCTCGCTTTCTGACAATCGGTTGTGTGTGTGCTTCATGCGGTTGAGGGGTTTTCATACGGCGCAGGCGTTCCGGAAACGCGGAGCCCTGTTGGGTGGGCCAAAGCGCTGTGCGGTCCGCCTGATGTGCGCTCTCAGGGGCGTGCGCCCGGAAGCTTTCGGATCATCCGGATATCGGGGCCGGTCAGCTTACAGAATTCAAAATTGCTGGCGATCCTGGAAAAGATACGGTCCTGATATCGCGCCTGAAAATCCTCCAGCGAAAGGTTGGTGGAGATGATGACGGATTTCTTCCGGAGCAGCCGTTCATTGAGGCACGTAAAAAAATGAGAGAGCGTGAGAGCGGTCGCAGTCTCCGTGCCCAGGTCGTCTATGACCAGCAGATCGCAGCCATAGAGGTCGCTGCAGAGGGAGGACATTTCCTCCGGGTTCTTATAGTTGAAGGTGCTGCGTGCGAGGGTGTCAAACAGTCCGGCCGCGCTGAAATAAAGGACGGAGCAGCCCTTGTCCAGGCATTCCTTCGCGATGCAGTTGGAAAGAAATGTCTTGCCTGTACCCACTGTACCATAAAAGAACAGATTTTGGTAGACGGTTTTGAAGTCCGCCGCAAATTTTTTACATTTCTCGACGGACTGGCGATAAGCGGCCAGAGCGTCCCCTTCGTACCAGCGGTAGGAGAGGGTGCCGAAATTCTCCTGCTCCAGCGTCCGTTTCAGGTTGGACTGTTCATAGAGGAGGGAGATCTCCGCCTGGCGGAAGCAGTGACATTTCTGTCCGCGGATATAGCCGGTATCCCGGCAGTCCGGACAGTCATAGAGCGGCTGCAGAAAATCCTCCGGATAGCCGTTCTCAGCCAGCAGTCTGGCCCGGTCAGCGGCCAGCTCCTTCAGGCGCTGGCGCAGCTTGTCCAGCGCGGTCTCGTCGCCGGCCAGCATCTTTTTGCCCTGGGCGACGGAAACGGAGGCCACGGACTCATCCAGCGCCCGGTATCCGTCCACCGTGTCATAAATGTGGTGAAGACGGTTTTCATGGGCATGGCGGTTGCGGGTCTGGCGTTCTTCGTATTGACGCATGATGGAATTATATTGGGAAACGGTCAGTGCCACGGCGGATCTCCTCACAGGCTTTTGAAAAGGATCAACGTTTCAGCAGTTCTTTTTCCAGTGCGTCAAAATCATAGCTGTTGTGCATGAAACGGTTGTACTCGGCAACAGCGCCGCCGCGGCCTCTGGCCGGTTTGGCCTTTTCCTTCTGGTGGGAGGCGTCCAGCGCCGGGATGTCCGACAGATGATGCACGCCCGCGCTGTACCAGGCGGACAGGATGCTGTCCGCATAGGAAAAACGGTGCCGGTCCGTAGCCAGCACGGTGCGCCTGCAGGCCTCCAGAATGACATCCATCTCAAAGCCCCAGCTTTCGGTCCAGCGCCGGATATAGGCGATCTCGCTCTGCGTGGGAGCGTTCGGCTTGCCGAGCGCGTTCATGATGCTGTATACGGTTTTGTCATAGCGGGCCGCATGCTCCTGCGCCTCCTCCGGCGTGGAAATGCCGGACTGGGCCCAGCCGACGGCCACCTTCTCGATATACCGGAAGTCCTTTTTCCCGCGCTCCACGCAGTACTGGAGCAGATAATCGATGAGATCGTCCGAAAAATGCAGCCTGTCCACAAAAAACAGGATCGACTTCATATCGGAAGGGCTCAGCGTACGGCCCAGATACTGCTCCGCGATGAAAAATAACTGGGCCGTGCTCTCCGCCTGACCGAAGATCTTCAGCTCGTCCAGCGTATAGGCGGGCTTTTCCCAGGAGCCGGCCGGGGGGACCGTCTGATGGGAGATCACGGCGACGGAGGGGACCGGAGCGGTCAGCGGGATCGCCGCGGCGGATCCGGCCGGCAAAGCCGCGGCATCAGACCCGGCTGCCTGGACGGAAGCCGCAGGCAAGGATACGCCAGACGGCGCGGAAACCGCAGAACCGGCCGACTGAACGGAGGCCGCGGACACAGAGGCCGGGATGGCATCCGCCGATCCGGCTGACGACGCGGAAACCGGCCGGGAGCCGGAAGCCGGGACAGGCCCCAGCACGTTGAAACGGATCCGGCACAGATCCCTGTCGCTGCCGAATTCCAGCGAGAGCACCTGACACTTCTCCCAGTAGCGCAGCGCGCGCATGACATCCTTTTCCGTATGGTTGAAACGGTCGGCGATATCGGATATGCTGACGCCGGTATGGGCCTGAAACATGCGCAGCAGATACAGGTAGATCTTGAGCTGCGCATCGTTGGCGTCCTTCATGTAATTGTCGATGAAAAAATTGGAAACGACCGTGGCGCTGGCGCCTCCGTCGTCGGTCAGGGTGATGGTGCTCATGGGTGCGGCCTTTCAAAAATCACATACTTCGACTGCACTTAATATACCACATCCGAAGGAAAAATGGAATAAAAAATTTGGAGCGGGAGCTCTCCAAAGACCGTTTCCGGGCCCTTTGTGGAAGCTGTGGACAATGTGGAAAAAGAGGGAGAAACCGCGGCGGTATGCGCTTTTTTTTGACAAAAAATATCCACAGGCGAGAGGGATGGATTTTGCGCCCCCGCCTGTGGACAGTGTGGACAAGTCAGCGGGAAAGGAGATTTTCGCCGATATTTACCACATCTCCGGCTCCCATAGTTATCAACAGATCACCGTTGATACAATTTTTTAAAATAAATTTTTCAATCTCGGGGAACGTATGGAAATAAAAACATTCCTTGCCGCTATTCCGTATTTTATCCCGGATATCGGCGGAGCTGATGCCGAGGGTGTCCGTTTCCCGGGCCGCGTAAATGTCCGCCAGGATCACCTTGTCGGCGTGACAGAGCGCTTTGGCGAAATCGTCCAGGAACGCCTTCGTGCGGCTGTAGGTGTGAGGCTGAAAGACGCACCAGAGGGTGTGATGGGGAACCTTCTGCGCCGCGGTCAGTGTCGCGGTGATCTCCGTGGGATGATGCGCGTAATCGTCGATGATGGTCACACCGTTGCATTCTCCCTTATACTGGAAGCGCCTGTCCGTGCCGTGGAAGGCGAGCAGGGCCTCTTCGGCGATCTCCGGGTCGATTCCCAGCAGATCGGAGAGGGCCATCGCGGCCAGCGCATTCATGATATTGTGCGCCCCGGGCACGCCGAGCGTGACGGTTTCCGCGTCCCGGCCGAACCGGTGCAGGCGGAATGTGGCGTCCGCCATGGTATCATAGGAAATATCCGTGGCATAATAGTCCACGGACGGGGTGGTTCCGAAGGTGATCACCCTGCAGGACAGGCCGGCGGTGAGTTCCTCCGCGTCGGGAATGTCCGCATTGATGATGAGAGTGCCGTCCGCCGGGATGAGCTCGGCAAAGCGGCGGAAGGAGGCCCGGATGTCCCGGATGTCTTTAAAGAAGTCCAGATGGTCTTCTTCCACATTCAGGATGATTCCGATTTTGGGGAACAGACTCAGAAAGCTGTTCGTGTATTCGCAGGCTTCCGTCACAAAGAGGCCGGATTTCCCGATCCGGATGTTGCCGTGAATGGACCGGAGGATGCCGCCCACAGAGATGGTGGGGTCGGCGTCGGCCCGCAGCAGGATCTCGGTGACCATGGACGTGGTGGTCGTTTTGCCGTGCGTGCCGCTGATGGCGACGGGCGTGGCGTAGTTGCGCATGAGCTGTCCCAGGAACTGCGCCCTGGTGAGCGTCGGGATCTGCCGGCGGAGAACCTCTGCAAATTCCGGGTTGTCCGCATGGACCGCGGCGGTATAGACCACCAGGTCGATGTCGTCCGTGATGTTTTCCGCCTTCTGGGGCCTGCCGTAGTGGATGACGGCGCCCTGCTTCTCCAGCAGGGCGGTCAGCGGCGAACGGTTCCAGTCGGAGCCGGATACCGTGAAGCCTTCGGAGAGCAGGATTTCGGCCAGGCCGGACATGCTGATGCCGCCGATACCGATGAAATAAACGTGAATGGGATGGTTAAAATCTACATGATACATGAACGCGCACTTCCTGTGTTTGATTGGGCGCGGGAAATCTCCCGCCGGTGGGGCAGACTCGAGGATCGGAGATCCTCTCGTTAACATGAGCCTGCGGCAAAATAGACTCGAGGATCGGAGATCCTCTCGTTAACATGAGCCTGCGGCAAAATAGACTCGAGAATCGGAGATTCTCTCGTTAACATGAGCCTGCGGCTGATATAGACTCGAGAATCGAAGATTCTCTCGTTAACATGAGCCTGCGGCTGATATAGACTCGAGAATCGAAGATTCTCTCGTTAACATGAGCCTGCGGCTCATGTTACATTATACGCAAATCGGAGAAAAAAACCAATAGAAATTTAGAAAAATGGGAAAACTGTACAGGAAATCCGCGGATCCGGGGCGGCCCGGAGGCCGTGCGGGCATGATAAAACGTCGTTAAAACGTGAAAAAATGTTCACTATGTGAAAAATATTTGCAGATAAAATGCGGAAGCGGCCAAAATAGTCGTCATAACGGATAAAAAACAAAAAAATAGCGAAAATTTTATATCTATTTTACACAATAAAAGTCAGAACGGGGAAGCGGTAACGATAAAATAATTATTCACTTTTACAGATGAATGTGATATAATATCGTAAATCATAGGTTTCATGTGCAATGAGGCGGCGGAGGCCCTGTTTTGCGGGCCTTCCGGCGTTATGAACGGGAAGCGAGGTGAGGGCATTGATCAAGAAAGAGATGATCGCCATGCTGCTGGCGGGCGGTCAGGGGAGCCGTCTGGGCGTGCTGACGTCGAAGGTGGCCAAGCCTGCCGTATCCTTCGGCGGAAAGTACAGGATCATCGATTTCCCGCTGAGCAACTGCATCAATTCGGGCGTGGATACGGTGGGCGTGCTGACACAGTATCAGCCGCTTCGGCTGAATACGCATATCGGGATCGGGATCCCGTGGGATCTGGACCGCAATATCGGCGGCGTCACGGTGCTGCCCCCCTATGAGAAAAGTGAGAACAGCGAATGGTATACCGGCACGGCCAATGCCATCTACCAGAATCTCGACTATATGGAGACCTACAATCCGGAGTATGTGCTGATCCTTTCGGGTGACCATATCTATAAGATGGACTACGAGGTGATGCTGGACTTCCACAAGCAGAACGGTTCGGAGTGCACCATAGCGGTCATGCCGGTACCGATGGAGGAAGCGAAGCGGTTCGGCATCATTATCGCCGACGGGAACAGGCAGATCACGGATTTTGAGGAAAAACCGGAGCATCCGAGAAGCAATTTGGCTTCCATGGGCATATATATTTTTAACTGGACAACTTTGAAAGAAGCGCTGATTGCGAAGGCGGACCAGCCCAATCTGGACTTCGGCAAGCACGTCATCCCTTATTGCCACGAAAAGGGAGCGCCGATGTATGCTTATGAGTTCAACGGCTATTGGAAGGATGTGGGCACGCTAAGCTCGTACTGGGAAGCGAATATGGAGCTGATAGATATCGTTCCCGAATTCAACCTGTACGAGGAGTACTGGAAGATCTTCACGAAGAGCGAGATCCTGCCGCCGCAGTATGTGGCGCCCGGAGGAGTGATCGAGCGCAGCATTGTCGGAGAAGGCGCGGAGATCTTTGGCGAGGTTCGCAATTCTGTCATCGGATGCGGAGTAACCATTGGAAAGGGAACGGTGGTGCGGGATTCCATCATCATGAACAACACCGCCGTCGGCGACAACTGCCTGCTGTGCAGGGCCATCGTCGCGGAGAATGTCATCATTGAGGATCATGTACAGCTTGGCGTCGGGGAGGAAAGCCCCAACGAAATCGCTCCGCACATTTACAACAGCGGCCTTGTCACGGTCGGGGAGAAAAGCTTTATTCCCGGCAGCGTCTCGGTGGGGAAGAATACGGTGATCTCCGGTATCACGTCGCCCGAGGACTATCCCAATGGATATCTCCACAGCGGAAAATCTTTGATCAAGGCAGGTGACGAACAGTGAGAGCGATCGGAATCATCCTGGCAGGCGGCAACAACCGAAAAATGCGGGAGCTGTCCCAGAAACGTGCCGTCTGCGCCATGCCGATAGCGGGCAGCTACCGAAGCATTGATTTCGCGCTGAGCAACATGACCAATTCCCACATTCAAAAAGTTGGCGTGCTGACTCAGTACAATGCGGGGAGCCTGAATGAACACTTAAGCTCTTCCAAATGGTGGGATTTCGGGCGCAAGCAGGGCGGCCTGTTCGTGTTCACGCCGACGGTGACCGCTGACAACAATTTCTGGTACAGAGGAACGGCAGACGCCATTTACCAGAACCTTTCATTTTTAAAGAACAGCCATGAGCCTTACGTGGTGATCACCTCCGGCGATTGCGTTTACAAGATGGACTACAACAGGGTGCTGGAATATCACATCGAAAAGAAGGCGGACGTGACAGTGGTCTGCAAGGAGATGCCATCCGGAAGCAGCGTGGAAAGGTACGGAACGCTGCGGCTGGATGAGGACAACCGTGTGGAGGATTTTGAGGAAAAACCTGTAGTGGCGAGGTCGGATACAATATCCTGCGGCATTTATGTGATCCGGAGGCGTCTGCTGATCGAAATGATCGAAAGATGCGCGATGGAGGACCGGTATGATTTCGTAAAGGACATCCTGATCCGGTACAAGAACCAGAAACGAATCTATGGTTACAAAATGAAAGAATACTGGAGGAATATTGCGACGGCAGAGGATTATTTCGCCGCCAACATGGATTTTCTGAAGCCGGAAATCAGAAATTTTTTCTTCAAACAGTATCCTGACATTTATTCCAGGGTGGACGATCTTCCGCCCGCGAAATACAATGTCGGGGTCCGGGTATCCAACAGCCTGATTTCCAGCGGTTGTATTGTGAACGGGACCGTGGAGGATTCCGTCATTTTTAAAAAGACCTTTATCGGGAATAACTGTTATATCAAAAACTCAATCATTTTGAATGACGTATATATTGGCGACAACACCCACATCGAAAACTGCATCGTAGAAAGCCGTGATACGATCCGAGCAAATTCCTTCTATAAAGGCGAAGACGGAATCAAGATCGTGATTGAAAGAAATGAGAGGTATATTATTTGAATGATGGCTTAAGGAGGAGAGTTCGATGAAAATCACAGATGTACGTGTTCGGAGAATTGCCAAAGAGGGCAAGATGAAAGCGATCGTGTCCATCACCATTGACGATGAATTCGTCGTACATGACATTAAAGTGATTGAAGGGGACAAAGGGCTGTTTATTGCGATGCCCAGTAAAAGAGCCACGGACGGGGAATATCGAGATGTTGCCCATCCGATCAGCCAGGCGACGCGCGAGAGTATTCAGGCTATCATTTTGGACGCTTACGGCAAGGCGCAGGGGACGACAGAAGAATCATGACGATATCCGTTCGGCGAAAGCCGGGCGGCGGAAAGAAAAAAGGGGAAAAGAAAGAGGGAGCCGCCCGGCAAAAATGCTTGCCGGGCGGCTTTTTGTGTGCTAACATGAAACCGAAACGAACGGGAAGATCAAACCGGAGGGCGCAGAAAAAACGGCCGGGAATGCGGCGCCATGCGTGAGACAGGGAAAGGAACAGGCATGTATATCATTGCGGGGTTGGGGAATCCCACATCGGAATATGAGAATACGAGGCATAACGTCGGGTTCGCGGTCATAGATATGCTGGCGAAGAGACACGGTATCCGTCTGAATGAAATGAAACACAAGGGCCTTCTGGGGAAGGGCATGATCGGGGGAAAAAAGGTGATCCTGGTCAAGCCGCTGACCTATATGAATCTGAGCGGGGAATGCATCCGGGCGGTGCTGGATTATTATAAAGCGGACTGTACCACGGAGCTCATCGTCATTCATGACGATATCAGCCTGGAGACAGGGATGATCCGCATCCGAAAAAAAGGGAGCGCGGGCGGACACAACGGACTGAAAAACATCATTCTCCATCTGGGGGGCGAGACTTTTCTCCGGATCAAGGTCGGCGTAGGGGGAAAGCCGGACGGGTACGATCTGGTCAACTATGTGCTGGGACATTTTACCGGACAGGAAAAAGCGCTGATGAAGCGGGCGGAGGAAGAAGCCTGCGACGCGGTGGAAGTGATGCTGGCGGAGGGCGCGGACGCGGCCATGAACCGCTTTAACCGCAGGGCGCATGTGCAGGGGTGTGAGAATGAAGGTACTGATGGCTCCTCTGCGGGAGCTGGCGGAGTTTGAGGAGGCGAGGGCGCTTTTAAAACGGGGGCGCCAGGCGGGTTTTTCCGGCCTCTATGATTCGCAGAAGCTTCATATGGTTTACGGATTGGGCGATGGTTTTTTTCAGAAAATCATCGTTACTTTCAGTGACAAAAGAGCGCGGGAGATCTGCGAAGAGTACCGTTTTTATGAGCCGAACGTTCTGCTGTACCCGGCCAGGGACCTGATCTTCTATCAGGCCGATGTGGCGGGCGGGGCGCTGACGCGGGAACGGATGACGGCGCTCAAAGCGCTGCTCTCGGAGACGCCGGTGACGGTGGTCACCACCGTGGCGGCCCTGATGACGCCGCAGGTCGCGCTGCGCGAGGTGGCGTCGCAGCTTCTGTGTTTTGACACGGATTCCGTGATCGACGAGGAGCGGCTGGCCCGGCGGCTGGTGGAGATGGGGTATGAGAAGACCTGGCAGGTGGAGAAGCCAGGCCAGTTTTCCGTGCGGGGCGGCATTGTGGATATTTTCGACATGACGGAGGAAAATCCCTGCCGGATCGAGCTGTGGGGGGACCGCGTAGAGTCCATCCGCAGCTTTGACGTGCTTTCCCAGCGCTCCATCGAGACGCTGCAGCGGGTGCGGGTCTTTCCCGCGGCGGAGCTGATGCTGTCTCCGGAGCGGATGCGCGACGGCTTTCAGAAGATCGAGAGGGAGACGAAGCAGTTCTCCGAAAAGCTGATGAAGGCGGGAAAAACGGAGGCCGCGGCCAGGATCCGGACGCATATCAGAGAGATAAAGGAGGGGGCCGGTCTGCTGGCCGGCGCGGTGAATCTGGAGGGCTTCGTCCGTTATTTTTATGAGGAAACGGAATCCTTTCTGCAGTTTTTTGATCCGGCGCGCAGCGTGGTGTTCCTGGACGAACCCAAGCGGCTGTGCGAGACGGCCGAGGCGCTGGAGACGGAGTTTCGGGAGAATATGGCCCAGCGGCTGGAGAAGGGCTATATCCTGCCGGGACAGTCCTCTCTTCTGTGCCCGCTTCGGGAGATCGCCGCGTATCTGGGGCGTTATCGGGCGGTTTCCCTGGCCTCCATCGACGCGAAAAACAGTCTGTTTAAGCCGGAACAGAAATTCGAGATCGCGGTGCGCAGCATCGCATCCTATAACAACAGCTTTGAGGCGCTGTTAAAGGATCTGAAACGGTATAAAAAAACCGGCAGCAGGGTGCTGCTGCTCTGCCCCTCCCGCACCCGGGCCAGACGGCTGGCCGCGGATCTGCGGGAGCAGGAGCTTACGGCCTTCTATACGGAGGACGCGGACCGGGAGGTGCAGCCCGGCGAGGTGGAGCTGTTTTACGGGCATGTGGAAAAGGGCTTTGAATATCCGCTTCTGAAGTTCACGGTCATTTCGGAGGGGGATATTTTCGGCGCGCAGAAAAAGAAAAAAAGGCATGTCAGGCAGTACGAGGGCACGAAGATCCGGGACTTCGAGGAGCTGAAGGTCGGGGATTATGTGGTGCATGAGACGCACGGCCTGGGCATTTATCAGGGAATCGAGAAGGTGCAGGTGGACGGGACCACCCGCGACTATATCAAGATCACCTATCGGGACGGCGGGAATCTGTATGTGCTGGCGACAGGGCTGGATGTCATTCAGAAGTATGCCTCCGCGGACGCGTCCAGGGCGCCGAAGCTGAACCAACTGGGATCGCCCGAGTGGACGAGGACCAAATCCAGGGTCCGTGCGGCGGTGGACGAGGTGGCGAAGGATCTGGTGGAGCTTTACGCTGCGAGGCAGCAGGGGGAGGGATTCGCGTTTTCCGAGGATACGGTATGGCAGCGGGAATTCGAGGAGCTGTTTCCCTTTGAGGAGACGGAGGATCAGTTGGCGGCGATCGCCGCCACCAAACGGGACATGCAGAGCAGGAAGATCATGGACCGGCTGATCTGCGGCGACGTGGGCTACGGGAAGACGGAGATCGCCATCCGGGCGGCATTCAAGGCGGTGCAGGACAGCAAGCAGGTGGTGTTCCTGGTGCCCACCACGATCCTCGCCCAGCAGCATTACAATACCTTCCTGCAGCGGATGAAGGATTTCCCGGTCCGGATCGATCTGATGTCCCGTTTCCGCACGCCGGCCCAGCAGAAAAAAACGATCGAGGATCTGAAAAAAGGGCTGGTGGACATCGTGATCGGGACGCACCGGGTGCTGTCCAAAGACATGCAGTACAGGGATCTGGGTCTTCTGATCATCGATGAGGAACAGCGGTTCGGCGTGGCCCATAAGGAAAAAATCAAGAAATTGAAGGAAAATGTGGACGTGCTGACGCTGACGGCGACGCCCATTCCCCGCACGCTGCACATGTCCCTGATCGGGATTCGGGATATGAGCGTGCTGGAGGAAGCGCCGGGGGATCGTCTGCCGATCCAGACCTATGTGATGGAATATAATGAGGAAATGGTGAGGGAGGCCATTTCCAGGGAGCTTTCCAGAGGCGGACAGGTATATTATGTACATAATCGCGTAAACAACATCGCGGACGTGGCGGCCAGGCTGAAGCAGCTTCTGCCGGAGGCCGGCATCGCCTTCGCGCACGGCCAGATGGCGGAGCGTGAGCTGGAGCGGATCATGTACGATTTTATCAACGGGGAAATCGACGTGCTGGTATCCACCACCATCATCGAGACGGGGCTGGATATTTCCAATGTGAACACCATCATCGTGCAGGATTCCGACCGAATGGGTCTGGCGCAGCTCTATCAGCTCCGGGGCCGGGTAGGGCGCTCCAGCCGGGCGGCTTATGCCTTTCTGATGTATCGGCGGGATAAGGTGCTGCCGGAGGTGGCGGAAAAGCGCCTGGCCGCGATCCGGGAGTTTACGGAGCTGGGCAGCGGCTTCAAGATCGCCATGAAGGACCTGGAGATCCGCGGGGCCGGCAACCTGCTGGGACAGCGCCAGCACGGGCACATGGAGGCCGTGGGATATGATCTGTACTGCAAGATGCTGAACGAAGCGGTCCGGACGCTGAAGGGCGCCGCGCAAGTGCCGGATTTTTCCACCACGGTGGAGCTGGAGGTGGACGCTTTTCTCCCCGCTTCCTATATCGTCAACGAACAGCAGAAGCTGGATATTTATAAGAGGATTGCCGGCGTGGAAACGGAGGACGAGCGGGACGAGATGAAGGAGGAACTGCTGGACCGCTTCGGCGCCGCGCCGAAATCGGCGGATAATCTGCTGCGCATCGCCCTGCTGCGGTCCAGAGCGCATCAGCTCTATATTACGGAGTTAAAGGGACGGCCGGGAGAGATCCGGTTTCTCTACCGGGCCGATGCCAGAGTGCACGGAGAAAGGGTTCCGGATCTGCTCGCCCGGCACCGGGGGATGCTGCAGTTTTTCCACAAGGGAGAACCGTCATTCGTGTATCGTTATAAGCCCGCCGGGCTTTCGGAGGGCAGGGCGGAGGAACTGCTGCGCCTGGCAGAGGAGCTTACGGCGGATATGAAGCGGTATCTGCTGTGAGGCTGCGGAAACGGCGGGGAGAAGGAGCGGCATGGCTTATCGGATCGATTTGCGCGGAAACTGGGGTCTGCACCTGGACGGGGAGCGGAACGGGATCGAACAGCGTTATTTTCTGGAAAAGCTCCCGGCCTCCATCCTTCTGCCGGGAACGACGGCGGAGGCCGGGTGCGGGACCTATAACGAAAAAAGAGAGACCGGAACATTGACGGAGTGTTATCCGTTCGAGGGCTATGTCTGGTTTGACAGGGAAATCCGGCTGCAGGTTCCGGGGCCGGGACAGAGCGTCTGGCTGCGGCTGGAGCGGACCAGGATCTCACACGTCTGGCTGGACGGACAGTTCGTGGGGAGCCGGGACAGCTTCGCGGCGGGTCACTGGTTCGACCTGACGGCGGCCCTGCGGGAGACCGCCCCTTCCGGGACGTCAGGCTCCCGCCGTCTGGTGGTCATGGTCAGCAATGTGGGCTACCGGGCGCCGGGCGGCCATATGACCTCGCCCGATACGCAGACGAACTGGAACGGTATTCTGGGAGAGATCGCGCTGTACTGTTACGACGGCGTACGGATTTCCGATGTTCAGATCACGCCTGACCTGGGAAAAAGGGCGATCAGCGTGGAGCTTGCCGTGCAGAATGACGGAACGGCCACAGAGGCGGCGCTGCGGCTGGTCTGCGAGAGAGAGAGCGGAGAGGCATCGCCGCGGCAGGCCGACGGCGGGGAGGCCACAGGACGGGAAGCGGAGGCTGCGGCAGAGAAATTTACAGAGGAAAGGACGCTGTTTCTGGATGCGGGCGGGAATCGCTTTTCTCTGACGGTGGAGTTCCCTTCAGATTTTCTGCTGCTGCCCTGGAATGAATTCACGCCGAACCTGTATCGGACGGAGCTTTGGGTGGAGATGAAACGGCCCGCCGCCGGGGTCAGAGAACAGGAGACCGGAGGCGGGGAACCGGGAAGGTCTGCCGTGCAGTCCGACCGAAGGTGTGTCCGGATCGGTTTTCGGGATCTGCATACGACACGGACATCGTTCTGGCTGAACAATCTGCCCATTCTGCTTCGGGGAAAGCATGACGGAATGGTATTCCCTCTGACGGGTCATGCGCCCATGGAGAAGGATGCCTGGCGAAAGGTTTTTGCCGCGGCAAAGGAATACGGCATCAATCATTACCGCTTTCACACCTGCTGTCCTCCGGAAGCGGCGTTCGACGCCGCGGACGAGATGGGAATGTATCTGGAGCCGGAGATTCCCTTCTGGGGGACGGTGGCCGCGAAAGGCGAACCGGAATATGACGAAGAGCGGCAGGCGTTTCTGCTGGAAGAGGGATGGAGGATCTTAAAAGAGTTCGGCAGCCATCCGTCCTTTTTGATGTTTTCCCTGGGCAATGAGCTCTGGGGCAGCCCGGAGGAGCTGAACCGGATCCTGGCGGCGTATAAGGCCGCGGACCGTCGGCACTGGTACACGCAGGGTTCCAACAATTTTCAGTTCGCTCCGGTCATCCTGGAAAATGAGGATTTTTTCTGCGGCGTCCGCTTTTCCAGAGAGCGGCTCTTCCGGGGCTCCTATGCTATGTGCGACGCGCCGCAGGGGCATGTGCAGACGACGGAGCCGGAGAACATTTACGATTATGACGATATGATCCACCCGGAATGGAAGGGCGGCGGGACGGCGGAGAGCGGCGCGGGCCGGGAGGGGCCTGTTCCGGAAATCCCCGTGGTCTCTCATGAGATCGGGCAATACGCCGTTTTTCCTGATTTCCGGGAGATCGATCGGTATACCGGCGTGCTGCGCGCAGAAAATCTGAAAATATTCCGGGAGCGCCTGGAGGAGGCGGGCCTGTCCCATATGGCGGAGGCCTTCTTTCGCGCGTCCGGTCGGCTGGCGGTGGACTGTTATCGGAGGGAATTAGAAACGGCCTTCCGCAGCAGGTCCCTGGCGGGATTTCAGCTTCTGGATCTCCAGGATTTCCCCGGGCAGGGAACGGCCCTGGTGGGAATATTGAACGCATTTCTGGAAAGCAAGGGGCTGATCCCGTCCGGAGAATGGAGGCGTTTCTGCGGCAGCAGGCTGCTTCTGCTGGCTTTTCCGAAGTATGTGTACGGAGCGGGCGAACGCTTTCGTTACCGCGTGCTGCTGTACAACGGAGATCCGGAGCCGATGGCGGCCTCCGAACTGACCGTGCGGCTGGAGCGGTATGAGCGGGAGCGGGAAGAGGGAACGGAAGAACGGTTGGAGGAACTTTGTACGGAGAGAATACCGTTTCCGTCCCAGGGCCTGACCCGGCTGAAAACGCTGTACGAAGGGGAACTGCGTCTTCCTGTTTCGGAGCGCCCGGAAAAGCTGCGGGTTTCCGTATCGCTGGAGGGAGGTCCTTCGCGCAGTCATGGCGCAGCGCTGGAAGAGAGTGACCGAAACGGCGGCCGTGAAGCATCCCAGCAGGAAGATTTTCTGGGCAGCAGTTATGATATTTATCTGTTCCCGGAGACGGAATTATCTGTCCCGGTTTCGGAGAAAAAGAGCTTTGCGCAGTCTGGCGGGGAAGCCGCACAGCCAGCCTTCGTAACGGGCGATTTCGCGCAGGCACGGGAAGCGCTCGCGCGCGGGGAGCGCGTGCTGTACCTGGGCGGACGGCTGCGGGAGGAGAGGCGCATAGAGGCGGCCTACTGCACGGATTTCTGGAATTACCCCATGTTTTCATCCATTTCGGAGAGCATGGGGAAGAAGCTGCCGGTGGGGACCATGGGGTTATATATCGAAAAGGGACATCCCGCCCTGCGGCAGTTTCTCACGGACGAGTATACGACGCCGCAGTGGTGGAGGATCCTGCAGGGCGCACAGCTTGCGGTGCTGGACGGGCTGAAGATAGAGCCTGTCGTCTGGATGATTGACAACTTTGCGCGAAACCACAGGCTGGGGCTCCTTTATGAGGCACGGGTGGGAAAAGGTATCCTGTTGGCTTGTCAGGCACCCCTTTCCGGCGGGAGCGCGCAGGAGGCCTGGCTGTATCGATCGCTGCTTTCCTATGCTTCCGATCCGGAGTGGAGTCCGGAATGGGAGCTGACGAAGGAACAGCTTGCGGCACTCTATGAATAAAGCCCCGGCGGGCTGTTCGCTTCTGTCAGTATCTGCAGAGCGAACAGCCCGCCGGGGCCGTCGTTTGGCTCAGAGCGTTATCGTCACCTCCGCGGTGCCATCCAGCCCGATCAGCGTATCCGCGCCGTCAGTCGCAAGCGTTCCGGCGGAAACGGAAGAAGCCTTTGCATTGACCAGCCGAAGGGTGCAGGCATGGCCGCCCGTGACCGAGACGCGGAGCGTATCGCCGTCACGCTGGGCGGAGATGGCGATCTCGGGCCGGTTGTCCATGCCGTAGACCGTGCTCTCGGCCGTATGGCCGTCCTGCAGGGCGTAGAGCCGGATCTCCGCATTCTCCGCATAATCGTAATCCGGCCTGTCGTCCCGACCGCCCAAGACGACGATGGAGTTCTCCTTCACCAGCAGGGGGATGCTGAGATAGCCGTGTTTTTCCCGGATGCAGCGTCCGCCCTCTTTTTCTTCTCCGGTGAAAAAGTCCGTCCAGGTTCCCTGGGGCAGATAGTATTCTGCCATGCCCCGATCGTTGAAAATGGGGGCCACCAGCAGCGCGTCGCCCAGCATGTACTGTTTGTCCAGATAGTGACAGTTCCGGTCCTCGGTGAATTCCAGCACCATGCTGCGCATGGTGGGAACGCCGCTGCGGGAGGTGTCGATGGAGGTCTTGTACAGGTAGGGCATCAGCTTCGCCTTCAGGCGGGTGAAGAAGCGCACCACGTCCACCGCCTCTTCGTCATAGACCCAGGGCACCCGGTAGGAGGTGCTGCCGTGCAGTCTGGAATGGGAGGACAGCAGGCCGAAGGCCACCCATCTTTTGTACACATCGGGGGTGGAGGTGTGCTCAAAGCCGCCGATGTCGTGGGCCCAATAGCCGAAGCCGCTCATCAGCAGGGAAAGGCCGCCGCGAAGGCTTTCTTCCATGGATTCATAGTCTGACCAGCAGTCGCCGCCCCAGTGCACGGGGAATTTCTGCCCGCCCACCGTGGCGGAGCGGGCGAAGAGGATCGCCTGTCCCTTGCCGCGCTTGCGCTCCAGCAGCTCGTAGACGCACTTGTTGTACAGATAGGTGTAATAATTGTGCATCTTTTCCGGATCGGAGCCGTCGTAATACATCACGTCCTCCGTCGGGATCCGCTCGCCGAAGTCCGTCTTGAAGCAGTCCACGCCCATATCCAGAAGCACCTCCAGCCGGTCCTGGAACCAGCGGTACGCGGCCGGGTTGGTGAAGTCCACGATGGCCATGCCGGGCTGCCACATATCCCACTGCCAGACGCTGCCGTCCGTGCGCCGGATGAAATAGCCGTGCTCCATGCCCTCGTCGAACAGGCGGGATTCCTGACCGATGTAGGAATTGATCCAGACGCAGATGTTTAAGCCTTTGTCCTTGATCCGCCGCAGCATGCCCTCCGGATCCGGGAACACGCAGCTGTCCCAGAGGAAGTCCGACCAGTGGAATTCCTTCATCCAGAAGCAGTCAAAGTGGAAGGTGCGCAGCGGGATGCCCCGGTCCAGCATGCCGTTTATGAAGTGCATCACGGTCTTTTCGTCGTAATCGGTGACGAAGGAGGTGGAGAGCCAGAGCCCGAAGGTCCAGGGGGCGGGCAGGGAAGGCTTGCCGGTCAGGTCGGTATAGCGCGTGAGCACTTCCTTCATGGTGGGTCCGTTGATCAGGTAATAGTCCAGATAACCGCCCTTGACGGAAAATTCCGTCCGGGTCACCATTTCCGTCCCCACTTCAAAGGAGACGTTTTCCGGATGGTTGACCAGGACGCCGTAGCCTTTGTTGGTGAGGAAAAACGGGATATTTTTATAGGACTGTTCCGTGCTGGTGCCGCCGTCCATATTCCAGATGTCCACGCTCTGTCCGTTTTTCACAAAGGGCGTAAACCGCTCGCCCATGCCGTAGACCAGCTCGCCCACGGAAAGGGAAAGCATCTGCCGGATATAGGTGTCCTGCTTATCCCCTTTGTCGTAGTAGAAATCCTTCCAGTTCTCTTTCATCAGGGCCAGATCCCGGCCGGTGCTTCTGGTGATGACCTCGCCGTTCCGAAGCCAAGTCATGGAGAACGGCTTTTTGTCGACCAGCAGCGTCAGAGAGCCGCTGGCGATGCTGATCTGCGTGTCGGTCTCCTCCGTCTGCAGCGGGAGCGCCTCCGTCAGCTCCAACTCGAAGGAGGGGGAATCCGTGACGGCGCCCCGGAAATGCCAGGTGCGCAGCCGCAGGATCTCCGGCGCGGGAGAGGTGATCTCCAGCGTCAGGTTGATGCCGCCCAGCGTATCGCCCCGGTGATTGATGAGGAAAGTGGGGGCCGTCAGCGTGATTTTGTTTTCTTCGATCCTGGAGAAATGTACTTCCATGGGCGCGAAGGCGGCGCAGCCCTCCTTCTGCAGCCATTGGCCGTTGCTGAATTTCATGGTCTTGTCCTTTCCTTTCTGTTATAGCTGTCGTTGAAAGTAGTTCGGGATGTCTGCCGCGCCGGGGCCCTTCACGCCTCATGCGGGGCAGGCAGTCCTTATCCGAATTATACCATGTCCGTCCGGACATGGAGCCTCCGGCGGATTTTATGCGCCTTACGGCGCGGTATAATGACCTTGCAGTCATTATACCATGTGAACGCGAAGAAATCTACTGTTTGACGGTCATATTTGGGCTTCTCCTTCCGCGCTGTGAGATGATCTTGAAAAGGATTTTCGGGAACCTTTCGCATATTCCGCGGAGACAGTTTTTGATTGAAACTCCTGTCGAAACGTGATAGTATTTTTCTGGGACTACCAGGATGGCAGGCGGTTAGCCCTCTTCGGAGGGACTGTGACCCTCCGATTACATAGAGCACCGTAAGGAAATCTGGAAAAGGAGGGCTGAGTCACATGGATATTTTGGGACTGATCGCGGTGTTGAGTTTCGGCTTGACCTGCTTTGGAATCGGATATTCTTTTGGCAAGGATAACAGCAAGACACAAAAATAGCCGCCCTGGTCTCGCAAGGATCTTACGCAAAGTAAGTGATTATGTGACGGCAGTGGGAAGAGAACATCATGATGGATGTTCTTTTTTCAT
>CANQVD010000054.1 GCA_947627215.1 uncultured Eisenbergiella sp.
CCACTGCTTTTTGTAAGAGTAAATGCCACTTTTTTTCTAGTGCTTTTCAAAGTGGAAATAAACTTTTCACTTCACCAAGTTTTTCCCCGGCCCGCAAAAAGATTTTTGAAAAGGAAACGGCCTGCCCGTTCCCGAAAGCGGGACCGGCGGGATGTCCTTTGATTTTAGCCTCTGATTTTGGCGGTGAAACGGCTTTACATGGCATGTCGGTTCATAGTAAAATAAGGAAAGAGCGCAGGAGGTTATGCGAATTGGAGAGAGCGTACAAGATCGAATTTGACAGCGCACAGGGCGGGGAGCTGTTCATGACCAGTTGCGGCTGTTCGCGGACGGAGCCGCTGCACAGCTTCGGTCCGGCGCTGAAGCCGCATTTCCTGATCCATTATGTGCTGCAGGGCAGGGGGATTTTCCGGACGGACGGCCGGGAATATCCGCTGGAGGCCGGAAACGGGTTTCTGATCGAACCGGGACAGTTGAGCTTTTACCGCGCGGATGAAAAGGAACCGTGGACATATATCTGGGTCGGCTTTTCGGGCAGCAGGGCGGCGGAATATGTGAGCGCCATGGGGATCTCGGCAGAGCGTCCCGTTTTTGTCTCGGAAAAATCGGACGAGCTGTACGGCATCGTGCGGGATATGATGGATCACAATACGTTCGGTATGCGGAACGAACTGCGGCGGAACGGCCTTTTGCAGGTCTTTCTTTCCGTGGTGGCGCAGTCCGCGTCCGTCGCGCAGCAGGATGAGACCGACCGGGCGAATCAGTACGTGCGCAGAGCGGTGGAGTTCATACAGCATAATTACTGCAATCCCATCAAGGTGACAGACGTAGCGAATTTCGTCTGTATCAACCGCAGTTATCTGTATACGCTGTTCGAGAATTCGCTGGGCATGTCGCCGCAGCAGTTCCTCGCCACATATCGGATCACGAAGGCGGCGGAGATGCTCATGCTGCCGGATCTGCCGGTGGAGAGCATCGCGCTTTCCTGCGGCTATCAGGATCCGCTGGTCTTTTCCAAGGCGTTCAAGCAGGCCAGAGGCGTATCGCCCTCCGTGTACAGGCGGCAGATGCGGCAGGATGAGAACCGGGTCAGCCGGGAAAACCTGCGTCAGGTGGAGGAATTTATTGCCAGGGTGGGCAGGCTGGCGCCGGACGGGGAGCCGTGAGGCGGCGGACGTGCGCTGACGGATTTAACATTTTGACTGTCAGATGCAACATCGGCATCTTTCAGCCCGCCTGGTTTTGTGAAACAATATGAGAAAGCGGAACATGCGCAGCGTCCGGCTGACGGCGGGAGCTTTTGCGGGCATGGACCGGAGCGATTCAAAAAAGAGACGGAGGAATATGGCATGAAACAGCAGCTTTTGGAGAAGTTCGCGGAACTGTTCAAAACGGCGGAAGGGGCGAAGGTGTATTTCGCGCCGGGCCGCGTGAATCTGATCGGAGAGCATACGGATTATAACGGCGGACATGTTTTTCCCTGTGCGCTGACCATCGGCACCTACGGTGTGGCGCGGAAGCGCGCGGACAGGGAATTGCATATGTATTCCATGAATTTTGAGCATCTGGGGATCATCGACAGCAGTCTGGACGATCTGACGCCGGACAAAAAGGCGGACTGGACGAATTATCCCAAGGGTGTGATCTGGGCCTTCGGCCAGAAGGGGATGGAGGTGCCCTGCGGCATGGATCTGATGCTGTACGGCAACATTCCGAATGGTTCCGGCCTTTCCTCCTCCGCTTCCGTGGAGGTGCTGACCGGTTCCATCCTGCGGGATCTGTTCGGCTTTGCCGTTTCCAACCAGGACCTGGCGCTGATCGGCCAGTATGCGGAGAACCGGTACAACGGCGTCAACTGCGGCATCATGGATCAGTTCGCCGTCGCCATGGGCAGGGCGGAGCACGCGATCTTCCTGGACACGGCTACGATGGAATATGAATATGCGCCCATCCATCTGGAGGGCGCGAAGCTGGTGATTTCCTGCAGCAACAAAAAGCGGGGACTGGGCGATTCCAAATACAATGAGCGGCGCAGCGAGTGTGAGACGGCGCTGGCGGAGCTGCAGAAGGCCGTGGATATCCGGACGCTGGGCGATCTGGATGAGGCACAGTTCGAGCAGTATAAGGACGCGATCAAGGATGAGACCCGTGTCCGCCGCGCGCGCCACGCGGTGTATGAGAACCAGCGTACGGTCCGTGCGGTGGCAGCCCTGAAGGCCGACGATATCGGAGAATTCGGCAGACTGATGAACGCCTCTCACGTTTCCCTGCGGGACGACTATGAGGTAACCGGCCTGGAGCTGGATACGCTGGTGGAAGCGGCGTGGAAGATCGACGGCGTGATCGGGTCCCGTATGACGGGCGCGGGCTTCGGCGGCTGCACGGTGAGCATCGTGAAGGATGAGGCCATCGAGGCGTTCAAGGCGCAGGTGGGCAGCGTATATCGCGAGACGGTGGGCTATGACGCGGATTTCTATGTGGTGGAGATCGGCGACGGTCCGGTGATTCTGTAAGGGGGCATCTATATGATTCAGGAACTGATTCGGGAGCTCGTGCGGTACGGACTTGTCACAGGTCTGGTGGATCCGGTGGATGAGATTTACACCGTGAATCGGCTGCTGGCGCTGTTTGAGCTGGATGAATATGAGTGCGGCTTTGCCGTGACCGGAACCGACGGCACGGGCGCGCAGGCGGATACGCCGGGAGAAAGCGCGGAGTCTGAGGAGAAGCGGGCGGCCCGGGAGACGGAAGAGGAGCTGGTTTCAAAACTGCCGGACATTCTGAACGGGATGATGGATTATGCCGTGGAGCAGGGCATCATGAAGGAGGACGGCATCGTCTACCGGGATCTGTTCGACACGAAGATCATGAGCTGTCTGGTGGGACGTCCCAGCGAGATCGTTCCGAAATTCTGGCAGAAGTATCAGGAGTCCCCCGAGGCGGCGACGGAGTATTTTTACAAATTCAGCAGGGATACGGATTATATTCGCCGCTACCGCGTCTGCAGGGATGAAAAATGGGTGGCTCCCACGCCGTACGGAGATCTGGATATCACCATCAACCTTTCCAAGCCGGAAAAGGATCCCAAGGCGATTGCGGCGGCCCGGCTGGCGAAGCAGAGCGGTTATCCCAAGTGTCTGCTCTGCATGGAAAACGAAGGGTATGCGGGACGGGTGAATCATCCGGCCAGGCAGAACCACCGCATCATCCCCATCACCATCAACGGCGGCAGATGGGGCTTCCAGTATTCACCCTATGTGTATTACAACGAGCACTGCATCGTATTCAATGCAAAGCATACGCCCATGAAGATCGAGCACGATACCTTTGTGAAGCTGTTCGACTTCATTAAGCTGTTTCCTCATTATATCCTGGGGTCCAACGCGGATCTGCCCATCGTGGGCGGTTCCATTCTGAGTCATGACCATTTCCAGGGCGGCCATTATGAGTTCCCGATGGCGAAAGCGCCGGTGGAGAGAACCTTTGCGGTGAGGGGCTTCGGGGACGTGGAGGCGGGGATCGTGAAGTGGCCCATGTCCGTCATCCGTCTCCGGAGCGCGGACGCGGACCGGGTGATCGCGCTGGCGGATGTGATTCTGGCCGCCTGGAGGGGCTACAGCGACGAGGCCTGTTTCCTGTTCGCCGAGACGGACGGAGAGCCGCACAACACCATCACGCCCATCGCCAGAAAGCGGGAGGGGCGTTATGAGCTGGATCTGGTGCTGCGCAACAACATCACCACGCCGGAGCATCCGCTGGGCGTGTTTCATCCCCATGCGAAGCTGCATCACATTAAAAAAGAAAATATCGGCCTGATCGAGGTCATGGGTCTGGCGGTGCTGCCTGCCCGGCTGAAGGGTGAGATGGCGGCGCTGGAAAAGGCGATCCTGGCCGGAGAGGATCTGCGCGCGGACGCGGTGCTGGCGACCCATGCGGACTGGGTGGAGGAGTTTCTGCCGAAGTATGACGCGGTGAACGCCGACAACATCCATGACATTATCCGGAAGGAGATCGGGCTCGTATTCATGCAGGTGCTGGAGGACGCGGGCGTTTACAAGCGCGATGAAAAGGGACAGGCGGGCTTCGACCGTTTCGTGGAACGTCTGAACCGGGAGTGACTGTGCGATCATGAGGTTTTTGCTGGCAGCGCTGAACGCGAAATATATCCATTCGAATCCGGCCCTCTACAGCCTGAAAGCCTATGCGCTGCGGCGCGATCCGGCGGCAGCAGAGGATGTGGAGCTGGCCGAGTATACGATCAATCAGCCGCTGGCCGATATCCTGGCGGATCTGTACCGGAGAAGGCCGGACGTGCTGGCCTTTTCCTGTTATATCTGGAACCGGACGCAGATCCGGGAACTGACGGAGGCCCTGCGTAAGCTCTGCCCGGGGCTGCCGCTCTGGTTGGGCGGCCCGGAGGTCTCCTGGCAGGCGGAGGCGGTGCTGCGCGGAGAGCCCCATATCACCGGCGTCATGGTGGGTGAGGGGGAGGCAACCTTCGCGGAGCTGCTGGCGTATTACCGAAGGTTTGAAGCGGAGCGGATACCGTATCGGCAGGATTCCGCCCCAGAGCGGCCCCCGTACGGCCGGGATTTGGCCACGGGCCGGCCGCCGCGCCGTCAGGCCCCCGACGCGGAGCTGCGGGAGATTGCGGGGCTGGTGTTTCGGGATGAAAAAACAGGAGAAATTCTTCGCACACCGCCGCGGGAAGCGCTGGATATGGACGAGCTCCCTTTTCTGTACGAAGATCTGTCCGCCTTTGACAACCGGATTCTGTATTATGAGTCCAGCAGGGGATGTCCGTTCCGGTGCGGCTACTGTCTCTCCTCGCTGGACCGGCAGGTGCGGTTCCGAAGTCCTGAGCTGGTAAAAAAGGAACTGCAGTTTTTTCTGGACCGCAGAGTCCCGCAGGTGAAATTCCTGGACAGGACGTTTAACTGCAGTCACACCCATGCGAAAGCGGTGTGGCATTATCTGCTGGAGCACGACAACGGGATCACGAATTTTCATTTTGAGATCGCGGCGGAGCTTCTGGATGAGGAAGAGCTTTCTCTTTTGGCCCGGATGCGGCCGGGGCTGGTGCAGTTGGAAATCGGCGTCCAGTCCACCAATCCCCGCACGCTGGAGGCGGTGCGGCGGCCCGCGGATTGCCGCAGGCTGGCGGAAATGGTGGGCCGGATCGTGTCCGGCGGCAACGTGCATGTGCATCTGGACCTGATCGCCGGACTGCCCTATGAAGATCTCGCCAGCTTTCAGCGATCCTTCGACGATGTGTACCGGATGCGGCCCCATCAGCTTCAGCTTGGATTTCTGAAGGTGCTGAAGGGCTCTTATATGGAAGAAATGGCGGAGGCCTTCGGCATTGTTTCCTGGGAGACACCGCCCTATGAAGTGCTGTTCACCAGATGGCTGTCCTTTTCGGACGTGACACGTCTGAAAGGGGTGGAAGCCATGGTGGAGCTGTATTATAACAGCGGCCAGTTTTCCCATATGCTGGCGGCGCTGGAGGAACGGTTTGAGAGCCCCTTCGGCCTGTTTTGCGCGCTGGCGGATTTTTATTCGGAAAAAGGCCTTTTTGTAAACAGTCCGTCGCGCCTGTACCGGTATCAGGTCCTGCTGGAGTTCGCGGCCGGGGCGGATGCCGGCCGGGAGCAGATGTACCGGGATCTGGCCGTATACGATCTGTATCTGCGGGAAAATCTGAAAAGCAGGCCGGATTTCGCAGGGGATCTGTCCCCGTGGCATGACAGGATCCTGCTTTTTTATAAAGAAGAAGAGGAAAACAGGCGGTATCTGCCGGATTATGGCGGATACAGCGCCAGACAGTTGCAGCGTATGACACATCTGGAGGTCTTTGGGGAAAGGGCGGTGCTGTTCGATTACCGGCATCGGGACCCGGTCACCGGCAGCGCGCGGACTGTGGCGGTGAAGCTGGCGGGGAGCGGGGCGGCGCCCGTTTTCCCCAACGACGGAGAAAGGAGCCGGAATGGAGGCCCATACAAAAGCGATCCTGGATTTGCTGGATGAGCATTACGGGACGGAATATGTCTGTTATCTGAATCATGAGAACGCGTGGCAGCTTCTGATCGCCACCATCCTGAGCGCCCAGTGCACGGATGCCAGGGTCAATCTCGTGACAAAGGAGCTGTTTGTCAAATACCCGTCGGTGGAAGCGTTTGCCTGCGCGGATCTGCAGGAGCTGGAGCAGGATATCCGCCCCACGGGTTTTTATCATAATAAGGCGAAAAATATCATAGCCTGTTGTAAGGATCTGGTGGAAAAATTCGGCGGGCAGGTGCCGTCCTCCCTGGAGGATCTGACGTCCCTGGCGGGCGTGGGCAGAAAGACCGCCAACGTGATCCGCGGGAATATCTATCACGTGCCCAGCGTGGTGGTGGATACCCATGTGAAGCGGATCTCCAAAAAGCTGGGGCTGACCGGGGAGGATGATCCGGTAAAGGTGGAGATGGAGCTGATGCGGGTCCTGCCGGAGGATCACTGGATCCTGTACAACATTCAGATCATCACGCTGGGACGGCAGATCTGCAAAGCGCCGACGCCCAGATGTGAGGCGTGCTTTCTGACCGCGCACTGCCCGGATTATCAGGCCCGGCACGGCGGACAGGGCTAAAGCCCTGACAGGCGTCTGCGGGATGGAGGGAACAGGATGCAGCCGATACAGGATTATCTGTGTGTGGATCTGGAAACCACGGGGCTGAACCCAAAGCAGGACAAGATCATAGAGATCGGCGCGATCCGGGTGCGAAACGGACAGATTGAGGACAGCTTTCATACGATGGTGCATCCGGGCCGGATGCTTTCGCCCAGGGCGGAGGAGCTGACAAAGCTCACGGAGGAAGACCTTCGGGACGCGCCGCTGATCGGTGAGGTGATCCCGGATTTTCTGGATTTCGCGGGAGAACTCCCCCTGCTGGGGCATTTTGTGCTGTTTGACTATTCTTTTCTGAAACGGGCGGCGGTCAATGCGCGGCGCTCCTTTGAGCGGGAGGGGATCGATACGCTGAAGATCGCCCGGAAGTACCTGTCCGGGCTTCCGGGACGGCAGCTTTCCGCTCTCTGTGCGCATTACGGCATCGAGATCCACGCTCACCGGGCGCTGGGAGATGCCGGGGCCACCCATCTTCTGTATCAGAGACTGTGCAGGGAGTTTTTCGATCCGGAGGACTGCGCGGAATTCATGCCGCGGCCTCTCATCTACAGGGCGAAACGGGAAGGGCCGGCTACCAGGGCGCAGAAGGAACGGCTGCAGGCCCTTTTTACGCGCTATTCCATCGTGCCGGACTGCGAAATCGAGCTGCTGACGAAAAATGAAGCCAGCCGTCTGATCGACCGGATTCTTGCGGCATACGGAAGCTTGCAAAAGAATGTGCAATGATTTATAATGAAGGGAAATTGCGAAGCAATTTCCCGCTGCTTCCCGTTCCGCGAAGCGGAATGAGAAGCTTCCCGAAGGGCGGAGCAATTTCCCGCTGCTTCTCATTCCGCGGAGCGGAATGAGAAGCTTCCCGAAGGGCGAAGCAATTTCCCGAATGAGGTGAAGAGCATGAATTTTCATAGCAAAAAAACACAAAAAATTATTTCTTCGGTCATCATCGTGATTCTGGTGCTGGCCATGGTCATTCCCACGCTGATCTCATTTCTGTGAGGAAGGCCGGGGCCGAGAAAGGAACGGGGTATGAGGAAGTTTCAGCGCCTGCTGCTGTGTCTTGCGGCCGCGTTCTTCCTGTTCGCGGCAAAACAGGATGTGTCCGCCGCGGGGCCGAACGTGATTCCCGGGGGTGTGACGGCGGACGGAATGGACCTGTCCGGTATGACGCAGGATCAGGCATCTTTGGCGATCCAGACCTATGTGGATCAGTTGAAAAGTCTGCCGGTGACGCTGCAGGAACAGAACGGCGGCAGCGTGACGGTGACGGCGGGACAGCTTGGGCTCGCATGGAAAAATCCGCAGATCGTGCAGGAGGCAGCCCAGATCGGCAGGCAGGGCAATATCGTGAAGCGGTATAAGGAGCTGCAGGATCTGGCGCACAAGGGCCGGGATTTTCCGATTGAGCTGGATTTTGACCGCGGCGCCATCGGCGGCGTGGTCAGGGAGCAGTGCAGCCGGTTCAATGTAGAAGCTGTGGATGCGCAGTTGACGCGCAGGAACGGCGTGTTTGAGGTGATAGAAGGCAGAAGCGGCTATATGGTGGATGTGGACGCCTCTGTCAGCGCCGTCTATGAATATCTGACCGGACAGTGGGATCGTCAGGCCTGCAGCGTGGAGCTGGCGGGCGCGGTGGACGAACCGGAGGGCCGGGCGGAGGATCTGATGCAGGTGAAGGATCTGCTGGGAACGTTTACCACCAGTTACGCTTCCTCCGGTTCTGACCGAAGCAAAAATGTGGCCAACGGCTGCAGCCTGATCGACGGGACTACGCTGTATCCGGGACAGACCTTTTCCACCTATGAGGCGGTGAAGCCCTTTACGGAGGAAAATGGCTATTATATGGCGGGCTCCTATCTGAACGGCCAGGTGGTGGACAGCATCGGCGGCGGCATCTGCCAGGTGTCCACGACGCTTTACAATGCGGTGCTTCTGGCGGAGCTGGAGGTGACGGAGAGGCATAATCACTCCATGATCGTCACCTATGTGGACCCTTCTGCGGACGCCGCCATCGCGGAATCCTCCGGCAAGGATTTTCAGTTTGTGAACAACACGGCATATCCGATCTATATAGAGGGCTACACGAAGGATAAACGGATTACCTTCAACCTGTACGGCGTGGAGACCAGAGACCCCGCCCGCACCGTTTCCTACGAGAGCGAGGTGCTGGAGCGGATCGAGCCGGATTCGGAGGTTATCGTCGCGGATGCTTCCCAGCCCGTCGGTTTTCTGCATACCAGCGCGGAGCATATCGGCTATAAAGCGCAGTTGTGGAAGGTCGTGAAGGAAAACGGCGTGGAGGTCAGCCGGGAGAGGGTGAACAGCAGCAGCTATCAGGTGAGTCCTCGCACCGTGACGGTGGGGACGGCCACCAGCGACGCGAACATCAGCAGTATCCTGGCGGCGGCCATTGCCAGCAACAGTTCGCAGGTCGTAAAGGATACGCTGGCGAATATCCAGGCCACGCAGGAGCAGCTTGCGCAGATCGCGGCGGCGCAGGCGGCAGCCCAGCAGGCGGCACAGGATGCGGCGGCAGGCAACTGAAGGGAATAACGGTCCGACAGAGGATGACGGTATGGGCCAGGTCTATGCGCTGGAGGGCTGCGGCGGCTTTGCCGCATGCGCGGCGGAAAATCAGAAAGCGGTCAGTCAGGCGGCAGTCACCGGGCGGGTGCGGCCGGGAGACGGAATCGTGATGACCGGATGGGCGGGGCTGGAGGGCAGCGCCATGCTGGCGGAACGGTTTCGGGAACGCCTGCTTGTGCGGTATCCGGCGGAGCTGATTGACACGGCACGGGAGTTTCGGAACCGCCTGTCTGTTGTCCGGGAGGCTGCGGCGGCCGCGGCTTACGGCGTCGGCGGAATGTGCGCGGTGGCGGAGGGAGGCGTTTTCAGGGCCCTCTGGGAGCTGGCGGAGCGCGCCGGGGTCGGGGTGTCCGTTTCCCTGAGAAAGATACCCATTCGTCAGGAAACGGTGGAGATCTGCAACTGGCTGGACGTCAATCCCTACGAACTGACGGGGAACGGGAGCCTGCTCTGTCTGGCGGCGGACGGGGAGCGGCTGGCGGAGGCGCTTTTCGCCGCGGGCATTCCGGCGGCAGTCATCGGGCGCGCGGAGAGCGGCCGTGATCGGGCGGTTTTAAACGGCGAAGAGAAGCGTTTTTTATCTCCCAGGACGGAGGACGCCATATACCGGATCTGGCGGATGTCCGGGAAAGAAGCTGTTTATACATAAAATGCAAAGAGATGGATGCCGGTATGTCCTGCCGGATTGGAAGCTGTGCCGCGCGGGCGGCGGAATGAGAGGGAAAAATGAGAGAAGAACTGTTGAGGGTCATCGAGAAGAACAGCCGCATTGACCTGAAGGAGCTGGCGGTCATTCTGGGCGTGGAGGAGATCGACGTTGTCAATGAAATGGCCGCGATGGAGGAGGAAGGCATCATCTGCGGCTATCATACGCTGATCGACTGGGAAAAGACCAGCATCGAGAAGGTATCCGCGCTGATCGAGGTACGGGTGACGCCCCAGAGGGGACAGGGCTTTGACAAGATCGCGGAGCGTATTTACAAGTATCCCGAAGTGCACGCCGTATATCTGATCTCCGGCGGCTACGATCTGCTGATCACGCTGGAGGGCAAGTCGCTGAAGGAGGTCTCCTCCTTCGTTTCCGACAAGCTGGCTCCGCTGGACAGCGTGCTGAGCACGGCGACCCATTTTATCCTGAAAAAATACAAGGATCACGGAACGATCCTGGCCAGAAAATACGAAGATAACAGGGAGAAGGTGTCGCCATGAGAAATCCTCTGTCCGAGAGAATCGTTGAGATCAAACCCTCCGGCATCCGCAAGTTTTTCGATATCGTGAGCGAGATGAAGGACGCCATTTCGCTGGGTGTGGGCGAGCCGGATTTTGATACGCCCTGGCATATCCGGGACGAGGGCATTTATTCCCTGGAAAAGGGGCGCACCTTTTATACCTCCAATGCCGGACTGAAGGAGCTGAAAATCGAGATCAGCAATTATCTGGAGCGCCGTTTTCATCTTTCCTACGATTATGATAAGGAAGTGATGGTGACGGTGGGCGGTTCCGAGGCCATCGACATCGCCCTGCGCGCCATGATCGATCCGGGGGACGAGGTCATCGTTCCGCAGCCCTCCTACGTTTCCTATGAACCCTGTGCGATTTTGGCGAATGCCGTGCCCGTGATCATCAATCTGAAGGCGGAAAACGAGTTCCGGCTCACGGCACGGGAGCTGGAGGACGCCATCACCGAAAAGACCAAGGTCGTAGTACTTCCCTTCCCCAACAATCCGACGGGAGCCATCATGGAGCGGAAGGATCTGGAGGCGATTGCGGAGGTGATCATCCGGCACGATCTGTTCGTGCTTTCCGATGAGATCTATGCGGAGCTCACCTACAAGGACCGTCATGTGTCCATCGCCGAGATCCCCGGCATGTGGGAGCGCACCGTGCTGATCAACGGCTTTTCCAAGGCCTATGCCATGACGGGCTGGCGGCTGGGTTACGCCTGCGCGCCGGCGGCCATCATCGCGCAGATGCTGAAAATCCATCAGTTCGCCATCATGTGCGCGCCAACCACCAGCCAGTATGCGGCGGTGGAGGCGCTGAAGAACGGCGACGGCGACGTGGCGATGATGCGGGAGCAGTACAATCAGCGCCGCCGCTATCTGGTGAACGCCTTCCGCGAGATGGGTCTGCCCTGTTTTGAACCCTACGGCGCGTTTTACATCTTCCCCTGCATCAAAGAATTCGGCATGACCAGCGACGAATTCGCCACCCGTTTCCTGGAGGAGGAAAAGGTGGCGGTGGTGCCGGGAACGGCCTTCGGGGACTGCGGAGAGGGTTTCCTGCGGATTTCCTATGCCTATTCTCTGGAAAATCTGAAGGTCGCCATCGGGCGGCTGGCGGATTTCGTCGGGAAGCTGCGGGCGGAACAGAAATGAGGAAATGAAAAAACACAGCCCGGCCGGATCATCGGCCGGGCAGTTATTTTTGGAGAGAATGCTTTATGTTTCATATCGTACTGCATCAGCCGGAAATCCCGCAGAACACGGGAAATATCGGCCGTACCTGTGTGGCCGCGGGCGCGTCGCTGCATCTCATCGAGCCGCTGGGCTTTTCCCTGAGCGAAAAGCAGTTGAAGCGGGCGGGCATGGATTACTGGGGAAAGCTGGATGTGTGCCGGTATATCAACTTCGCCGATTTCTGTGAAAAGCATCCCGGCGCGAGGCTCTGGATGGCGACGACGAAGGCGAAGCAGGTGTATACGGACGTCCGGTTCCGCCCGGGCGATTATATCATGTTCGGAAAAGAGAGCGCGGGGATCCCGGAGGAGATTCTGGTGGAGCATGAAGAAAGCTGTATCCGAATCCCGATGCTGGATCAGATCCGCTCTCTGAATCTGTCCAATTCCGTGGCCATCGTGCTCTATGAGGCGCTGCGTCAGAACGGCTTTGCGGGGCTGCGGGAACAGGGCGGGCTGCATCGCCTTCACTGGAAGGAATAGCACCGGATCCGGCGAAACGCCGTTTTACTCCTCCTCATTCTCGTCCACCGGGAGCGAGAAGATGAATTCGCTGCCCACGCCCTCGGTGCTGATGACGTTGATGTTTTCGTTGTGGGCCTGGATGATCTCTTTCGTGATGGAGAGGCCCAGGCCGGTTCCCTTTTTGTCCTTGCCGCGGGACAGATCGGTCTTGTAAAAACGGTCAAAAATGAGGCGCAGGCTGTCCTTGGGGATGCCGATGCCGCTGTCCTTTACGGAAACGAAGACCTTGCCGTGTTTTTCGGAGGTCTCGATCCTGATCGAGGAGTCCGCGTGGGAGAATTTGATGGCGTTGTCGAGCAGGTTGTAAAGCACCTGCTCGATTTTGCTTTTGTCGGCGATGACGCAGAGCCGTTCGCCGGTGAGCACCAGCTCGATGCGGATGCGCTTCGGGCGGCAGGTACCCTCGAAGGAGGCGGCGGTGGAGCGGATCACTCCGTTGATATCGAAGGAGGTTTTTTCCAGCACCATGCCCTTCATGTTCAGGTTGTTCAGGGTCAGCAGGCTGTTGGTGAGCTTGATCAGCCGATCGGTCTCGTTCAGGACGATGCCCAGGTACTTTTCGTGCAGCTCAGGAGGGATCGTACCGTCCTGCATGGCCTCCAGGTAGCCCTTGATGGAGGTCAGGGGAGAACGGAAGTCGTGGGAGACGTTGGCGATAAATTTTTTCTGATTGTCCTCGCCACGGGCGATCTCGCTGGCCATCAGGGAGAGGGAGGCGGCCAGGTAGCCCATCTCATCCTCGCTGTCTATCTGAAATTCGTAGTGCAGATTTCCGGCGGCGTACTGTTCCGTGGCCGTGGTGATCTTGCGCAGCGGCACATAGACCATTTCCGTGAAAAAGATCAGGATGATCAGCGAGAGCAGGAAAAAGATCACCAGCATGATATAGGAAATGGACAGCAGACTTTCGCCGGAGGCCCGGATGGAGGACATGGCCGTGTGGATGACCACATAGCCGCGCACCCGGAAATTGGAGGCGATGGGCGCGAAAACGCTCAGCATTTCCTCCGTGAAGCAGTCGAAAAAGTTGCCTGTGGTATAGAAGGAGCCGGACGTGACGGTGGAATCAAAGCCCTCCACCATGGCCTCGTGTTCCACATCCAGCGGCATTTCCGTGGTCATGATGATGCGGCCGGAGGGGTTGATGATCCAGATTTGGGAATCCAGATAGGCGCTCAGGGCGTCCAACTGCTCCTTGACCTCCTCCAGCGAGGTCCTGCTGTTGTAGAGATCGGAGGCGCACGTGTTGGCGATCAGGGTGGCCTCTTTATAGAGGGAATCCGCCCGGTCCCGCTTCAGATGTTCCATGGTCATGCTGGATACAAAGGTCGCCACCACGAGGAACCCGAAAATGCCGAAGATGATATAGGCGAGTATGAACTTGAGATAAAGCGTCTTGTGCATGGATTCCCCTTTCGCGGAGCGGGTCCCGTATCCGGCCCGGTCTGCGGCGTCTGATGCCGCCTGATCCGCGGTCCTTCGCTTTTCCTAGCGGACCTCGAATTTATATCCGATGCCCCAGATCGTGGCAATTTTCCAGTTGGCGTAGTCCTTGATTTTTTCCCGGAGGCGTTTGATGTGTACGTCCACCGTGCGGGTGTCGCCGATATATTCATAACCCCAGATCTGATCCAGAAGCTGTTCCCTGGAAAAAACATGATTGGGCGAAGAAGCCAGAAAATAAAGCAGCTCCAGCTCCTTGGGGGGCATGTCCACCGTATTGCCCAGATAGAGAACGGAGTAATTGGTCTTGTTCACGGTCAGCCCGTCGTACTCCACGCATTCGACGGAGGGTTTGGAGGGAATGGCGGGGGCGGGCTTGTAGCGCCGCAGGACCGCCTTGACCCGTGCCACCAGCTCTTTGGAATCGAAGGGCTTTTCCATGTAATCATCGGCCCCCAGCTCCAGTCCCAGCACCTTGTCGAAGATCTCGCCCTTGGCGGACAGCATGATGATGGGCACATTGGAGCGGCTCCGCACCTCACGGCACACCTGGTAGCCGTCGATGCCCGGAAGCATCAGATCCAGAAGGATCAGATTGGGCTGAAAGGAGCCGACCGCATTCAGCGCGGATTCCCCATCGCCCACGATCATCGTGTCAAAGCATTCCTTCGTGAGATAGAGGGAGATCAGCTCCGCGATATTGGCGTCGTCGTCCACGATCAGGATCTTCTGTTTGTTCGCCATTTTTATTCCTCCTTGAAAACTGCGATGGTCACGCCGGCGTCGCCCTCGCCGTATTCGCCCGGGCGGAAGGACTTGACGTATCTGACCCGCTTCAGGTGCTTCTGGACCGCCTGACGCAGCGCGCCGGTGCCCTTGCCGTGCACGATGCGCACGCTTTTCAGGTGGGCCAGGTAGGCGTCGTCCAGATATTTGTCGAGCTCGGAAAGGGCCTCATCCACGGTTTTGCCCAGCAGATTGATCTCCGGGGAAACGGAGATGGATTTTGACATCCGCAGCTTCCCCGTGCCGGTACGGTTCATGTTGGGCGCGGTGACGGTGGGCTCATCGATGCGCACCAGGTCACTGACGTTGACGGAGGAGCGCAGGATGCCGCACTGGACGAAGAGATTGCCCTTCGCGTCCGGCAGGGAGCTGACCGTCCCCTTCAGGCCCATGGAAAGGATGCGCACCGTGTCGCCCTTTTTCAACTGCTCCGGTTTGAGGGCGGGGCCGGAGGACTCCTGTTTTCCGACGGAAAGGCCGGCGTTTTTCTCATCGATCCTGCCGCGCAGCCGTTCCCTGGTTTTTTCCAGATCCTTCATGGAAGCGCCGGGGCCGGCCTTCTGGAAGACGCGGATGGTCTCATCGGCCACGTCCTTGGCCTCCTGCAGGATGTCGCGGGCCTTTTCGTTGGCCTCCCGGAGAATGCGGTCGCGGGTCTGGTCGATCCGTTCGTTTTTCTCCTGAAGCTGTTTTTTAAGGCGCTCGATCTCTTTTTTATGTTCTTCGATCTCCCGCTGCTCTCGTTCAATGGTGACGCGGCGCTGCTCCAGATTGGAGATCACATCTTCAAAGCTGATATCCTGTTCGGTGATCTGCTGTCTGGCGGCGTCGATGATCTCTTCGGAAAGCCCCAGCTTTTTGGATATGGCGAACGCATTGCTCTTGCCGGGGATGCCAACAAGCAGGCGGTAGGTGGGGCGCAGCGTCTCCACATCGAATTCGCAGCAGGCATTCTCCACGAAATCGGTGGAGAGCGCATAGATCTTCAGCTCGCTGTAGTGTGTGGTCGCCATGGTGCGGATGCCCCGGTCATGCAGAAAGTTCAGGATTGCGATGGCCAGCGCGGCGCCCTCGGTGGGATCGGTGCCGGCGCCCAGCTCGTCAAAGAGACAAAGGGAATTTTCATCCGCGTGCTTCAGGATCGAAACGATGCTGGTCATATGAGAGGAAAAGGTGCTCAGGCTCTGTTCAATGCTCTGTTCGTCCCCGATGTCCGCGAAGACCTCCGTAAAAACGGAGAGCTGGGAACGGTCGCGGGCCGGAATGTGCAGGCCGGACTGTCCCATCAGCGTCAGAAGTCCTACGGTTTTCAGGCAGACGGTTTTGCCGCCGGTGTTGGGACCGGTGATGATGAGCAGATCGAAGTCCTCTCCCAGCGCCACATCGATGGGAACCACCTTTTTTCTGTCCAGAAGCGGGTGCCGGCCCTGCCGGATGCGGATGAAATGCTCCGTGTTGAACAGGGGACGGCTGCAGTTTAAGTCCATGGCCAGTCCCGCTTTGGCGAAGACGAAATCCAGCTTCGTCATGATCCGCTGATCCTCCGCCAGCTCCGCGGTGTGTTCTCCGGCCTGGCCGCTGAGAGACGCGAGAATGACCGCGATCTCCTTCTGCTCTTCTATTTCCAGCTCCCGCAGTTGGTTGTTCAGCTCCACCACCGCGGCGGGCTCGATGAAATAGGTGGAACCGGTGGCGGACTGGTCGTGGATCATGCCGGGCACCTGGTTTTTGTATTCGGATTTCACCGGGATGCAGTAGCGGCCGTCCCGTGTGGTGATCACAGCGTCCTGCAGATAGGATCGGGAAGCCCCGTTGACCATGTTGTTGAGCTGGGAATGGATGCGCTCGCCGGTGAGGGTGATGCTGCGCCGGATCCGTTTCAGGTTGGGGCTGGCGTCGTCTGCGATCTCCTCCTCGGATGGAATACAGCGCCGGATCTCCCTCGCCAGGGACGGCAGGGGTTCCAGGCCGTTGAAGGCCTCCGTCAGGGAATCTGTGGGTGCGTCCTCCCGCTCGGCGCTGCCGTAGTTTTTCACCCGTGCGGTGTTTTCCAAAAGCCCGGCGATGCGCAGCAGTTCTTCGACAGACAGCGCGCTGCCGATCTCCAGCGAGCGCAGGCTCATGCCCAAAGGCTTATTGCTGCCGAAATTCAGGGAACCCTTTTGGAACATCCGCGTCAGAGCGTCTGCCGTCTCGGTCTGCGCCTGTTCGATCTCTTCCGGATCGGTCATGGGCGTCAGCTTACGGCAGAGCTGCCGGCCGGGGTCGGAGGTGGCTTTTCCCTCCAGGAGGCGGAGAATTTTGTCATATTCCAATACGCGTAAAACCTTTGCGTTCATCGTGTCTGCTCCATTCTCTGATTTCCGCGCGCCGCCCGCGGGCGGTGCGCGGCACATACCTTATCAACCTTATCATACCACAATGCGCGGGAAACGGACAGACCTTTTTTGCCGCGGGAGGGGATGGCCCCGGAGACGCCGCATACCCATACAGGCTCAGGCAGCCGCCCGGCGCCATAAAAAACGAAGGACGCGATTCCGCCCTAAGTTCGCGGTTGGGGTTGTGCGTTTGAAACGGGAGAGGTATAATGTACGCGTAAGCAATGAGCAGTGCGGACGCCGTCGGATACCTTCAGACGCCATGCTTGCATGGAAGTCCGAAGGTATCCGACGGCGTCCATAGGGCGAAGCCCGCGAGGGAGCCGAAGCGAAGCGGAGGCGAGCGCGCGCACTGCGGGGCGGAGTAAGTCGGTATGTGAGTGAGGGTGCCCGTGCGCCATGCTTGCATGGAAGTCCGAAGGTATCCGACGGCGTCCATAGGGCGAAGCCCGCGAGGGAGCCGAAGCGAAGCGAAGGCGAGCGCGCGCACTGCGGGGCGGAGGGAATATGGAAGAAAATCAATCCAATCAGGACATAGAATTTATAAAGGAAAAGGTGAAGGAGCGCCCCTTAAACAAGAAAAAGCTGATCAAACGGACGCTGCTGACTGCCAGCATGGCCGTGATCTTCGGCCTGATCGCGTGTCTGACCTTTCTGGTGCTGGAGCCGGTTTTCACCAATCTGCTCTATCCGGAGGAGGAGCCGGGGCCGGTGCAGCTTCGGGAAGAGGATATCGAGGATGAAATGCTTCCGGAGGATATGATTCTGACGGAGGCCGCGGACGGAGCCGGAACAGAAGCCGTGCAGTCGGGGACTGCGGGCGTGGAAAATGACCGGGGAGGCGCGGCACAGGGACCGGGACGGCAGGAAGGACAGGGACCGGATGCGGCGCAGAGCGAAACGGAAGGGGACGGAAACGAAGACGGAGACGGAAGTGCAGGCGAAGCGGAAGCCGGGAGCGGTACAGGTGAGACCGGAAATGCGGGCGGCGCGGGAAGCGCGGATGGTACAGGAGAGGCCGGGGATGCAGCAGGCGCAGGCGGAGCAGGAAATGCCGGAAGCACAGGCGGTGAGGCTGAAAATACAGGCGGTGCGGGCAGCACAGGCGGTGCCGGAAACGCAGGCGGCACGGCCGGAGGCACCGGAAACGGTACAGCCGGCGGCGGAACCGGGACGGGAGCGCTGTCCGGCGAGCCGGAGACGGTGGAAAAGGTGGAGCTGGAGATGTCGGATTATCAGCGGCTCTACCGCCTGATGTACGCGCTGGTGCAGCGCAACAATCAGTCGATGGTGACGGTGACCGGCGTGGTGACCGATATGGACTGGTTTGACAATATTTATGAAAATCAGGGGCAGGCGTCCGGGCTGATCGTGGCGGATAACGGGGTCGAGCTTTTGATCCTGACGGACAATACGGTGGTGGAGGATGCGGAAAGCCTTCTGGTCACATTTCAGGACGATGTGCAGACCAGCGCCCAGATCAAAGGACAGGACGCGCAGACAGGGCTTGCCATCATCAGCGTCGTGCTGGAGGAGATTCCGGAGGAAACCAGGGAAAACCTGACGATGGCTGTGCTGGGAAGCTCCGGCAGCAGCCTGCTCGCAACGCCGGTGATCGCGGTAGGGCGTCCTTTGGGGTCGGCGACCTCTCTCATTTACGGCATGGTGACTTCTTCGGACTCCAGAGCCAGCTTTGTGGATCACAATGTGCGGCTTTTGACCACGGATATGATGGGGACCGAAAACTCCAGCGGCGTTCTGATCAATCTTTCCGGACAGGTGATCGGCATTCTGCGGCCCATGAGCCTGCGCCGGGAAAACGAGGCGGAGCTTCTCACCGCCTACGGGGTGGCGGATCTGCGGCTTTTGATTGAAAAGATGTCCAACGGCGCAGCGGTGCCGCGCATGGGCGTGACAGGAAGCGACGTGCCGGTGGAAATTCATACGGAGATGGACGTGCCGCTGGGCGCTTATGTGACGAACATTCAGATGGATTCTCCCGCCATGAAAGCGGGGATCCAGAGCGGCGACGTGATCGTGGAGCTGAACGGGACAGAGCTTAGGTCCTTTTCGGAATATCAGGAAACGCTGATGAATCTGGAGCCAGGCATGAGCGTGCCCGTTACGGTGATGCGCCAGGGCGCGGAGGAATATCAGGAAATGACGGTGGACGTCATATTGGAGGAAGCGAAATGAAATTCATCAAGGATTATAAGGAAGGCGACCGGGTCTCTGACATTTATCTGTGCAAGCATAAACAGTCCGCGGTCACCAAGAACGGGAAGCCCTATGAAAATGTGATTCTGCAGGATAAAACGGGGACGGTGGACGCCAAGATCTGGGATCCCAACAGCGCCGGCATCGAGGATTTCGACGCGCTGGATTACATCGAGGTGTACGGGGATGTGACCAGCTTTCAGAACGCGCTCCAGATCAATGTGAAGCGGGTACGGCAGTGCCGGGAGGGAGAATACGATCCGGCCAATTATCTGCCTGTGAGCAAAAAAGACATTCCTACCATGTATAAGGAGTTGCTGCGTTATATCGGCGGCATTGAAAATACATATCTGAAAAAACTTCTGGAAGCCTTTTTTGTGGAGGATGTGGATTTCATCGGCAGCTTCCAGAAATCCTCTGCCGCCAAAAGCGTGCACCATGGTTTTATGGGCGGGCTGCTGGAGCACACGCTGAGCGTTGTGAAGCTTTGCGATTATTACTGCAAAACCTATCCGATGCTGAAGCGGGATCTGCTGCTGACGGCTGCTATATGCCATGACATCGGGAAAACCAGGGAGCTTTCCCTTTTTCCGCAAAACGATTATACCGATGACGGGCAGCTCCTGGGGCACATCGTCATGGGAGCGGAGATGATCGGAGAAAAAGCCCGCACGATCCCGGGCTTCCCGCCGGTGCTGGAATCTCAGTTGAAGCACTGCATCCTGGCGCACCACGGCGAATACGAGTACGGCTCTCCCAAAAAGCCCGCGCTGATGGAGGCGCTGGCGCTGAATCTGGCGGATAACACGGACGCCAAGCTGGAGACGTTTACGGAAATTTTGGAGAGCACGGCGGAAACCGGCTGGTTGGGCTTCAACCGGCTGTTTGAGTCCAACCTGCGGATGACGCGAATGGATTGAATATGAACATACAGAAAAATCAGATCTTTACCGTGACCATCACGGATATGAGCGCGGACGGGGAGGGAATCGGACATCTGGAGGAGAGCGGGGCCGGCGGCTACACCCTGTTCGTGAAGGACGCCCTGATCGGGGATACGGTGCGGGCGCGGATCGTCCGCCCCAAAAAAGGATACGCGTTCGCGCGCCTGGAGGAGATCCTGACGCCCTCGCCGGACCGGGTAGCGCCGGTCTGTCCCGTGGCGCGCCAGTGCGGCGGCTGCCAGCTCCAGGCGCTTTCTTATGAAAAACAACTGGAATTCAAGAACAATAAGGTGAAGAACTGCCTGGTCCGCATCGGGGGTTTTTCGCCGGAAAAAGTGACGGCGATGCTGGAGGAGCCCGTGGGAATGGAGGAACCCTTTCATTACCGCAACAAGGCCCAGTTTCCCATCGGCACCGACCGGGCGGGACGGCTTATCGCCGGTTTTTACGCGGGACGGACTCACACGATCATCGAGGCGGAGGACTGCGCGCTGGGCGCTCGGGAAAACAGGGACATTCTGCGGATCGTGCTGGATTTCTGCGGGGAGAAAAAGATCCCGGCTTATGACGAGGCCACCGGGAGGGGGCTGCTGCGCCATGTGCTGATCCGCAAGGGCTTTGCCACGGGCCAGATTCTGGTCTGTCTGGTGCTCAACGGGACCCGTCTGCCGGGGGAGAAGGATCTGGCGGAGCGGCTTTTCGCGGCGATTCCCGGCATGACCAGCTTTTCTGTCAGCGTCAATACGGACAGGAGCAACGTGATCCTGGGAAAAGAAGTCCGCACGGTGCGCGGCGCGGACTGCATCGAGGATACCATCGGCGGCCTGACCTTTTCCATTTCTCCGCTCTCTTTTTACCAGGTGAACCCGGCGCAGACGGAAAAAATTTACCGTCAGGCGCTGGATTACGCCGGGCTGACCGGGACGGAGACCGTCTGGGACCTGTACTGCGGGATCGGAACCATTTCCCTGTTCCTCGCCAGAGAGGCGAAGTCCGTCTGCGGGGTGGAGGCGGTACCCGCGGCCATCGAGGACGCCAGGCGCAACGCAGCGCGCAACGGCATCGCCAACGCCCGTTTTTTTGTGGGAAAGGCGGAGGAGGTGCTGCCTGAAAAATATGCGGCGGAGGGGATCCGCGCGGATGTGATCGTGGTGGATCCGCCCCGGAAGGGCTGTGACGAGGCCTGCCTGAACACCATGGTGCGGATGGAGCCGAAACGGATCGTCTATGTGAGCTGCGACCCGGCCACGCTGGCGCGGGATCTGAAGTATCTGGCGGGAAACGGATACGAGCCGGTGAAGGCCAGGGTGTTCGACAACTTCGCGCAGGGGGTGCATTGCGAGACGGTGTGTTTATTGTCCAAACTCAATGTCAAGCAGCATATCGAAGTTGAACTCACCATGGACGAGATGGATTTGACCGCTGCCGA